>NZ_JBNMHD010000023.1:0-47468 GCF_050872605.1 Fusicatenibacter sp.
GCGGCGGTGTCAGCACTTATGCTTTTTTCAAGATTCTGGGATGCAATCAATGATCCAATCGTCGGGGGACTTACGGATAAAACAAAATCGAGATGGGGACGGTACCGTCCATGGTTGTTAGTAGCGGCACCAATTACAGCGATTCTTCTTGTCATGACATTCTGGGCAAGACCTGACTGGCCGCAGAATGGAAAGATTATTTATATGGTAATTACATACTGTCTGCTGGTTTTGGGGTATACCTGTGTGAATATTCCATATGGAACCTTGTGTGGTGCTATGACACAGGATATTGATGAACGTGCAAAAATAAATACATCCCGTTCGGTTGCAGCGATGATTGCAATTGGTGTGTTAAATATTATCACAGTTCCACTGATCAGCAAATTTGGCAGTCACAGTGCAAAGACAGGATATCTGACGGTTGCGGTCATATATGGATGTATTTTTACAGCCTGTCATTTCTTCTGTTTTGCGAAGACGAAAGAGGCAGTGATTACTCCGGAAAAAGAAAAAATTTCTGTAAAGGTTCAGTTGAAAGCAGTCATGCAGAACAGACCATATCTTCTTGCATTGGTAGGACAGATATTATTTGGATTTACATTGTATGGTAGAAATGCAGACATTCTGTATTATTTTACATATGTGGAAGGGAATACCTCCTACTACACAACTTATTCGATGTGCATCATTATTCCTTCTATCATCGGGGCAGCCTGTTTTCAACCAGTATTCCGCAAGCTGAATAACAAAGGAAGAACAGCATCTCTCTTTGCTTTATTTACAGGAATTTCCATGCTGACTATGTTTTTCTTTAATGCCAAAGAATCACCAGCCATTTTTTATGCTTTATCTGGTCTGACACAGTTTTTCTTCTCTGGATTTAATACCGCAATCTATGCAATTATTCCAGACTGTGTGGAATATGGGGAGTGGAAAACCGGACTTAGAAATGACGGTTTTCAGTATGCATTTATTTCACTTGGAAATAAAATCGGAATGGCAGTTGGAACAGCACTTTTAGCAGGATTGCTTGGAAAATATGGTTATATTGCAAATCAGACACAAAATACAACTGTACTTTCAATTATGAAACATGCATTTACGACGATTCCAGGTGCACTTTGGATTGTAACTGCGGTTGTATTGTTTTTCTACCGGTTAAATAAAAAACGTTATAACGAGATTGTGGAGGAACTGAAAAATGGAAGAAAAAGTTGATATCGTGGCATTGGGAGAATTGCTGATCGATTTTACGGAAGCAGGACACAGTCAGGATGGGAGAAAACTGTTTGAACAGAATCCCGGCGGTGCTCCGGCAAATCTTCTGACAGTTGCAAGCCACTTTGGGTATCGCACATCTTCTATTGGAAAAGTTGGAAACGATATGCATGGTAAATTTTTAAAGAAGACATTGCAAAAGGAAGGAATCAATACAGATGCTATTGTCGAAGACCCGGGTTATTTTACAACGTTGGCATTTGTGGAAATCGGTGAAAATGGAGAACGGAATTTTTCTTTTGCAAGAAAACCGGGTGCAGATACACAGTTAAAAAAAGAAGAACTGGATCATTAATGTACAAGACAGCAGCCATGACTTGTCTCGCTTTATTCATGACAGCTGTTTTGGAGAAATTCTTTCACGGGAAGCTGGATTATCGTACATTAAGATTGCTTGGTGTAGGAAATGAATCCGGTTCAATAATTCTGAAAATGCAACCAATTGACAGAATTTCCAAGTAAAGCATACCAATAAATAAGGGTGAAGTTCGGATGAACTTCACCCTTAAAAAATGATAAATCATTAGGAAAACGCGAGGGGAATCTATCGGGATCAGCCCCTCTCTTTTACGAAAGAAATGAATTTTTCCACGCTGCTGTTCAGATATTTTCCCTTCGGCCAGATGAGACCGATGTTCTGGTCGATCGGCGGGGTGATGGAAATTTCGGCGAGGTCATCGTATTTCTGTGCGACCGAATGGTATAAAAACGCTCCGCCGAGATGGTTCACAATAAAGGTATGAACTGTCGCAAGCTGGCTGCTGTGGAGCAAGATTTCCGGTCTGACGGCAGAGGCTTCAAAGAGACTGGACAGTGTCGTATCCAGAACGGAGTCTGTGTTGCAGAGAATCAGATGCTCGTCTGCCAGAGCGGAAATAGGGAGGGGATCGGAGCCTGCGAGCGGGTGGTCAGTGGCGATGCAGTAGACAAGTTCGTCGGATAGCATCGGACAGGCGTGGAATTTATCAACATCATAAAAATGCATATTGACGATCGACAAATCTAAAAATCCCTCGGAAGTGAGATAAGCGGCGCGCTTGGAGCCGTACTCGAAAAGTTCCACCGAAATCGTCGGATACCGTTTTTTAAAATCCACCAGCAGATCCGGAAAAAATACGGTGCTGAGGAGTGGTGGAATGCCGATGCGAAGCGGTGGCACAGACTTTCCGAGTGCGTGGAGCTGTACAGAGGCATTTTCTACCTGTTTCAGCAGAGCCTCGGCGGTACGATAAAACTGCTCGCCCTCCGAGGTCAGGGAAAGTTTATTTTTTCCGTGAAAAAAGAGCCGGATTGCATATTCTTTTTCCAACTCCTTGATCGCATTGGAAATGGCTGGCTGTGTCACGTACAGCTTCCGCGCGGCCTCGGAAATACTATGATAGCGCGCAACCGCGCAGAAATATTCAAGCTGTATTATTTTCATGGGAATATCCTCCATAAGGTCAGATGAATTCTGGAAAAAGAGAGAAAATACAGCACAATTCGCTGCTATTTTGCTTATTATAGCATATTTATCTGTAGATGGTCTGTAAAATTTTCAGTATTCAATTACAAAATTCAAAAACAATAGCACATCGTATATTATAAATTTTCCTTATTCCCAAACTATCATTTTTTTTTATAGCGCCCTCATTTTTCGTAAATGTACAACATCGCGTCACGCGCCTATAATAGCGGTTAAGAAAAAGAGAAAATTCCGGCCGGGTTTTACGTTTTTCGCATCAAATTGGGAGGAAAAGAAGAGAAAATGACAAAAAACATCATCAAGAATAAACCGGAACCAGCTCCGGGAATTCTGAAAAGAAGCGATCTGTTCGCAATCGCTGTCGGCGGCGTAATTGGTTCGGGAATGGTAACGCTTATTGGTCCGGCGATGGCGTACACAGGATACTCCGTGTGGCTGGCGTATCTGGTGGCTATTATCATGGGATTTTTCATGGTATTTCCGTATATCATCCTTGGCGGAACCCTTCGCGTAGCGGGTGGTCCGTACTCGGTCGTAACAAACCTGGCGGGTGTAAGCGCAGGTGGTCTGATCACGTATTCCAAACTGGTCATGCCGATCCTGAACAGCTCCTTTGCCCTGGCGCTCGGCCTTTACCTGAATGTACTGATTCCGTCTTTGTCTGCCAAAACGCTGGCAATCGCAGGAACAGTCGTTCTGTTCGTACTGAACCTTATGGGCGTTGATATTTTCGCCAAAGTCAGCAAAATCATGTCAACGATTCTGCTCTGTACCATGGTTCTCTACGTGATCTTTGGACTGACCCAGATCCGTCAGCCGATCTTTGATTTTTCTGGTGTCCAGATGTTCACCGGCGGATTCAAAGGCTTCATGCTGGCAGCGTTGCTGCTGATCAACTCCGCGAACGGTTATTTCGGTGTCATTTGGTATGGAAAAGATGCAAAAAATGCAACAAAAGATGTGCCGGTGGCAAGCGTGAGCTGCGTTCCGTGTCTGCTGTTCATTTACGTCGGGCTTGCCATGGTAACCGGCGGAATCCTGCCGCACGATGAAGTGGCCGGAGCACCGACCATTCTTCCGGCAGCGCAGGCAATCCTTCCGTCAGCCGTTTACAAACTGTTCCTGATCGGTGGTCCGATTATGGCGATCATTACCACACAGAACGGTGTGTTCAACGATGTCCGTTACCCAATCACGCAGGCGGCAAATGATGGCTGGCTTCCGAAAAAGATCCTGAAAACGAACCGCAAGGGAATGCCGTATCTGATTTATACTTACACACTGATTGTTATCCTGCTTCCGATTATCTGTGATATGAGCATCGTAACGATCACTAATATTTTCCAGGTTATCTCATTCTTTATGAACGTAACCGTTGTTTATGCGATTTCCCAGGTGCCGAAAAAGTATCCGGAGGCATGGAAAAATAACAAATTCCATCTGAAAACACAGATGCTGTACGTGTTCTGCGGAATCAGTATTCTGATTTATACAACCATCTTTATCAAAGGAATTTTGAGCGTAAAACCGATCTACGCCGCAAGCGCTGTCGTCATCATGGTATGTCTGATTGTGCTTGGTATTTATCTGTCGAAGCGCGGCGGAATCCAGGTGGAGACATCCGTATGGCCGCCAAAAACAGAGGAGGAAAAGTAATGGAACGAAAAAAAGCAGGAGAGGAAATGCTGAATGCCGGCATTCTTCTCGAGATGATCAAAGAACTGGAACAGGAGGCAGAGCTGCACAGCATCTGCGTGCTGGAAGAAGGAAAAACCGTTTTTGAGGGAGCATGGGCGCCATATTCCCTCAGAGTACCGCAGATGATGCATTCCCTCTCTAAAACAGGAACGTCTCTTTGTGTCGGCATGGCTGTGTCCGAGGGAAAACTTTTTCTGGATGACTACATGCTGGACTATCTGCGGGACGAGCTTCCGGTGACGTACGATACCACACTTGAGAAAATCACGATCCGTGATCTGCTGACGATGCAGGCCGGTTCCACCTTCTGTGCCAACAATGTGTGGTTCACACGTCTGACAAAAGACTGGGAAACAACGTGGCTTGGACAAAAACGAAATGCCGATGAAATTGGAAACGGCTTCCATTACGATTCCGGCTGCAGTTATACGCTGTCTGTGATCGTATCAAAGGTTATGGGAAAAACGTGCCTGGAACTTTTGAAAGAGCGTGTCTTTTCCAAAATGGATCTGCCGGAAATCAACTGGCTTTCCAGCCCGGAAGGCTATAATACCGGCGGATGGGGAATGTATCTGACTGCACCGTGGATTGCCGCACTTGGCTGGCTGATCAAGCAGAATGGAATGTGGAATGGCAACAGCTCGTATCGGCCGAGTGGATTTCCGATATGGTAAAACCGCGCGTGCAGATCCCGGAGGCAGCAGGTCATGCGATCGACAGCTACGGTTATCAGGTCAAGACCGGCGAGAAAATATTTGCAGCTGAGGGCACTTTCGGCCAGTTCATGATCGGATTCCGCGAGATTCCGGTTGTGATCGGTATCACATCCGGTACAGCGAGTGAAAAAATCGCGGATATCTGTCAGAAATATATTTTAAAAGCAGTGGAAGCTCCAAAATCGACAGAAGAAGAGCGTACCGCGCTGCGGAAAAAAGAGGCGGATCTTTGTCTGCCGATGCCGGATGGGGAGGACGTTCCAGAGGAGCTTTACTGGAAAGTGAAAGGAAGGAAAATCTTCTTCGGTGTCAACCCAAGAAATGTCCGCTGGGTGAAGCTCGACAAGCTGGGAGACGGTATGCTGCGCATCACGGCCGATCTGCAGGGAGAAGAAAAAGAGCTGACGGCCGGACTGAAAAAGTGGGTCAGAAACGATCTGTATCCGGACGACTTCAGAAAAGAATATCATTGCTTAAGCTTTGCATATTCCGATGAAAAACTCGTGATTGCGGACAGCATGATTAATACGTCTTACCGGGAGGTCTACACGCTGGATTTCCATGGGAAGATGAGAGGAGCCTGGCAGCCAAATGTCACATATCTGGACAACAACGACTGCAGCCCGCGTGAATTTGATATCAATATTGAAAAATAAAGAGGTGCATAGTATGTCAAAAGAAGAACAGGTTCGGAAAATGACCGACAAAATGGCAAAATTCATTGCCCATACGGCGAAAAAACTGCCGGATGATGTCATTGCAAAACTGGAAGAATTGCGCGATAAAGAGGACAGCCCGCTTGCGAAAACGATTTACAATACGATGTTTGAAAATCAGAAAAAAGCAGTTGAGCTGAACCGTCCGAGCTGTCAGGACACCGGAGTTCTGCAGTTCTGGGTAAAATGCGGCACGAAATTCCCACTGATCGGAGAACTGGAAATACTGTTAAAAGATGCGGTAGTACAGGCAACGTTCGAAGCGCCGTTGCGCCACAACAGTGTTGAGACATTCGATGAGTACAATACTGGAAAGAATGTGGGAAAGGGAACTCCGACCGTTTACTGGGATATCGTTCCGGATTCTGATCAGTGTGAAATCTACACCTACATGGCAGGTGGCGGCTGTACGCTTCCCGGAAAAGCTATGGTGCTGATGCCTGGAGAGGGATATGAGGGTGTGACGCGGTTCGTTCTCGACATTATGACCACATATGGTCTGAATGCCTGCCCGCCGCTTCTTGTCGGTGTCGGCATTGGAACCTCGATTGACGCAGCCTCGCTGCTGTCAAAAAAAGCGCTGATGCGTCCGATCGGTTCCCACAATGACAATGAGCGTGCTGCCAAAATGGAGCGTCTGCTCGAGGACGGCATCAATGCGATCGGCCTTGGACCGCAGGGTATGGGCGGAAAGTATTCTGTGCTCGGTGTCAATATTGAAAATACCGCGCGCCATCCGTCCGTTATCGGTGTTGCCGTAAACGTGGGATGCTGGAGCCACAGAAGAGGCCACATTATTTTTGATAAGGACCTCAACTACACAATTACAACGCATTCGGGGGTAGAATTATAATGGTAGAAGAAAGAAATGGAAAGAAAATCCTGGTTACTCCTGTAACAGCAGAAGATTTAAAGGGTATCAAAATCGGAGATATCGTATATTTAAGCGGAAGTCTGACGACATGCCGTGATGTAGCACACCGTCGTCTCGTAGAAGAGGGAAGAGAACTGCCGGTTGATGTAAGAAATAACGCAATTTTCCATGCAGGTCCGATTATCCGCCCGCTGGAAAACGGAAAATTTGAGATGGTATCGGTCGGCCCGACTACCAGCATGCGGATGGAAAAATTTGAGTATGAATTTGTAAAAGAAACCGGTGTCCGCGTGATCGTCGGAAAGGGCGGAATGAAAGAGAATACGGAGAGAGCCTGTAAGGAATTCGGTGCAATCCACTGTGTCTTCCCGGCTGGAAATGCTGTTGTTGCTGCAACGGAGGTCGAAGAGATTGTCCGCGCAGAGTGGCAGGATCTTGGAATGCCGGAAACGTTATGGAATTGCCGTGTGAAAGAATTCGGCCCGCTGATCGTCTCAATTGATCCGGAGGGTAACAACCTGTTTGAGGAGCTGAAGGTCGGCTACAACAAGAAGAAAGAAGAACAGTATGAGATTATCAGCAAACAGGTTGGATTTATCAAATAGTAATTTTCAAAATACTTCTCTGAAATAAAAAAGCAATCTTGCTATAAATTGATAAGTAATCACTGCCATGAATTTACTTATACACACACATGTGTTTTGCTCCGCCACTTGCTGGTGGACATGAAACAGAACTGGTTGGTTTCGGTTAAATGGATTGAACAAATTTCTCTACATAATGCAGGGCAGCTCCGATTGCCGGTGTATACTGTCCATGCGTACCGACCAGTATCTGCGTGTTATCTGGTATGGATGGTGCAGCAGTATGAAGATACTCTGCCAGATAGGCCAAATCTTCCTCTGTAAAATAAGGTGCAAGGTAGCCACTAAGGATGATCGGTGCATCGATCATCAGGTTAAGATTTCTCATGGCAAATGCCAGATAATCTGAAAAATCTTTCCAGATCTGCAGGATCTGGGGAGATTTTTTTTCGCGAAGAAGAGGAAAAAATTCTTTGACAGGCATACCTGCAGCCTGTTCCAGTGCATTGGCAGAGCAGTAGGTCTCCAGGCAGCCACGGCTTCCGTAATAACAAAGTGGCCCATCGGGATAAATACACATATGTTCCAGCGTTCCGCTGTGCATGGAGACTCCCTGCTGAACCTGATGATCGGTGATGATACCGCCGCCCAGATTTCTGTTCAGCAGAATAATAACAGCACTGTCAAGCTCCGGATGATTCCATAATTCAAGAAATGCAGCTGATTTCGAATCATGCTCCAGATAACAGGGATAAGGAAGGTATCTGGAAAAATCATCCAGTTTCATGTTTGTATTATTCATGATATATCCATATAATACGGTGGTATGATCCAAAGATATGATACCCTGTGTGGCAATGGAAATGCCAAGAACTTTGTCATGGTCAGACCTTCCTGCTCCAGAAGGTTGAGGTTCTGGCTGACCGCGGATAAACCCATCTGCAGTTCCTGAACGATCTGCTGCTTGGAGGTCTTTTTCTTTCTGTAAATATATTGGTAAACCTTTGATTTATTTATTTTTTTGAGACTAATGTTGGTCAATCCCTTTTCGCTCATGTTGTTCTCCTGATTACGTTGCAAGATAATGTTAAGTTTATTGTAGCATAGAACGAAAAAAAGCAATAAAAAGGATATGTATTACAGAAAGCTGACGGAAAAGCAACAACGATACACAAATATGTTGGAATGATTCCCGGAAAGGGTTTACATATCTTCAAAATGCCATTAATATAAGGAAGGGATCTTCCCATCTATAAAAAATAAGATACGGAGAATTAATATGAAAAAACAACTGAAGGATACTCAGATCCTGTTGGAAATCCTGATCCTGACAGCAGCTGTTGCTATTATTGCGGCGGCAGTCTATTTCTTTCTGGTGCCAAGCCATACCTCTGTCAGCAGCATTTCCGGTCTGGGTATCGTACTTTCCAACTTTGTACCGCTGCCTCTTTCCGCCATCACCATGATTTTGAATGTAGTACTTCTGATCATTGGCTTTTTTACCTGCGGAAGAGAATTTGGCGTAAAAACTGTTTACACCAGTATTATGCTTCCTGCTTTTCTTGGACTGTTTGAAAAAATCTTTCCGGATTTTGGCTCGATGACAAACAGTCAGGAGCTGGATGTTTTGTGCTATACACTTGTAGTCAGTGTGGGACTCAGCATTCTTTTTAACAGAAATGCTTCTTCCGGCGGACTTGATATTGTAGCAAAGATCATGAATAAATATCTTCATATGGAGCTTGGAAAAGCCATGTCTCTGTCCGGTATGTGTGTTGCTCTGTCTGCAGCACTCGTTTACGACAAGAAAACGGTAGTTTTAAGTATCCTTGGAACGTATTTTAACGGAATTGTTCTGGATCATTTTATTTTTGATCACAATATCAAACGCCGGGTATGTATCATCACTCCAAAGGAAGAAGAACTTCGGGAATTTATCCTTCATGAGCTGCACAGCGGTGCTACGATCTACGAAGCCTATGGTGCCTATAACATGCAGAAGCGCAAAGAAATCATCACGATCGTAGACAAGACCGAATACCAGAAATTGATGAATTTTATCAACAAACTTGATCCAAAAGCATTTATCACAGTTTACAATGTATCCGACATGAGATATCAGCCAAAAATGTAAAAAGTTCCGCAGCACCTCAATCGCTGAAGTGCTGCGGAATTTTTTTATCATAATTTCCTGTGAAAACGTTTCTTGAATTATCTCATGGAGCAAAAAGCCCTCGGGCAGAATTGCACTGCGGATGAAACAGGCAGATACCTGTTTTGAGGTCGCGGCAGTGCAAATAAGGACACTTTTTTAGACAAAGCGTGTTCTTTTTTTACGCCGGAAAGTTCTCTATAATTAGAGACAGAAAATGGAGGATGGGTATGGAAAAATATTATTTAGCAATTGATATAGGAGCATCCAGCGGAAGACATATTCTCGGCCATATGGAAGATGGGAAAATGGTTCTCGAGGAAATTTACCGTTTCCCAAATGGAATGCAGAAACGGGACGGTGAGAAGGTGTGGGATATCGAGGCGCTCTTTGAATCCGTGTTGGCCGGAATGAAAAAATGCAAAGAACTTGGAAAGATCCCGGTGAGTGTCGGAATTGATACATGGGCGGTTGATTTTGTCCTTCTGGACAAGGACGATCAGCGGATCGGAAATGCCGTTGCTTATCGCGATGACCGCACGAAAGGGATGGATGAGGAGGTTTACCGTACGGTGCCGGAGGAAGAACTTTATGCATCGACCGGTATCCAGAAACAGATTTTCAACAGCATTTATCAGCTCATGGCGTGGAAAAAGAAAAAACCGGAACAGCTGGAAAAAGCAGAGACTCTTCTGATGATTCCGGATTACCTGAATTTTCTGCTGTCCGGCGTGAAAGCACAGGAGTACACGAACGCGACAACAACCCAGCTTGTCAATCCGGCAACGGGAGACTGGAACAAAGAGATGATTCGAGACTTGGGTTATCCGGAGAAAATTTTCCTGCCGATCAGCGAGCCGGGCACCGTCATCGGTCATCTGAAAAAAGAAATCCAAGAGCAGGTCGGCTTCGACTGCGAGGTCGTGCTTCCTGCAACACACGACACTGGTTCTGCCGTAGCTGCGGTACCGAGCAATGAGGAGCATGTGCTCTACATCAGCTCCGGAACGTGGTCCTTAATGGGAACGGAATTAAAAGAAGCCGACTGTGGACCGGAAGCCATGCAGCGCAATTTCACCAACGAGGGCGGATACAACCGAAGATACCGCTTCCTGAAAAACATCATGGGACTGTGGATGATTCAGTCCGTGCGGAAAGAAATTGCAGAAGATCTGGGCTTTGGAACGATCTGTGAAATGGCATCAAAATGCACCATTCCATCTATCGTGGATGCAAACGACGACCGTTTCCTTGCACCGGAAAATATGACCGACGAAGTGCAGAAAGCATGCGAGGAGAGCGGCCAGCAGGTACCGCAGGGAATCGCCGAAGTGGCGGCCGTTATTTACAACAGCCTGGCCGTATGCTATGGGGCGACCTTAAAAGAACTTGAAGAGCAGACCGGATGCCGTTACGAGACGATTCATGTAGTCGGCGGCGGTGCCAATGCAGATTATCTGAACCGATTGACCGCAGAAAAGACCGAAAGAACCGTGCTGGCAGGCCCGACCGAGGCAACCGCGATCGGAAATCTGGCGGTGCAGATGATTGCTGGAAAAGAATTCAAAGACCTGAAGGATGCGAGAAAATGCATTTTCCATTCTTTTGAAATTAAAAAATATGAAGCATAAAAATAAGAAAGGTTAAAAAGGCGAAGAACATGTTAGTTGAAACAAAAGCAAAAGTAGGCGTATTTGCCATTGCACTTGGCGCATACCTGCCGCAGTTCCCGACTCTGGTTCCGGAGTTCGAGGCGCAGTATGATGCATTCAAAAAGACCATTCCGGACACCGTGGAAATGATCGACGGCGGAATTGTCACAACAAAAGAATTATCCATGAAAGCAGGAGACAAGTTCCGTGCAGCGGATGTCGATCTTGTTATTTTACAGCTTCTGACGTATGCAACCAGCTACAACATGCTCCCGGCGATCCGTGACCTGAATGTGCCGGTTGTGCTGGTCAACGTACAGAAACTGAAAGCACCGGACTACGCCAACACCGATACCCCGAAATGGCTCGGCGAGCTGTATGCGTGCGGCGCTGTCGGCGAGATGGTGGCCGATCTGGAGCGCGCGGGCAAACGTCATGCCGTTATCACCGGTGTCGTAGAAGGCGGCGATGATTATGTGGCAAAAGAAATCGACGAGTGGTGCCGTGCAGCCCAGGTGCGCAGAAGATTCCGCTACACCAACATTGCCCAGATCGGAAGACCGTATCCGGGTATGATGGATCTTTATATTGATGAAACCAACCTTTACAACCGGATGGGACTTTACACGAAACAGTTCGACTGGGAGAAAATGTGGGCCATCGCCGATCACATCACAAACGAAGACGCGATCCGCGCAAAAGCCGAGGATATCCTCGACACCTTCGACATCGAGGGCGGCGCTACCGTAGAAACTGTATGGGATATGGCAAAATATGTTGTTGCATTTGAAGAGTGGGTCAAAGAAGAGGACCTTGGCATGGTGGCATCCCACTATGACGGCTTTGCCCAGGGCATTGCCGGAAAACTGGACAGCATGCTGATCCCGGCATTCTCCATGCTGATCAAACAGGGAACTGCCTGCGCCGTAGAGGGCGACATCAAAGTTGCGATGGCAATGAGCATTTTGAAAACAATCGCCGGAACCGGCCAGCTTTCCGAGATGTATTCGATCGACTTCAACGAGGACATCTGTATCATCGGCCATTCCGGATCGGGCGATGCGGATATTTCCCAGGCAAGAAAACCTACCATGAAAATCGTTGATGTCTTTCACGGAAAGACAGGCGGCGGCTATCTGACCCAGTTCTATCCGTCGGTCGGAGACGTTACGTACCTTGGAATTACGCAGGATAAAGACGGCCATTTCAAATTTGTTGTCGCAGAAGGCGTCAACGAGGACGGCCCGATCTTCATGTTCGGCGATACCAATATGAGAACACGATTCTCCATCGGAGCAAGAGAATTCTGCAACAGATGGAGCGAGGCAGGCCCGACGCATCACATGGCAGCAGCAGTCGGACGCCATATTGATACGATTTTGAAAGTAGCAAAAATCCTGGATGTGCCGGTAGACATTGTGTGCCGCTAAAGACAGAATTATCATAGAGAAAGATGAGGAGAAAAACATGAAATTTTTAGATGCAGAATTTGTAAAAGGCTTTATCCGGATGGCAAATGACGGCTGGGAGCAGGGATGGCATGAGAGAAACGGCGGAAACCTTTCCTACCGTGTAAAACCGGAAGAAGTTGAGAGCGTAAAAGAAAATTTTAAAGCCAGAGAATGGAACCCGATCGGAACTTCCGTTCCGAATCTTGCCGGAGAATATTTTCTTGTAACCGGCAGTGGAAAATATTTCCGAAATGTCATCATCAAACCGGAAGACAGCATCTGCATGATCGAGCTGGACGAGAAGGGAGAGAATTATCGCATCGTCTGGGGCCTTGTCAACGGAGGCCGTCCGACCTCCGAGCTTCCAAGCCATCTGATGAACCTGGAAGTGAAAAAACTGCAGGACGAAAGATACCGCGTCGTTTACCATGCACACACAACCAACGTCATTGCACTGACTTTCGTCCTGCCGTTAGAAGATAAAGTATTCACCCGCGAACTCTGGGAAATGGCAACTGAATGCCCGGTCGTATTCCCATCCGGCATCGGCGTCGTTCCGTGGATGGTTCCAGGCGGAAGAGAGATCGCCGTTGCAACGAGTGAGCTGATGAAAAAATACGACCTCGCCGTATGGGCACACCACGGCATGTTCGCAGCCGGTTTCGACTTCGACCTGACCTTCGGCCTGATGCACACCGCAGAGAAATCCGCAGAGATTCTCGTCAAAGTCCTCTCCATGCAGCCAACCAAACGCCAGACGATTACACCGGATGAGTTCCGCCACCTGGCAAAAGACTTCGGCGTAACACTGCCGGAAGAGTTTTTGTATGAGAAATAAAACTGGAAACTGATAGTGAAAAATGGCCGTCTGATCCTTGCACTGAGGAATGGGACGGCCATTTTTTTGCTGTGCAGAAGAAAAAGTCTATTAATTTCTTTCGGAATTTGATAAACTATAAGATAAGATTATCGATTAGAAAACAGTGGAACATTTCATTATCAGACAGAAAATGCTGGTGTGTCTGCGCGCAGAAAGGAAAGATGAAATATGACTTCGGCGATTAGTATAGGAAAGCAGGATTTTGCTTCCCTCCGAGAAAATCATTATTTTTATGTTGATAAAACCGATTTTATCAGACAATGGTGGGAAAGTGGAGATGACATTACGCTGATCACACGTCCGAGAAGATTTGGCAAAACATTGAATATGAGCATGCTGAATTGTTTCTTTTCCAGACAGTATGCAGAAAAAGGTACCATCTTTGAAGGGCTTTCCATCTGGAAACAGGAAAAATACCGCAGACTGCAGGGAACTTATCCGGTGATTTTTCTGAGCTTTGCGGACGTAAAACAGAATAACTATCAAGATGCAGTGCAGAAGATAAAAAATATTATTGTAGATGCTTATCGCCAACATCGGTATTTGGAGCAGGAAGAATGCTTTACGCAAAATGAGAAACAGCAGATGCTGGAAATTACAGAAAAAATGAGTGATGTGACAGCACAGGATGCATTAAAAAATCTTTCCAGTTATTTGAATCTTTTATATGGAAAAAAAGTTTTGATCTTTCTGGATGAATATGACACGCCCATGCAGGAAGCCTATATTCATGGATACTGGGATGAATTTGTAGGATTTATGAGAAGCCTTTTCAATGCGACATTCAAAACAAATCCATATCTGGAACGCGCTGTGATGACTGGAATTACCCGTATTTCCAAAGAATCTGTTTTTTCGGACCTCAATAATCTGACGGTTATTACAACAACATCCGATGCCTATGCAGACTGTTTTGGTTTTACAGAAGAAGAGGTATTTCAATCATTAGATCAATTTGGAATGCCGGAAAAGAAAGATCTGGTAAAGCAATGGTATGACGGATTTTGCTTTGGCACGCATCGTGATATTTACAATCCGTGGTCTATTACAAATTATCTGAAAGAGAAAAAACTGCGGCCCTACTGGGCAGCTACAAGTTCCAATGGATTGATCAGCAAACTCCTGCAGTCGGCATCGGTAAATATGAAGGAAGAACTGGAAAAACTGATCAACAGACAACAAATTGTAGTTAATTTTGATGAGCAGATTATATTTGGACAATTAGAACAGGATGAAAGTGCGGTATGGAGTCTGTTGGTGGCAAGCGGTTATCTGAAAGTGGAGGAGATTGAATACAGAGGACTGACGCTGGAGCCGTGGTATTCTCTTTCCATCACAAATCTGGAGACTGTGAGCATGTTTTCGAATATGTTCAAAAGCTGGTTTGCAGCGGCATCTGCCAATTATAATGAATTTATCAAAGCATTGCTGAATGGGGATGTAAAAGCGATGAACCTCTATATGAATGATATTGAACTTGCTACATTTAGTAATTTTGATGTTGGAAAACATGTATCCGAGCGGAGCCAGCCAGAGCGGTTTTATCATGGATTTGTACTTGGATTGCTGGTGGAAGTCCGAGATCTTTATGAAGTACGTTCCAATCGGGAAAGTGGGTATGGAAGATACGATGTGATTCTAATTCCCAGAAATTTGGATCGAGATGCTATGATTCTGGAATTTAAAGTAAAAGAAACTGAGGAAAAAACGTTGCAGGAAACGGTACAAAAAGCACTGGCGCAGATTGAAATAAAGAAATACGACGCGGAGCTGAAAGAACGGGGAATCCCAAAAGAAAGAATCCGGCATTATGGATTTGCGTTTGAAGGGAAAAAGGTACTAATTGGGTAATAGAAAACGCTGTCAATGCTTCTCTGGAAGGGGAAGCGGGACAGCGTTTTTCTATTAATTGTGATCAGATTACCATCTGAAGCAGCATCACCATAAGCGGCATCGTCACAATAGAAGCCAGCGTGGTGACAACATTGATCGCACTGGCATAGCGTGAATCGTTTCCGTATACCTGACACATCTGTGTGACCGTAGAAGCAGATGGCGTGATGATGGCGAGAAAAACAATCAAAATCAGTGTCGGTCCGTCCGCGGAAAGGTCGGCGAGATGGCTGACTTTCAGAAGAATAAGCGCCATCAGCGGAACGGCGATCAGGCGAAGAAAGGTCACGAAGTAAATCCGTTTATTCGCAAAAATCTGCCGGAAGTCCATGCCGGCAAAAAGCATACCCGTAACAATCATACTGGCAGGACCAACCATGCTTCCGACAGAATGAAGCGTATTGTTGAACAGCGCAGGAAGCCGGATGCCCGTGAAGAAAAGAAGAATTCCGACGAAAATAGAGATAATATTGAGGTTCAGAACAATTTTCTTCCAGTCATAGGAAGCCTCCCGGCTGATCACCTTTTTGCAGTGCGTCCAGAAAAAGACAAGCTGTACGCTCATGTAAACGCAGCTGTAAAGCACCCATTCCTCCCCTAAAATAGCCGTCACAAGCGGCACAATCAGATTGCCGGAATTGGAGTAGTAAACAGAAGTTATCTCAACCGCATCCAAATGAGACACCCGTCCAAGAGCCGAAACCGCAAAAAGAAGCACAACCTGCGTCAGAAGCGAAGCCGCAAACGCAACCAGCAGCCCCCGCACCGTTTCCGGCGTGTAATCGACCTGAAACGCATTCAGGATCACGCAGGGAATGATCAGGTACAGCACAATTTTCGACAGAACCTTGCTGTCCTCATCTTTTAAAAGTCCGGCTTTTACGATTAAAAAGCCCATCAAAATCATAAGAAAGAGCTGCGCGATCTGCTGCGCAAGAAGAATACTGATTGTCATAAAAATCCCCCCATATTTGTGCCTTATGGGAAATATTATAAGACGATGGGGAGGGGATTTCAAATTCTTTTTGGGAGATTTTGGTCGAAGTTTCAGAATGGGAAGGAAAGAGATCTGATCAGCTAAAAAGCGAACGTTGACAAAGCGAAAACCTTGTAATATAATACACTTAACAAGAGAACCGTTGGTCAGTGCACACCTGACCGCCGGATAAAAGATATTGCAAAAAATAGCGCCTTACTTTACCAGAGCGAGGGCGCTATTTTTTGTGCATGATATTGATAACAAGAGTTATAACAGCACAAAGCATAATTACGAAAGTAAATAAATCACTATATGTAACCATCAGCACCAGCCTCCTTTCAAAAAATGTCCGGCGGCTGACATAACACCCCAACGGTTCCCTGGTTAAATGTATTAAATTGATATTTATTCAGCAAATAAAGAAGCTTACGCAAAAGCCAGCGTTGACAAAATTACACGATTGCAATATAATATACTTAACAAGACAGCCGGAAGGTGAGTGCGATCACCCGATCTGGCGAAAATGTTAAATTGCTATAAGAAATAGCCGTCCATTCTTTACCAGGGAGCAGGACGGCTATTTCTTATTTGTATAAGTCAAAATTGCGACAATAAGCAAAGCAACACTGATTATAATCTGCAATTCTTCGTATGTACTCATAATAATCATCCTTTCTGCAAGACTCAGATCAGATGAAAGCACGTCCCCCGGCTGCCCGGTTAAATATATTAGATTGTCTAAGATTCCCAATGAAAAACAAACAAGAAAAACTCATTTCTTGAAATGTATTATAACAAAAAAGAGAAGTAAAAGAAAGTAATAAAAAATAGTCAGAAAATTTGAAGTTCCTGTAAATGTGCAGTGTATTGAATTTGAATATAATACAAAACAGAACAAAAGTTTGAAATTTACAAAGGTATATGAGATAATAAAGAAAAATAGAAGAAACATCAGGAAGGTACCCGCCCATGATGGAATACACCAGCAAATACTGGAACATGCTGACTCCTTTAATAAAGAAAAGCCTGCGAAAACGTTACGGCAAAGCGAAAACCACCGAGCTTCTCCGCAAAACCAACCAGATCTACCGCGACCTGCTTCGCCGCGCCGACGATATCAGAAAGGACAATCCCATGGCGTCGAATCTCTATGAGGGCCTCATCTTCCTCGCCCTGTGGGATGCATCCGACCGGAAAATCTCTGTGGATGAACTGCGTACAATCTCAGAGGAGATGATGTCCTTCCCGCTTCTGAAAGCCATGGGTCTGATGATCAATGCGAATAAGAAGAGCGGCATGGCGCGGATTGCGGAGATGATGCATAAGGATGCCGCCTGGCTGGAAGCACATCCGCAGTATAAGGCGTATTCGTGGGATTTTCATTTTGATGAGACGAAGCATCAGGACGGTTTTTATTACCACTTCACCCAATGTCCCCTGAACACCTTCGCCCGAAAAGAGGGCTATCTGGAAGTGCTGCCGATTATGTGCGACATTGATTACAAGACAGCAGCCCTGATGCATGCAAAGCTCCATCGTGACCATACGCTGGCAGGCGGCGGTGAGGTCTGTGATTACTGGTTTGTGGGAGACAAGGTGGAAAATCCGAAATAAAACAAGACCGGACCGGAACCGGTGAAATGGAAGGGAGATCACCCAGAATGAGCAATGAAAAAATAAAACCAAAACTGAACGGAACCGCCGAGACGATGCTGCAGTGCTTCTACGCCCGTGCCATGCACAGCAGAAATCCGAAAAACAAGTTCCGCGACACCAAAGCAGAAGTGCTGATTGACCGCATCGACTACGATTTCAGCAATGCGAAAAAGGACACAGCAATGAGCGGAGGAATTGTAGCGCGGAGTGTTGTGTTTGATGAGCTGGTCAGCGACTTTATCCGGAAGAACCCGGAATGCACCGTGGTCAACATTGCATGTGGTCTGGACACACGGTTTTATCGCATGGATAATGGAAAAATTACCTGGTACAATCTCGATCTGCCGGAGACGATTGAGGTGCGCGATTCCATCTATCAGGAATCCGGCCGCGTTTCCACGATTGCGTGTTCCGTGCTCGATCCGGCATGGGCCGATCAGGTAAAAGTGCGGGGCAAAATGCTTTTCATTATCGAAGGTCTGACCATGTACATGAAAGCGGACGAAGTCAGAACGATGCTCGCCATCATCCGCGATCATTTCGACAACGCCTACGTCTGCATGGAAACGCTGTGCCCGTACTTTGTAAAGAAAGAAAACATCGAAAAATCCATCCAGGCGACGGGCGCGATGTTTACCTGGGGTGCGAACAGCTTTGCAGACCTGGGCAACATTGCCGCCGGTTTCCGAAAAGTAAAAGACGACAACATCGCCCGCGGTATGGAAACACTGAATCCCATCTACAAGCTGTTCATGTGGATGCCGATTGTCCACAAATTCGCAGAGAAAATTCTGGTGTTTGAGAAAGCGTAAGAAAAAACGAAAAAAAATAAAAAGAAACAGGCAGCCCGGCAGCGGAAAAGCCCAAAAAGCTTCCGTGCAGGGAACCTGTTTTTTTGTTTGTGCAGGCAATCAACAAATCATTCATCCGGCCACACAAAGTGTGCGTTTCCGGCTTCAAGGCCGTCAATCAGAATATTCTGCCCCGTGCAGAACCGGTTCGTCACGGTCATGAAATACGCCCAGTCGGCCGTTTCCTCGACGGTCATCCATCGTTTCAGCGGCGTCAGATCCATGATCTGATCCCAGAGTTTTTGGTCTTCTGTGACAGGCAGATTCAGCTCGGTCAGTACGCCGCCGAAATCAAGGCTGTTGCACGTTCCGCCGTACGGTGCAATGCGGAGTGCCACATTTTTTGTGTAGGCGAGAACGCCGCCCTTGCTTGCGGTGTATTCCGGAAATTCAGCTCCGGTATGGCCGCTGGCCGAGCCGATCATAAGGACGGCGCGGATCCCGTCATGAATTCCGTACGCCTCCGTAATCGCGATCGTTCCTTTCAAATTGATATCAATATCATCCTCATTCTGCACACCGGCGTTGTTGATGACGATATCAAACGGTGCCAGATCCGGATACTGTTCTTTGTCGCGGATATCGAGACAGAAGTGGGTATAATGCTCCTGCGCAATCGAAGATTCCTTCCGGTCAAATCCGGTAACATCAAAGCCGTCTTTCAAAAATTTCTCCGCAATCGCCTTCCCGATCCCGGAGCTGGTTCCTGTAATAAGTACACGCATAACGATAACCTCCCGATGAAATATTATCCCCATTATACCGCAAACAGGGCATACGATCCAGAAGAAATGGCAAGAATGCAGAAGAGGAAAACGTTACAGGGAGAATCAATAACCAAAAAAGAAAGAGTGTCCCAAAACTGTAACAAACAATTGACAGACTTTAAGAGAAGGAGTAGAGTTTTTGGAAGAGGGATCATTCCTCAAAGACCGAAAACAAAAGAGGTGCAAATATGCTGAAAGTAGACAATCTTACCTTTGAAGTAAACGAAGAGGGAAGAAAACGCTGCCTCGTCAACCACATCAGTTTTGAGGTGAAGGACGGGGAAATGCTGGTGATTACCGGACCGAACGGCGGCGGAAAATCGACGCTGGCCAAAGTACTTGCCGGCATTGAGAAAGCAAACGGCGGAGAAATCTTCCTGGATGAGGAAAATATTACCGGTTATGATATTGACCACCGCGCAAACGCCGGCATCGGCTATGCATTCCAGCAGCCGCCGCGTTTTAAAGGAATGACGGTGAAAAAAATGCTGTCGCTGGCAGCCGGAAAAGAACTGACGGAAGCCGAGAGCTGTAAACTCCTCTCCGCTGTCGGACTCTGCTCTGCCGATTACCTGAACCGCCAGATGGACGGTACGCTCTCGGGAGGAGAGATGAAGCGTCTGGAGATCGCAACGGTTCTTGCAAAACCGCATAAGGTCAGCATTTTCGATGAGCCGGAGGCCGGCATTGACCTGTGGAGCTTTTCCATGCTGATCAAACGGTTTGAAGAAATCCACAAAGAGAAGAAAGAATGTCTGATCCTCATTTCCCATCAGGAACGCATTATCCAGATGGCAGACAAGATCATGGTGATCGAGGACGGCCAGGTGAAAGAATACGGTACAAAGGAAGACGTACTGCCGACCCTGTTCCAGCAGAAAACAGGCCGGATGTGCGGCCAGGAAGGAGGCACATGCTGATGGTACAGGTAGATGAGACAACCCAGGGCGTATTAAATCAGATCAGCGAGGGATTTGAGCAGAAAGGGGCATACAATCTCCGCCAGAACGGCATTCCGCTCTGCCACGGTGACAGTGAACATATCAAAATCCGCAAAAAAGAGGATAAGCCGGGCATTGATATTTTGATTGACGGCGAGACAAAAGGCGAAAAAGTATTTATCCCGGTTGTCGTCAGCGTTTCCGGTATGACGGATCTTGTTTACAATGATTTCTACGTTGCGGACGGCGCCGATGTTACGATTGTAGCGGGCTGCGGTATTCACAACGGCGGCTGTAACGACAGCCGGCACGACGGTATCCATACGTTCCATGTAGGAAAAAATGCCAACGTGCGCTACGAGGAAAAGCATTACGGTGAGGGAAACGGAACGGGACAGCGGATTCTGAACCCGGTGACAAATATTGAAATCGGAGAAAATTCCGTTTTTACGCTGGATACCGTACAGATTAAGGGCGTTGACTCAACAATTCGTACGACGAATGTTGTGATGGATGCAAACTCCAAACTGTTCGTGCTCGAACGTCTGATGACAGACGGTGACCAGAAGGCAGAGTCGGATATTGAAGTATGTATGAACGGAAGCGGTTCTTCCGCACAGATTATTTCACGTTCTGTCGGAAAGGGCAATTCCTCCCAGGTCTTCCATCCGAAGGCAGTCGGCAAAAACAAATGCCACGCCCATATCCAGTGCGATTCTATCATCATGGATCACGCCCAGGTCGGATCTATTCCGGAGATCCAGGCAAAACATGTGGATGCGGCAATCATCCACGAGGCGGCGATCGGACGGATCAATGACGAGCAGCTGTTGAAACTCAGAACGCTCGGCATGACGGAAGCGGAGGCGGAAAACGTCATTATTGAAAACTTCCTGAGCTGAAGAAAAAAAGGAAACAAGAGAACAAAAAAAGAGGCATTTCCAGTCTGCATAGATGGAGATGCCTCTTTTTGTGCATTTTTCACAAAAAACAGGTAGTAAATTTTACTAAAATAAAAAGTAAAATATTTTGACTTTTAGTAAAACGTATGATAAATTTGTACTGTTGAAAAAAGGAAAGATACAAGATAGAGAAATGGGGAAAGCGAAAATGGGTATTGTGATCAATCATTCCGAAAATATTTTCCTGCTGCAGACCAGATCCAACAGTTATGCATTCGGCATTGACGACCAGGGAATGGTAAGACATTTATATTGGGGAAAACGGATCAACGAAGTGGAAGATTTTGAATTGCCGGTACTGACCGAGGTATCCACGAATGATCCGGTTTACGAAATCACAAGAGAAGAGTTTCCGGTATACGGAAGTCTTCGATATAAAGAGCATTGTCTGAAGGTGACGTTTGCAGATGGTGTCCGCGAAGTCGTTTACGAATACGTGGGATACCGCATCGAAAACGGGGAATCCTGCGAGGAGCTGATTCTGGAACTGAAAGACCGATACTATGCGCTGAAAATGGAACTGCATTACAAGGTCTATGAAGCGTACGATCTGATGGAGCGTTTCGTTGTTCTTTATAATGCGTCCGGTGAAACAATGGAAGTGGAGCAGCTCCAGAGCGGACAGTTCCATATTCCGTATGAGAACCTGAACTTTTCGAACGTACACGGTCACTGGGGCGCAGAACAGCAGCGGTTTGTGCAGAAAGTCAGCTATGGAAAAATTGTGATTGAGAACCGAAGAGGAATTTCTTCCCACAATCACAACCCATACTTTATTCTGGACCGCGATGCGACCGAGACAAGCGGAGATGTTTACTTCGGAGCACTTCGCCAAAGCGGAAACTTCAGCGGCGTTGTCGAGCAGACCCCGTATGGCGGGACACTCGTCCAGATGGGGCTGAATGCACATGATTTCTGTCTGGAGCTGAAAGCAGGAGAGCGCTTTGCAAGCCCTGCGATTCTCTGCGGCTACTCGGACTGTGGTTTTGAAACCATGTCACACCGCCTGCACCGCTTTGCGAATGACTTTATTTTGTCCGAAGGTTTTCGTCCGGTGCTCTACAATTCCTGGGAGGCAACGGAGTTCGGGGTAACGTGTGAAGAGCAGAAAAAGCTGGCGAAAAAAGCAAAGGAGCTTGGAGCAGAGCTGTTCGTTGTGGATGACGGCTGGTTCGGCGAGCGGAATGGCATCGACAACGGTCTCGGCGACTGGTATGTCAACGAGAAGAAATTCCCGAACGGCATCGACGAGCTGATCCGTGAAGTAAAATCCCTCGGCATGATGTTCGGCATCTGGGTTGAGCCGGAAATGGTCAATCCGCCGACGAAGCTGTTTGCAGAGCATCCGGACTGGATTTATCACTTTGATACGAGAACGAGTGACACTTCAAGAGGTCAGTATGTACTGGATCTGACGAAAGCAGAAGTGAAATCGTTCCTCTATGAGATGCTGGACAACCTGCTTTCCGGCCATGAAATTGACTACATTAAGTGGGATGCCAACCGTCCGATTTCTCAGACAAATCTGCACCGCGATCTCTGGTACCGCCACATCGAAGCGGTTTACGATATCGTAAAAGCATTAAAGAAAAAACATCCGCACGTACTGTTTGAAGCCTGTGCTTCCGGCGGCGGACGAATCGACTACGGCATCCTTGGCATTTTTGATGATTTCTGGACAAGCGATAACACCGATGCATACGATCGTCTGACGATTCAGGACAGCTATTCTTACATTTATCCGATCAAGGCAATGCGTGCCTGGGTCACGGACTGCCCGAATTTCCTTTCGGCTCGCATGATCCCGATGAAATTCCGCTTTCACAGCGCAATGATGGGAAGCCTCGGCATCGGATGCAATGTTCTGAAGTTTACCGAAGAAGATACCGCGACGGCAAAAGAAATGATCCGCGAATACAAAGAGATCCGACCGATCGTCCAGGAGGGAATCTTCTATCGTCTGGAAAACCCGTCTGCAAATGATTATGCAGTTTATGAGTATCAGAAAGAAGATAAAGGATTGATTTTTGCCTTCCTTGCGCAGGGGAAAATCGGCCATAGAAGCACAACGGTCCGCTTCAGGGGTCTGGAAGCAGATGCGGTTTACACCGTTTTGCTGGAGAATGGGGAGCTGAAAAAAAGCGGCGCTTATCTGATGCAGCATGGACTGGAGCTCCGCTTAAATGGCGACTATGCAAGCACGCTGATCCGGTTCGCAAAATGTGAAACCGGCAGAGCATAAGAAAAAATAAGGAGAGAAAACGTATGAAACAAACAAATTTCACCAAATTTTCATTTGGACTTGGTGCACTTGGTAAAGACCTGTGCTATGCGATGATTTCGTATTTCCTGATGATCTACTTTACAGACACGGTTGGAATGGCACCGCTGTTCGTCGGAAACCTGTTCCTGGTAGCCAGAATCTGGGATGCATTTAACGATCCGATGATGGGCTTCGTTGTAGATAACACCAGAAGCAAATGGGGCAAATTCCGTCCGTGGATTCTGCTCGGTGCAGTATTGAACTCGATCGTGATGATTTTTATGTTCCGCAAACCGGCAGGTATGACCGGATTTAGCATGTACGCCTATTTTTCTGTGATGTATATTCTCTGGGGTATGACTTACACTGTAATTGATATTCCGTACTGGTCCATGCTGCCGTCTCTTTCCAGCACCAAGGAGGAGAGAGATTCCATGTCCGTAATTCCACGTATCTTTGCCAGTCTGGCATGGCTGCTCATGGGTGCATTTGCGATCAAGATGGTTTCCATGCTCGGAAACGGAGATGACGCGAAGGGTTATTCCATGCTGGCGGTCGGCATTGCCGTTATTTTTGTGGTTACTTCCATTATTACTGTTGTATTTGTCAAAGACCGCAGCTGTTTTGGAGAAACAGGAGATAAAAAAGCGGAAAGAACAACGGTAAAAGATGCGCTCCATGTCATTATGGCAAATGATCAGTTAAAGGTATTCATCGGTGTTGTGCTCTGCTACAACCTGGTTGTACAGCTGGCCGGTGGTGTTGCAATTTACTATTTCACCTACGTTGCCGGTGATAAAGATCTGTATCCGATTTTCACAACAGCAGCACAGTTTGCCGAGATTGGTGCACTGTTCCTGTTCCCGGTACTTTCCAAACGCCTGAGCAAAAAGCAGGTATTTGCAATCGCAAGTTTCAGCCCGGCTATTGGACTTGTTGGACTTGTTGTCAGCGGTTTCTTTGCTCCGCAGAACGTGGTAATCATTGCAGTATGCGGCGTGCTGTATAAGCTTGGATCCGGTCTGACATTAGGCGCAACAACTGTTATGCTGGCAGACGTTATCGATTACGGGCAGGTGAAATTAGGAAGCCGTAACGAAAGTATCATTGCCTCTTTCCAGACACTGCTGGTAAAAACAGCATCTGCTGTTTCTGCATGGCTGATCGGTGTCGGTCTTACCATCGTAGGCTATGTTGCAAATACAGAGCAGTCCGCAGCAACCATCATGGGTATGCGTGTTCTGATGGGCGTGATTCCGGCTGTGATTACCGTTCTTGCGTTTGTGATTTATGTAAAAGGTTACAAACTGGATGGTGCATTCCTGGAAGAAATTCTGAACAAGGTAAATAAAAGTAAAAAAACAGAAGCATAAACAGTAAAATGATGTAGGCGAACCGGCTTTGAAAAAGGCCGGTTCGTTGCATTTTAGAGGGGATTATGGTAAAATGTTTTAGTAAATACAAAATCAAGATGGGGTTCCGAATAGTTTCTGAATATGAAATTACTCGAACGGAGAAGGGGAATTTATGGCAACATTAAAAGATATTGCGCTGCGCGCCGGTGTGTCCCAGGGAACGGTATCCCGGATTTTAAATGGGGACAGTACACTGAATGTGGCGGCAGAAACAAGAGAAAATGTGACGAGGATTGCGATGGAGCTGGGCTACCGTTCCACATCGCAGAAGCATAAAAACAGTAAAGAACAGGAAGCAGAACAGACAAAAACGACGAAAAACAGAACGATCGGCATTGCGCAGATGTTTGAGATGCCACAGCTTCAGGACGATATTTACTACATGATGCTGAAAAATCTGGTGGAAGCAGAGTGTTTTGCAAATGGCTGGAATACGGTATCGTTGTACCGGGATGGAAACGGCAGCTTTATGACGAACAGTGATCGGAACCTGGATGGAATCATTGCGCTCGGACGATTTACGAAAGAAGAAATCCGAAGCTTTGAAAAGTATACGGGGAATCTGGTCTTTATCGATTCCTCGCCGGATGAGATGAAATATTACAGCATCGTTCCGAATTATCATATGGCGACCCGCCTGGTACTGCAGCACTTTGCAGAGCAGGGATATGAGAGTGTGGCGTACGCGGGCGCTGTGTATACGTACAACCAGGTCAAAGAGCTGACGATGGATCCGAGATATTATTATTACAAAAATTCCATGCTGGACAAAAATCTGTTTGATGAAAAGCAGATCATCGACTGCGAGATGAATTCCAGAAGCTCTTACGAAGCAATGGACCGTTATCTGGACGAAAACGGGATGCCGCCAAAGGCTCTCTTTATCTCCAGTGATGCCACTGCCGCCGGTATTTTAAAGGCAATCCATGAGCATGGATTTTCCGTTCCGGACGACTGCAGTATCGTGACGTACAACAACACGGCATTTTCCGAGAGCAGCACACCGCCGCTCGATTCTATTGAGGTGTATCTGCGGGAGAGTGCAAGGGAGGCTGCCTTTGCACTGGAGCGGCTGTGGAACGTGGAGCGTCTCCCGCGAAAAATCGTAGTTCCGTGCAGTCTTGTGGTACGCGGCAGTGTGAAAAAAGAACAGTAAAACAGGAAAAACGGGATGAAGTAAAACTTTTCTTCTATGAAGGGAAAACAGTAAAAGTTTTAGTAAAATAGCGTTGACACAACGGATGGAATTTGCTACCATTATAGTCAGAAAACACAGAGAAAAAGCCGAATGAGGGCTTGCAGAAACAATATAAAAATTTTAGTAAAAATGTGGAGGAACGACTATGTGGCTTGGTGTAGATTACTATCCGGAGCAGTGGGATGCATCCCTGCTTGAGCAGGATCTTGATACAATTGTGGAGCTGGGATGCAACGTGATCCGAATTGCGGAATTTTCCTGGCATCTGATGGAGAAACAGGAAGGACAGTACGATTTCTCTTTCTTTGACCGTGTCATCGAAAAAGCAAAAGAGCGGAACCTGAAGGTGATTATGGGAACCCCGACCGCGACGATTCCGGCATGGCTGGCAAAAAAGCATCCGGACATCCTCTCGGAATTCGAAGGCGGAAAGAAGAGAGCCTTCGGCGGAAGACACGTTTACTGCTTCAACAGTCCGCACATGTATGCGTATTCTGAAAAAATCATCCGTGAACTGGTCGAGCACTATAAGGATGAGGAGAGCATCGTGGCATGGCAGATCGACAATGAGATCGGCCATGAGGGAAGCGATGTCTGCTACTGCGAAAACTGTCAGAAGGCGTTTCAGACGTATCTGTCGAAAAAGTTTTCAGGCGATATGGATGCGTTAAACGAGACGTACGGAACCACGTTCTGGTCGCAGGAATACAACACATTTGATGAAATTCCGACCCCGTCGGAGACGATCACGACACACAACCCGGCACTCCGCCAGGACTGGGAGCGGTTCCGCAGCCAGTCGATCGTGGATTTCATGGCCTTTCAGGCAAAGCTCATCAAGGAGATCTCGCCGGAGGCTGTTGTGATGCATGATTTCCCGGGCGGCGGTCTTGGAAAACATGTTGACTATTCGAAAGTGGCAAAGACACTCGATCAGGCAGCATACAACAATTACCCGGTCTGGGGCGGACAGAAAGAGCCGATTGCGCCGCATGAGATTGCGTTCGCGCTCGACTACATCCGCGGCTTAAAAGGTGAGAATTTCTGGATTACCGAGGCGATCATGGGAGCGCAGGGCCACGATGTGACGGGCTTTTTGCCGCGTCCGAACCAGGCGAAGATGTGGTCGTATCAGAGTATGGCACACGGCGCCGATTCCCTGATGTATTTCCGTTACCGCGGGGCCACAAAAGGTGCGGAGCAGTTCTGCTATGGTATCATTGATGCGGATAATGTGAAACGCAGAAAATTCTATGAAGTACAGAGCTTCTTCCATGATATTATAAAATACAGAGAAGCGATGGAAGCCCCGGTGAAGAACGAGGCGGCGATCGTGTACGATTACGATTCCCTGGCATCGTTCCGTATCCAGCGCCAGAGCATTCTGCTCGACCCGGCGGCGGAGATGCAGAAGTTTTATAAAGCATTCTATGATCAGAATGTCGGCGTGGACGTGATTCCGGAGGACAGAGAATTTTCTTCTTATAAAGTTGTGATCCTGCCGCAGATGATCATTACGAAGCCGGAGATGGAAGAAAAGGTGGAAGCGTTTGTGAAAAACGGCGGAACCGTAATCGTGACGTACCGCCACGCCGTGAAAGATGCGGACAATAACGTTCCGTTCGGCGAGACACTGCCGGTGCACTACAATGCGCTTGCGGGTCTTACGGTAGAGGAGACGGAGAGTCTTCAGGACTACGATGCATTCCCGGTTGTGGGAAGCGGCGTGTTCGAGGGCGTGGAAGGCACAGGCGGAATCTTCCGCGATATGATCAAAGTGCAGGATGCGGAAGTGCTGTTCCGTTACGCGGATGCGTTCTACCAGGAATTTGCAGCCGTGACGAGAAAACAGACAGGAAAGGGAACCCTGTATTACGTGGGCTGCGGTCTGGAAGAGAAGATCACGAAGCTTCTGATGGAGCAGGTGATGCGGGACTGCCATTTCCAGATGGTGCCGTCCGAAGAGGGCCTTGAGATCGTGACGAGAGGAAACGAGAAGCAGAAGGTGACAATGTATATCAATCATAACGCGAAGGAAGTAACGTATGGAGATATGGCACTGGCACCATTCGCATGCAAGATTTTATAGCAATCCCCGAAAATAATGCAAAAAATTCAGCACCGCAGAGCGTGAATTACTGCGTCACAGATTTTCGTCGTACCCCGGTACGCCTTCAAATCTGTTCCTTGCAATTCGCGCTCTGTAGCACTGCCTTTTTTGCATTATTTTCGGGTCTTGCTATAGAAGCGTAGACATAGAAACCCGCAAAATAGCAAAGAGAAAAAGAAAGGTATCCGGTATCTGTGACGGATACTTTTCTTTTTCTCCGGAAAAAACTTGTAAATAAGGAACAGTTGTGTAAAAATAAACGTAAAACGGGTGTGGTGGCATTCCGGAAAAGAGGAGAACAACATGGAAAAACAGAAACAGATAGCACTGATTAACGATTTGACCGGTTTTGGCCGCTGTTCCACTGCTGTGATGGCGCCGATCGTGTCGGCGATGAAGATTCAGGCGGTGGTAGTTCCGACCGCAATTCTCTCGGCACATACGCAGTTTCCGACGTATTACTTTGATGATTATACTGACCGGATGAAGGATTACATTCAGACCTATAAGGATCTGAAGCTCGATTTCGATGCGATCTCGACCGGCTTTTTAGGATCGGAACAGCAGGTGGATATTGTGCTTGATTTTATCCGCCATTTCAAGACGGACCGCAACTTTGTCATCGTCGATCCGGTCATGGGAGACTATGGAAAGCTGTATCGGACGTACACGAAAGAGATGTGCGACAAGATGAAAGAGCTGGTTCACTACGCGGACATCATCACGCCGAACCTGACAGAGCTCTGTACACTGCTCGATGCGCCGTATCCGGAGAACGGAGCTTCGATTGAGGAGCTGAAGGAGATGTGCGGAAAACTGGCAGAGCGGGGACCGAAACATATTGTTGTGACGGGTATCCACTTTAACCAGACACAGATTGCCAACTTTATCTATAACAAAGGCGAAGATTTCCAGATCGTCATGGTAGACCGCATCGGCGGCGACCGGAGCGGTACGGGAGATGTCATTGCGGCAATTATCGCAGGCATGTATCTGAACGGCCACAGCCTGTACGAGTCGGTGAAAAAGGCAGCGGATTACGTATCGAAATGCATCCGCTACTGCGAAGAAAACGAAGTGCCGAGCTGCTGGGGACTCTGCTTTGAAATGTTTATGAAGGACTTAACGGAGGAAGCGTAATGTATTTATATACTGTAACCGGAGCCGTCGGCGAGGAAGGGTATCTCGACCTTGCAAAGAGCGGCGATCTTACCGGAAAAAATGTCTATGTCAACATGACAAACAAATGCCCGTGCAGCTGTGTGTTCTGTCTGCGCCAGACGAAACAGCAGCAGGAGGGAAATACACTGTGGTTAAAAGAGGGCGAGCCATCCGTTGAGACGATGCTGGAGCTGTTCGCGCAGTACGATCTGAACGTGATCAATGAACTGGTATTCTGCGGCTTCGGGGAACCGCTTGAGCGGCTTGCGGATGTCTGTCGGGTGATCGATTCCTTAAAAGAAACGTATCCGAACCTGAAAGTGCGTCTGAATACGATCGGTCTTGCCAACCTGATCTATGGAAGAGATGTCACCCCGGAATTAAAGGGAAGATTCGATACCGTCTCGATTTCCTTAAACGCGCCGGATGAAAAGGAATTTCTGGAGCTCACGCGGTCGAAATTCGGCATCCAGTCGTACGAGGCGATCAAGGAGTTTGCAGTACTTGCAAAACAGTATGTGCCGAATGTTGTGATGACCGTTGTCGAGAAAGTTATGCCGGAAGAAAAGATTCAGAAATGCCGGGAAATCTGCGATGAATTAGGTGTTGCCCTTCGTGTCCGCCCGTTTGAAAATTAAAGTGTGCGGAACGGAATCTTTCGCTTGTATTTCCAGAATATAACGCCTATAATGGGAAGGAAAAACAAAAGAGAGGGAGAGACGTATGAACGAGTCTAATGGAGTCATCCGCGATGCGAGAAAGCTCGGCATTCCTAAAATGCTGATTCTCGGATTGCAGCACATGTTTGCCATGTTCGGTGCAACCATTCTGGTGCCGATTCTGGTAAACAGCTACTTTGTAGATGCATGCGGCGAGGGAACGTCCCGCGGTCTTACCGTATCCGTCACGCTGTTCTGCGCCGGCTTTGGAACGCTGCTGTTCCATCTGTGTGCGAAATTTAAAGTACCGGCATTTCTTGGTTCCTCGTTTGCATTCTTAAGCGGCTTTGCTGCTGTTGCAAACCTGAACACCGGAAAATATGCCAGCATGAGTGTCAACGACAAGGCAGCCTATGCCTGCGGAGGTATTGTGGTAGCAGGTCTTCTGTACCTGATTTTTGCCCTGATCATCCGCATGGTCGGCGTCAAACGCGTGATGCGCTACCTGCCGCCGGTTGTCACAGGTCCGGTTATCATCTGCATTGGCCTCAGCCTTGCTGGTTCCGCCATTAATAATGCTTCGACGAACTGGTTCCTGGCACTGGTTGCGCTGGCAGTCATCATCATTTTCAACATTTGGGGAAAAGGAATGTTCAAAATCATTCCGATTCTGATGGGCGTTGTGATTGCCTACGCTGTGGCAGTTGTCCTGAATGCACTCGGCATCAAAAATCCGGACGGATCCGTGATCATCAACTTTGCGCCGGCTGCACAGGCAGGCATCGTCGGACTTCCGCCGCTGCAGCTCTGCAAATTCGATCTGACCAGCATTATGATCATGGCACCGATCGCGATCGCGACCATGATGGAACATGTCGGCGATATGTCGGCGATCTCTGCAACCGTAGGAGAGAACTTCCTTTCTGATCCGGGCCTGCACAGAACCCTGCTCGGTGATGGTCTTGCAACCGCAATGGCAGGTTTCATCGGCGGACCGGCCAACACGACGTACGGCGAGAACACCGGCGTTCTGGAATTGAGCCGCGTACATGACCCGAGAGTCATCCGTATTGCCGCAGTCTTTGCGATTATCGTCAGCTTCATTCCGAAGGTATCGGCACTCATCAGCACCATGCCGTCCTCCATCATCGGAGGCGTCAGCTTCATGCTGTACGGTATGATTTCTGCCATCGGTGTGCGCAACGTGGTAGAGAATAAAGTAGACCTGACCAAATCGAGAAACCTGATCATCGCGGGCGTCATCTTTGTCTGCGGACTGGGCTTCAGCAACGGTCTCTCCTTTACGATCGGCGGAACGACCGTCACCCTGACGGCACTTGCCATTGCAGCCATCGCAGGAATCCTGCTGAACATGATTCTGCCGGGCAATGATTACGAATTCGGCGTAAACGAGTCCGGGGACGAGAACAGAGGAATCCACGCATAAAACGATACACAGGAAAGATGGAAAAGAGGTCCTGAAAGAGGAGCCGTGTGATCCGCACACTGCTGAAGTTTGTATAAAAAGACAGAGCACAGATCTGTATGTTACGACAGATCAGGTGCTCTGTTTTTTGATGCCTGTACGGCGAAGAAAAACTTATTTTACCCGCTCAAACGCAATCCGCGGGGAGTGATTCAGCACATAAATAATACCGCGCTGTTCAAATCCGTTTTTCCGGATCAGATGCTGCATGATTTTGTTGTCCGCATGCGTATCGACGCGCAGATGCGGGATCTGTGCCCAGCAGTAATCGACGATCTGCGAGAAAAATCCGTGGATCGCTCCATCCGAGGCAACCTGGTGGATTGTGCCGTACGGCGCATCGGAGAGCCAGGAGCCGTCATCAATCTGCAGATACGTCGGATCCTCGCCGATGATGAAGGCAAACGCGCCGTGCAGCGTGCCGCTTTCCTCAAAAACAAAAAGCTGTTTGTCGCGGATTCTGTTGTGAATCAGTTCCTCCGGCGGAAAATGATTTCCCCACTGGTTTGGATTTCCGGTTTCCTGCATAAAAGAGCGGGCGTAAGCATAGATTGACATGATCGAAGTAAAATCCTCCGGGACGGCAAGTCGTATCATGATAAAAATTCTCCTTTTAGTTCAAAATAAGCAGTTTTATTGTAGCACAGCGGACGGTGAAGTACAAGAAAGAGAAAACAGGATTTGACTTTTTGAAAAATCCCATGTACAATGCAGTTAGTTATAACTAACCAAAGTAACCAAAACCACAACACAACGATTTCTGCCGGTCCTGGATGGGCCGGTTCCGTATCAAATTGTCAGAAAGGAAAGAATATGAAACAAAATCGAAAACGAAAAGAGACGGCGGGCATGAATTTTCTCCGCTATCTCGGCCCGGGACTTCTCGTTACGGTCGGTTTTATCGACCCGGGAAACTGGGCATCCAACATTGCCGCCGGATCGGGTTACGGCTACGAGCTTCTGTGGATGGTCACCCTGTCCACGATCATGCTGATTTTTCTGCAGCACAATGCGGCGCATCTCGGCATTGTCACGGGAAAGTGCCTCTCGGAGGCGGCGAGCCTCTATCTGCCTGCGTGGCTGAAAAACACGATTCTTGCGACGGCGATGATGGCAGCGGTGGCGACCGCAATGGCGGAGATCCTCGGCGGTGCGATTGCGCTCCAGATGCTGTTCGGCATTCCGATCAAGCTCGGCAGCATGATAATTCTCGTGCTGGTTCTGATCTGTGAGTTTACAAGTGCTTACAAACGGATTGAAAAACTGATCATTGTGTTTGTCTCGCTGATCGGCTTTTCGTTCCTCTTTGAGGTCTGGATCGCCGATATCGACTGGGCGCAGGCGGCTGTCGGCTGGGTAAAACCGTCGTTTCCAGAGCACTCAATGCCGGTCATCTTAAGCGTCCTCGGTGCGGTCGTCATGCCGCACAACCTGTTTCTCCACTCGGAATTTATTCAGAGCCGCCAGTGGAATCTTGAGGATGATGAGGTGATTGCGCGCCAGTTAAAGTATGAGTTCAAAGACACCCTGTTTTCCATGATCATCGGATGGGCCATCAACAGTGCAATGATCCTGATGGCGGCCGCGACGTTTTTCCAGCCGCAGAATGCAAAACAGGTGGATGATCTCGCAACGGCGGGAAAGATGCTGACACCGCTCCTTGGAAATGCCGCATCGGTGATCTTCGCAGCGGCGCTTCTCCTCGCCGGAATTTCATCGAGCATCACCGCGGGAATGGCGGGCGGAACGATTTTTTCGGGGATTTTCAACAAGCCGTATGAGATCAAGAGTAAGGAGACACGCTGGGGAATCCTTCTTACCATGATCCCGGCCGCAGCGGTCATTCTTCTGATTGATTCCCCGTTCCAGGGCCTTCTCTATTCACAGATGTTCCTTGGAATGCAGCTCCCGATTACGGTATTTACGCAGATTTATCTGACGTCCTCGAAAAAAGTCATGGGAAAATATGCGAACAGTCTGCGGTTGAAAATTGCCCTGTCTGCGATTGCGGTGATTGTGACACTGCTGAATATCGCGCTGCTGTTTGTGCAGTAAAAAGAATGAGAAATAAAAAAAGGAAGTCTGCTGCGCTGATCCCTGAAAAAGAGACCGGCGCAGCGGACTTCTTCTATTATAATATGCTCTCCATGCAGGCATCGACAAAGTTCTGCAGAAGCGGAGAGAGTTTCCGCCCCTTTTTCCAGATCACGGCGATCTGCGTTTCCAGGTCGCTTTCTGCGAGCGGCTGGATGCGGAGTCCCTGGCAGAGAGAGCTCATGGACTGCGGGAAAATGGCAGTGGCAAGGCCTTCCTTTGCCCAGAGCATCGCGCCGCGGGGATCGTCGCAGACGCAGAAAAGATCGGGCTCCATGCCGCGCGAGTGGAACGCATCCATGATGAGCGCCTCATACCGGCGGTAGATGATGAGCGGAACATTCAAAAGATCCGAGAGCTTTAGCGATCCGTTCTTTTCGGGAAGCATATCTTTTGAAGAAACGGCAATCATAGGTTCAGAGCTTAAAATTTTATAGTCGACATCGTCGAGCCGCAGCGGCGTGCGGGCGATGGAAATGTCGATGATGCCGTCCATCAGATAGCGGTACAGCGTGTAGGTGATGCCGTCGTGCACCTCGAAGTTGACATCGGGATTGCGGCGGGAAAAAAGCGAGACGCACGGCATGATCGTCGCAACGGTGGTCGGTGTGATGCCGAGGCGCAGAACCCGCTTTTTGCCGACCTTTGCGACCTCAAGCTCCGTCGATTTCACGTACTCGAGCAGGTTGGCGGAGCGGTCGTACAGCAGTTTTCCGGCTTCGGTCAGGCGGACGCCCTGGCGGGTGCGTTCAAATAAAGTGACGTTCAGTTCGGCTTCCAGCTGCTTTAACTGATAACTGAGCGGCGGCTGGGACATATTGAGGCGGCGGGCGGCCTCGTGAATGCTTTCGGTTTCGGCGATGACGCGGAAATATTCAAGCTGGCGCAGTTCCATAAGAGACTTCCTTTCGTGAAATTATCTATGATATTAAAATTGTATCACTAAGCTATAAAAACAATACTATTCGTATTAATCATATGAGATTATACTGTCAATGTCAAGAAACAAAGAAATGGAGAGTGAAAAAGAAGATGAAAAGTCTTGGAGTCTACTTGAAGCACTACAAAAAAGAGAGCGTCATCGCTCCTTTGTTCAAGCTTCTGGAAGTCGTATTCGACCTTCTGGTGCCGATGGTTGTTGCCCAGATCATCGATGTGGGTATCGCAGGCAATAACCGTCCGTACATCGTCAGCCGTTTTGGAATCCTCGTTCTGATGGCGGCAGTCGGACTTTGCTGCAGCTTCACCGCGCAGTATTTCGCGGCAAAAGCGAGCGTCGGCTGTGCAACCGAGCTTCGCCAGGCGGTCTTTGACCACATCCAGGCTCTGTCCTTTACGGAGCTGGATACCATTGGAACCGATACGCTGATCACCCGTCTGATCAACGATATCAACCAAGTGCAGAACGGAATCAACATGGGTCTGCGTCTGCTGCTGCGGAGTCCGTTTATCGTATTCGGTTCCGTTGTGATGGCATTTACCGTCAACGTAAAATGTGCCATCGTATTCCTGATTACTATTCCGATCCTGTTCGTTGCCGTATTCGGCATTATGCTGGTCAGCATCCCGCTGTTCAAAAAGGTACAGGCGGCACTCGACCGCGTCACCGGAATGACAAGAGAAAATCTGACCGGTGTCCGTGTCATCCGTGCGTTCTGCCGTGAGGAGCAGTCTGTTGCCGATTTCGAAAAGAGCAACGATGAGCTGACCCGTCTGAACGAGTTTGTCGGAAAAATTTCCGCACTGTTAAATCCGCTGACCTATGTCCTCATCAACATTGCAGCCGTTGTCCTGATCTGGCAGGCAGGCCTTCAGGTCAACATCGGCAGTATGCAGCAGGGACAGGTTGTCGCACTTTACAACTACATGCTGCAGATCATCGTGGAGCTGATCAAACTGGCATCGCTCATCATCACCTTAAACAAATCCGTTGCCTGTGCAGAGCGTGTCTCCGGCGTACTGGCGGTTCCGACAACCATGAACTACCCGGCAAAAGGCGGCGCTGCAAAGAAAGTAACTGGCGATGCGGCTGTTACATTTAAAAATGTCAGCTTCACCTATGCAGGAGCCGGCGCAGAGAGCTTATTGGATATCAGCTTTACCGCAAAACGCGGCCAGACCATCGGAATCATCGGCGGTACCGGAAGCGGAAAATCGACGCTGGTCAGCCTGATTTCCCGTTTCTACGATGCGACCAGCGGTGACGTCATGGTAGACGGCGAGAATGTAAAGAATTACACGAAAGAAGAGCTCTGCAATAAAGTCGGTGTTGTTCAGCAGAGAGCAGTGCTCTTTAAAGGCAGCATCCGCGACAATATGAAGTGGGGCAAAGAGGACGCCACCGATGCAGAAATCTGGGAGGCACTCACCACAGCCCAGGCGAAAGAAGTCGTAGAAGCAAAACAGGATCAGCTCGATTTTATGCTGGAGCAGAACGGAAAGAACCTCTCCGGCGGACAGAAACAGCGTCTTTCTATTGCGCGTGCGCTGGTAAAAAAACCGGAAATCCTGATTCTGGACGACAGCTCGAGTGCGCTTGACTTTGCAACGGATGCAAAACTCCGCAAAGCCATCCACAATCTCGAAGGAAACACGACAACCTTCCTCGTATCCCAGCGAATCGCCGGCATCCGTCAGGCAGACCAGATCCTCGTTCTTGGAAATGGTACGCTCGAAGGAAACGGCACACACGACGAGCTGATGAAAACCTGCGAGGTTTACCGCGAGATTTACTTCTCCCAGTTCCCGGAAGAGCGTGCAGTTTATAACAACGAAAGCGGGGTGATCGCATGAAAAAGACAGAAAACAAGTCCGGAAAAAGCGGCATGCAGGTCATGAAAAAGCTGATGGCGTTTATCGGAAATTATAAAATTTTCTTAGGCCTTAGTATTGTCCTGGCTGCGGTTACCGTTATTTTACAGCTTTATATTCCGATCCTGTTCGGCGATGCGATCGATGAGGTCGTTGCAGCCCACCAGGTCAATTTCCCGGAGATGTGGTTCTATCTGAAACGAATCGTATTCTTTACCCTCGTTTCCGCACTTTCCGCATGGATCATGAACCTGATCAACAACCGTATGACGTACCGCATCGTGCGCGACCTTCGTTCCCAGGCGATCCGTCATATCCAGGTGCTGCCGCTGTCCTATCTGGATCAGCACAGCTCCGGAGACATCGTAAGCCGTGTTATCGCAGATACCGATATCTTATCGGACGGTCTTCTGCTTGGCTTTACGCAGCTGTTCTCCGGCATCGTAACCATTATTGTGACACTGTTTTTCATGTTCTCGAAGAACGTATGGATCACCCTTCTTGTGATCTGCCTGACACCTCTCAGCTTCTTCGTGGCAAAATTTATTTCCGGCCGCTCGTTCAAAATGTTCCAGAAACAGAGTGAGACGAGAGGAAAACAGACCGCACTCATCGATGAGATGATCGGAAACCAGAAAGTAGTCAAAGCGTTCGGCTATGAGGAAAAAGCTTCCGAGCGTTTTGCAGAGATCAACAAAGATCTGCAGAAATACAGCCAGCAGGCCGTGTTCTACAGTTCCTTAACGAACCCGTCCACCCGTTTTGTCAACAACGTGATCTATGCCGGTGTTGCCCTTGTGGGAGCTTTCATGATCCCGGGCGGCGCGCTGACCGTCGGCGGACTTTCCGTTCTGCTGTCGTACGCAAACCAGTATATGAAACCGTTCAATGATATCAGCTCCGTTATCACCGAGATGCAGAACGCGCTTGCCTGCGCAGGCCGTATCTTTGCTCTTCTGGAAGAGAAAGAGGAGAGTGCAGACCCGGCCGGAACGATCGATACCGTGACGGGAAATGTGACGATCGATGATGTAGCATTCAGTTATGACAAAGAGAAAAAACTGATCGAGAACTTTAAGCTTGACGTACAGCCGGGCATGCGTGTTGCCATTGTCGGCCCGACCGGATGCGGAAAGACGACGTTTATCAACCTGTTGATGCGCTTCTATGATGTCGATGCCGGAAAGATCTGCATCGACGGAAAGCCGATCGACGGACTGTCCCGCCATGCGCTCCGCAGCTGCTTTGGTATGGTGCTGCAGGATACCTGGATCAAACAGGGAACCGTGCGCGACAACATCAGCTTCGGAAAGCCGGATGCGACGGAAGAGGAGATCATCAATGCGGCCAAAGAGGCACACAGCTGGGAGTTTATCAAGCGTCTGCCGAAGGGGCTTGACACGGTTCTCAGCGAAGACAGCATCAGCCAGGGTCAGAAACAGCTTCTCTGTATCACCCGTGTCATGCTCTGCCTGCCGCCGATGCTGATCCTCGACGAGGCGACCTCCAGCATCGATACCCGTACCGAACTGCAGGTTCAGGAGGCGTTTGACAAGCTGATGCAGGGCAGAACGAGTTTCGTCGTTGCCCATCGTCTGTCCACGATCCGCAACGCTTCGCTGATCCTTGTCATGAAAGACGGAAAGATCATCGAGCAGGGATGCCATGAGGAGCTTCTTGAGAAGAAAGGCTTCTACTACAATCTGTACAACAGCCAGTTCCAGGCGTCATAAAAGATATTTGGAAAAGAGAACAGCAGATCTGTGCCGCGCATGCGATTTTGAGGCGTGCGCGCAGATCTGCTGATTTTTTATATATTTTTGCAATATTCCGAAAAAAATACGGCATGGGGTATTGACGAATCCTATCACAGGTGCTATAGTTTTACAAAAATAAAAAAAGACGTAGAAGTTTTTAGAAAATGTGCGGAGAGCCTTTGGAAATTTAATTTTTGAAAGGTGCACGACCGAAGAAGTAAAACTTTCAGGTGCTGGTTCTCTTCTTAAAACAAGAACGGACGGGAGACGGCGAGGACTAAAAACGGAGTGGTCTCTGGAGAAGCTCTTGAAAAGAGTGCCGAAGGTGCAATGCAGCGATGCAGAATCTCTCAGGCAAAAGGACAGAGTCAAAAAAAGATACAGAAGAAGAACAGCCGCGGAACAAAAAAGCGGTACGCAGAAACGAAAAAATTCCGGAAGCGCGGTTTTTTGCTGTATTTTTCAATCAGAGCCATGTTCTGCAGGAAAAGTCCCGCAGGAGATGGTATTTTTTTTCTCAAAACGGTGCGGATGTGTGATCCACATCGTTCAGACCATACGTCGAATGGAAAGGGAGAAAAGAAAATGGATGCATTGAATCAGGCAATTGCGCAGATCAGTGATGTGCTCTGGAACAGCGTACTGCTGTTTCTGCTGGTAGGTACGGGAGTTTATTTCTCTGTTCGGACCCGCTTTGTACAGGTAAGAAAGTTTAAGACCGCGTGGAACCGCGTTTTCGGCGGTTTCTCGTTAAAGGGTAAGAAGGCCGGAAAAGACGGCATGACTTCCTTCCAGGCGCTTGCAACAGCGATCGCCGCACAGGTCGGAACCGGAAACATCGCAGGATGTGCGACCGCACTCGTATCCGGCGGCCCGGGAGCCATCTTCTGGATGTGGCTTGCTGCGTTCTTCGGCATGGCAACGATCTACGGCGAGGCGTATCTCGCGCAGATCTCCAAACGCCGCGATGAGAACGGAGAAGTCATCGGAGGACCGGTTTACTACATTACCCACGCATTCAAGGGAACGTTTGGAAAAGCACTGGCAGGCTTCTTTGCCGTAGCCGTTATTCTGGCGCTTGGCTTTATGGGAAATATGGTACAGTCGAACTCCATCAGTGATGCGTTCTACACCGCATTTTCCGTACCGAAATGGGTGATGGGTGTGATTGTAGCCGTTCTCGCCGCATTCATTTTCATCGGAGGTATCTCCCGTATCGCATCCTTCACCGAAAAAGTTGTTCCGGTGATGGCAGCCCTGTATCTCGTCGGAGCCCTTGTTGTTATTCTGATCAACATCCAGCATGTGCCGTCAGCGATTGCTTCGATCTTTATCTGTGCATTCCGTCCGGACGCCGTATTTGGTGCAGCAGCCGGTATTACCGTGCGGAAAGCCATGCGTTACGGTGTTGCCCGAGGCCTCTTCTCTAATGAAGCCGGTATGGGTTCCACCCCGCATGCCCATGCGATTGCCGATGTCGAGAACCCGGAGGATCAGGGTGAAGTAGCGATGATCGGTGTCTTTGTTGATACCTTCGTTGTTCTGACCATGACCGCTCTCGTTATTCTTTCTTCCGGCGTTCTGGAAGAGATGATGAGTACCGGTGTTGTAGGAACCCCGGTTGCACAGGCGGCATTCCGTACCGGCCTCAAAGGCTTTGGTCCGGCGTTCGTAGCGATCTGCCTTCTGTTCTTTGCGTTCTCAACCATCGTCGGATGGTACTTCTTCGCAAGACAGAACGTACAGTATCTGTTTGGAAAGAAAGCAGTCGTTCCGTTCTCGCTGATTGTTGTTGTGTTTGTATTCTTCGGCTCTCTGCTGAAAGTAGATCTCGTATGGAACCTGTCAGATCTCTTTAACGGCCTGATGGTAATTCCAAACCTCATGGCGCTGATCGTCCTCGCAGGAACCGTAGCGAAAGCGGCAAAAGGTGAAAAAGTAGAATTCTAATCATATATACAGAACGGGAAAAAGGAGGAAAGTCTGCTGATGCAGACTTTCTTTTTGCAATTATTCAGAGCCCCATCTCGATTCCGCTGCGCTGCATCTCGATGTGGCTTCTCGCCATATAAAATTTCAAGAAGAACTGTTCGTTCATGCGAGCATGACTCACAGTTCTTTTTGAAATTTTGCATGGCTCTGAATAATTGCAAAAAGAAAGACCGGCAGGGGAGCTACCGGTCTTTCAAGGGGAGTATAAATAATTAATAAGGGGTTATTAATTGTAAAAAAATTTATGAAGGGTAAATTCTTTTACAAAATTGATTATAATACAGATAACGGGAAAAAGCAACATCGAAATTCAAAAGTTGGAAAAAATTACCACAATTTGGAAAGCAGTGGTCCAAAAGCAGGAAAAACACAGTGTTTTTGGGCTTGCATTCCCCACTTTGGAACAGATACCATGGAAAAACAGGGTTCTGGATGCATAATCTGCGCGGAAAAAGCGATACTAAAGGATGTCGCAGGACAAAAAACATTCAGGAGGAAACAAGATTATGACCAGAAACAGCAAAAATGAATACAGCAAAAACGAGTACAGTAAGAACGGATACGAGAAAAGCGAATACAGCAAAAACCAGAAGAACAGCAGAGACTGCAGTCATGTGAAAGACCGTGAGATGTCATCCTATGGTCAGCAGAACCGGGAGCAGGAAGAAAAGGATGAGTATGAAAAATACTAAGTAAACCTTGGGATTCCGGCAGAAAAAAGCCGGCGGCGGGTCCCATACGGACTCTGCCGCCGGTTTCTGCATACATATAAAACAGGAGAGAAAGTCAGATCCGGAGAGGGGGACCAGGATATGGCAGGCATGACACTGCTGGCGGCAGACCAGCTGGACTGGTACGTGGGAAAACCGTGGGCGATGATCATCGATGTGCGGAACCGGCGGGAATATGAAAAAGGGCATGTGAAAGGAGCGGTGAATCTTCCCTATGACCATCTGCTCGAACGGGTCTGTCTGCCGCGGGACAAAATTCTTGTGATCTGCTGTGAGCGGGGGGCCGCGAGCATGGCGGAGGGAAAGCGGCTGGCGGAGAACGGATACAAGGTCAAAACGGTCATCGGCGGAATGCATGCATACCGCGGACGATATCTGGTGGCGGGAGAAGAACTGTAAGGGGGCGGCAATCCAACATTTCTTCTTGTCAAGCGGGAAAAGATACGGTAAGATGAAACAGAAAACAATACAAAACCAAACCACAAAACGAAAGAGAGATCACGATATGAAATACATGTTTGCATCTGATATTCACGGTTCTGCCTATTACTGCAGAAAAATGCTGGAAGCCTTCGAGGCAGAGGGCGCAAGCCGCCTGTTTCTGTTAGGCGACCTTCTCTATCACGGCCCGAGAAACGATCTTCCAAAAGAATACGCACCGAAACAGGTCATCGCCATGCTGAATGAGAAAAAACAGTATCTCACCAACGTGCGCGGAAACTGCGACGCAGAAGTAGATCAGATGGTACTGGAGTTCCCGGTGCTGGCAGATTACGGCATCCTGATCGAGGGAGGCCATACCTTCTATATGAGCCATGGCCACATCTACAATGAGCAGAATCTGCCGCCGCTGATGGATGGAGATATCTTCCTGTACGGCCATACCCACGTCCTGCGTGCCGAGAAAAAAGGCGCACACACCTTCCTGAACCCGGGTTCTGTATCTCTGCCGAAAGAGGGCAATATCCCGACCTATGCAATCCTCGAGGACGGCGTATTTACGATCAAAGGCTTTGACGGCACCGTCGTAAAACAGCTCACATTATAAGAGGGGACGGGAGAGTATGGAATTATATGAACTGATCGCCCCGTGCCACTTCGGCCTGGAGGCGGTGATGAAACGTGAAATCCTCGACCTCGGCTACGAAATCGAGCGCGTGGAGGATGGAAAAGTAACGTTTCTTGCAGATGCAGAGGGAATCGCCTACGCCAACCTGTTCCTTCGCACGACCGAGCGTATCCTGCTCAAAGTAGGACAGGTCCACGCCGAGACGTACGATGAACTCTTTGAAGCGACAAAAGCACTCCCGTGGGAGAATTTTATCCCGAAAAACGGAAAGTTCTGGGTAACGAAGGCAAACTCCATCAAGAGTAAGCTCTTCAGCCCGTCCGATATCCAGTCGATCATGAAAAAAGCGATTGTCGAGCGATTGAAACAGGTCTACCATATGGAGTGGTTCCCGGAGGACGGTGCACAGTACCCGATCCGTGTTTCGATTTTAAAAGACGAGGTTACGATCGGACTCGATACCTCCGGCGTTTCCCTTCATAAGAGAGGCTACCGCAAGCTGACCGCGAAAGCGCCGATCACCGAGACCCTTGCCGCAGCACTTATCATGCTGACTCCGTGGAAGGGTGACCGGATTCTTGTCGATCCGTTCTGCGGAAGCGGTACGTTCCCGATCGAGGCGGCCATGATGGCGGCCGATATTGCACCGGGTCTCAACCGTTCTTTCCTTGCGGAGCAGTGGACGCACCTCGTGCCGAAAAAATGCTGGATGGATGCGGCGGAGGATGCACGCTACCGGATCCGGAACGATATTGAGACAGATATTCAGGGCTTTGATATCGACGGAGATGTCATCAAGAGTGCCAGAGAGAACGCAAAGCTGGCCGGTGTGGATCACCTGATCCATTTCCAGCAGCGTCCGGTTGCCGAGCTGTCGCACCCGAAAAAATACGGTTTTCTGATTACCAACCCTCCGTACGGTGAGCGCCTGGAGGACAAAAAAGATCTTCCGGCCCTGTATCAGACATTAGGAGAGCGGTACCGCGCTCTCGATTCCTGGTCGATGTATCTGATCACGAGCTACGAGGATGCCGAGCGGTATCTCGGCAAAAAGGCGGATAAAAACCGTAAAATTTACAATGGAATGCTGAAAACCTACTTTTACCAGTACGCGGGACCGAAGCCGCCGCGCCGGGAAAAAGGACAGAAATAATACAAATAGAGGAGCAATGCCGAATGATTTTTGGCGGTGCTCCTTTTTGAAAACAAAAATTAAAAGAAAAATTTTAGAAAAGCATAATATTTCCTTGAAATCACTGCGCTACTGTGCTAAACTGTCCTCATGCGAAATTTTTTCATCAAGCGGAGGAAACCATGAACGGACAGGAGATCAGAGACAGGCTGCTGCATTCCTACGAGAGGAGCTACGATATCGTAAAGCCGTCCGAAGTAAACGGCCATACATACGATGCCTGTGCAAGCTACCACGAGAGCGGCGCAAAATACGTGCTCTCAAAGAAAGCAGAGCTGTGGAGGATCAGCTGTCATGAACACGCGTATTTTAAAGCGGTGGAAGAACTGAACGACCAGGACGTCGAAACATTTCTGACGGACCTGACAGAATGGATAGAGCCAAAGGTGGTTCGCGAGGGGAAGGAAGTACCGGATACCGACCACATGTACACGCTGGTCACCGGTATTTTTTTTGCGGACAAACCGGTTGCGGACAACGTAAAGAAGAAAATCCGAAAATATAAGTATTATAAAAATTACCGGTTTTCTTTGAGAGGCTACTGTCAGGTGCGGCTGCTCGTCTTTGATGCGGCAGAACAGAAAGTGTTTGGAAACCGGGCGGCTTGGGAGTTGGTAAAGGGATATGCTAAGATGTTCCGGTCTTAGTTATCTATAAATTTATTCTACCAAAAAGAGGGAGGAAAAAACAAATGAATAGTATTCTTGTACTGGTTGTCGGAATCGGCATTCTGATCGCCGGATACGTATTCTACGGAAAATGGCTTGCCGAGCAGTGGGGCGTTGATCCGAAACGGAAAACCCCTGCATTCACCGAGGAGGACGGTGTGGACTACGTTCCTGCCAAAGCTCCTGTCTTAATGGGACATCACTTCTCATCCATCGCAGGCGCAGGCCCGATCAACGGACCGATTCAGGCCGCTGTCTTTGGATGGGTTCCGGTTCTTTTATGGGTACTCATCGGCGGTATCTTCTTTGGAGGCGTTCATGATTACGGCGCACTGTTTGCATCCCTGCGCCACAAAGGACAGTCCATCGGCGAGGTTATCGCAGACACCATGGGAAGCAAAGCGAAAAAACTCTTTATCGTATTCGCTTACCTGACCCTGATCCTTGTTGTTGCAGCCTTCGGTTCCATCGTTGCCAATACCTTCAGGGCAACCTACACCGAGAGCGGCGCTGTCGATGTGGCAGCAAGTTCTGCAAATGCAACAACCGCTATGATTTCCATTCTGTTCATTGTGCTCGCCGTTGTGTTCGGGTTCATGGTATACAGAAGAAATGTATCTCTTGGCGTTTCCACCATCGCAGGCGTTGCAGCTATCGTTGTCTGCGTTGTTGTTGGATTAAACTTCCATCCGATCTATCTCTCCGAGACAGCATGGATGGTAATCGTTGGTATCTATATCACCGTAGCTTCTGTTGCACCGGTCTGGATTCTGCTTCAGCCGCGTGACTACTTAAGCTCCTTCCTTCTGTACTTCATGATGATCGTAGCCGTTGTCGGTGTCATCGGAAGTGCTCTGATGGGCCATGCATCCCTGGATATCCCGGCATTCACCGGATTCAAAGATATGCTGGCTCCGACCGGAAGTTCTCTTGGATTTATGTTCCCGGCCCTGTTCGTAACCATCGCCTGCGGAGCAATTTCCGGATTCCATTCACTCGTTGGTTCAGGAACTACATCGAAACAGCTTGACAATGAGAAAAATGCCCGCCCGATCGCATACGGCGGTATGCTGATTGAGTGTGCACTTGCAATCATATCTCTGTGTGCAGTCGGCTACATCTGGTCCAGATACGCAGACGGAACCACCGTTGTTCCGACCGCTGTATTTGCAACCGGTATCTCCGAGATGGTAGCAACCATTCCGGGACTTGGCGGATCGACCCACGTACTGTACTCTCTGCTGGTTCTGACTGTATCGGTATTCTGCCTGACTTCTCTGGATACCGCAACCCGTCTGGCAAGATACATGTTCCAGGAGTTCTGGCTTGAGCCGGGACAGACTTACAAAGAGGCAACCGGCTACAAAGCCGTTCTGACCAATCCGGTTGTATCAACCGTTATCACCGTAGTACTCGGCATCGGCCTTGGCCTGACCGGTTACTCCAAAATCTGGCCGCTGTTCGGTGCATCCAACCAGCTGCTGGCAGCCATCGGACTTCTTGCTGTTGCCACCTGGCTTGGAAAAGTCGGCAAAAACAACAAAATGTTCCTGTTCCCGATGGTATTCATGCTGATCGTAACCATCACATCCCTTGTACAGACCCTGATCGCAAACTTCAAGGGCCTTGGTGCAGGCGTTGGCATCGGCTGGTGCGTAGCACGTATCGTGCTGGCAGGCCTGCTTGTCATCCTGGCGCTGATCCTGGCTGGCGATGGATTCAAGACTCTGGCAAATCAGAAAAAAACGAAATAATACAGGATTACAGAAAAGACTCCCGGATAAAAACGGGGGCCTTTTTTGCGACAGGGTTCTTGTGTTTGCGTCACACATACGGTATAATGATCGCAAGTTATTTCAGCGTGAAAGAGGGAAAACGGTTATGAAAAAAATTGTATTTGCAACAGGAAACGCCGGCAAAATGAAAGAAATCCGTGAAATCCTTGCGGATCTGCCGGTGGAAATTTATTCAATGAAAGAAGCCGGCATTTCGGTCGAGATCGATGAGAACGGCAAAACCTTTGAGGAGAATGCAAAAATCAAAGCACAGACCGTTGCCGGATGCACAGACGGCGACACGATCGTGCTTGCGGATGACTCCGGTCTGGAAGTCGATGCCTTAAACGGCGAGCCTGGTGTCTATTCGGCAAGATATATGGGAGAGGATACGTCCTACCGCATCAAAAATCAGAGCCTCGTTGACCGCCTGGAGGGCGTGCCGGTGGAGAAAAGAACGGCAAGATTCGTCTGTGTGATTGCAGCCGCCTTCCCGGATGGAACAGTCTGTACCACCAAGGGAACAATCGAAGGAAAAATCGGCTACGAGGAACGCGGGGAGAACGGCTTTGGCTATGACCCGATTTTCTATCTGCCGGATATGAGCCGCACGACAGCAGAACTTTCTCCGGAAGAGAAAAACGCAGTCAGCCACAGAGGAAAAGCACTGGCGGCGATGAAAGAGCAGATTGCATCATATTTGAAATAAGAAGAGGGAAGAGAATGAGTATGAAATTTCTGGTAGTGAGCGATACCCATGGACGGATGTATAACCTCGAGGAGGCCATGGAACGTGAGGAGTTCGACGGCATGATCCACTGCGGTGACGTGGAAGGGATGGATGACCTGATCAAATCCAAGGTAAACGGCCCGTGCTATATGGTCATGGGAAATAATGACTGGTTTTCAAACCTCCCGGCGGAGATTCAGGTGAACATCGATGATTACCGTGCCTTTATCACACACGGTCATAACTACGGCGTATCGCTCGGTTTAGAGGGAATCTATGCGGAGGCGCTTTCCAGAGGTGTGGATATCGTGCTGTTCGGCCATACGCACCGGCCGGTCGCAGAAAAGCGTGGAAATCTCTGGATTGTCAATCCGGGCAGCCTCACGTATCCGCGCCAGATGGGAAGAAAACCAAGCTATGCCATGCTGACGATCAACGAAGAGCATGAGCTTTCGGTGGAAATCAAATATCTGGAGTAAAAACGGGTTGAAAAAGGGCGGAAAACAGCCCAAAATCGAATGAATTATCGCAACTAACATGACTATTCCAAAGAAAACAGGGTAGTACCGGAGCAGGTTCTGACTAATCTTTAAAAAGTTTGTCAAAAAAATACAATTTAGGTGTTGACAGATGAGAAAAGATATGATAAGATCTCTTTGTTGTCCGGTGAGAACAAAACAACACAAAAAACATTTTGAAAAAAATGAAAAAAAGTGTTGACAAACCGAAAACAATGTAATATAATAAATCTTGCGTCGAGCGCGAAAGGGTTAAACGCAAATCGGGAAACCTTGTTTACGGGGTGTGGCTCAGCTTGGCTAGAGCGCCTGGTTTGGGAC
>NZ_JBNMHD010000024.1:0-46596 GCF_050872605.1 Fusicatenibacter sp.
ATTATGCACAAGGAGGAAAACATCGGAGAGGTTGAGCTTGCGACGATGGCATTCGGCCAGTCCTTCCAGATCACGCCGATCCGCCTGGCGGCGACGGTCTCTGCGCTCGTCAACGGCGGAAAAATGGTGACGCCGCATGTCGCAACGGATGTGCTCGATGAAGAAGGAAATGTCGTAAAGCATCTGAAATTTCCGGAAAAAGAAGGGGTTCTTTCGGAAGAAACTTCCAGGACGGTGCGGGAAATTCTGGAAAGCGTCGTTTCGGAAGGGTCTGGAAAGAATGCGTACCTCGAGGGATATTCCATCGGCGGGAAGACGGCAACCTCGCAGACACTTCCGCGGAGCGCCAACCGCTATATTTCCTCATTCCTCGGCTTCACCCCGGCGGAGCATCCGACAGTGCTGGGGCTTTGCATTATCCGCAATCCGCAGGGCGTCTACTACGGCGGAACGATCTGCGCGCCGGTGATCCGCGATATCTTTTCCAATGTACTGCCATATTTAGGGATTGCAAAAGAAGGTTGCGAAACAGAACAAAAAGCTATATACTGAATAGGCTGGAGAAAATATTTTGACACGCCTGTTCCGTACACAATCCGTACAAAAAGGAAGAGGTGCGTCTATGAAAAGAGAAATGATCCTGCCGGTTCTTCTTTCCTTTGGCATCAGCCTGGCGCTGGGGCCGGTTCTGATCCCGTTTCTGCGAAAAGTCAAAGCGGGGCAGAAGGAGCGGGAAGAGGGTGTGCCGAGCCACCAGAAAAAAGCGGGAACCCCGACGATGGGCGGCGTGATGTTTCTGGCGGCGTTTACCGCAGTTTCCCTCCTTTTCCGGAAAGAGGGAGCGGAAGTGATTCCGGTGCTGTTTCTGACGCTTGGTTTTGGCCTGATCGGCTTTCTCGATGACTATCTGAAAGTCGTGCTGCACCGCAGCGACGGGCTGTACCCGAAGCAGAAAATGGCATTGCAGGCAGTGATTACAGCAGTCTTTCTGTGGTATCTGGCGCGTTTTTCCGGAATTTCCCTCCGGATGCGCATTCCGTTCCTTTCAGGCAAAGAGCTGGACGCAGGGATTTTTACGATTCCGTTTCTCGCCTTTGTGATTCTTGGAACGGTCAACGGTGTCAACTTTACCGACGGGCTTGACGGGCTGGCGGCGAGTGTGACGATTTTAAATGCTGTTTTCTTTTCCGTGGCGTCGATCGGCCTTGGAAACGGCGTTTCCCCGTCCTCGCTTGCGGTTATCGGGAGTCTGCTGGGGTTTCTGGTATTCAATGTATTTCCTGCCCGCGTCTTTATGGGCGATACCGGAAGTCTGGCGCTCGGCGGTTTTGTCTCGGGAATGGCGTGTTTCTTACGTCTCCCCTTATTTCTGCCGCTTGTGGGATTCATTTATATGATGGAGATTCTCTCCGTGATCCTGCAGGTGTCGTTTTTTAAGCTGACGAAGGGAAAGCGGATCTTCAAGATGACGCCGATCCATCACCATTTTGAGCTGATGGGCTGGTCGGAGACACAGATTGTGACGGTGTTTGCTACAATCACAGCGATATTATGCCTGATCGCATTGATGGGGCTTTAAAATATGGAGGTAATCAAACATGATTTTCGCAGGAAAAAAAGTACTGGTTTTCGGAACCGGAAAGAGTGGAATTGCAGCGGAGGATCTGCTGCACAAGAAAGGTGCTTCTGTCGTTCTTTACGATGGAAATGACAAACTCGAAAAAGAAGAAATCTTAAAAAAATTAGAGAGCCGTGACAGCGTGGAAGTTGTCTTAGGCGAGCTCCCGGAGGAGATGCTCGACAGCCTTGATCTTGTCGTTTTAAGCCCCGGCGTTCCGACGGATCTGCCGGTTGTCCTTAAAATGAAAGAAAAGGAGATCCCGGTCATCGGTGAGGTGGAGCTGGCGTATCAGGTAAGCCGCGGAAAAGTGCTTGCGATCACCGGTACCAACGGAAAAACCACTACAACATCGCTGCTCGGCGAGATCATGAAAGCATATCAGCCGGAAGTAAAAGTGGTCGGAAACATCGGAACCCCGTACACATCCGCAGCACTCGACACGACAGATGATACCGTAACGGTTGCCGAGATCAGCAGCTTCCAGCTGGAAACCATCAAAGAGTTCCATCCGGCGGCAAGTGCGATCACAAACATTACCGAGGATCATCTGAACCGCCATCACACGATGGAAGAGTATATCCGCGTGAAAGAGTGTATCACCGAAAATCAGACGATGGATGATCTCTGTGTGCTGAATTATGAGGACGAAATCCTGCGCCCGTTCGGCGAAAAACTGATGGCAGAGAAAAAAGTACAGGTGATGTACTTCTCGAGTCTGCGTGCGTTAAAGGACGGCATCTATTATCAGGACGGCGAAATCCGCATTGCAAAGAACGGCGCGACGGAGCTTCTGACCAGAACCGACGACTTAAAACTGCTCGGCTTACATAATTTTGAAAACGTCATGGTTGCTTCTGCGATGGCACTTCATGCAGGCGTGCCGATGGAAACTGTCCGCAAAGTCATTCAGGAGTTTGCAGGGGTAGAGCACCGCATCGAGTATGTCTGCGAGAAGGACGGCGTGGCATATTACAACGATTCCAAGGGAACGAATCCGGATGCGGCCATCAAAGGCATCCAGGCGATGAACCGCCCGACTCTGCTGATCGGCGGCGGCTACGACAAGCAGTCCACCTACGAAGAGTGGATTCAGGCATTCGATGGAAAGGTACGCTTCCTGGTTCTGATCGGAGATACGAAAGAGAAGATCGAAAAAGCGGCAAGAAGCGTCGGATTCAACGACATTATCATGGCAGACAATTTAAAAGAAGCCGTACAGATCTGCCACGACAAGGCAAATGCAGGGGATGCCGTTCTTCTGTCCCCGGCCTGCGCAAGCTGGGATCAGTTTAAGAGCTATGAGCAGCGCGGTGAGCTGTTTAAGGAGTACGTAAGAGCACTGTAAAAAGGTCATATCAAGAAAATATCCCGCATAAGCTGAAAAAGAGCGAACGGCGGGTGTGGCGCGGATGCAGAAGGAAAAAGAGAAAAAAATAGATGGGACGCTGCTGGTGACGGTATGGATTCTGCTGGGTCTTGGCCTTGTGATTCTGTACAGCGCCAGCGCGTATAACGGCCGGGTCAGATTCCATGACCCGGCTTATTATTTCAAAAAGCAGCTCTTTGCGAGTGCACTCGGTGTGATCGGTATGTATGCGGTCGCAAAGATGGATTACCGGCGGCTGTTTGCACTGGCACCGTGGTTCTATGCGGCTTCCCTTGCGCTCTCGACGGCGGTGCTCTTTTTCGGAAGTGAGTACAACGGCTCGAAGCGGTGGTTAAAGCTTGGCCCCTTATCGTTCCAGCCCTCGGAATTTGCCAAGATGGCGGTGATTCTCTTCCTGCCCTGGGTGATGGAGCACACGAAAGGCCGGTCCGACAGTCTCTGGTTTATGACAAAGGCGGTGCTGTGCACCCTGCCGATTGCAGCGCTTGTCGGAAGCAATAACTTAAGTACGGCGATTATTCTGCTCGGAATCTGTGCGTTTCTGATTTTTATTTCACATCCGGGCTACCTGCCGTTTCTCGGAATCGGAGGCGCCGGCATCGGGTTTATTGCCGTTTTTCTGATGATGGAGAGCTACCGCCTCGAACGCCTTGCCATCTGGCGCAACCCGGAGGCGTACGAGAAGGGGTTCCAGACCATTCAGGGACTTTATGCGATCGGCAGCGGGAGAATCTTTGGCTGCGGGCTTGGAAAAGGCCTGCAGAAGCTCGGCTTTGTGCCGGAAGCACAGAATGATATGATCTTTTCGATTATCTGTGAGGAGGGCGGACTCTTCGGCGCCTGCCTGGTGATCGCCGTGTTTGCGGTGCTGATCTGGCGCCTGATGGTCATTTCGATCCATGCGCGGGATCTTGGCGGAGCACTCATTGCGGGCGGAATTATGGGGCATATTGCGCTTCAGGTGATTTTAAATATTGCGGTTGTAACGAATACGATTCCGAATACCGGCATTACGCTGCCTTTTATCAGTTACGGCGGCACCTCCGTGCTGTTTCTGCTCGGCGAGATGGGGCTTGCCCTGTCGGTCTCGAGGGACACCGATTAAAAAGGCGGAAAAGCGCTGCAGAACGGGAACAAAACGGGAGTGTAATGCATACCGTAAAAAGAGAGGCCGGATGGGAGAGAACAGGTGGGAGTATATCAGATTCTCGGCGGAAGGCGGCTTTGCGGAACGGTAACAGTCCAGGGTTCCAAAAATGCCGTTCTTCCCATGATCGCGGCGGCGGTTCTGACAAAAGAGGAGGTCGTGCTGGAAGGCTGCCCGAAGATTTCCGATGTGGAGGATATGGCGGAGATTGTAAGAAGCCTTGGCGGAACAGTCTGGTGGGAGAGGAATGCGCTCCACCTGAACTGTGAAAAGATCGAAAAAAGCCGTGTGGAGGGAGCGCTTTCGAAGAGACTGCGCGCCTCTCTTTTGTTTCTGGGAAGTCTTCTTGCAAGGACAGGAGAGGCATACCTTGCAGGGGCCGGCGGCTGCCGGATCGGAAAGCGGCCGACGGACCTGCATCAGAGGGCAATGGAGCTTCTGGGAGCCGAGGTCTCCGAGGAGGACGGCACCATTCGGGCAAAGGCAGATCATCCGAAAGGAGCCGTGCTCTGCTTTCCGAAAAAGAGCGTCGGGGCGACGGAAAATGCGGTTCTTTTTGCTGTCGGAGCGGAAGGTGCAACAAGGCTGGAGCACTGTGCGCGGGAGCCGGAAGTGGTTCATCTCTGCCGGTTTCTTAAGGCCATGGGAGCGGAGATTACCGGTGAGGGGACGGAGCAGATTACCGTTTACGGAAGGCAGGGAAAGGGTCTGCTGTCCGGCTGCCGGTACCGTGTTCCGGGTGACCGGATCGCGGCAGGGACGTATCTTCTGATGGGCGCGGCGACGCGGGGGCACCTGACGCTTTCCGGCGCGCCGCTGGACGAAATGGGGGCGGTTCTGTCTCTCTATCAGAAAATAGGTGGACAATATACAAGGAAGAGTGGTACACTGGTAGCAGACAGCCAAAACGTGCAGCATGCTGTTCCGTACGTGGAGACAGAGGAATATCCCGGTTTTCCGACGGATCTGCAGTCGCTGTATCTGGCGGCAGCGATGACGCTGGAAGGAAAAAGCTGTATCTGTGAAAAAGTATTTGAGGACCGCCTCCGGACGGCAGAGGAGCTGCAGAAAATGGGCGGTACGCTGCAGATCTGCGGGAAATGGCTGACGGCCGAAAAAAGCCGTCTGCATGGTGCAGAAGTTGTTTCCCAGGATCTTCGGGGCGGCGCGGCACTCGTATCGGCGGCGCTTGCCGCAGAAGGATTTTCCACAATCCGGCAGACAGAACTGATTGAGCGGGGGTATGAACGGTTTCCAGAAACGCTCCGGGAACTCGGAGCCAAGATTATCGTAGAAAAAGAAATATGAGACAGAAAAAAAACAGAAAAAAGAAGAAAAACAGAAAAATACGGATTCTGACCGGGGTGGTGCTTGGCGTCGGCCTTGCAGGTGCCTTGTTTTTTAATGTGTTCAAAATCCGCAATATCCAGGTGGCGGGGAACACCCGGTATACAAAAGATGAAATCAAAGAGATGGTCGCGGACGACAAGTGGATGAAAAACACGGTGCTTCTTACGACGTTTCATTCGAAGGTTGATATGAGCGATATTCCTTTTATGAACTCTGTAGAGTTTACGTTTGTAAGCTATGACACCATCTGCATCCAGGTAAATGAGAAAAAAGTGGTCGGTTATGTCGAGTACGAAGGCCAGAAGGTCTATTTTGACAAGAACGGCATCGTGCTGGAGTGCGTGGACGAGGAGCAGGAAACACCTGCGGAGGGTGAGTCTTCCGACGGAACCGCCTCCGATGGAACGAGTGCGGATGGATCCCTTACGAGTGAGCCGCTTGCATCCGAAAGCGTATCATCCGATGGCACAGCATCCGAAAGCAGTACGTCCGACGGTGCGCTCTCGGCGGATACGATTAAAAGTGCACGTGTGACAACGGCAGATTTTCAGCCGACCCTTTCCGATGTTCCGCTTGTAACCGGTCTTACGTTTGACTATGTGACCGTGAACGAGCAGCTCCCGGTTGAAAAACCGGCAGTTTTCCGCACCATGCTTGCACTTACGAGAATGACGGAGAAATACAATATCACGCCGGACAGTGTGGAATTTAATGAGAACAGCGAAATTATTCTGCATTACTATGATACCGTGCGGATTCTGCTTGGAACCGATACGGCGTTAGAAGAAAAGATGACGCGCGTAGCAGCAATCCTGCCGAGCCTTTCCGGTCTTTCCGGAGAACTCCATATGGAGGATTACAAGGACGGCGACAGTAGCTTTGTCTTCTCGAAAGATGTATAAGAGGAAAGGAAAGCCGTCAAAAAAACGCAATAATCCTGAATTTTTTATGAAATACGAAAAAAACAGTTGATTATTTTCCGAAGAAATTATATTATATCTTTATGTATGACCATCAGAATATCAGACTATTTTGAGATAGACAGCAGTTCACAATCAAAAGGAGGAAGTTGAAATTGTTAGAGATCATGACAAATGAGGCAGAATCATCTGCAAAGATTATCGTAATCGGTGTAGGTGGTGCAGGAAATAATGCTGTAAATAGAATGGTGGAGGAATCCATCGGCGGCGTTGAATTCGTTGGAATCAACACCGATAAACAGGCGCTGACCCTCTGTAAGGCACCTACCATTCTCCAGATCGGCGAGAAGCTGACCAAGGGACTGGGCGCAGGAGCAAAACCTGAGGTTGGAGAGAAAGCAGCCGAGGAGAGCATTGAAGAGCTCAAACAGATCATGGAAGGCGCTGATATGGTATTCGTCACCTGCGGTATGGGCGGCGGAACCGGAACAGGTGCAGCACCGGTTGTAGCAGGCGTTGCAAAAGAAATGGGCATTCTGACCGTCGGCGTTGTAACAAAACCGTTCAAATTCGAGGCAAGAACCCGTATGAGCAATGCGCTGATGGGAATCGAAAAACTCGAGGAAAACGTAGATACCCTGATCGTGATCCCGAACGACAAACTTCTTGAAATCGTAGACCGCCGGACAACCATGCCGGAGGCATTAAAGAAAGCAGACGAGGTTCTGCAGCAGGCCGTACAGGGCATCACAGACCTGATCAACCTGCCGGCACTCATCAACCTCGACTTCGCAGATGTTCAGACCGTTATGACCGACAAGGGTATCGCCCACATCGGTATCGGTGAGGCAAAGGGCGACGACAAAGCACTCGAGGCTGTACAGCAGGCTGTTTCCAGTCCGCTGCTTGAGACCACCATCGAGGGTGCAAGCCACGTTATCATCAACATTTCCGGAGATATCTCCCTTATGGATGCAAACGATGCTGCAAGCTACGTACAGAATCTGGCTGGAGAGGATGCAAACATCATCTTCGGTGCTATGTATGATGATTCTGTTACCGATACAGCGAAGATCACCGTTATCGCAACAGGCCTCAACGATGCAACTGCGAAACAGGCAAGCGTATCCCGCAAAGAGCCGGCAGATGCAAGAAAGAGCGCATTTTCCAGCAGCAGTTTCTCTGCACAGGCAGCCGCTCCGGTACACACTGCTCCGAAAGCTTCCGCTCCGGTACAGCCGCAGCCACAGGTTCAGGTGCAGCCGCAGGTACAGGCTCAGCAGACCGTGACAAGCAATGTTCCGAAAAAGGACATCCAGATCCCGGATTTCTTAAGAAACCGCAGATAAGCAAAGAATAATAAGTAAATAACGAATTTGCCTCGACACGCCGCAGACCGAAAATGTTGCGGCGTGTCGAAGTTTGTTGATCAAAAAAGAAGGTCATTCTTCCGAAAACGACAAAAAATTCACCCCCTTCCGTCTATAATAGGGTCTGTTAGAAATTCAGACCATGCAAAAGGCGCAGGGGGTGTTTTTTTGCACTATGAGATCTTTCTGGATCTTCTCTTTGCAGAGAATCTTCTGCTGAATTATACTATTCTGCGCCTTTCCTCCTTTCTTCTGAAACGATCTGCCACGCGAAGAAGGAGTTTTGCGGCAGCCGCGCTCGGCGCCGGTTATGCGGTGCTGTATGCCGTGCTTGCACGGTATCTGCCGGGTGCGCTGCTCGCCCTGGTCGGAATCGGAATTACAACAGGGATGGTGAAATCTGGCTGCAGAATCACGACAGTACGGGATCTTGCGGTGGGAATGGCAGGCTATATACTGTCCGGTTTTCTGATCGGCAGTGCATACCGCCTGTTCCGGGAGCTGATGCCGGGAAGGGGAATTTTACTTTTCTTCTTTTCCGGGAGTGCCGCATATGCGGGAACGCTCCTCCTGCTGAAGATCCGAAAGGAGATGCTCCTGGAACACGCCAGGCAGGTTACGGTACAGCTTGTGCAGAATGGGAAATGGAAAAAAGTAAAAGGACTGTACGACACGGGCAATACTTTGCGGGATGCCACAACCAAAAAGCCGGTCTCGGTCGTACCGTACACTGTGATACTCGAATTGTTCCCGGACGAAATGCGGACAGGGATTGCGGCGCTTGCAAGGCACGAGACGGTGCCGGAGCCGGAACGGCTTCTTGCGCTGCAGCCCCGTTACATACCGTTTCGCGGACTGGAAGGCCGGGGCTTTCTGCCGGTGATCCGGATCTCGGAAATGATTCTTGTGACAGAACATACAGCCAGGCACATAAGCGGACCGCTGATTGCGCTTGGCGGAGAAAATAGTTCATCTCCCAGGGGCTATGAAATAATTTTGCATCCAGATCTCATGGAAGGACAGGAGGAATGAAGTATGCTGCAGGCTGCACTGCCAAACGGATTCCGGCTTCGTATGCTGCCGCGGTCCGTACCGGCTGTATTTCGTCAGACAGGGGAGATTTTCTATATCGGAGGCGCAGACGTTCTCCCGGCGCCTCTGGAGGGTCAGGCGGAGGCGGACGCGATCGCCGGGCTTTCCGATCCGGAAAACGAGACGGCGAGGAGCGAGCTGATCGAACACAATCTGCGTCTCGTCGTCTACATTGCACAGAAATTTGACAACACGGGAGTCGGTGTGGAGGATCTGATCTCGATTGGGACGATCGGCCTCATCAAGGCGATCAACACGTTCAATCCGGAGAAAAAGATCAAGCTCGCCACGTACGCGTCCCGGTGCATTGAGAACGAGATTCTGATGTATCTGCGGAGAAACAACAAGACGCGCATGGAAGTTTCGATTGATGAGCCGCTCAATGTGGACTGGGATGGAAATGAACTGCTTTTGTCCGATATCCTCGGAACGGAGGAGGATGTGATTTACCAGGGACTCGAGCAGGAGGCGGAACACCGTGTGCTCGGAAGTGCGATCAGTAAGCTTTCGGAGCGGGAGCAGGTGATTGTGAAGCTCCGGTTCGGCATCAATATGCCGGAGGGACGGGAGAAAACGCAGAAGGAAGTTGCGGATCTTCTCGGGATTTCCCAGTCGTATATCTCGCGGCTGGAAAAACGGATTATGAAACGGCTGCGGAAAGAGATTGCGCGGTATGAATAGAGAATAAATAGGAATTGAGAATAGAACAATGCCCTGCCCGGAAGAAACAAAAAAGGTTTCTGCCCGGGCAGGGCATTGCCGGTCATCGGTTAAAAAGGGTTACAGCGTCTCAAACCGGCATACGGTGCAGGCATGCGGAGCAAGCGCTGCAGAGAAACTGCCGTTTAAAGTGAGCTTTTCGCCGCAGCAATTGCTTGTTTTTTTCTGATAAGAAAAGTATAATAGAGAGCATAGTGCAAAACAAGAAGACAAACCGGATAAAAGAGGTGATTTTTTGATGGAAGATTGGAAAAGTTTTCCGTCATCATATGGGAATTTCACCATCGTCGTACCGGAAAGAACGGCAGAACGGTGCCGTCTGAAATCTGAGTTTTGTACAAAGAAATAAAGGGAGGAAACAAAACAAATGGAACGAGAAACATTCCAATCGCGCCTTGGCTTTCTTCTGCTTTCGGCAGGATGTGCCATCGGCATCGGAAATGTATGGAAATTTCCGTACATGGTAGGAAACAACGGAGGCGGCATTTTCGTGCTGTTTTACCTGCTGTTTCTTGCCATCATGGGAGTTCCGATTCTGTCGATGGAGCTTGCCATCGGAAGAGGAAGCAAAAAGAGTACCGTGCGCGCGTATGGGGAACTGGAAAAGAAAGGCCAGAAGTGGCATATCCACGGATACGTTGCCCTCATCGGAAACTACCTGCTGATGATGTTCTACACCGTCGTTGCAGGCTGGATGCTGTACTATTTCTACGGCTTTTTAACCGGAAAATTCAGCGGCCTGACAGGCGATGCCGTAACCGGAAAATTCAACGAGATGCTTTCATCTCCGTCGATTCTTGTCATTACCATGCTGATTATTACAATTGCAGGCTTTCTGATCTGTTCGGTGGGTCTGCAGAACGGCGTGGAGCGTGTCACAAAGGTGATGATGATCGTGCTGATGGTCATCATGATTTTCCTTGCGGTTTACAGCTTTACGATGCCGGGTGCCAAAGAGGGAATGAAATTCTATCTGGTGCCGGATATGCAGCAGATCGAACAGGTGGGACTGTTCCACATTATCACAAACGCGATGAGCCAGGCATTTTTTACGCTGAGCCTTGGTATCGGCGCGATGCTGATTTTCGGTAGCTACTTAAACGGCGGAAAATCCCTGCTCGGCGAGTCAGTCAGCATTGCAGCGCTCGATACGTTTGTAGCGATTACCGCAGGCCTCATCATTTTCCCGGCGTGCTTCTCCTACAACGTACAGCCGGACAGCGGCCCGAAGCTGATCTTTATGACGCTGCCGCACATTTTCACCTCGATGAAGGGCGGACGGATTTTCGGAAGCTTTTTCTTCCTGTTCCTGTTCTTTGCAGCGCTGTCCACCATCATCGCTGTATTTGAGAATATCATGTGCTGCTTTTCCGAGATTTTCGGCGTTTCCAGAAAACAGTCAGCCATCATCAACTGCATTCTGGTGATCTTAGGATCTCTGCCGTGTGCACTCGGCTACAACGTGTGGTCCGGATTCCAGCCGCTCGGCGCAGGAAGCACCGTTCTTGATCTTGAGGACTTTATCGTCAGCAATCTTCTGCTGCCGGTCGGCTCTCTGATTTACCTTCTGTTCTGTACTTCAAAATGGGGCTGGGGCTTCAAAAACTACCAGGCAGAGGCAAATAAGGGCGAGGGCCTGAAAGTGCCGGACTGGGTACGGGTTTATCTTTCCTACATTCTGCCGTTGCTCCTTCTTGTATTGATTGTTCAGGGCCTGATTGGATAAAAAGGTCAATATCAGGCAAAAAAAAGATAAGAAAAGAACTGGAAAAAAAGCAGCAGATACGAGATAATAGAATACAAGAAACCAGTTATGTGCCGGGACCTGGAAGTTCATTCAGGTGTTCCGGCACACGTTGGATAGAAAAGAATACAGGTGAAAGGGGAACAACATGGGAAAATTTACACCACTCGATTTTGAAAAATATGCAGCGCTTGCCCGCCAGGCAGCAGCAGAGGGCTGCGTTCTTCTGAAAAATGACAACGAGGCACTCCCGCTTCAGAAAGGGGATAAAGTAGCTGTTTTCGGAAGAATTGCATTCCACTATTACAAGAGCGGACTTGGCTCCGGCGGACTCGTCAACACCAAATATGTGGTCGGCATTCTGGATGCCTTAAAAGAAGAAAAAGACATCACACTCGATGAGAACCTTCTTGGAACGTATGAGAAATGGATCGAAGAAAATCCGTACGATGAAGGCCAGGGCTGGGGAAAAGTGCCGTGGTCCCAGAAAGAGATGGAGCTGACCGACGAGATCGTGGAGAGCGCAAAAGGCGCCGATGCAGCCATTGTTGTCGTAGGCCGTACCGCAGGTGAGGATCAGGATAACAAAAACGAGGCAGGCAGCTATCTCTTAACCGATACCGAAAAAGAGATGGTAGAAAAAGTCAGCAAAGCATTTGCAAGAACCATTGTTGTGCTGAATGTCGGAAACATCATCGATATGAAATGGGTGAAAGAGTGCAATCCGGCAGCCGTTCTCTACGTATGGCAGGGCGGCCAGGAAGGCGGAAACGGTGTTGCCGATGTACTGATGGGAAGAGTCAATCCGTGCGGTAAGCTGACCGACACGATTGCAGAGAATATCGAGGACTATCCGTCCACAAGCTGCTTCGGCGATCTGACCCGCAACGAGTACAAAGAGGATATCTACGTCGGATACCGCTACTTTGAGACCTTTGCAAAAGAGAAAGTATTATATCCGTTCGGTTTTGGTCTTTCCTATACGACCTTTGCCGTGACCGCAGAGGCAGAAGAGAAAGATGCTGACAATGTAACCGTAACAGCAACCGTTGAAAATACCGGCAAAACGGATGGTAAAGAGGTTGTCCAGGTTTATGTAAAAGCTCCGCAGGGCGTTCTTGGAAAACCGTCCCGTGCACTCGTCGGTTTTGCAAAGACCGGTGTTCTTGCACCAGGCGCAAAAGAGACTCTGACGATCGATGTGACCAAAGAGAGCTTTGCATCCTACGATGACAGCGGTGCAACCGGCCACAAATCCTGCTACGTACTCGAAGAGGGCAGTTATGAGTTCTACGTCGGAAGCGATGTCAGAAGCGCAGCCTTTGCCGGTGCATACGAGCAGCCGTTCAAAGTGGTTGAGACCCTGACCGAGGCCATGGCTCCGGTAGAAGCATTTGAGCGCATGAAAGCTGTTCCGGGCGAAGACGGAACGTTAAAACCGGGATATGAGGCAGCTCCTCTGCGCGCCGTAGATCCGATCGAGCGCATGAAAGAAAACCGCATGGAGCCGATCACCTATACCGGTGACAAAGGCTACAAGCTCGGTGATGTCCTGGATAAGAAAGTAACGATGGAAGAGTTCGTGGCACAGCTTTCCGATGAAGATCTGATCTGCATCTTCCGCGGCGAGGGCATGTGCAGCCCGAAGGTTACTCCGGGAACCGCAGCAGCATTCGGCGGTCTGACACCGGAACTGCAGAAATTCGGTATTCCGGCAGCCTGCTGTACCGACGGCCCGTCCGGACTCCGCTTTGACTGCGGAACGAGAGCTTTCTCCATGCCGAACGGAACCCTGCTTGGCTGTACGTTTGACCTTCCGCTTGTAGAAGATCTGTACGAGATGGCAGGACGTGAGATGAGACAGAACCGTGTCGATGCCCTGCTCGGACCTGGCATGAATATCCACAGAAACCCGCTGAACGGCCGTAACTTCGAGTATATCTCCGAGGATCCGTACCTGACCGGATGGATCAGTGCCGTACAGATTCTTGGTATGGAAAAATCCGATGTAACCGGAACCATCAAACACTTCTGTGCAAATAACCAGGAGTCCAACCGAAATCATGTGGACGCCGTTGTTTCCGAGCGTGCCCTGCGTGAGATCTATCTGAAGGGATATGAAATCGCAGTCAAAGAAGGCGGCGCAAGATCCATCATGAGCACTTACGGACCGGTCAACGGCATCTGGACTGCAGGAAATTACGATCTGCTGACCACGATTCTGCGCGGTGAGTGGAACTATAACGGCTTCGTTATGACCGACTGGTGGGCAATGTCGAACCGCGAGGGATATGAAGCAACCAGAACAACCCATGCACCGATGGTATCCGCCGGAAACGATGTATTCATGGTATGCACCGACTGCTCCGATATGGGACAGGACGATGTAAAAGAAGCACTGGAAAACGGCGAGATCACAAGAGGCGACCTGCAGAGAAATGCGATGAATGTTCTGCATTTCATCCTTGGAACTCCAAGCATCTTACGATTCTTGGACCGCATCAGCGAGGAAGAGAAAGAAGCACAGGAGCAGATGGGCGACAACGATTTTGTTGCAGCAGACCTTGTAACATACGAGGCAGATCCGGCAACGGGAGATGTTGTGATTGATGCATCCGCATGGAATACGAAAAAAGGCAACAGCGAAGTATGCGGCGTTACGATTCTGGCTGACAAGATGGGAACGTACGATATCGAAATCGAGATGAAATCCGATCTGGAAGACCTCGCACAGCTGCCGGTAACCGTGTACATCGACAATATCGTAAAAACCGTGATCAGCATCCGTGGAACAAAGGGTGAGTGGATCAAAGAGACGAGAGACCTTGGTTTCTTCTTCGGCCCGAACCACTACCTGAAGCTGTACTTCGGTGCAAATGGCCTGGAGCTTGGAAAGATCCGCCTGAAGTTAAGAGAAGGCATGGAAGTACTGAGCAAACACGAGGAATAAATAAAAAAAGAAATACAGAGAAAAACCGGAACCCGGGAGCCGCTGTCTGGAAGCGGTGCCGGGTTCCGGTTTTTCGTATGAAAGAAGATTTTTATGGAAGAAGCTGTTTTTTAGTGAAGCTCGTCCTCATCCACATCAATCACATTGTCATCGTGCAGGATTTTCTGCTGGTTGATCTCGGTCTGGATGACATTTTTGATCCGGCGTTTTGCGCGGCCCATGTAGTAGGTGGTGACAAGATCGGAAATGCCGCTGTAGATAAGGCAGATACCGATGAAAATGTTGGTAGTGGCAACAGCATCAAACGGATTCGTGCAGATGATGATGCCGAGAACGCTGGTTAACAGAGCCAGCAGAAATTCGAGCCACCATTTTTCCAGACCTGCTTTTTTGAGGTTGAATGCTTTCTGAATGCTGAGCAGTCCGTTTGCCAGAAGGATGATACCGATGACAACCGGAATGAATGCGATCACAAGGTCACTCTCAAAGATAACGAAGCAGCCGAACAGAATCAGCACCAGGGCAACGAACAGATCGTAGCGGAAGAAAAACGGTTCGCCGCGGCTTGTAATGTAGCGGATCAGCGCAACAACGCCGCCGAACAGGAGCAACGCTCCAGCGATATAACAGATCAGCAAACTCGTTTTTACGGGGTAGACGATCAGCACGATACCTAGTATAATAGAGACAGCGGCTGAAAGCAGGAAACTGTTTTTCACATCCTGAAAAAATTGTTTCATAAGGATTCTCCTTTCCACTTGAATGTGGTTTTTCGTTTGCTTTTATAGTAGCTTTTCAAAGCAGAAAAAGCAATGGACAAATTGAAAAAAATGTACGAAGAAATGGAATCGTGAAACGGAAGAAAGAGAGGGTAAAAAAGATGCAGGACGAACAGAAAAAGTTCCAGGAGAAGCTCTCCGAATTGCTGTCCTACGCCAGAAACCATGAAAATAAAGTAACGATGAAAGAAGTCAGAGACTTTTTTGAAGACTTTGCACTGGATGAGCAGAAAGTCACCTTTGTCTGCGAATATCTGACGATGGAGCAGGTCGATGTGGCAGATTATGAGCCGGGCGTCGTGCCGGAGGAGACCGAAAAAGAAAAGAAAAAACCGGAGTTTTCCGAGGAGGAGCTACGTGCCTTACAGCAGTATCTTGACGAACTGCCGGAGACAGAAACACCGTCGGAGGAAGAAACGGCAGAGCTTTACCGGAAAGCGGCAGAGGGAGATTCCCTTGCAAAGAGCATGCTCGTGCAGCTCTGGCTTCCGAAAGTTATTGAGACCGCAAAAGAAATGCACACCCGCGATTTCTTCCTGATGGATCTGGTGCAGGAGGGAAATGTCGGACTTTTAGTAGCGCTGGAGTCCGTTGTAAAAGCTGAGACGGCGGAGCAGGCGATTGATGCGGCTGTGCGTGAGACGATCAGCGATTTCATGGAAGAACACAGAGTTCAGAAACACAAGGACAATACTGTAGTCAATAAAGTAAACCGCTTAAAAGACGCCATCGAGGAACTCTCCGACGGCGATGACATGGATTTCAGTGTGGCAGAGCTTTCCGCGTATCTTGACATGTCCGTGGAAGAGATTGAGGATATTTTGCGGATTGCAGGCGAAGAGCCGTAAAAAAGGCTGGTATTTGCACAGAAACTGTGTGAATTAGCAATAAAACAAAAGCAAAGGAGAAAAATATAATGGTACATCATATTGTTATGTGGAAATTCAAACCGGAAGTAGAGGATGCAAAGAAACCGGAGCTGAAAAAAGCGATGGCAGAGAACCTGAAAAGCCTGGTCGGCAAAGTGCCGGGACTGTTGACGGTTGACTTTGTAGAAGCACCGCTTGCATCTTCCACCCATGATATGGCACTTGTTACAACCCTGGAAAAAGCAGAGGATGTAGCTGTTTATGCAAAACATCCGGAGCACGTAAAAGTAGCAGACACCTATGTACGTCCGTACACAACGGAGCGTGCGGCACTCGATTACGAAGAGTAAAAACAAGCACGGACTTTAGCTCGTTGCTCGTGTAAATAAAAAAGTATCCCGCTTCCCCAAAAGGAACGGGATACTTTTTTTGTGCCGGGAAGATCAATTCCTGATCTGGTGAATACGTTTCATTTAAGTGTTTTTCTGTTCTTCCTTCTGCAGTTCGTCAATTGTAAGCAGCAGCTCATCGATGGAAACCTCTTCGTCCTCCGGATCTTCTGTAAATTCTCTGACCAGTTCTTCGTACGTTCTTCTTCTGTGTTCCAGCGCTTTCCGCGACCGCTCCCGCCGGATGCGGCGGACATACCGCAGGCGGAGGACAAAGAGCAGAATCAGAACGAGAAGGACAAACGGTATCGCCAGAAAAACAGGATCTGCCTTCCGGATACGGGCAAAAAGGGATGCACCGGCCGAGGCAAGATGGCGGAACCAGGAAGCGGCATGCACAGTGCCTTTCCAGAACGCTGCGAAATGGGAAGCCACAGATGAGAAGGAAACCGTGGATGATGCCGGTGCTTTGGAAACGGCAGGTTCCGGTGTCTGGGTTATGGTCGGTGTTTCGGTCGGCGTCGCAGTGGCAGTCGGCGTCGGTGTCGCCGTCGAAACCGGCTCAAAGGTTACGGCAAGCGTATGGTCCGCCTGAACATCCGAAAAAGTATAGCTGTCCGGATATTCCGTTACCGGAAGATAGGAGCCGTCTACGGAGAGCTTTGCAAGCCGGTAGCCGGAATCCGCTGTGTAGGAAATCGTTTTTTCTTCCCCACGGGAAACGTCGCCGCTTTCCGAGACGGAACCGTGCTCCGCAGATGATGTGGAAATGTGGAACAGATACGGCACCCGTGTGCGGTACAGACGGAGAAGCCGGGTTCCATCGGATTTCTGCAGATTTACAATGGCAATAAATTCACCCGGATTCGTCTCGCAGAGTCCTTCCGGTTCGTTGGAGACAATATCGTCGGAAAAACCAAAATCAACAGCATCATCGGAAAGAAGCGTTTTCTGGGAAATCGAATACGTCTGAAGAAAATTTCCGATTCCGAGGTGCATCGTCAGCGGAAAGATGAAAAAAAGATCACCGGAAACACAGAGATCCTGAAAGTTTTCCATATAAAAATCAAAAGGATACGTTCCCCAGTCATCTACCACCTGAAAAGAAGCATCGAGAATTTTGAAACTGTAGCCGCCGTTCGTATCGGTCTGGATCAGATAGCCTCCTGTAGAGGGAAGATAGTCGATGCCGAGGATATTGTAGCTATCGGAAATCTGCACCCGCTCTTTCTGCTGCAGCGTATCTGGATCGAGACGGAAGATGCACCCGAAATTCGACGCATCGGGGCTGCTGTAGCCGCTGACCAGGATTTCATGTGTGACGGGATTGTATGCCATACCGTTGGCGTGCGCATAGTCCGCATCCTGCACCTGAAGTGCGAGCGAATACTGCGTGACGGGATTTCCATCCTTGTCGGTGTCATTTTTATAGTAGGCAGAGACCACATCGGAATCTGTCGTCAGATCGTTATAGTTTTCAATGCAGATGATATAGTCCTCTGTCGCGCAGACGGACTGTACCACGCCTGTGCTGCCAAGAAGCGGGTATTCTGCAACCATTTCCCAGGAAACGCCAGCAAATGGTGTATTGGAGGCAAAACCTGCCTGGCAGAGAATGGGGTGAGTCAGAAAGAGAAAAATGCCCAGAAAAAGGGCAAGAAAAAACCGGCCGGATTTCCTGCCGGTGGGAGATTTTATCGAAAAATTTGTAAATGCAAGCCGCATATGATGTGTAGGTCCTTTCTTACAGAAAAAAGGTGAACTTTTTCTGTCATCCTATCTTACCACGGAATCGGCGGAAAGTAAATGAAGGAGGGATGGAGATTTTCTTACATATCGTTTAAGAAAATGTAATAATTTTGTAGTGTTTGCCGATGCAAAGTAGTTGTAAACATTTTGCCGTCTTGGTAAAATAAACATAACAGAATTCAGAAAATTGTGAAGAAAAAGGAAAGGCGGAGAACCGATGATCAGAATCAAAGATATTGCAGACCGCGCGGGAGTCAGTCCGACGACGGTCTCAAATGTAATACACGGAAAGACCGGGCGTGTCTCGAAGGAGACGATTGAGAAAATCAACCGGATTTTAGAGGAGATGGAGTACGTGCCGAGCATCAGCGCGCGGATGCTGGCAAACAACAGCTCCGGCCTCATCGGCGTAGCACTCGGCTTCATGAGAAAAGGAAATGCTTCCTCATTTGAGGATCCTTTCGTATCGGCGATGCTTGGAAACCTGGAGTATCAGATCCGGGAACACGGCTATCATATGATGCTGGTTGCGCGCCACGAGCAGGGCGATATTATGCAGCAGGCGCTTGGCTGGAATTTTGACGGCATGATTGCCATGGCGCTGAGCGAAAAAGAGATCGCAGAGCTCTCCGGGCGGCTTGGAAAACCGCTGGTGACCATTGACCAGTATCTTCCGCCGGAGCTTGGCGTCCGTTCCATCACGATGGATGACCGCGGCGGTGCTTACCAGATGGGCCAGTATCTGATCGGAAAGGGGCATAAAAAATTTCTCTTCCTGTCTGACTGCGACATCGGCGTCGATCATCACCGGTGGCTCGGTGTGCGGCAGGCGATGGAAGAGGCGGGAATCGGGGACTGTGAGAGCCGCCACATCGTGATTCCATGGGATCCGGAGAAACGGGAGAAGGCGTACGAGGAGATGCTGCCGTTTTTCAAAAAGCAGACAGCGCTCTTTTTCTCCTCCGATTACTATGCACTCGAAGCATCCAATTTCCTGCAGAACAAAGGGGTAAAAGTTCCGGAAGATATTTCTATTGCGGGCTTTGATGATGTCACCTATGCAACGCTTGCGCGGCCGAAGCTCACAACGGTGCACCAGATGGTGGATGGAAAAGCACGCTGCGCCGTGGAAGTGCTGATGCATCTGATCAAGAACGAGCCGGTACAGAAAGACATTCCGCCGCTGCCGACAACTCTGGTGGAGCGGGAATCCGTACGCGATCTGACAAGATGAATAATTACCAATTCCACAGGGAAACTTTTGTAAAATCTGCTGGTTTTGCGCAAAACTATTGAAAAACCAGAGCAACCTGTGGTAAACTATGGCCGAAAAGACAAAAACAAAGTACCCGGAATACGGGCATGAAATAAAAGGAGGATCACAGAAAATGGACAAAAAATGGTGGAAAGAAGCCGTCGTGTATCAGATTTATCCGCGCAGCTTCATGGACAGCAACGGAGACGGTATCGGAGATTTAAATGGTATCACTTCCCGTCTGGACTATTTAAAAGACCTTGGCGTGGATGTTATCTGGCTGTCACCGGTTTACCAGTCACCGAACGATGACAATGGATACGACATCAGCGATTATCAGGCGATCATGCAGGAGTTCGGAACGATGGAGGACTTCGACCGCATGCTTTCCGAGATGCACAAAAGAGGCATCAAGCTGGTTATGGACCTCGTTGTCAACCATACCTCAGATGAGCACAAATGGTTCGTGGAGAGCCGTAAATCAAAAGACAATCCGTACCGTGATTACTACATCTGGCGTGATCCGAAAGACGGAAAAGAGCCGAACAACTGGGGAAGCTGCTTCTCCGGCTCCGCATGGAAATACGATCCGCAGACCGAGATGTATTACCTGCATCTGTTCTCCACGAAACAGCCTGATCTGAACTGGGAAAACCCGACCGTAAGAAAAGAAGTTTTCGATATGATGAACTGGTGGTGCGAGAAAGGCATCGACGGCTTCCGTATGGATGTCATCAGCATGATCTCCAAACCGGAAGGACTGCCGGATGGAAAGATTCCGGATGGCGGACTCTACGGCGATTCCGGCTGCGTAAACGGACCGCACGTGCATGAGTATCTGCAGGAGATGAACAAAGAAGTTCTTTCCAAATATGATCTGATGACCGTCGGCGAGTGTGCCGGTGTCACGATCGAGGAGGCAGAAAAATACGCATCCGCAGACGGCAAAGAGCTCAGCATGGTATTCCAGTTCGAGCTGGTTGAGCTGGCAAGCGGAAAATACGGCAAATGGACGGACAAACGCGTACCGCTCAAAGATTTCAAACGCGTCATGACAGCATGGCAGACGGAGCTTGAGGGCAAGGCATGGAACAGCCTCTTCCTTGGAAACCACGACCAGCCGCGCTGCCTGTCCCGTTTCGGCGATGATTCACCGGAATACCGTGTGGTAAGCGCCAAAATGCTGGCTACCTGCCTTCATATGATGCAGGGTACTCCGTACGTATACCAGGGTGATGAGCTCGGCATGAAGAACGTTCCATTCAACGATCTGTCCGAGTTCCGCGACATCGAGAGCATCAACGCCTTCAATGAGCTGACCGGAGCCGGAAAAGTAGCGCCGGATGACATGATGCGCTACCTGAACCTGCGCGGAAGAGACAACGCGAGAACCCCGATGCAGTGGGATGACAGTGCATCCGCAGGATTCACCACAGGCACACCGTGGATCAAAGTCGGACCGGATTACGAGACTGTCAATGCCAAGAATGAGATGGCAGATCCGGATTCTGTATACAATTATTACAAGAAACTGATCCATCTCCGGAAAGAGAAGGATATCATGGTTTACGGAACGTACGAGCTGCTCGATCCAGAAGACGAAGCGCTGTACGTATACACCAGAACGTTAGGTGACAAAAAACTCCTTGTGATGTGCAACTTCACAAAAGAGGAGCAGGAGTACACAGTTCCGGAAACCTTTGCGGGAGCAGATGTACTGATCAGCAACTATCCACAGAGCGGCGCGGCAGCGGGGGCAAGAAAACTGCGCGCGTATGAGGCAGTTGTTTTGGAAACAAAATAAAAAATGCAGAGGAACCTGTGGCAGAACTGACGTTTGCCACAGGTTCCCGTTCTCAAAATATGGCACAAACTGGTAAGAGTAAGAAAGGGGAAAACAACACATGAAATCATATCTGAAAATGGAGACACATCCGCTTGCGGATCCGAAGAATGTAGTAAAAGGCGATAAATACCGTATCACAGTACTGACAGAGCATCTTCTTCGACTGGAATACAGTGAGGACGGTGAATTTATCGATGCGGCATCCCAGACCGTTGTAAACCGGGATTTTCCGGCCGTGGAATTTTCCGTCAAAGATACAGGCGATGAGCTGGAGTTACGCACAAAGTATCTGCAGTTGAATTATAACAAAAAATCATTTTCTTCAAACGGACTTTCCTGCAAAACAACCGCGGTCGGCATCAGTTCTGTACCGGCATGGCATTACGGAGATCCGACACAGGATCTTGGAGGAACGGCCCGTACGCTTGATCAGGTCAATGGAGCCTGTGATCTGGAACCTGGTATCATGTCCTGGTTTGGTTCCTCTGTTCTGGATGATTCGAAGTCGCTTCTGATGACAGAGGACGGCTGGGTGACTCCGAGAAAGAAAGGGGTACAGGATCTGTATTTCTTTGGCTATGGCTGGAATTTCCGTCTGGCATTAAAGGATTTCTACCACCTCTGCGGTAAGACTCCGATGCTTCCGAGATTTGCACTTGGAAACTGGTGGAGCCGTTACTGGCGTTACAGTGAAACATCCTATATGAAACTGATGGAAGACTTCGACAAAGAGAACGTTCCATTCTCGGTTGCTGTTATCGATATGGACTGGCACCGTGTAGACGATGTGGATCCGAAATACGGCAGCGGCTGGACCGGCTACAGCTGGAACAAAAAACTCTTCCCGGATCCGGAGCGTTTTCTTGGAAAACTCCATGCACGCGGCATGAAGACAACACTGAATGTCCATCCGGCAGACGGAATTCGTGCGTATGAGGACTGCTATCCGGAAGTAGCAGAGGCTATGGGAGTGGATGCAAAAAAAGAAGAACCGGTCAATTTTGACATTGCGGATCCGAAATTTGTTGATGTATATTTCGACAAAGTCCATCATCCGATGGAAAAAGAGGGCGTCGATTTCTGGTGGATTGACTGGCAGCAGGGACAGAGTACCAAGATCGAGGGTCTTGATCCGCTGTGGATGCTGAATCACTATCATTTTCTTGACAGTGGAAGAGACGGAAAACGTCCGATGACCTTCTCCCGCTACGCAGGACCGGGCTCCCACCGCTATCCGGTCGGATTTTCCGGAGACACCCACATCACCTGGGAATCCCTGGATTTCCAGCCATACTTTACCAGCACAGCCTCCAACATCGGCTACGGATGGTGGAGTCATGATATCGGCGGCCATATGCTTGGCTACCGTGACGATGAGCTTGAAGCAAGATGGTATCAGTACGGAGTATTTTCTCCGATCAACCGTCTGCACAGCTCTAACAGTGCCTTCAGTGGAAAAGAGCCTTGGAACTTCAGTATGGAAGTGCGCAGCACAATGGATGATTTCCTCCGTTTGCGTCATAAACTCGTACCGTATCTGTACACGATGAACTACCGTGCATGGAAAGAAGACACACCGATCGTTGTTCCGATGTATTATGATTACCCGGAGACGGTTTTCTGGGGCAAAAATCAGGCACCGAATCAGTACTTCTTCGGAAGCGAGCTGATGGTAACACCGGTGACAACGAAATGCATTCCGGAGCTGAAACGTGCAAAAACGAAAGTATGGCTGCCGGAGGGAACCTGGTTTGACTTCTTCAACGGAATGGTTTACGAGGGCGGCAGAAGCATGGATCTGTACCGCACACTCGAGGAGATCCCGGTTCTTGCAAAAGCCGGTGCCATCATTCCGATGACCGAGAAGATCAGTGCACTTGATGTAGAATCCAACCCGGACGAGCTGACTGTACGCGTTTATGCAGGTGCGGACAACAGTTTTACTCTGTATGAGGATGACAATACTTCAATGGCATATGAGAACGGCGACTGTGCAAAGACACCGATGAAGCTCGATTGGGCAGCACGGAGCTTTACAATTTCGCCGGTGGAGGGCAATCAGAGCCTTGTTCCGGAGAGCAGAACGTACGTCGTAGAATTCGGCGGAAGCACCGCGAAAGCAGCAAAAGTGCTGGTAAACGGCGTGGAAATCGATGCAGAAGCAGAAGAAAAAGACGGACTTCTTACCATCACCGTAACCGGTGTGAAACCGCAGGATACCGTTACTATCTGCCTGCCGGAAGATACCGAGGTGGCAAAGAACGATGTAGTGGCACGCGCGATGGATCTGCTGCTGCATGCAGAGATCAGCTACATCACCAAAGAGCTGGTTGCAGGACTGCTTGACAAAGCGAACGGCAAGGTGGCAATTCTCGCAGCTGAGCTGCAGAGCATGGATCTTTCCGATGATCTGCGCGGCGCACTGCTGGAGATCATCACTGCATAAAAAACGGATTTACAGAAAAAGAATTCTGTGATACGATACATACAAAGAAAAGGAAGAGAGCGTGGCAGTGGATTCTGTCAGGCTCTCTTCTTGAGATGTGAGACAGGAGGATTTTTAAACGTGGGAAAATACATCATGGCACTTGATGCCGGCACAACGAGCAACCGCTGTATTCTGTTTGATCAGAAAGGACAGATCGTAAGCCTTGCGCAGAAGGAATTTACCCAGCGTTTCCCGAAACCGGGCTGGGTGGAGCACGATGCCAATGAGATCTGGTCCACGATGCTCGGTGTAGCCGTGGAGGCAATGCAGAAAGCGGGCGCGTCCTACGAGGATATCGCGGCAATCGGCATCACAAACCAGAGAGAGACGACGATCGTCTGGGACAAAAAGACGGGAGAGCCGGTCTACAATGCAATTGTATGGCAGTGCCGCAGAACATCGGAATACTGCGACTCGCTGATGGAGCGCGGACTGGTTGACCGTTTCCGGGAGAAAACAGGTCTTGTGATCGATGCGTATTTCTCAGCAACGAAGCTGAAATGGATTCTCGATGAAGTTCCGGGCGCGCGCGAGCGGGCGGAGCGAGGCGATCTCTATTTCGGAACGGTGGAGACGTGGCTGATCTGGAAGATGACAAAGGGAAAGGTACATGTCACCGATTACACCAACGCATCCCGTACGATGCTGTTCAATATCCATACGCTGAAATGGGATGAGGATATCTTAAAAGAGCTGAACATTCCGCTCTGTATGCTGCCGGAAGTCCGCCCGTCGAGCTGTGTTTACGGGGAGACGGCATCGACATATTTCGGCGGCCCGATCCCGATCGCGGGAGCAGCGGGAGACCAGCAGGCGGCGCTGTTCGGCCAGACCTGCTATGCGCCGGGCGAAGCGAAAAATACATACGGAACGGGCTGCTTCCTGCTGATGAACACGGGAGAAAAGCCGGTTTCTTCGACACACGGTCTTGTTACCACGATTGCATGGGGCATCGGGGACAAGATCACGTATGCGCTTGAGGGATCAATTTTCGTCGGCGGAGCCGCAATCCAGTGGCTGCGCGATGAGATGAAGCTGATTGAATCCTCGGCCGATTCCGAATATATGGCGCAGAAAGTGAACGACACGAACGGATGCTATGTCGTGCCGGCGTTTACCGGCCTTGGCGCACCGTACTGGGATCAGTATGCGAGAGGAACGATTCTCGGCCTGACCCGCGGCGTCAACAAATACCATGTGATCCGCGCAACGCTCGAATCCATTACGTATCAGGTGGATGATGTCTTAAAAGCGATGGAGGCAGATTCCGGCATGAAGCTCTCCGCACTGCGTGTGGACGGCGGGGCAAGCGCCAATAATTTCCTGATGCAGTGCCAGGCGGACATCAGCCAGGCGCCGGTAGAACGGCCGTGCTGCATCGAGACGACCGCCATGGGAGCTGCTTACCTTGCCGGCCTTGCCGTCAGCTACTGGCCGGATCAGGAGACGGTGAAACAGAACGGAGCGATTGATCACACATTCGAGCCGGAGCTCTCGAAAGAGGAGCGCGATGAGAAGATGAACGGATGGCATAAAGCAGTCCGCTACGCCGAAGGATGGGCGAAATAGAAAAAGATTTTGGAAATGCAGAAAAGGAACGGTTTCGTAATGAAAACCGTTCCTTTTCGCGTAAGGTATGTAATGAAATCAGAGAAAATCAAAGAATGTCGATATGTTCGCCGTTTAAAGCTTTGTTCATGCTTCGTACAGCACAGAATTTACCGCACATCGAGCAGGTATCTTCCTGTTCCGGCGAGCGGTCAGCACGGATGGCTTTTGCAGTTTCCGGGTCCAGTGCACAGTCCCACTGTGCTTCCCAGTCGAGCACGCGGCGGGCGTCTCCCATCTTGTCGTCAATATCACGCGCATGCGGCACGCCTTTGGCGATGTCGGCAGCGTGTGCGGCAATTCTGCTTGCGATGATGCCCTGCTTTACGTCATCCAGGTTCGGAAGAGCCAGATGCTCTGCCGGAGTTACATAGCAGAGGAAGGCAGCGCCGTTCATAGCAGCGATTGCGCCTCCGATGGCAGCTGTGATATGGTCATAGCCCGGTGCGATATCGGTTACGAGAGGTCCGAGAACGTAGAACGGAGCGCCCATGCAGATGGTCTGCTGTACTTTCATGTTGGCCGCAATCTGGTCCATTGGAACGTGGCCCGGTCCCTCAACCATGACCTGAACGTCTTTCTCCCAGGCACGTTTGGTGAGTTCGCCGAGGCGCACCAGCTCCTCAATCTGGCAGACATCCGTTGCGTCGGCAAGGCAGCCAGGACGGCAGGCGTCGCCGAGAGAAATGGTCACATCGTATTCACGGCAGATATCGAGAATCTCATCGTAATACTCGTAGAACGGATTCTCCTCGCCGGTCATGCACATCCAGGCGAACACGAGGGAGCCGCCGCGGGAAACGATATTCATTTTCCGTTTGTGTTTGCGGATCTGATCGATGGTTTTTCTGGTGATGCCGCAGTGCAGGGTGACGAAATCGACACCGTCCTCGGCATGGAGGCGGATGACGTCAATAAAATCTTTGGCAGTCAGCGTATCCAGGTCTCTCTGGTAATGGATCACACTGTCATATACCGGCACGGTGCCGATCATGGATGGACATTCGGAGGTCAGTTTCCGCCGGAACGGCTGCGTATTGCCGTGGCTCGACAGGTCCATGATGGCTTCTGCGCCCATATTGACCGCGGAGAGTACCTTCTGCATCTCCACATCGTAATCTTTACAGTCTTTCGAAACACCGAGATTTACATTGATTTTCGTGCGCAGCATCGAGCCGATGCCCTCCGGGTCGATGCAGGTGTGCAGCTTATTGGCCGGAATGGCAACCTTTCCGCTGGCAACGAGCGGCATCAGGTCTTCCACGGCCATATACTCTTTTTCTGCGACTTTTTTCAGCTCCGGTGTTACAATGCCGCGGCGTGCGGCGTCCATCTGTGTTGCGTAATTGTGTTCCATCTGTTGTTCTCCTTTGTTTTCAAAATCAGATCCGGTAAGCGTGGTTCAGCGGTCCCGGGCCGTGGCCGAGATCCATCATGCTCGCAAGTGCGCCCGAAATATACTCTTTTGCGGCGGAAATGGCATCCGGAAGGGAAAGCCCCTTTGCGAGTCCCGATGCGATGGCGCTGGAGAGTGTACAGCCGGTACCGTGTGTGTTCGGATTGTCAATGCGTTTTCCAGTGAACCAGGTAAATGTGCCGTTGTGATATAAAAGATCGTTGGCATCATTGATACTGTGGCCGCCCTTTAACAGAACGGCACAGCCGCAGGAATCCCCGATCTCTTTTGCGGCGCGTTCCATATCGCTTTCCGACTGGATTTTGATGCCGGAGAGAACTTCTCCCTCTGGGATATTCGGTGTGATGACTTCGGCCAGAGGAAAGAGCAGTTTTTTCATCAGGTCAGGCACGCCGCCCGAAGCGAGCGCGGAGCCGCTTGTAGCGACGAGGACCGGGTCCACAACGATGTGTTTGGCTTGGTAGAAGCGAAGCCGTTCGGAGATGACTTCGATCAGTGCCGGGGAGGATACCATACCGATTTTGACGGCGTCCGGGAAGATGTCCGTAAAGACGGCGTCAAGCTGTGCGGCCAGAAACTCCGGTGTTACATCGAAAATACCGGAAACTCCGGTGGTGTTCTGGGCGGTGAGTGCGGTAATTGCCGACATGGCGTAAACTCCGTTTGTGATCATGGTTTTAATGTCTGCCTGAATGCCGGCGCCTCCGCTGGAATCACTTCCCGCGATTGTTAATGCTGTTTTCATGTTTTTCGGGTCCATGAGAATTACTCCTTTGCATTACTTTTCTTTTTGGAGCGTGTTTGAAAAAGCATTTTTCAAACACGCTCTAGGCGACAAAGAAAGTGGTGCCCCCAGTCTGCCGCCTGGTGTGAGGATGAATGGTTACGTAAAATTATTTGTTTTCCAGCATGCGCAGAGTCTGTTCTTTCAGATCCTTCGTTGCGGAAACAATGTCTTTCTGTGCAAAAATGGCACTGATGACGGCGATGCCGCAGATGCCGCTGCCGGAAAGCTCCGTCACGTTATCGCGTGTGATGCCGCCGATGGCGATGACAGGGATTTTAACGGCATTGCAGATAGCAGTCAGCGTTTCGTGGCTGACATCCTCCGCATCCGCCTTGGAACCGGTGTGGAAGACCGCGCCGACGCCGAGGTAATCTGCCCCGCGCTGCTCGGCGAGAATGGCCTGTTCCACGGTCTGCGCCGAAACGCCGATGATCTTGTCCGGGCCAAGCTTTGCACGGACATCGCCGGCCTCCATATCGCTCTGGCCGACGTGAACGCCGTCCGCATCCATCTTAGCTGCGATTTCCACGTTATCGTTGATGACGAAAGGAACATGGTATGCGGCACAGAGTTTTTTCAGTTCCAGTGCCTCTTCCATAAAGTGATCCTGGTCAAGATTTTTTTCGCGGAGCTGGATAAACGTTGCGCCGCCCTGCAGAGCCTTTTCCACCTGGCTGTACAGTGTCTCGCCGTTCAGCCAGCTGCGGTCTGTCACAGCATATAAAAGCAGGCCTTTTTTATCGCACTTCATACTTTGCACCTTTCTCCAGCGTCTCGCCGTCCATGTGGTAGATGGCGTCGATGATGCGGTTCCGGTAGGTGGAGTTGCCGTCTTCCGGTTTCATATGGCTCCAGCCGATCTCGCCGGCAAGTCCCATCGCGCAGACAGCGGCAGCAGCGGCTTTTAACGGCTCGTCCGGGTTGGCAACGAGGTAAGCGGTCATCATGCCGGAGAGCTGGCAGCCCGTTCCGGTGATGATTCCCATCTCGGCGCGTCCGTTGCGGATCACGTAGCAGGTGTCAGCATCGGCAACGAGGTCGATCGCTCCTGTGATGGCGACAACACAGTTGTGGTCTTTTGCAAAGTTTTTTGCAAAAGCAACGGCGCTGTCGAGGTTTTCATCCGTTACTTTATCGGCAACGTCTGCGTCAACACCCTTTGTCGTTCCGCTTCCGAGTGCCAGTGTTTTGATTTCGGAAATATTTCCGCGGATGACGGTGAACGGGATTTTTTCCATCAGTCCGACTGCGGTCGAAGTACGTAAGTGGCTTGCGCCTGCGCCGACTGGATCGAGCAGGATTTTGTGGCCGAGCGAAGCTGCTTTTGCACCGGCACGGTACATGCCGTCGATGCTCGTTCTGTGCAGCGTTCCGATGTTGATGTTCAGACCGCCGCAGATGGAGGTGATATCCTCGACATCCTCCGGTTCATCGGACATGATCGGGCTTGCGCCGCATGCCAGCAGAATGTTGGCGACATCGTTTACCGTAACGTAATTTGTGATGTTGTGTACGAGAGGGGTTGTTTTTCTGACATTGTCAAGACAAGTGCCTAACATAATTTTTTGTTCCTCCTGTGTGAGTATTTTTGCAGAAGCAAATTCCCTTGTGTTACTGGAAGAACCTGTTGATGTGTTCATAGAGATTAAAAAAGCAGATATACGTGGAGGTATATCTGCAGAAAATGTGCATATCGTATCTCCCTACGTTGGCATTACCCAAATCAGGTTCAGGGTCTAGGAGATGCATCCTACTCTCAGCCCGCTTCGCACGCGAGCTCCCCTTTGCTTTCTGCAGACAATTATATACGCATAAAAACAATTGTGCAAGAGAAAAACGGAAGATTTTAAAAAATTTCAGAAAAATAAAAAAGACATGCAAAATATTGGAAATGTAATGTTATTTGGGGTGACGGAGGAAATAATATCAGCGTAAAATAAAGTATAAAATATGCGTGGAAGGAGAGTATTCCCTGGCCAATGAGTGGAATGAGGCCGGCATGGACGAGCATATCGCAAAGCCGATTGATGCGGAATTACTGAAAAAGAAAATTGCAGAGTATTGCAGGTGAAAAGAAGTGCCCCTGCCCGGCATCTGATGTGTGCCGGGCAGGGGCTTTTGATGTGCGAATTTTATTTTTCTTCCTCCGGGTACGTATAGCCCCAGGTTCTGCGGAAGGAGGTCATCAGATCCATGACGTCCTTCGTGTAGTCGAGGTGCATGGCAGAGGCATCTCCATTGATGGCGCGTTCCATGTCGGCGAGCTCATAGGCGAGTGCATCAGCGTTGTCACCGGCTTTGATGATTTCGGATTCGCCGGTGGAAGCGTCTGTGATTTTTGCTTCCCAGGCACGCGGGTACTCCATGATCTCGATAAATCCGTTCTCACAGGAAACCATGCCGCGTTTCGGCTGTTTGGAGTGGAGAGAGAGCATCACACTTGCCATCTGCCCTTCCTGATTGGTGAGAAGGAGGCCGGCCTGCTCGTCTACACCGGTCGGAGCGGGCTTTACCTGGGAAAGGAGCTGATCCGGCTTGGAGTCGAAGAACCAGCGGATGAAGGAGAGTGCGTATACGCCGATATCAAGCATCGCGCCGCCTGCGAGATTCCGGTTGAAGAAGCGGTTCTTCATGTTGTACTCTTTGAAACTGCCGAAGTTCATCGTGATCAGATTGACTCTGCCGAGACGGCCGGAGTCGAGAATTTTTTTCAGCTCTTTGTAGATCGGCATATGGTAAATCGTCATTGCCTCTCCGATGATGACACCTTTTTCTTTTGCAAGCGCTATGGCCTCGTCGAGCTCGTCACTGTTCAGCGTAATCGATTTCTCAACGAGAATGTGTTTTCCATTGGCAATCGCCTCTTTCATAAAGCCAAGATGCGTGTTGTGCGGCGTCGTGATATAAATGACATCGACCTCCGGATCGGTAAACATCTCATGGAAATCATCGTAAACTTTTCCAATTCCATATTTCTCCGCAAAAGCAGCCGCCTTCTCATGGGTCCGGTTGCCGACCGCGTAAATATTCTTTCCGTTTTTCTGCAGTGCGACCGCCATTTCATTTGCAATCACACCGCATCCGAGTACAGCCCACTTGATATTTTTCATTGTGAGATCCTCCCATCCTGTTTTACATTAACCTTACTATAACAAATTTCGCGGAGATCCTCAATTTCTTTTTCAAAATAGAAAATTCCTGAAATAAGAAACGAAGGAGAAACGAAATTCGAACGTTTCTCCTTCGTTTTTGCACGCATTTTTACCGGGAAATCATATTCTAAGGTTAGAATGAAAAAACAGGAGAATCTGTTGATGAAAAGAAAATGGCTGACAGGTGCGCTTGTACTGGCAATGGCGGCAGTGACGCTGGCGGGATGCGGGGCAAAAGATGAGACAAAAGAAAAAGTGGAGCAGGTGACATTAAATGAGGTTGCCCACTCCATTTTTTACGCCCCGCAGTACGTGGCAATTGAGGAGGGGTATTTCGCGGACGAGGGCATTGATCTGACGCTGGTGACAGGATTTGGTGCAGATAAAGTGCTGACGGCGATGATTTCCGGCGAGGCGGATATCGGGTTTATGGGGGCGGAGGCAACCGTCTACGCGTACCTTGAGGGAACCGCAGACCCGGTTGTGAACTTCGCGCAGCTGACGCAGCGGGCGGGAAACTTTGTTGTGGGAAGAGAGAAAGACAATTCGTTTACCTGGGAGAAATTGAAAAACAAAGAGGTATTAGGGGGAAGAAAAGGCGGTATGCCGGAAATGGTCTTTGAGTATGTTCTGGCGCAGAAAGGGATTGATAAAAAAGACGTAAACATCAACCAGAGTATCGATTTTGGTTCCACAGCTGCCGCGTTCTCCGGCGGGCAGGGGGATTATACGATTGAATTTGAACCGTCCGCGACACTGCTCGAGCAGAAGGGCGACGGCTATGTCGTGGCATCGGTCGGAACGGAATCCGGGTATGTGCCGTATACGTCGTACAGCGTCAAACAGAGTTATCTGAAAACGCACGGCGCAACCGTAGAAAAATTCACGAAGGCACTGCAGAAGGGAATGGACTTCGTGCAGACGCACACACCGGAGGAGATTGCAGAAGTGATTGCGCCGCAGTTTGCAGAAACCGAGCTGGAAACCATCACCGCGATCGTGCGCCGCTACTATGAGCAGGATACGTGGAAAGAAAATCTGATCTTTGAGGAAGAAAGTTTTGATCTTCTGCAGGAGATTCTGGAGCAGGCGGGAGAGCTGGAGAAAAAGGCACCGTACAAGACACTCGTGACAACAAAATACGCCGAAGAGGCCGCCGCCAAAGGCTGATTCCGGCGGAATAGAAAAGCGAAAAAAGACAGAAAAAGACACTTTTCGACATTCGTCGACAAACAGCGACATTTCATTCGAAAAAAATAAAGAAAATTGCAAAAGAAAAGCAGAAAAATAGAGAAAAAGTATTGCAAAAAAGTAAATTTTGTTGCATACTATGGGTGTCGCATATATTTTTTACAACACAGGCATACGGAGGCGAACAGACATGAAAGTAGGTTTTATCGGCGGCGGCAACATGGCGAGTGCCATGATTGGCGGAATGATCCAAAAAGGAGTTGTATCTGCAGATGACATTCTGGTATCGGTCCGCACGGAGAAAAGTGTGGAACGCTTGACCAACCAGTTTGGAGTCCAGGCGACTACGGAGAACGAAGCGGTCGTAGCCGGATCCGATCTTGTATTCCTGGCAGTAAAGCCAAACCAAATAAAAAATATAATAAACCTCGTCAAAAACTTCATCTCACCCGAGAAGATTATCGTATCGATTCTTCCCGGTAAGTCTTTACAATGGCTGGGTACAGAAATCGGAAAACCAACAAAGTTAATTCGCACCATGCCAAACACACCAGCACTCGTCGGAGAAGGAATGACCGGCGTCTGTGCCAATGATCTCGTGACGGAGGAAGAGCTGCAGCTCGTTTTAACCCTCCTGAAAAGCTTTGGCCGCGCAGAAGTTGTTCCGGAGTATCTGATGGATACCGTCACAGGTGTCAGCGGAAGCTCGCCGGCGTACGTATTTCTTTTCCTGGAGGCTCTTGCAGATGCGGCCGTAGCCGAAGGAATGCCGAGAAAACAGGCATATGAATTTGCTGCACAGTCTGTCCTTGGAAGCGCCAAAATGCTTCTCGAGACAGGAATGCACCCGGGAGAATTAAAAGACATGGTCTGCTCGCCAGGCGGAACCACCATCGAAGCGGTTGCCGTACTGGAGCGGGAGAAACTGAGAAGTGCTGTTATTGATGCAACACGAGCCTGCATCCGGAAATCAAAGGGAGTGGATTAGAAGGAGCAGCACCGCCGCTTTGACAGAATGACGCTAATGTGAAAGCAGCAAAAACAAAGAATGTATGCACAAAAAAACAAACCAAAACAAGCAAAGAGCAAGCACAAAAAAGAGTAAAAAACAAACGAGCGGAAAAATCCCGGCAGCCGTGGAAAAGGCACCGGGATTTTTTCTGGTAATTTATAGTTTTTTTCCTTTACTGAGCGTACTGTTGTGATAATCGGAAGAATAGGTTACATCCTTTCCAAACCATAGCGGAGGAACAAAGGCGTTTGCGGATGCTTCGTCCGGAAACTCCACCTCTGCGAGGTAAAGGCCTTCATACGGCGCATCAAAGACATCGAGCTCGATCGTCAGATCTGTTCCGGCAAGCGGCAGCAGATAGCGTGTTTTTGAGATGAGAACGCCGTCTGCCTTTTCCCGCAGATGCAGGTAGGATTCCTTTGTGAGCGGAAGATTATACTCTTCACGCACCATCAGCCCTTTTGACTTGTAGGTCAGATAATATTCGTCGTCAGAGCGGCGGATGCGGACAACCGGTTCGGTGGAAAGATAGCCCTGCTCGATTTTTTTACATGGATAGCTTGGAAGATTTTCCGGAAGCTGATCCAGAAGGTATTTGCGTTCGATTTCCATAAAAGAGACTCCTTCTCGTGATTGCATCACTGCTTTTTTCAAGAGTTTACCATGCTTTTCCCGTGATGTTAAGCGAAATCCGGCTTTTTGCAAAAAAAGTCCTGAAATTTTTATGAAATGCAAGCATTCTGCGGAAAAATGTGGTATAATAGCGGCGGTTTGTTACAAAGAAAAGCAGAGAATATCACGTGACAAAACACACGAGACTGATCATACAACACAGGAGGACAAAACCATGGCAAAGATTTATGTATTTCTGGCAGACGGATGTGAAGAGATTGAGGCACTGACCCCGGTGGATCTGCTGCGCAGAGCCGGAGAAGACGTATGCACCGTTTCTATTATGGGAAGAAAAGAAGTAACGGGATCCCACAAAATCACCATTCTTGCAGATGAAACCATCGAAGAGGGAGAGTTTGATGACGGAGACATGCTGGTACTTCCGGGCGGAATGCCGGGTACATTAAATCTGGCCGGAAACGAGACGCTCGCAGCGCTGATCCGTTCCTATGACGATCAGGGAAAGAAACTGGCAGCCATCTGCGCAGCGCCGAGCATCCTTGGTGTGATGGGCATCTTAAAAGATAAAAACGCCGTCTGCTTCCCGGGCTTTGAAGAAAAGCTGGCAGGCGCAAACGTACTCGAGGTACCTGCAGTCACCGACAAAAATGTGACCACCGGCCGCGGCATGGGAGCAGCCACTGACTTCGCACTGGAGCTGATCCGTGTTCTGCAGGGAGAGGACAAAGCAAAAGAAATGGCGGAAAAAATCGTATTTCATTGCTGAAAAAAGCCTAAAAACCACAGAAATATAAAAAAATCACTGGCGTTTTTGAAAAGAGTATGCTATACTCGATAAATGACTGTAGAATGGAGAGGTGTGCAGGTTTTCTGCCGCTTTTCAGATAAATCAAGGAGGAAATTGATAAAATGAGTGTACAGGTCGAAAATTTAGAGAAGAATATGGCCAAACTTACCATTGAGGTTCCGGCTGAAGAATTAGAAAAAGCACTGGAGAAAGCTTACCAGAAACAGAAAAAGAACATCAGCGTTCCGGGCTTCCGTAAAGGAAAAGTTCCGAGAGCTATGGTAGAAAAAATGTATGGCCCGGCAGTATTCTATGAGGATGCTGTAAACAGCCTTGTTCCGGAAGAGTATTCCAAAGCAGCAGAAGAGAGCAAACTGGACATTGTATCCCGTCCGGAGATCAACGTAGAGCAGATCGAAAAAGGCAAAGCTTTCATCTTTACCGCAACTGTAGCAGTAAAACCGGAAGTTACCCTTGGCGAGTACAAAGGTCTGGAAGTAGCAAAAGCTGACACAACCGTTACAGACGAAGAAGTAGAAGCTGAGCTGAAAAAAGAGCAGGAGAAAAACGCAAGAACCATCAACGTAGAGGATCGTCCGGCAGCAGACGGAGATACCGTTACACTTGACTTCGAAGGTTCTGTAGACGGCGTTCCGTTCGACGGCGGCGCTGGAAAAGATTATCCGCTGACCCTTGGCTCCCATTCCTTCATTCCGGGATTCGAAGAGCAGCTCGTTGGCGCAGCTCTGGAAGAGGAGAAGGAAGTAAACGTTACTTTCCCAGAGGATTATCAGGCAGAAGAGCTTGCTGGAAAAGCAGCAGTATTCAAATGCACCATCCACAAAATCGAAGCAAAAGAGCTTCCGGCACTTGATGACGACTTCGCAAAAGACGTTTCCGAGTTCGATACTCTGGATGAGTACAAAAAAGAAATCAAAGACAACCTGACCAAGAAAAAAGAAGAGCAGGCTAAGACAGAAAAAGAGAACGCTGTCGTAGATAAAGCAGTAGAGAACGCAACAATGGAGATTCCGGAAGCTATGATCGATACGCAGGTAGAGAACATGGTTGACGATTTCGCAAGAAGAATCCAGTCCCAGGGTCTGTCCATGGAGCAGTACATGCAGTTCACAGGCGCTACCGTTGATTCCTTAAAAGAGCAGATGAAACCGCAGGCTGTTAAGAGAATCGAGAGCAGACTGGTACTTGAGAAAGTTGCAGAAGCAGAGAACATCCAGATCAGCGATGAGAAGCTGGACGAAGAGCTGGCTAAAATGGCTGAAATGTACAAAATGGAGCTGGATAAATTCAAAGAGCTCGTTGGCGAATATGAGAAAGAGCAGATGAAGAAAGACCTCGCTGTTCAGGAAGCAGTAACTCTCATGGCCGACAGCGCAAAAGAGGCGTAAGACCTCGGAAAGAGAGGCAATTGAATGAGTTTTGTACCTTATGTCATCGAGCAGACAAGCAGGGGAGAGAGAAGTTACGATATTTATTCAAGACTGCTGAACGACCGTATTATTTTTCTGGGAGAGGAAGTTACCGACGTATCGGCAAACCTGATCGTTGCACAGCTTCTGTTCCTGGAGTCTGAAGATCCGGGAAAAGATATCCACATGTATATCAACAGCCCGGGAGGTTCTGTAAGCGCAGGACTTGCTATCTACGATACGATGCAGTACATCAAATGTGACGTATCCACCATCTGTATCGGTATGGCTGCCAGCATGGGAGCATTCCTTCTCTCAGGCGGTACCAAAGGAAAGAGAATGGCTCTGCCAAACTCTGAAATCATGATTCATCAGCCATCCGGCGGTGCACAGGGTCAGGCAACCGAGATCAAAATCGTTGCAGAACAGATTCTGAAAACCAAACGGAAATTAAATGAAATTCTGGCGGCAAACACAGGAAAACCGCTGGAACAGATTGAGATCGATACCGAGCGTGACAATTACATGTCCGCAGAGGAAGCAAAAGCATACGGTCTGATTGATAATGTAATTACGAACCGATAAGAGAGGAAAGGTGTCCAAAAGCGTAGTTCCGGCAATGAGGCTTTTGTGGCACCTTTTGCCTTATCCGGCGATAAGGTTTAGTTGTAATATGTTGAAAGGAAGAAAACGATGGCTATAAAAGGGAATGATACCAAGATCCGCTGCTCTTTCTGCGGAAAGACAGAAGACCAGGTACGCAAGCTGATCGCAGGCCCGGACGGGGCATACATCTGTGATGACTGCGTGGCAATCTGCTCGGAGATCATTCAGGAAGAGTTTGAGGATCTGTACGGCGAGCAGGATACCGACGAGATCAACCTGATCAAACCAAAGGAAATCAAAGCATTTCTGGATGACTACGTAATCGGACAGGATGAGGCGAAAAAAGTGCTCTCCGTTGCCGTTTACAACCATTACAAACGAGTGCTTTCCGGTGCATCCTCCGACATCGAACTGCAGAAGAGCAACATTCTGATGCTCGGACCGACCGGTTCCGGAAAAACGTATCTGGCACAGACACTGGCCAAACTGATCAACGTTCCGTTTGCAATTGCAGACGCAACGGCGCTCACCGAGGCAGGTTATGTCGGCGAGGACGTAGAAAACATTCTGCTCCGCCTCATTCAGGCAGCAGACTATGATATCGAGCGCGCTGAGCACGGCATCATCTACATCGATGAGATCGATAAAATCACAAGAAAATCCGAAAACGCTTCGATCACACGAGATGTTTCCGGCGAAGGTGTACAGCAGGCACTGCTGAAAATCCTGGAGGGAACTGTAGCTTCCGTTCCGCCGCAGGGCGGAAGAAAGCATCCGCATCAGGAGTTTATTCAGATTGATACGACGAATATCCTCTTTATCTGCGGCGGTGCATTCGAAGGACTCGAGAAGATCATCGAGACGAGACAGGATACGAAATCCATCGGATTCAACAATCCGATCGGCCATGCAAAAGATGAGAATGTCGGAGATCTGCTCCGTCAGGTCATGCCGCAGGATCTGACCAAGTTCGGCCTGATTCCGGAGTTTGTCGGACGTGTGCCGATTGTCGTTACGTTAAATTCTCTGGATGAGACGGCCCTGATGAAGATTCTGGTTGAGCCGAAGAATTCTCTGGTCAAACAGTACAAGAAGCTGTTTGAACTGGACGGCGTACAGCTTGACTTCAAAGAAGATGCACTCGAAGCGATTGCAAAGAAATCCCTGGAGCGGAAAACAGGCGCCAGAGGTCTCCGCGCAATCATGGAAGATACGATGATGGATCTGATGTATGAGATCCCGTCGGACAATACGACAAAAGAATGCGTCATCACCAAGGACGCTGTAGAAAAGAAGGCGGAGCCGGAGATTATTCACGGCGAACCGGCCCCTGTTCCACGGCGGAATATGGGAAGAAGATCCGGAAGACCGGAAACCGCCTGAAAAACGCAGGAGGAAACTTAAATGGAAGAAGTGACAAAAGTATTACCGGCGGTTGCGCTGCGTGGAACGACGATTCTGCCGGATATGATTGTACATTTTGATATCAGCAGAGCCAAATCGATCCGTGCGGTCGAGGAGGCAATGCTGGGTGACCAGAAAATTTTCCTGATTACACAAAGAGACCCGGATACGGAAGTACCGGGTCTGCTTGATGTGTACAAGATTGGAACGATTGCGGTCATCAAACAGGTTGTAAGAATGCCAAAAGACATTCTTCGGATTCTCGTGGAGGCGGAAAGCCGCGCAGAACTGCTGAACTTCGAGGAAGAGGAGAACGAGTATCTCCGCGCCGAGGTGGCGCTGTTTACCGGCTCGGACGAAATGCAGTTTTCCGATATCGAGCAGGAGGCAATGCTGCGCAACTTAAAAGAGCTGTTTGCCATCTACTGCGAGCAGACGCAGAAAGTCAGCAAGGAACTGGCAGGCCAGATCCTCGGAACCGAAGAAGTTGGAAAGCTGGTGGATCAGATCTGCATGAATCTGCCCCTCGACTACGTAAACCGCCAGAAACTGCTGGAGGCTGTGGAGCTTTCCGAGCGGTATGATACGCTCTGCGTCATGATCGCCAATGAGATTCAGATTCAGGAGATCCGTTCGGAGATCCAGGGAAAAATTAAAGAGCGGATTGATAAGAATCAGCGCGATTACATTCTGCGCGAGCAGTTAAAGGTGATCCGCGAGGAGCTCGGTGAGGACAATTCCCAGACTGAGATTGAAAATTATAAGAAGCAGCTCGAGAAGCTCAAAGCCTCCAAAGAGGTGAAAGAGCGGATTTCCGAGGAGATCCACCGTCTGGAAAATTCGGCCAACAATCCGTCCGAGGCAGGCGTGATCCGCGGCTATATCGAGACACTGCTGGGGCTTCCGTGGGATAAGGCATCCCGTGACAATCAGGATCTGGCAAGAGCACGCGAGATTCTGGAGGAAGATCACTACGGTCTTTCGAAAGTAAAAGAGAGAATCCTCGAATTCCTGGCCGTACGCACCCTGACGAAGAAAGGCGAGAGCCCGATTCTCTGCCTGGCAGGCCCTCCGGGAACCGGTAAGACCTCGATTGCGAGAAGCGTGGCGCGAGCCCTGAATAAAAAATACGTCCGCATCTGTCTCGGCGGTGTGCGGGATGAGGCGGAGATCCGCGGCCACAGAAGAACCTACATCGGCGCGATGCCGGGACGCATTGCGGCGGGACTCCATCAGGCGAAGGTGAAAAATCCGCTGATGCTGCTCGACGAGATCGACAAAGTAAGTGCAGATTACAAGGGAGATACCTCTTCCGCACTTCTTGAGGTCCTCGATTCCGAGCAGAATAATAAATTTGCCGATCATTACGTAGAGCTTCCGATCGACCTTTCGGAGGTGCTCTTTATTGCAACCGCAAATGATATTCAGAACATTCCGCGTCCGTTGCTGGACCGTATGGAAGTGATTGAAATTTCAAGCTATACGGAAAACGAGAAGTTCCATATCGCAAAAGAACATCTCGTTCCGAAGCAGAAGAAGGCGAACGGTCTGAAAGAAGCACAGCTTGTGATCGAGGATGAGGCGCTGATGGAAGTGATCAGCGGCTACACCAGAGAGGCCGGTGTCCGCTCCCTGGAGCGCCAGATCGGCAGAATCTGCAGAAAGAGCGCGAGAAAGATTCTCGAGGAACAGGTAAAAGAGGTTGTTGTGACGAAAGAAAACCTGGAAGAGTTCCTCGGAAAAGAGAGGTATGAGTTCCAGCCGGCCAACGAAAAACCGGAGATCGGTATTGTGCGCGGTCTTGCCTGGACGGCAGTCGGCGGCGATACGCTGCAGATCGAGGTCAATGTGATGCCGGGAAAAGGAGAGTTTCTGCTGACCGGCCAGCTCGGCGATGTGATGAAGGAGTCTGCGCAGGCGGGCATCAGCTTTATTCGTTCCGTGGCAGAGCAGTATGAGATTCCGAAAGAATTTTTCGAAAAACACGACATCCACATTCATATTCCGGAGGGAGCCGTTCCAAAAGATGGTCCGTCTGCCGGTATTACGATGGCGACGGCGATGGTTTCCGCGATCACAAAGGTTCCGGTAAAAGCAGACGTTGCGATGACCGGAGAGATTACGCTCCGCGGCCGTGTGCTTCCGATCGGCGGCTTAAAAGAGAAGCTGCTGGCGGCAAAGAAAGCCGGTATCCATATGGTTCTCGTTCCGGAGAAAAATGAACCGGATGTCAGAGAACTGGATGCGGAGATCACAGACGGACTGCAGATCGAATTTGTCGGCAGCATGGAACAGGTATTAAAACTGGCACTTGTGGAAAAGAAGTAAGGCCAGAAGATGCAAAAAACAGGAGAAGAAAAGTATGGTAATTAAACAGGTAGAGCTGCAGCACGTCTGCGGAATCACCAGTAAACTGCCGGATACCGGTCAGGTGGAAGTGGCATTCGCGGGAAAATCCAACGTTGGAAAATCTTCTCTCATCAATGCCCTGATGAACCGGAAATCGCTGGCGCGTACGAGTGCACAGCCGGGAAAGACACAGACCATCAACTACTACCACATTAATGAGGAAATGTATCTGGTGGATCTGCCGGGCTACGGTTTTGCGAGAGCCTCCGAGGAGGTCAAGGCGAAATGGGGCAAACTGATCGAGGATTACCTGCATCAGTCGAAGATGCTGCATGCGGTATTCCTTCTGATCGACATCCGCCATGCGCCGTCCAACAACGACCGCATTATGTACGACTGGATTCTGCGGAACGGCTATCAGCCGATCATCATTGCGACGAAACTGGATAAGATCAAACGCAGTCAGCTTCAGAAGCAGATCAAACTGATCCGCGAGACGCTGGAGGTCGAAAAAGATACGATTGTCATTCCGTTTTCTGCGGAGACGAAGCAGGGACGCGAGGAGATCTGGAATCTGATCGATGAAATCCGGGCGGACGCAGAAGAAAGCGGGGAGTAAGGCCATGGGTATGATACGTGCGGCAGGCCTTGGATACGAATACCTCCGTTACGAGGAGGAAGGACAGGAGCCGGAAGCAACAAAGGCGATCGAGGATGTGAGCCTGGAAATCCAGAAAGGGCAGTTTATCGCAGTCCTCGGCCACAACGGAAGCGGAAAATCGACGCTTGCGAAACATATCAACGCCCTGCTTGTGCCGACGGAAGGCACGATGTGGGTGGACGACATGAAGACCTCGGATGAGGAGGATGTCTGGAAGATCCGCCAGAAGGCGGGCATGGTGTTCCAGAACCCGGATAACCAGATCATCGGAAACGTGGTGGAAGAGGATGTCGGCTTTGGGCCGGAAAACCTCGGCGTGCCGACCGATGAGATCTGGAAACGGGTGGAGGAGAGCCTTGCGGCGACCGGTATGATTTCGTACCGCGCCCACTCTCCGAACAAGCTCTCCGGCGGCCAGAAGCAGCGTGTGGCAATTGCGGGAGTAATGGCCATGCAGCCGGAATGCATCGTCCTCGACGAGCCGACCGCGATGCTGGATCCGAACGGACGAAAGGAAGTCCTCCGTGCGGTGCGGAAGCTGAACGAGGAGAAAGGCGTGACGGTCATTCTGATTACACATTACATGGAAGAGGTCGTTTTTGCGGACCGTGTGTTCGTCATGGACGGCGGAAAACTGGTAATGCAGGGGACGCCAAGAGAGATTTTCTCGGAAGTGGAAAAATTAAAAGAACTCCGCCTCGACGTACCCCAGGTGACACTGTTGGCTTATGAACTGAGAAAAAGCGGTGTGGATCTCCCGAAAGGGATTCTGACCACCGATGAACTGGTGAATGCATTATGTCATTGAAACTTGAAGATGTAACGTACACATACAGCCCGGGGACGGCATATGAAATGCACGCCCTGGAGCATGTCAACCTTGAAATCCCGAATGGTCAGTTTGTGGGCATCATCGGCCACACGGGAAGCGGAAAATCGACGCTGGTGCAGCACCTGAACGGCCTCATCCGCCCGACATCAGGACGGGTGCTGTATGACGGCGAGGATATCTGGAAAGAGGGATATCCTTTAAGAGAGCTTCGAAGCCACGTCGGACTGGTCTTCCAGTACCCGGAGCATCAGCTCTTTGAGACGGATGTCATTACGGATGTCTGCTTCGGCCCGAAAAACCAGGGACTTTCCCCAAAGGAGTGCAGAAAGCGTGCGGAAGAAGCGCTGGAGCACGTCGGATTTCCCAAAGAGATGTATGGAAAATCGCCGTTTGAACTTTCCGGCGGCCAGAAGCGCCGCGTGGCGATTGCCGGTGTGCTCGCGATGAACCCGGATTTTCTGGTTCTCGACGAGCCGACGGCAGGCCTTGACCCGAAGGGGCGCGATGAAATCCTTGACCAGCTGGCGCTGCTGCATGAGACGCGCGGCATTTCCGTTGTGCTCGTATCGCACAGCATGGAGGATATCGCAAAATATGTCGAGCGGATCATCGTTATGAATCACGGCCATGTGGCGTTTGATGATGAGCCGAAGAAAGTCTTCGCCCATTATAAAGAGCTCGAGGCAATCGGGCTTGCAGCGCCGCAGATGACGTATATTATGCATGCGTTAAAGGAACACGGCATGGATGTGGATATGACGGCGACGACGGTGGAAGAGGCGCGCGATACGATTCTTGCGGCGCTTGCAAAACAGAAGAAAAACGGGAAAGAAGGAGCAGAAGTATGTTAAGAGATATTACTCTGGGACAGTATTACCCGGCGGATTCCGTTCTGCACCGGCTGGACCCGCGTGTGAAATTTGTGGGAACACTCGCCTACGTGGTATCCCTCTTTCTGTTCCACAACTGGGGGTATCTGCTTGGAACGATCTTCCTTGCGGTGATGATCAAACTGTCGAAAGTGCCGTTCAGATTTATCACGAAGGGCCTGAAATCGATTTTTGTGCTGCTGGCGATCACGATGGTGTTCAACATCCTGTTTACGCCGGGCGAGGCGCTTGTCCATATCTGGAAAATCACGATCACCCGCGAGGGTGTGGCGATGGCATGCCGTATGTCGATCCGCCTGATTTACCTGATGATCGGCTCTTCGCTGATGACCTTAACGACAACGCCGAACCAGCTCACCGACGCGCTGGAGAGCCTGCTCGGACCGTTAAAAAAGATCCATGTGCCGGTGCATGAGATTTCGATGATGATGTCGATTGCACTCCGTTTTATCCCGATTCTCCTTGAGGAGACGGATAAGATCATGAAAGCGCAGATGGCACGCGGCGCGGATTTTGAGAGCGGAAATATCATCCAGAGAGTGAAGAATATGGTGCCGCTTCTGGTGCCGCTGTTCATCTCGGCCTTCCGCCGGGCAAACGATCTGGCGCTGGCGATGGAAGCGAGATGCTACCACGGAGGAGAGGGCAGAACACAGATGAAGCCGCTCCGGTACAAAACGCGCGATTATGCGGCGTACGGCGTACTCGTGGCATACCTTGTATGCAGTATCGGCCTGCGCGTGTGCGGATTCTGATGTTGAAGAAAACGGAGGGAAAGCATGCGCAGAATTAAGCTGATTGTGGCGTACGACGGAACGAATTACTGCGGCTGGCAGGTACAGCCGAATGGAATCACGGTCCAGGAAGTGCTGAATCGGGCGCTTTCGGACCTCTTTGGAAAAGAGACTGCCTGCATCGGCGCAAGCCGGACCGACGCGGGGGTGCATGCCCTCGGCAATGTTGCGGTGTTTGACACCGAGGCGAGAATGCCAGCGGACCGGATCGCGTTTGCCTTAAATACACGGCTCCCGGCGGATATCCGCATTCAGGGGTCGTCTGAGGTGCCGCTGGACTTTCATCCGCGGTTTACCTCGACCGTCAAAACGTATGAATACCGGATTTTAAACCGCACGTTTGCAGACCCGACGCGGCGGCTGAATTCGTACTTCTGGTATGGCGCACTCGATGTGGATGCGATGCGGCAGGCGGCTTCGTATCTGGTCGGCACGCATGATTTTAAAAGCTTTGCAACGGCAAAACCGGAGGTGACCGACACCGTCCGCACGATCTATGAGACGAGTGTGGAAAAAGAGGACGACCTGATCCGCTTCCGGATCACGGGAAACGGTTTTCTCTATAATATGGTGCGGATCATCACCGGAACACTTCTCGAGGTGGGAAAGGGCGATTATCCGCCGGAGAAAGTAAAAGAAATCCTTGCGGCAAAAGACCGTAAAATGGCGGGAGCCACGGCAAGACCCGAGGGTCTGACACTGGTGCGGATCCAGTATCCCGAATGGAATTTCGAATAACGCCCGAATTTGTCTTTTTGCTGAAAAAAATGTAATTTCTGGGTAAAAAACAGTTGACATTCCAAAATCCGTATAATATAATTACTAAATGTGTGACGTAGTTTGAAAACGCCGATGCCATAAGCCCCGGTAAGGCGGTTTCCTATATACATGAAACAGTAAATTGAATTTTTCACAGGAGGTTATATCCATGAACACCTTTATGGCAAATCCAGATAAGATTGAAAGAAAATGGTATGTTGTTGATGCAGAAGGATGTACATTAGGACGTCTGGCATCTGAAGTAGCAAAAGTATTACGTGGAAAAAACAAACCGGAGTACACTCCGCACGTAGATACTGGTGATTACGTAATCGTAATCAACGCTGATAAAGTAAAAGTAACCGGTAAAAAACTGGATCAGAAGATCTACTACAGCCACTCCGATTATGTTGGTGGTATGAAAGAAGCTACTCTTCGCGAGATGATGGCTAAGAAACCGGAGAAGGTTGTTGAACTTGCAGTGAAAGGCATGCTTCCAAAAGGACCTCTTGGAAGACAGATGTTCACAAAACTTCACGTATACGCTGGTGCAGAGCACGCTCATGCAGCTCAGAAACCAGAAGTATTAACATTTTAATAGGGAGGTAAAGAACATTGGCTAGCGCAAAATATTACGGAACCGGAAGAAGAAAAAAATCTATCGCAAGAGTATATCTTGTACCGGGAACTGGTAAAGTTACCATCAATAAAAGAGACATCGATGAGTATTTTGGTCTGGAGACCCTGAAAGTTATCGTTCGTCAGCCTCTGGCAGCTACAGAGACCGCTGATAAATTCGACGTGATCGTAAACGTTCACGGCGGCGGATACACAGGACAGGCAGGAGCAATCCGTCACGGTGTTGCACGTGCCCTTCTGACTGTAGACAACGACTACAGACCAGTTCTGAAAAAAGCAGGATTCCTGACTCGTGATCCTAGAATGAAAGAGCGTAAGAAGTACGGTCTCAAAGCAGCTCGTCGCGCTCCGCAGTTCAGCAAGCGATAATCGACTGCTCAGACTATATCAAAATGGTTCAAAAACCCCGGAAAATCAAGGTTTTCCGGGGTTTTCTTATACCCAAACGGGCTGATATAGTTTGACTTGATTTGACCTAACGAGAGTCGTTTTCACCCAATTTTTAGTGGTTAAATATAGGACAACCGGCAAAAATGGGGTCAAAAAACGGCCTTAGTGGTTAAAAAATAGGACAACCAGAGAGTAATTTCGGGGGTATTTTTGAGGGTGATTTTGGCACTCTCAGACACCGGATTTTTCGCTGGAGAGTTTGGCATAATCTGACCAAATTTGAACAATTAAATACGATTCTAATGCAGGCACTCAGTAACAAATAACTGGGTGCTTTTTTATTTCAGAGATTCCGGCGTTAGAAAGGGCCGTCACTTTACGATTTTTGAAGTGGCGGCTTTTTCTATTTCCAGAAACAACAGTAACAATCAGAAATGAGGTGAAGTCATGAACACACAAATCATCGCCATCGCCAACCAGAAAGGGTGCTATGTGCCAGTGGCACATGTTCAGCACCGACCGGAGCGGGAGCGGAGAAGCGTTGGCAAAACAACAACCTGTGCGAACTTGGGAATAGGTCTGGCACAGGCCGGAAAGAAAGTGCTTCTGATCGACGGGGACCCGCAAGGGAGCCTGACAATCAGCCAGGATGGGCATTTGAATATTGATGTGATGCGTGTCATCATGGGTGAGGAAAAGAAAAGCGATCTGGATCGAGTGACATTTACCTCTGACACCTTGCGGAAGTATTTCCCTAAAAGCTATACGCCCCAACGGATGCAGGAAACCATCATCAAGCTGCTGGAGGCATGGCAGAAAAAGCGTCAGAGAGACCAGGAGCGATGAAAGGAGCAGCCTATGAAAGATATTTCAGCAAGGGAGCTGAAAGGATATAACATTTTTGCGGTGGGACGCTTTAAGGACAGCACCCGGTGGATGATTGAGTTTGTTGTTCTCCGTCCGTGTAGTGCTTACGGGAGCAGGGGGGATGAAATGCGCCTGTTTCTTGCAGAGGACAGCTATCAGAACGCTCTCCAAGATCATCAACGCCGAGAAATCAAAATCAAGCGGTATGCCCGTGTTGTTGAGGGACACATTCTCGATTTCAAGCCGGGAAAGAAATGTACAAGAAAATATAGAGAAAGTTGAACGCCACAATTCTTTGATTTAGGATTGTGGCGTTTTTTATATCCAAAAGTCGGAAGGAGTGAGGTCGATGGCCGTTTTTCGCATTGAACGGACTCGTGATTATACTGTGATGAGCAATCACCATTTACGAAATGCCAATTTGTCGCTGAAAGCAAAAGGACTGCTTTCCATGATGCTGTCTTTACCGGAGGACTGGAACTATACCACCCGTGGACTTGCGAAAATCTGTAAAGAGGGTGTGGATTCCATTGGTGGTGCGTTGCGGGAATTGGAGGCTGCCGGTTACATTGTGCGGCACAAACTACGTGATCGGCAGGGACGCATCAGCGATACAGAGTATGTCATATACGAGCAGCCACAGCTTAGAAAACCGGATACGGATTCACCAGATACGGAAAACCCGTATATGGATAAACCGGATACGGAAAAG
>NZ_JBNMHD010000025.1:0-46113 GCF_050872605.1 Fusicatenibacter sp.
ATGCAAAAAATTCAGCACCGCAGAGCGTGAATTACTGCGTCACAGATTTTCGTCGTACCCCGGTACGCCTTCAAATCTGTTCCTTGCAATTCGCGCTCTGCAGCACTGCCTTTTTTGCATTATTTTCGGGTCTTGCTATAATCTTCCGGTACGAACAGTGTGACAAGATTCATCGGGGAAGTGATGGTGTAGTCCGGGTTTTCGGTCTGACCAAAACCGTATGCGGCATGGACAAACGGGATTCCGGCCTCGCGTGTCGCCTTGTGGTCGCCGTCGGTATCGCCGACATAGACCGCGTGCTGCAGATGGTTCTGTTCGATGATTGTACGGATGTTGTCTGCCTTTGCCTTTCCGGTATCGCCAGGGCAGAGATGGCCTTTGAAATAGTGACCGAGGCCTGTGGCTTCCAGAAAAACTTCGATATAGCCCGCCTGGCAGTTGCTTACGATATAAAGCGGGTAATGTCTGGAAAGAATAGAAAGTGCATCGGTAAGTCCCGGATAAACAGGAGCCGGTGTCGCAAGAAGTGCCTCATGCTCTTTGGCACAGCATGCCTCGATCAGTTCTAACTGGCGCTCCTTTGGATATTCGTGGAAAATGACGGCGGCGATATCCGGGAGCAGGCGGCCGAACAGGCCTTTTAACACGGCTCCGGTGAGGTTTGGTGTCATATCAGTTTCTTTTTCCATAATCTGATTCCATGCGTCGGCAACAACGTCTGTGGAGTCCCAAAGGGTGCCGTCCACATCAAAAATAATACTGTCGATCAAGAGTTTTTCCTCCATATCTTAAGGGTTTTGGTTATTCTTTTAAAGTATTTATTAATTTTAATCAAAAACGCGTGAGAGCGCAATGTTTATTTTGCATTTTGGAGGAAAATGTGGCAAAATAAGAATGGCCTATTAACAGGAGATTACTATGCAGGATACAATTACGAAGCCATTACTGAAATGGTATGGCGAAAATAAAAGAGTGCTGCCGTGGAGAGAAAAAAAGAACCCGTATGAAATCTGGGTTTCCGAGATTATGCTCCAGCAGACGAGGGTGGAGGCGGTCAAGCCGTTTTATGAGAGGTTTATGCGTGAACTGCCCAATGTCGCAGCACTTGCGGTCTGTCCCGAGGAAAAGCTTTTGAAGCTCTGGGAAGGCCTTGGTTACTATAACCGTGTGCGGAATATGCAGAAGGCCGCACAGAAAATTATGGAAGTGTATGACGGTGTATTTCCGGCAGATTACGAAGCCTTAAAAGGACTTCCGGGAATCGGAAATTACACGGCGGGAGCCGTTGCATCGATCGCGTTTGGCATTCCGGTGCCGGCGGTGGACGGAAATGTGCTCCGTGTGATGGCACGCCTCCGGGAGGACGGTGAGGACATTTTAAAACAGTCCGTGAAAAACCGCGTGGAAGCAGAGCTGACCGAAATTATGCCAGCAGAAGATCCGGGAGCCTTCAATCAGGCGATGATGGATCTCGGCGCAATGGTCTGTCTGCCGAACGGCGCACCAAAATGTGAGGTCTGTCCGCTTTTTGACCAGTGTCTGGCAGGACAGCATCAGACCTGGACGGAATATCCGTTTAAAAAGAGCGCAAAGCCGCGCAGAATCGAAGACAGAACCGTTTTGTTATTTCTGGACGGTGCGCACACAGCAGTGCGGAAACGGCCGAAAAAAGGACTTCTGGCGGGACTTTACGAGTTCCCGAACTTCGATGGCGTGCTCTCCGAACAGGAAGCACTTGAAGAGGCAGAAAAATTCGGCGTGACGCCGCTTCATATTCAGGCATTGCCGCCGTACAAGCACATTTTTTCCCATGTCGAGTGGCATATCACAGGATATGCCATTAAAATTGCAGGAAACGATGTGGAGCAGGAAGGGGAACAGAAAGCCGGCCTGATTTTTGCGGATGCGAAAACCGCCGCAGAAAGATATGCCATTCCGTCTGCGTTTGCGGAATATGCAAAATACACAGATCTGGAACGTGCCTGAAACGGCATAAGAGCAAAAAAGAGCAGGGAGAAAAAAGATGAAGATTTTATCAATTGCAGTACCATGCTATAATTCAGAAGCATATATGGAGAAATGTATCGATTCGCTGCTGGCCGGCGGAGAAGAAGTAGAAATTCTGATCGTGGACGATGGTTCCAAGGACGGAACCGCAGAGATTGCAGACCGCTATCAGGAAAAATATCCGACGATTGTAAAAGCGATTCATCAGGAAAACAAGGGCCACGGCGGAGCAGTCAACACAGGTGTGGAAAATGCGACGGGTCTGTACTTTAAGGTTGTGGACAGTGATGACTGGGTAAATCCGGAGGCATACCAGAAGATTTTAAATGTTCTGGCAGAAGTCGTACGCGGACCGAAAACACTCGACCTTCTGATCAGCAACTATGTGTATGAAAAAGAGGGCGCCAAGAGAAAACGTGTGATGCGCTATGCGAAATCGCTGCCGGAAGGCCGCTTTTTCGGATGGGACGAGGCGAAGTCTCTCGGCAAAACACATTATCTGCTGATGCATTCGCTGATTTACCGGACTTCTCTTTTAAGAGAGTGCGGTATGAAGCTTCCGGAGCACACCTTCTATGTGGATAATCTGGTTGCGTTTATTCCGCTTCCGTACGTCAAAACGATGTATTATCTCGATGTCAATTTCTACCGCTACTTTATCGGAAGAGCCGACCAGTCGGTTAACGAGAAGGTCATGATCGGCAGAATTGACCAGCAGATCCGTGTCAACAAGCTGATGATCGATTACCTTGGTGATAAGAAAGGGCTGTCGAAGCACCTGCGGAAATATATGATCAGCTATCTGACCATTATTATGACGGTTTCTTCCGTGATGATGATGCGCTCCGGAACGGAAGAAAATCTCGAGAAAAAGAACGATCTGTGGAGATACCTGAAACAGGAGGATGCAGCCGATTACTTCCGCATCCGCCACGGCATTTTCGGAACTGTTATGAGCAGCAAATCAAAACCGGGACAGAAAATTGCAGTCTATGCCTACAAGGTAGCGCAGAAGCTGTATGGATTTAACTAGAAAGTAACGAAGCGGAGGAACGAACAATGCGAGTAGGAATGGGTTACGATGTGCATAAACTGGTGGAAAACCGGAAACTGATTCTGGGCGGTGTGGAAATCCCGTATGAATATGGCCTTCTGGGACATTCCGATGCGGATGTGCTGGTCCATGCCATTATGGATGCGCTTCTCGGCGCTGCAGCACTGCGGGACATCGGACGCCATTTTCCGGACAACGATCCGGCGTATGAGGGCGCAGACAGCATCGAACTGCTGAAAAAAGTGGGTGAGATGCTCGAGGAGCGGATGTATCTGATTGAAAATATCGATGCAACCGTTATTGCACAGAAGCCGAAGCTCCTGCCATACATCGACACGATGGTGAAAAATGTGGCGGAGGCGCTTCATCTCGAAGAGGATCAGGTCAATATCAAGGCAACGACCGAGGAAGGACTTGGCTTTACCGGAAAGAAAGAGGGAATTTCCGCACAGGCGATCTGCTGCATTTCCAAGGCACTCGACCTGATGCCGGACGACCGGATCGCGGGCGGATGCAGCGGCTGCCCGGGATGCGCAAAGAACGCAGAAGAATAAAAGAGAAATGCGATTGCACAAGGCCGGAAGATGTGGTAGACTGGAAGAAGAATAAGGGAGTAGTCGGCGGCATACGTGACGCTATAAGGCCAACAACCGAAGAAAAAGCATTTCTTCTGGCTTTGTATGAAATGACAAGACTTATCTGTATCAACAAATATGGTGCGGATAGGTCTTTTTCTATATAGAAAGAGACCGGTGTACCAGTGGGAACTTATCACAGGAACGCAAAAAAAGCGTTTTCGGAAGAAAGGACGGATGGAAATGAAAGAGTATCTGGAAAAAAGTTCGAAGATTCTGGATGAGTTACAGACAACGGAGCAGGGACTTTCCCAGGCGGAAGCTGCGCGGCGGCTTTCCGAACACGGACCGAACCGGCTGGCGGCGGGAAAAAAGAAGAGCAATCTGCAGCGGTTTTTCGAGGAGCTGAAAGATCCGATGATCCTGATCCTGCTCGCCGCAGCGCTGATTTCCGGCATCACATCGGCGTATGAAGGCGAATCGTACGCGGATGTGATCATTATTCTCACCGTTGTCATCATTAATGCGGTGCTCGGTGTTCTGCAGGAGAGCAAGGCAGAGAAAGCGATTGAAGCTCTGCAGGAGATCGCGGCAGCCACGTCGAAGGTGATGCGCGGCGGGAAAATGGAAGTGAAAAAAAGCGAGGAGCTCGTACCCGGTGATATTGTAATTCTCGAAGCGGGCGATGCTGTTCCGGCGGATGGCCGTATTTTAGAGAGCGCCAGCATGAAAATCGAGGAAGCAGCGCTGACCGGAGAATCTGTCCCGGTCAATAAAACAGCGGATGTTCTGAACGCCGGCGCAGCCAGCGAGGTTCCGCTCGGGGACCGGAAAAACATGGTCTATATGGGAAGCACCGTTGTCTATGGCCGCGGCCGCGCTGTTATCACCGGAACGGGTATGAAAACCGAGATGGGAAAAATCGCCCATGTTCTGACGCAGTCGGCGGATGAGAGCACACCGCTGCAGAAGCGGCTGAACCAGCTCAGCAAAATCTTAAGCGTGATGGTGCTCGCCATCTGTGCCGTGATTTTCATTGTCGGTATTTTAAAAGAGGGCGTGACGCCGCAGAACATCTTAAATACCTTTATGGTAGCCGTCAGCCTTGCCGTAGCGGCAATTCCGGAAGGACTTGCAGCAGTTGTCACAATCGTGCTTTCCATCGGTGTGACCAAAATGTCAAAGCGGAATGCGGTGATCCGGAAACTGACGGCTGTCGAGACGCTCGGCTGTACGCAGGTGATCTGCTCGGATAAGACAGGAACGCTGACCCAGAATAAGATGACCGTGGTAAAACATGAGGGAAGCGATGTAAAACGTCTCGTATCCGTTATGGCACTCTGCTCCGATGCGGAGCCGGACGAAAACGGCGAGGCAGTCGGAGAACCGACGGAATGTGCGCTGGTCAACGATGCGCAGAAAGAGGGATGCCCGAAGAAGAGCCTGTCCGTTCAGTATCCGCGTGTCGGGGAAGCGCCGTTTGATTCGATGCGGAAACGCATGACAACGATCCACCGCGCAGCCGACGGAACGTATTTTTCCTGCACAAAAGGCGCACCGGATGAGATTCTGAAGCGGTGTACCTCCGTTTGGCGTGACGGCAGAAAACAGCCGATGACAGAAGCATTCCGGCAGGAAATCCTGTCGCAGAACAAGGCGATGGCAGATCAGGCACTCCGCGTGCTGGCGGCAGCAGGAAGAGCGTGGAACCAGATGCCGTCCTCCCAGGAGCCGGAATTTCTGGAGCAGGATCTCTGCTTTTTAGGACTTTGCGGTATGATTGATCCGGTGCGGCCGGAAGTAGTCGATGCGATCCGGGAATGCCGCGGGGCAGGCATCCGTCCAGTGATGATTACGGGTGACCACAAAGACACAGCGGTTGCTATTGCAAAAGAGCTTGGTATTCTGGAGGCGGGCCGGAAAGCGGTAACGGGAGCCGAGATTGACCAGTTAAGCGATGAAGAGCTTGACCGGAGAATCGAGGAATATGCTGTTTACGCACGCGTCCAGCCGGAGCATAAAGTGCGGATCGTCGATGCGTGGAAGCGGAAAGGCAGAATCACCGCGATGACAGGAGACGGAGTCAACGATGCGCCGTCGATCAAGCGTGCGGATATCGGCATCGGAATGGGCATCACGGGAACGGATGTGACGAAAAACGTGGCAGATATGGTGCTCGCGGACGACAACTTTGCGACGATCATCGCAGCGGTTGAGGAAGGAAGACGAATCTACGATAATATCCGCAAGGCAATTCAGTTCCTTCTGGCATCGAACCTTGCTGAGGTGCTGTCGATTTTCTGCGCGACGCTGATGGGCTTTACGATTTTAAATCCGGTGCATCTGCTCTGGATCAACCTGATTACGGACTGCTTCCCGGCGCTGGCGCTCGGTATGGAGGACGGTGAGGCAGACATCATGAAACGCCCGCCGAGAAATGCGGATGACGGTATTTTCGCGGACGGTCTCGGCTTTGATGTTGCGTTTCAGGGCATCGTGATTACGGTGCTGACGCTGGCGTCCTACTTCATCGGCCACTATCTGGAAGCCGGCCGCTGGGAAATCGTCAACAGCCCGGACGGCATGTCGATGGCGTTTCTGACACTCTCTATGGTGGAAATTTTCCATTCCTTCAATATGAGATCACGGAAGGGTTCTATTTTCCATATGAAGCATCAGAACAAGTATCTGTGGGGCGCGATGGCACTCTCATTTGTCCTCACATCCGCCGTCATTTACATCCCGGCACTGTCGAGTGCGTTCGGTTTTGAGCGGATCAGCGCGTTGGAATATGATGTGGCGATCGGCCTTGGACTGCTTGTCATTCCGGCGGTCGAAATCAGCAAGTGGATCCGGCGGAAATTTGCTTGACAAACGGGAAAAATTTGCATAAACTAGAACAAACAGAAACAGAAAAAGGCTTGGAACGGAAAAAGTAGAAAATCAGAATTGTTTCACAGAGAATGGCAGACAAATGGGGCTGGAAGCTGCCTGAAATGAGGGTTTTTGAAGTGCGTCCGGAAGCTGACCGGGTGAAGCGGAAAAAGTGGGTAGTCCGGCACGGGTCCTGCACGTTATGCAGAAGAAAAGAAGAGGGTATGCATGCCCTTAAAGTAAAGTGGAACCACGGAGCTATTTCGTCTTTATCGGAGATGAAACAGCTCCGTTTTTGAATATTGCCCTTCGGGCAAAAAAGGTGGTAAGAAATAAAAAATCCGGAAAAGTCCCGGCAGGAGGCAAGGAGAGGAAAGATGAGTTTTTTCGCGTATTTTAAAGAGGAATTTCAGGTGATTCAGGAGGATCCGGCGATACATTCTCCCATGGAAGTCTTGCTGTATCCCTCATTTCGTGTTATGCTGAAGTACAGACGGGCGCACAAGCTATATCTGAAAGGCCATTACTTTCTGGCCAGATGGATTTCACAGCGGGCAGCGAGAAAAACCGGTATCGAAATCCATCCGGGTGCGACGATCGGAAAGGGACTGTTTATCGACCATGGAGCAGGCGTTATCATTGGAGAGACGACCGTCATCGGAGACAACGTGACGCTGTATCAGGGCGTGACGCTCGGCGGTAATGGCAAGGAGACCGGAAAACGTCATCCGACGCTGAAGGACAATGTTATGGTCAGCGCCGGTGCGAAGATCATCGGATCGTTTACGATCGGGGAAAATTCCAAAATCGGAGCCGGATCGGTTGTGATTGAGGAGGTTCCGCCGAACTGTACGGTTGTCGGCGTGCCGGGGCACATTGTAAAGCAGAATGATGTGCGGATTCCGAGAAACAGTATGGATCACATCCATCTGCCGGATCCGATTTTCGAGGATATCAAGGTGCTGCAGCAGGAGAATACGGAACTTACGAACCGTGTGCTCGAGCTGGAGGGCGAGCTGCGTCAGATGAGGAAAAAAGAAAGGACATAAAGACAGGTGACGGAACAGAGCAATACAGAAATAGAAAAAACAGAAACAGAAAAAAGAGAACTTTTCCCGGAGGCGATTTTCGGGGAGAAGGATTATCTTTCGGAGCTGTTTGGACTGGAACCGCATGATATCCGCACGTATTCACCGCTTACGCTGGCCTATATCGGGGATGCTGCGTATGAGATCGTCATCCGCACGATTCTGGTGCGGAAAGCAAATATGCAGGTCAACAAGCTGCACCGCCATGCGGCAGGGCTTGTAAAGGCGGAGAAACAGTCGGCGATGATTGAAATTCTGGAGCCGCTGTTTACCGAAGAGGAAAAACAGATTTATAAAAGAGGCAGAAATGCGAAATCCTATACCAAGGCAAAAAATGCGTCCACGATCGACTACCGCCGGGCAACCGGGTTTGAGGCCGTGATGGGGTATCTGTACCTGAAAGGGGATTACAAGCGGATGATCGACCTGATCCGGGCAGGACTTGGCGAAGTGTGAGAGCAGATAAGATTCAGAAAATAAAAAAAGCGGCAGGGCAGTGGGGCTTTTGAAAAAGCAAAAGTTCCCACTGCTTTTGGGGCCGCGGAACAGGAATGATATGAGAGAAAACAACAGAAACGACAAGAAAAACTTTGAGAGAAGAGACGGAAAAAAACGTGACTTTAAGGGGAAACGAGATTACCGTGACAGAGACAGAAAACAGGAAGTACAGCAGGCGGATGAGGAGTTTACAGGCGGCATGGTAGAGGGAAGAAACGCTGTCATCGAGGCGTTCCGCTCCGGCAAGACCGTGGACAAGCTGTTCGTCCTTGCGAGCAGCCAGGACGGCCCGATCCGTACGATCATCCGCGAGGCGAAAAAACACGATACCATCATCAATTATGTAGAAAAAGAACGTCTTGACGAGCTGTCCACCACCGGAAAGCATCAGGGTGTCATTGCACAGGTGGCTTCCTACAGTTATGCAGCCGTTGAGGACATCCTCGCGCGCGCAGAGGAGAAAGGGGAGCCGCCATTTATCCTTCTGCTGGACGGCATTGAGGATCCGCATAACCTCGGTGCGATCATCCGTACCGCAAACCTGGCAGGCGCACATGGTGTCATCGTGCCGAAGCACCGCGCAGTCGGCCTGACAGCAACCGTTGCCAAAACGTCGGCAGGTGCATTAAATTACACACCGGTGGCAAAGGTGACGAATCTGGTGCAGACCATGGAAATGCTGAAGGAAAAGGGCATCTGGTTTGTCTGCGCGGACATGAACGGACAGAGAATGTATGATCTCGACCTCAAAGGACCGATCGGCCTTGTAATCGGAAATGAGGGAGAGGGTGTCAGCCGTCTGGTGAGAGAAAACTGCGACTTCACAGCCACAATTCCGATGAAAGGCGATATCGACTCCCTGAACGCTTCCGTGGCAGCAGGCGTGCTCGCTTATGAGATTGTAAGACAGAGAAGCTGCTAGAAATTACAGGAAATTAAATTACGCTCCGGCGGAAGAAAGATGAAGGATACAAGAGATATGATGGTGAAAGATTACGATACCTGTACGGATGAGGAGCTGATTGCGCGTCTGCGGGCAGGAGAACGCGAGATTACCGATTATCTGATCGACAAATACAAATCGCTGGTGCGGACCAGGGCGAGGGCGCTGTACCTGGTGGGCGGAGATCACGAGGATCTGATCCAGGAGGGCATGCTCGGACTTTTTAAGGCAGTGCGTGACTACAAACCGGGGAAGGAGGCATCGTTTGCCACCTTCGCCGGCCTGTGCATCGACCGCCAGATGTATTCGGCAGTGGCATCGTCCCAGCGCCAGAAGCATCAGCCGCTGAACAGCTTCGTCTCGTTAAGCGAACCGGTTTCCGAGCAGGAGCTGCGCCTGGTGGACGAGGAGACACCGGAGGAGATCATGATCAGCCGGGAAAACGTAATCGGCATGTATGAGCGGATCAAAGAACGGCTCAGCAAATTTGAGTACCAGGTGCTGGAATTGTATCTGAAAGGGTACGATTATACGCAGATTGCAGAAAAACTTGGAAAGCAGCCGAAGGCAATCGACAATGCACTGCAGCGAATCCGCAGTAAAGTGCGGGAGGTCTGTTCGTGAGATGGGAAAACAGCCGAAAAAATTACGGTGAATTGTAAAAAGTGCAGGAAAATCTGTGAACAAATAAAAATTTTCAAATTTGTAGAAAAAACTGTTGACAATTCACTATAGTTTTGATAGAATACCAAATGTAGCAAGGAGCTAACAAAAACAAAACAACTTGCGAGTGCTGATGTGGCTCAGTCGGTAGAGCGTCGCCTTGGTAAGGCGGAGGTCACGGGTTCGATTCCCGTCATCAGCTTGCTAAGAAAGATCCCGGGAAACCGGGATCTTTTCGTTATGGAAAAAGAAGATGCGTCATTCGCTTGGGGGAAAGAAAGCGCTGATTGTGTGCAATGTGGTATTGATTGTGGTGATGCTGTGGACAGCCATATCGTATTCAGGGACACTGACGGAGCAGAAAAATGAGATGAAACGCGACAATTTCTGCAACAATGTGGATGCACTGAAGCAGGTCTGCAATGACTTCGGAGCAGGCCATTTTCTGGAAGTGTAACATTTTGTGCATGTTTTGGAAAATGCAGGATATATATTTTCCGGAAATCTGTGGCTATAATAAGAACAGGAACTGGTGTGAAAGAAGGAATAGCAGGATGGAATCTGGTATTTCTTTTTTTGTGCAGCAAAAAGACAATAGTCACAGGAGAAGGGAAATGGAAGAAAAACGATATTTAAAGTGGTACAACAAAGTGGGCTATGGATCCGGTGATATTGCCGGAAATGTGGTGTATGCATTTCTGTCAACGTTTGTATTGATTTATCTGACGAATACCGTCGGACTGAAATCCGGTATCGTAGGAACACTGATTGCCGTTTCAAAACTGTTTGACGGCGTAACGGATGTGTTCTTCGGAGCAATGATTGACAAGACCAAAACGAAAATGGGAAAGGCAAGGCCGTGGATGCTGTATGGTTACATTGGGTGTGCCGTAACGCTGGTGGCTATTTTTGCAATTCCGGAGAATATCGGCGAGACGGCACAGTATATCTGGTTTTTTATTGCCTATTCGCTGCTGAATGCTGTGTTCTATACGGCAAATAATATTGCCTATTCAGCGCTGACGGCATTGATTACGAGAAACAGCAAAGAAAGAGTGGAGATGGGTTCCTATCGCTTTATTTTTGCGTTTTCAACGAGCTTACTGATCCAGTCGATTACCATTAAATTTGTTTCAATGATGGGCGGCGGAGCAGCAGGATGGCGGGCTGTGGCAATTGTATATGCGGTAATCGGACTTGTTGTCAACACAATATCTGTTTTATCGGTGAAAGAGCTTCCGGAGGAAGAAGGAACCAAAGCAGAAAAAGAAGAAAAATACAGTATGGCAGAGGCGGCAGGACTCCTCTTTTCCAACAAGTATTATCTGATGATCTGCGTAACCTATATTTTGCAGCAGATTTATTCCGCAATGCTCAGTATGGGAATCTATTACATGATGTATGTGCTGAACAATGAAAATCTGTTTCCTGTGTTTTCATGGGCGATCAATATTCCGCTGATTGCGGCTCTGCTTGTCACACCGCAGCTTGTGACGCGCTGGGGAGGACTGTACAAGCTGAACCTTACCGGATATGTCATTGGAACGCTGGGAAGAATTCTGGTAATTCCGGCAGCGTATTATGGAAGTGTTCCGCTGATGCTGCTGTTCACGGCAGTTGCAGCATTCGGCATGGGTCCGTGGCAGGGCGATATGAATGCGGTGATTGCGAACTGCTCGGAGTATACGTATTTAACGAAGCACAAAAGAGTAGACGGAACGATGTATTCCTGTACATCCCTTGGTGTAAAACTGGGCGGCGGACTGGGAACAGCAATCACCGGATGGCTGCTGGAATTCAGCCGTTTTGACAAGGAACTGACGGTTCAGCCGGATTCCTGCCTGAATATGCTTCATATGATGTATTTATGGATTCCTGCCGTGCTCTGCATCGTGATCACGATTCTGATGTCGCGGATGAACGTAGAGAAGGCAAATAAAGAACTGATGGTTCATACAGATAGATAAACGAAAAGGTTTTAGCTGGACGATCACACATGAGAACTTGCAAAAGTAATGTGTGGTCGTCTTTTTTTGCAAACAAAAAGAAAAAATGCACAAAAATAAAGGAACGAAATTAGTAAAAATGCAGTATTAATATAAAAGAAAATACAAAAGATGAAAAAAATTTGGGAAAATACAATATTTTGTGCATGTTTTCCAAAATTCTGTTTATGTAATTTGTTCAGATTCTTGTCTATAATCACAAGTAATCGAACGAGCGGGAAGGAGGAAAGGAAGAAGGGCAGGAAACGAAAAGGTTTAAGTAAAACCGGAAAGGATTGGGATCTATGGTATCAATCAAGGACGTCTCGGCCGCATGCGGTGTTTCTGTGGCGACGGTCAGCAAAGCGCTGAATAACCATCACGACGTCGGCGAGGAGACGAAAGAGAGAGTTCGGGAAACGGCAAGAAGGATGGGCTACGTTCCCAATTTTGCATCGAAAGTATTGAAGACGAACAGAACTTACAATATCGGGGTCCTTTTTTCGGGAAAATCAGGAAATGATCTGACACACGACCATTATGCAACCGTTTTGAACAGCCTGAAGTGCTGCGCGGAAGAAAAAGGGTATGACATCACCTTTGTCAGCAAAAACGGAAATCTTTGCGCCTGGGATCACAGGATGACGTATCTGGAGCACTGCAAATACCGCCGGTTTGACGGTGTGGCAGTCCTCTGTACCGATTTCCACGATCCGGAAATTCAGGAGCTGGTGGAAAGCGATCTCCCGGTCGTGACCTTTGATCATGTTTTCAACGACAGAAGCGCAGTTGTGTCAGACACTGTAAAAGGAATTTCCGATCTTGTCCGTTATGCCTTTGAAATGGGGCACAGAAGAATTGCATACATCCACGGAGAAGAATCAGCGGAGACAAAAAGCCGCGTTTCCTCGTTTTACCGGGCATGCAAAGAGCTTGGGATTGAAGTTCCGCCGGAATATGTGCGGGAGGCGGCATACCGCGATACGACGAAAACGTATCTGGAGACCGAAGCGCTTCTGAAGTGCAGAATCTGTCCGACCTGCATTCTGTTTCCGGATGATTTCGCCTACATCGGCGGATTCAATGCCATTACACTGGCGGGGAAAAGAGTGCCGGAGGATATCTCGACCATCGGATACGATGGTATCGAGATCGGAAAGTATCTGGAACCTGCGCTTGCAACGTTAAAGCAGGATTCCGAACTGCTCGGAAGACGACTGGCAGAAAAACTGATCGAAGAGATTGAACAGCCGAAAATATGCCTGGTGGAGCATCTTCTTGTGGAAGGAAAAATTTATCCCGGACGGTCGGTAAAGAAACTGACAGAAGCGGGATAAACATGATGCGGAACCTCTGCCGCAAAAAAGAACAGAGGAAGAAGGAGGTATGAAAATGAAAGATTTTCTCCAAAACACATGGAAACATAGAGCGCATGTGGTCATGGCGCTTCCGGCGTTTCTGATTCTGCTGTTTTTCAGCTATATTCCCATGGCAGGTCTGGTGATGGCGTTCAAGTCATTCGACTATTCCAAAGGAATCTGGACAAGTCCATGGAATGGAATTGAAAACTTCAAATTCCTGCTTGCATCCAAATCGACTTTCATCACGATGACAAAAAATACTCTGATGTATTACGTGATCTTTACCGCTCTCGGAACTTTTCTGAATGTTGTGCTTGCCATTGCAATTGACCAGTGTGTGTTCAAAAAAGCCAGCAAGGCAATGCAGACCGTTATGATTATCCCGGTTTTCATTTCTTATGCGGCGGTTCAGTTTATCGTTTACGCATATCTGAGCACCGATACCGGAATTCTGAACAACACATTCAACATTGCGACAAGATTTTACTCGACGCCGAAGGCATGGCCGTGGATCCTGACGATTGTAAAAATGTGGAACAGCGTTGGTTACGGCTCCGTTCTCTATATGTCCGTTCTCGCTGGTATCGATACCTCACTTTATGAGGCTGCCGAGATCGACGGTGCGAACAAATGGCAGCAGATCCGCCACATTACCCTTCCGTCTCTTCTCCCGATGATTACCGTTATGTTGCTCCTCAGTGTCGGCAATATCATGAGATCTGATACAGGTCTGTTCTATCAGGTAACAAGAAACAGCGGCGTGCTGTATTCAACGACACAGGTTATTGATTCCTACGTTTTGAACTCGATCTTTAAGAATTCGAACTTCGGATTTACTGCAGCAACCACATTCTTCCAGTCAGTTGTCGGACTGTTCATGATGCTCTTTGCGAATGGGCTGGTTCGTAAAATGGCACCGGAAAACGCACTGTTCTAAGTCAGGAGGCATTGGAAAGTTATGAGTAAGAAAAACAATCACAATTATGTTCCGGCATCCAAGAGAGCCGGAGTCGGACAGATTATTTTACTTTGCGGTCTGATTTTATATACCCTGTTCTGCGCGCTGCCGATCATTCTGGTCTTTATCTCGGCCTTCACAGATGAGAAAACGATTGCAGCAAACGGCTTCAGCTATTTCCCGGCAAAATGGTCGACAGCCGGTATGAATGCCGTATTAAAATACGGAAAACAGCTTGCAGTATCGTACGGAGTCACCATTTTCATTACCGTAGGCGGTACGTTTATTGGACTGTTTGTCATGAGTATGTTTGCTTATTCCATCAGCCGAAAAGGTTTTCGCCTGAGCAAATTTTTATCGGTTTACATGTTGATCCCGATGCTGTTTAACGGAGGACAGCTTTCCTGCTACGTTATTTATACTTCGTATTACCACATGAAAGACAGCATCTGGCTGCTGATTTTTCCGCTCTGTGTTACGACCATGAACGTGATTATCATCCGTACCTACATAGCAAACAGCATCCCGGAAGAGCTGATGGAAGCGGCTAAGATCGACGGAGCCGGAGAGTACCGAACCTTCTTTCAGATCACCCTTCCGCTGATGAAACCAACCCTTGCAGCCGTTGGATTTATGATGGCAACGGCATACTGGAATGACTGGCAGAATGCACTGCTTTATATCACGAGTGATTCCAAGAAACCGTTGCAGTTACTGCTGGTCAATATTCAGAAGAGCATCGAGGTGCTGCTGAACTCCAGAAACATTCCGGCAGTCGCGTTGGCAGCTATCGGAGGAACTGTACCGCAGTATTCTGCAACAATGGCAACGGTAATCGTAGTCATAGGACCGATCATGATTGCGTATCCGTTCTTCCAGAAATACTTTGTCAAAGGTCTGACCGTAGGATCTGTCAAAGGGTGATGGAACAATGGTATCCGGAACTGCGGTGAAGGTACCGTAAGTTCTGAACATACAAAACTACTCAAGGAGGGTAACAAAGATGAAGAAAAGAACAAGTAAAATCCTCGCAGTGATGCTGGCATCCGCGCTGGCAGCAGGCTCTCTGGCAGCGTGCGGAAGTGATTCCGGAACAACTGACGCCAAGAGTACATTGGGAGAGTCTTCGAATGGCACGTCGGGAAGCGGCAATACGGAGAAAACTTCCGATGGCAAAACAAAGATCAGCATCTATCGTGCAAGCTGGATGCTGGCGAATCCGGATAGCGCACAGGTACAGAAAGTACAGGATGCTATCAATGCTTATATCGGCGATAAGATTAATGTAGAAGTAGAACTTCACGATATTGCATCTGGTGAGTTTAACGATAAGGCAAATCTGGCGCTGGCAAATAATGAAATCAATCTTCTTACAACCGCAAGCTGGCAGTCCACTATTGGTACGGATGATCTGTACAGACAGAATGCAGTCTATGACATTACGGATCTGCTTCCGGGAACTACGCTTTATGATTCCATGCCGGAAGGAATCTGGACGGCAGCACAGTATGATGGAAAAGATTACTTTATTCCGGTTTACAAAGAGGCATATGAGGGATACGATCTGAAGACCCGTCAGGAACTCGTAGACAAATTTGGATGGGATCTTTCTAAGGTGAAAACACTGAAAGATATCGAGCCATTCCTGGAAGACTGCAAGAATGATGGAATTAAATATCCATACACCACAGGAAAAACAGCGATGTTCGCCCGTCTTTATATGAATGATTTTGATTTCTTTGCCAGCTATTCTTTCCTGGGCGTAGACAGAGCGACAGATGAAGTTGTCAATCCAATTCAGACAGAAAAATATAAAGAATTTACAACTCTGATGTGTGATTGGGCAGAAAAAGGATATATTTCAGAAGATGAAGTGACAAAGACAACATCGGACACACTGGCACAGACCCAGGACTGGGGCTGGAACTGGTGGACCTGTGTTCCAAACGATGAGGAAAATTCTGAGGGACGTGACAAACAGGATGAGGCAATTGTAGAGGGCCTTACCAAGAAATATATGCATTCAACTTCAACACTTGGCTCCTGCTATGCGATTACTGCAAACTCCAGTGAAGATCAGGCGAAAGCATGCATCGACTTCCTGGGACTTTTGTACACCGATACGAAATTAGCAGACCTTTATACCTATGGTATTGAGGGTGAGGACTACACCTTAAATGATGAAGGAAAAGTTGTTCAGGATTCTGAGGCTTATTCTCACAGCGCATGGGAATCCTGCTCTGTCATCCCGCTGACTCTGCTTGAGAATGAGCCGGATAACAAGGTAGAAATGTATGAGAAGATGAACAACGAGGCAGAAACTTCCTGCGCAGCAGGTTTCCGCTTTGACAAATCTAACGTAGAAGCACAGTACAGTGCATGCGTAAACGTTTTCGAACAGTATGGTTTTGTGCTGGAGAACGGCGGATATGCATCTGCAGATGTTGCGTCCGTGATTGACGAGTACCAGAGCGCCTTGGATGAGGCCGGATATCAGGATGTCCTGAAAGAGGCACAGACCCAGTACGATGCATGGAAGGCTGCCAAAGCAGAGTAACAAAAACACACCAGATGAAGATCTGAGATAAACGAGTAATGCACACTTCCGCGATGCCCCTTTTTGAGTAAATAAAAATCAGATGCAGAATCAGATATGTTTACTTGAAAAGGGGCATTTTTTAAGAGGAGAACATCATGAACTATTTCAGTCTTGGAGAGATTGTAACGGATCTTGCGCCGGAGGCGGAAAAGAAAAATCTGCGGAACAGCGAGGGAGCTTTTCTTCGGCTTGGAAACGGAAATCATCGCGATGGATGCGACAGGTACGGCACGGCCGGGCGGAAAGAGTCTCGATGTCTTTTTCCGTGAGATGAAAGAAAAGTATCCATCACAGCTCTGGATGGCAGACTGCTCGACAGTCGAGGAGGCACTGCATGCGGATGAACTCGGTTTTGATTTTATCGGCACGACGCTGGTCGGCTATACGGAGCAGAGTGAAAACGACCGCATTGAGGAAAACGATTTCGAGATTCTGCGGAAGATCCTTGCAGGTGTAAAACATAAAGTGATCGCCGAGGGAAATATCAATACGCCGGAGAAGGCGATCGGATCTGTACGGAAGAAATCGACCGGCTGATCGACATTCTGGCACTTGGAATTGCCAATATCTGTTATGTGGCAAACCCGGAGACGGTGATTCTCGGAGGCGGTATCATGGAACAGGAATCGTACGTCCGGCCGCGGCTGGAAAAGGCTCTGATGCAGTATTTGATTCCACAGGTGTGGAAAAATACGAAGATCTGCATGGCAGAATATAAGAACGATGCAGGTATGATCGGGGCATTTTATCATTTCCGGGCAATGCAGAAGAAGAGAAAATAAAAGAAGATCAAAAAAATGTGTTTGAAAAGTCCAGCTGTAAGCTGTCTTTCAAACACATTTTTTCGATACGAAATAATACAATCAAGTTGTATCGCTGTTTTTCGCATCCGCAGCAAGAAGCTGTTTTCGGAACTGAACCGGCGACATACCGCATTGCTTTTTGAAGAACCGGCTGAAATACAACGGATTTTCATAGTCGACGAGATTTGAAATCTCGGATACATTATAATTCGTAGTTTCCAGAAGCAATTTTGCATTCGTGATGCGCAGAGACTGGATATACTGCGCCGGTGTTGTCTGCGTATACTGCTTGAAGTTCTGGATAAACCATCCAACGCTAATGTTATGGTCTGCAGCATATGTTTCGATGCTGATGGCTTCGTTGTAGTGCTCGCGGAAATAGTCGACGGCACGGTCCATCTCGTCCATCAGCATCAGATTCTTTTTGCGTGGTTTTACAAGAATCTGGCGGTGGATGGAAATCAGAAGTTGCATAAAATAATGCACAAGCAGTTCCTCATAATCTTCGCGCTTCATCTGAAGTTCCTGGATCATGGAGAGATAGAGTCGTTTGTATTCCATTGAGACGCCGGAATAAATCATGCGGGTATCGTCTGTAATCCCGTATTTGCGCAGAATATTTTTGACATTGTTTCCGGTAAAATGCACCCAGTAGATTTCGGGCTGTTCTGCCGCGTAATAGTAATAGCGCTGTTCCTCTTTGGGACGGTACAGAACCATATTTCCGGCAGAAATGATCTTTTCCTCGCCGGAAAAATAGAAATGCGCTTTACCGGAAGCAACGTAAAGAAGCTGATAGTCCAGTCGTCCGCGCGGACGGTGCGTCGGAAGTCTTTTTACTGTATACAGGCGGTAAGTGCCGCAACTTCCGATAAAAAGAGGATGCTTTTTATCCTTGAAATCCAGCCGTGTCTGATGCCAGTAGCCAGAATTAATATACAATTTATGTACCTCCTTGTTAAGTTGCATAAAATCAAAGCTGAAATTTGTGAGAAATTAGAAAAATAAGAAATAAAAACAGGAAGCAAACAAGTTGCTGACCTAAATTATAACATTTTGTACATGTTTTCGCAAATACAGTTTATGTGTTTTTACGAAAAAGTAGAATATACTGGTATTTGTAAGAAAAGAAATTTGTAGGAAATAGGAAAGAATAAAAAACAGGAACAAAGACAGGCTGGATTATTAAACAGGAGGAAGCTTTATGATTGTACCGAAATATTTTGAAAATCTGAATGTGCTGCATGAAAATACCATGCCCAGCCATTCCTATTACATTCCGGCATCCCGGCCGATGGGTGCGTTGGTGCACAACCGGGAGGAGTCTGACCGGATGCAGCTTTTAAACGGAAACTGGAAATTCCGTTATTATAAGAGCATTTATGATTTGAATGAGCCATTTTATCAGAAAAAAGAGGATCTGGAATCGTATGATGAAATTCCGGTACCGGGAAACTGGCAGAATTTCGGATATGACAGTCAGCAGTATGCCAATGTACAGTATCCGATTCCATTGGATCCGCCGTATGTGCCGGTAGATAATCCATGCGGAACGTATATCCATGAGTTTACGTATCAGCGTGAAAAAAGTGCTCCGAAAGCATACCTGAATTTCGAGGGTGTGGATTCCTGCTTTTACGTGTGGCTGAACGGAACATACGTCGGCTATAGTCAGGTATCTCATGCGACGAGTGAGTTTGATGTGACAGAGGTGATCCGGGAGGGAAAAAACTGCCTTGCTGTGCTTGTCCTGAAATGGTGCGACGGAACCTACATGGAGGATCAGGATAAATTCCGGTTAAGCGGCATTTTCCGAGATGTTTACATCTTAAAACGGCCAGAATACGTATTATATGACTACTTCATCACGACAAAACTGGGAAAAGAATCTGCAGAAGTTGAGATCCGTGCCGATTTCCTCGGAGAAAAGAACGGGGAGCAGACGGAAATTCAGCTGTTTGACGGAGACGGAAATCTGATCGGAACAGGAAGCTTCGAGCCGCTTGCAGGAGATGAGAATTTTGCGGAGAAAGCAGTATTTACGGTGCAGAACCCGCATCTTTGGAACTCCGAGGATCCATATCTGTATCAGATGGTATTCCGTACCGGATATGAAACAATTACGGAACGCGTCGGAATCCGTGAAATCCACTGTGAGGGAAATGTGATTTACGTTAACGGAAAGAAGATCAAGTGGAAAGGCATCAACCGCCACGATTCCGATCCGGTGACTGGTTCTGTAGTCAGCCAGGAGCAGATGGAAAAGGATCTGCGTTTGATCAAGCAGCATAACTTTAATGCTGTCCGCAGCAGTCATTATCCGAATGTACCGTATTTTTACCAGCTTCTCGATGAGTATGGCTTCTTCTCCATTGCCGAGGCAGACAACGAGAGCCATGGTGCGCAGATGCAGTATCTGGAAAATGCGGAATGGGAAAATGTAGCGGAAAACTGGAACCGTAGGATTTCCAATAATCCTGACTTTATTCCAGCGACAATGGATCGCACGAAGCTCTGTGTGACGAGAGAAAAAAACCGTCCTTGTATTGTGATCTGGTCTATGGGAAATGAGTGCGGCTACGGCTGTACGTTTGAAGAAGCCTTAAAGTGGACAAAACAGTTTGACCCAACCCGTCTTACGGTCTATGAAAGTTCCGTATACCAGAGCCACGATCGCATTTACGATTATTCCAATATTGATATCAACGGCAGAATGTACTTCTCCATTGATGAGATTGAAGGATATATGGCAGAGAAGCCCAAAAAACCGTTTCTTCTGATTGAATACGGTCATTCCATGGGAAATGGCCCGGGAGACCTAGAGGATTACTTCCAAGAGATGGAAAAGTACGATACTGTGAGCGGTGGCTTTATCTGGGAGTGGTGTGACCACGCAATCTACAAAGGAACCGCAGAAAACGGAAAGCCGATGTATTTCTACGGCGGAGATCATGGGGAAAAGGTACACGACGGCAACTTCTGCTGTGACGGTATGGTCTATCCGGACCGCACACCGCATACGGGACTTCGTGAGTACAAGAATGTGTACCGCCCGGCGCGTGTGATGAGCTTTGACCAGAAAACTGGAACCATGCTTCTGCACAATTACATGAATTTTGTGGATTTAAAGGATTATCTGTATCTGGCATATTATCTTTCTGTGGATGGACATCTCATCCAGGCGGGACAGCAGAATCTGAAAGACGGTATTCCTGCCGGGTGCGACGGCGTTGTAGACCTTCCTATCCCGGTTCCAGAGAAAGGAAAGTGCTTCCTGAAAGTAGTTTATCATCTGAGCCATGCGAATGCACTGCAGGAAGAAGGCGAGATTATCGGTTTCGATGAAATCCAGATTAGGACGGAGGATAACCGGAATCAGGATGTTGTGGAACTGCTTTCCGATGTAAATCCAGAATTTCCAGCGCCAAAGGTGGAAGAGGATGACTGCCGGATTCATGTTTATAGCAGAGAAGCAGGCTTTGCGTATACGTATCGGAAGCAGACCGGCCTGTTTGAACAGATTTACGTCGAGGGAGAGGAACTTCTGGATTGCCCGATGGAACTCAATATCTGGCGTGCACCGACAGACAACGACAAGCTGATCAAATTGAAATGGCTCAAGGCGCGGTATGACCAGAGCTATGCGAGAGCGTACGAGACAAGCTGGGAATGCGATGGAGAGAATATCTGTATTACCAGTAAGATGGCAGTGACAGCACCTGTTGTACAGCCGGTACTCTGCATAGAGACGACGTGGACGATCCGGCCGAATGGTTTGCTTACAGCGAAAATGCGGGTGGAAAAAGATATGGAATTTCCGTTCCTGCCACGTTTCGGCATTCGCCTTTTCCTGAAAAAGAGCATGGATAAGGTCACATACCTTGGAATCGGACCGGATGAGAGCTATGTGGACAAGCGTCACGGCGGAAGTCATGAAATTTTCCAGAAATGTGTGGCAGAGCTACATGAGGATTATATCCGTCCGCAGGAGAATGGAAGTCACGGTGACTGCGATTATGTGAAAGTAGAGAGTGATACGGCTGTTCTGACGGCAGCAGGGGAGAAAACGTTTGCATTCAATGCATCGCTGTACACTGCAGAAGAGCTGACCGAAAAACGTCACAGCTACGAGCTTGTGCCGTGCGGAAGCACTGTGCTCTGTCTCGATTATGCGCAGAGCGGCATCGGATCAAACAGCTGCGGACCGACTCTTCTGGAACAGTACCAGCTGAATGAAAAGAATTTTACCTTTGAACTGAATCTGATGATCCGTAGGAAATAGAGGAGAAGACCGGAGCTTTTTTGCGGCTCTGGTCTTTTTAACAGAAAAACAGGAGAAATGTGCGGTATGAAGAACATCAGCATGATGATAAAGCCGGTTTCCGGGCTCTGCAATATGAGCTGCACATACTGCTTTTACTGTGATGAGGCACAAAAGCGGGAAAAGAGCTGTTATGGGCAGATGAGTGAGGAGACACTGAAAAATGTAATCCGGAAGACGATGCTCCCAGCGGATGGTGTCGTGAGCTATACATGGCAGGGCGGAGAGCCGTCGCTTCGCGGACTTGAGTTTTTTCGAAGGGCGGTGGAACTACAGGAGAAATATAACCGGAACGGGGTACAGGTATTCAACGCGTTTCAGACGAACGGGTATGCGATTACGGAGGAATGGTGTGAATTTTTCCGGGAAAAGCATTTTTTGATCGGTCTTTCCGTGGACGGTACGCAGGAAATTCACGATGCATTTCGATGCGGAGCAGATGGAGGCGGCACGTATGATCGTGTGAAAAGAACGGCGGATCTGTTTTCGCGGATGGGGGTAGAGTTTAATGTTTTAACGGTTGTGACATCGCAGCTGGCGGAGCATACGAAAGAGATCTACGAATCGTATCGGAGAAACGGGTGGCAGTTTCAGCAGTATATTGCGTGCCTCGACCCATATGGAGAAAGAAAGGGAGAGAGGCCGTATTCACTCCTGCCGCAGCAGTACGGGGAGTTTCTGTCAGAACTCGCGGGTCTCTGGTACCGGGATCTGAAAAAAGGGCGTCAGCCCTATATCCGTCAGTTTGAAAATTATGTCGGCATGGCGGCTGGGTACCAGCCGGAATCGTGCGAGCAGTGTGGCATCTGCAGTGAGCAGTATGTCGTGGAGGCGGACGGCAGCATCTATCCATGCGATTTTTACGTGATGGATGACTGGTATATGGGAAATCTGAACCGTGACCGGCTGGATGCAGTGGATGCGAAACGGCTGGAAAAATCCTTTATCGGGCGGTCGGCACCGAGTGTGAAATGCCGGGAATGTCGTTTCTTTTCTTTATGCCGTGGCGGCTGCATGCGGAACAGGACGAAGGACAGAAATGGAATATATCAAAATGATTTCTGCGAAGGATACCAGCTTTTTTTCGGGCAATGGTACGATAAATTTGCAGAACTTGGACAGAAGGTAAGAGATGGGAGAGGATAAGACATGAAAAGACAAGTTGTATTTCTGATGACGGATACCACGAGAAAAGATATGGTAGGATGCTATGGTAACGAGAAAATGAAGACTCCGAATCTGGACCGCCTGGCAGCGGAGGGCATTCGATATGAAAACGCATATACGTGTCAGCCTGTATGCGGACCGGCGCGGAGTGCAATTTTTACAGGAACTTTTCCACACACGAACGGCATGGTGACAAACAGTATTGCGATGGGGGATAATGTAAAGACGATCGGACAGCGCTTGAGTGATCATGGAATCGCATGCGGCTATATTGGAAAATACCATCTGGACGGCGGCGACTACTTTGGAAACGGCAGATGCCCAGAAGGGTGGAATCCGGATTACTGGTATGATATGAAAACGTATCTGAATGAACTGAGTGATGCAGATAAAGTGCGCTCAAGGGATCCGAAAGAGGCATACAAAGAAGGTTTTTCAGAAGAGTTTACATATGCGCACCGCTGTTCAAATCGGGCAATCCGGTATCTCGAGGAATTTCAGGATCAGGACTTTTTCTTAACCGTTTCTTACGATGAGCCGCACGGACCGTCGCTTTGCCCAGCACCATTCAATCATATGTATGACGGATTCCAATTTGAACATAATCCGAGTTTTCAGGATGATCTGTCGAAAAAGCCGTTTATGCAGCGGCTGTGGGCAGGAAAGAATCTGTATGCATCCGAAGAGAAGATCAATCAGGCATCAGATGGCTTGGCACTATTCCTGGGATGTAATTCCTTTGTCGATTATGAAATCGGGCGCGTGCTCGATAAGATCCGGCAGATCGCACCAGATGCGTTAGTTATCTTTACTTCGGATCACGGCGACATGCTGGGAGCACACCGGCTGTTTTCGAAAAATGCGGCGGCCTATAAAGAGGTGGCAAATATTCCGTTGATCATAAAAGGCGGAGCTGTCGGCTGTGTCGAGGAAGCTCCTGCATCCCATATTGATCTTGCACCGACGATAATGGAATACTTCGGGCTGCCGGTTCCGAAGCTGATGGAAGGAAAGAGTATGCTTGCTCAGATTCAGGATCCGTCTGTGAAGATTAACGATGAGGTTTATACAGAATTTACCCGTTATGAAGTGGATCATGACGGCTTCGGCGGTCTGCAGGTCATGCGGGCGGTGACTTCGGACCGATACAAGCTGGTTATTCACCTCTGCGATACAGATGAATTTTACGATATGCAGGCGGATCCGCATGAAATCCAAAATCTGATCGATGACGAGCGGTATGCGGAAGTTCGAAATGAACTGCACGACAAGCTGATTGCGCATATGAATGATACGCGGGATCTCTATCGCGGCTATCAGTGGAGGATGCGTTCGTGGAGACCGGATTTCACACCGAACTGGGAAAATGAGGGATATACGAGACAGCGCGAAAACGAGGAATACGAGCCGCGGCAGCTTGACTATGATACAGGGCTTCCGATGGAGACGGCGGTGAGAAAGAAAAACTGACGGAATTTCATAGAGCGTATTTCTTATAGTTTTTTCGTGCAAAATCCGCGTGGAGATGATAGAATAGTGACAACAGAAAAAATGAGGTGAAGAAAACAATGGAATCAAAACGTAAGGTACTGCAGAAACTGTTTTTTTCCACGCTTTATTTGAGTGCGTTTACGTTCGGCGGCGGTTATGTGATTGTGACGCTGATGAAGAAGAAGTTTGTGGATGAGTATCACTGGATTGAGGAGAACGAGATGCTCGATCTGGTGGCAATTGCGCAGTCGTCACCGGGGCCGATTGCGGTGAACGGGGCGATTGTTGTCGGGTATAAGCTGGCGGGAATGGTTGGTGTGCTGGTTTCGATTATCGGAACAATCATTCCGCCGTTTCTGATTATTTCCGTGATTTCCGTCTGCTATCAGGCATTCCGGGATAACTTTTTTGTGAGCCAGATGCTGGAAGGGATGCAGGCCGGTGTCGGGGCCGTGATTGCATCGGTGACGTATGAAATGGGAGCAGGCGTTGTGAAGGAAAAAGACAAACTGTCGCTGGTAATTCTTGTGGGAGCGTTTGCGGCGGCGTGCTTTTTTAGCGTGAATGTGATCTATATTGTTCTGGTCTGCGGTGCCATCGGTGCGGTGCGGACGATTCTGGAGAGACGGAGGAATGCGAAATGATTTATCTTCAGCTATTTTTAAGCTTTTTCCAGATCGGTCTGTTCAGTTTTGGCGGAGGCTATGCTGCCATGCCGCTGATCCAGGGACAGGTAGTGCAGGGCCACGGCTGGCTTTCCATGTCGGAGTTTACCGATCTGATCACTATCTCCCAGATGACCCCGGGTCCGATTGCAGTGAATTCGGCGACTTTTGTCGGAATTAAGATCGCCGGTATTCCGGGCGCACTTGCGGCAACGCTTGGCTGTATTCTGCCGTCTTGTATCCTTGTCACCCTGCTCGCGAAGCTCTATCTGAAATACCGTGAAATGGCAATGCTCCAGGGAATCCTTCACTCGCTCCGCCCGGCGGTCGTGGCGATGATCGGCTCCGCGGGAATTTCGATTCTGGTCACAGCATTCTGGGGCCGCGAAGGAGACACCGTTATTCGATGGGCACAGACAAACTGGAGTCTTGTTGTAATTTTTATCATCAGCCTCATTCTGTTGCAGAAAGGCAAAAAGAACCCAATTTTTGTGATGGTGCTGGCCGGAGTGCTGAAGGTGGCAGTGGCCTTGCTATTTTCCTAGGTGAGTGATAAAATGACGATAGATACGAGAACGAAAAAAACAGGTGAGGAGGGAAAGCGTATGAGACGAAAGATGCAGGCGTTATTTCAAAACGGAGACAAGGATGCTTTTGCCCATGCAGAATAGTGGGCATATAGTACGATAAAGAAAATAATATATGGATAATCGCAGACGCTTACCGAAAGGTAGGCGTCTTTTGAGGTAAGTTTAGTTATAGTCATTCTTGATGCTTGCTGCTATGCTTTATACGATGACTATGGTTACGGATGAACCGGCCAAAGTATGGGAATGTGCTGGAAGCGTTATTTATTATGTTGAGAACGCGTGAGGATACGCCGCAAATGCTGTTTAAGAGGGCAGAGAGCAAACTGGTAAATCCGGTAAAGCGAACCATTTAGCAAGAAGATTAAGAAGCATAAGAATGATGTTTTTCGCTTGACAGAATTGATTGATCCAACAAGCAAGGTGATGGCTCCGCAAGGTGTTTATGAGGATATTCAAAATTTTGTCCAGCGGATGCAGACGGAAAGCGTTGATATTAAGCAGCTGGGACTGGCAGACAGAACAAAAGAGCAGATTCTGGAAGAAGTAAAAGAAATGTATATTGTGCAGTAAGGATAGAGTCACTTCAAGTGTCCTGTGGATACAGTGCATTGCGGTGATTTTTCTAAAAGATCGGGAGGTTTTATGAAAATCAGACAGATTTCCAATTTAAAGAAGATCCGGCAGGAAGCGCTGGAAAATATAGAGCAGGTCGAAGCAATGACAGCGTTGCAGGGCGAGCGGGTGTCGTATCAGGTGGTGTTGGAAAATGAGGAGCGGGCGCAGTTTCGGGTGGAGGTTTTGGCGCCGATTTCGGAGCAGGTGAAGGTTTATCTGGTGCGGGATGTGGTGATGGATCAGCCGGCGATTGAGGAGGGGCTGGAAGAGGAGGATTATCTTTCGCTGGAGCCGGGGATGATGCCGGATGTGCTGGTGCCGCTTGCGGAACAGGGATTTCAGGTCAGTGTTTCGAAGCAGAGAACGGTTCTGTGGGTGCGGATTGATGCAAGAGAAGATCTGGCGGCGGGTTCGTATCTGGTGACTGTGCGGTTTACGAAGGAGAAACAGCCGTGGGAGACGGATGCGGATGTGACGGTGGAGGAGACGACGATGGAGCTTACCGTTCTTTCCTGCCGCATGCCGGAGCAGAAGCTGCATTACACGCGATGGTTCTATGCTGACTGCATTGCGGCGCAGCACAACGTGGAAATCTATTCTGAGGAGCACTGGGCGTGGATTGAAAAATATCTTGCGGCGGCAGCGGATGCGGGCATCAATATGATTCTCGTCCCGATTCATACCCCGCCGCTCGACACGGCAGTCGGTACGACGCGGCCGTGCGTGCAGCTGGTGGAAATTGAGAAGACAGGAGAGACATATCATTTTGATTTCTCAAAATTCCACCGTTTTATCGAAATCTGCAAGCGAAACGGCATCCAGTATTTCGAGATGGCGCACCTGTTTTCCCAGTGGGGAGCGAAATGTGCGGCGAATATTCAGGTGACGGAAAACGGTGAAAAAACGTACCGTTTCGGCTGGCACACACCGGCCGATTCGCCGGAATACACCGCTTTTCTGCGCCAGTATCTCGGAGCCCTTGAGCAGGAGCTTGTACGGGAAGGAATCAGTGAGCATACATATTTCCACATCTCCGACGAGCCGTCCCGCGATCAGATGGAGAGCTATCGTGCAGCATCCGAGATGATTCGTTCCCTGATCGGAGACAGCAAAACGATGGATGCGTTATCTGACTATGATTTCTACGAGCAGGGGCTTGTAGAATGCCCGGTAACAGGCGTTGCCAAAATTACAGAATTTCTGCAGCATGAAATCGAAAATCAGTGGGTCTATTACTGCTGTTACCCGGGAAAGATTTACCCGAACAGTTTTATGGCCATGCCGTCCCGCCGCGTGCGGATTCTCGGTTTTCTGCTGTACAAATTTGCTATCAAAGGCTTTCTGCACTGGGGATTCAACTTTTATCACTCCCAGCTGTCCCGCTACCCGATCAATCCATATCTGACGACCTCCGCCGACCACGCATTCCCGTCCGGCGACGGATTCATCGTCTATCCGGGAAAAGACGCCGTCTATCCGTCCATCCGCGGCGAAATCATGTACGAAGCCATCCAGGATCTCCGGATCTGCGAAGCACTGGAGGCAAAAATCGGAAGAGCGGCAGTAACGGCGCTGATCGATGAAAAAGCAGGCGCACCGCTGACCTTCGAGCAGTACCCGAAGACCGATGCATTCCTCGAAGAACTCCGCGCAGAATTCCTGGGCCGGCTGGAAAGCTGCTGAAAAGCCTTTTTCGGACATCCAAAAGGAGTAGGAGCACTGGAATTCGGAAACTTGTGCAACTCGTTTGCATGGGCAGCGGTTTATGCCGTACTCGTCTACTATCTGTACGCACCGTACATGAAAGGACTTGGATTTACAGAGGGTGAGGCGGCGACGATGACCACAGCCACCTTCCTGATTCCGATTGCCTTCCTGTACAAACTATTTACCAACAGGAGAATCGAAGCAGACGAGAGAAAGTAAGATGTCAAAAAAAGCTATAAAAAAGATAAAAAGGATCTTTCTTTCTAAAAAAGAATCGTGTATAATAAGCATTACTGTCAGGAGCCTTACTGGAGAAATCCAGAAAGGCTCCGATTTATGTCACTTATTTATCATTACAACAGAAAAGGGGGAAATCATGCAGAAACACAGAAAATTTATTGGGGACAAACGGTTTTACCTGATGGTGCTTGGCGTTGCGATGCCGATTATGATTCAGAACGGTATCACCAACTTTGTCAGTCTTCTCGACAACATCATGGTAGGACAGGTCGGCACCGAGCAGATGTCCGGTGTTGCGATCGTCAATCAGCTTCTTTTTATCTATAACCTCTGTATTTTCGGAGGGGTATCCGGTGCGGGAATTTTTACTGCGCAGTATTTCGGACAGGGCAACGACGAGGGTGTGCGAAACACCTTCCGTTTTAAACTCTGGATCGGCGTGATCCTGACTGCAGTGGCAATCACTGTTTTCCTTGGTGCGCACGAGCCTCTGATTCGCCTCTATCTGACAGGCGATCAGGGAAGCCAGGACATGAATGCGACATTAGCCTATGGCATTTCTTATATGAAGGTCATGCTGGTGGGACTCCCGCCGTTCCTGTTTGTGCAGCTTTATGCCAGCACGCTGCGCGAATGCGGCGAGACGATGCTTCCGATGAAGGCCGGTATTACAGCCGTATTTGTCAATCTGATTTTTAATTATATTTTAATCTACGGAAAATTCGGCGCACCGCAGCTCGGCGTTGTCGGTGCGGCAGCCGCAACGGTGCTGTCCCGTTACGTGGAGATGGCGATCGTGCTGATCCGTACGCACGGAAACAAAGAAAAATACCGCTTTACGAAGCATCTGTACCGCACGATCCGTGTTCCGGCGGCTTTGACGAAACAGATTCTCATCAAAGGAACACCTCTGATGCTGAACGAAACATTCTGGGCCGGCGGCGTTGCGATCCTGATGCAGTGTTACTCCGTGCGTGGCCTGAACGTTGTAGCAGCGATGAACATCTCCAACACGATCTCAAACCTGTTTAACGTCGTTTTCATCGCACTCGGCGATTCCGTTGCCATTATCGTCGGACAGCTCCTCGGAGCCGGAAGAATGGAAGAGGCAAAGGATACCGATACGAAGCTGATCACGTTTTCCGTATTACTCTGCATTGTGATCGGCGCGCTGATGGCGCTCGTGGCTCCGCTCTTCCCACGCCTCTACAACACGACGGACGAAGTACGCCACATGGCGGCAATCTTCATCGTGGAAGTGGCCATGTTCATGCCGGTCAATGCATTCCTGCATGCAAGCTACTTTACCCTGCGCTCCGGTGGAAAAACGATCATCACGTTCCTGTTCGACAGCGTCTTCATCTGGGTTGTCAGTGTGCCGGTGGCTTTCTGCCTGAGCCGTTTTACCGGACTTTCGATCTACGCAATCTACTTTATGGTTATGTCGGTTGACCTGATCAAGTGCGTGATTGGATTTGCCCTTGTCAAGAAAGGAGTCTGGCTGCAGAATATTGTAGCGGAATAAAAAAACGATCTGTCCATTTCCAGTCTGAAAAAAGGGCTGGAGTGGGCAGATTTTTTTGCGGGAAATAAAAAAGTAAAACGGCATTTTTGATAAAGTTTCGCAAGTGAAAAGGGTATTTTTGAGTGAAAAGTGGAAAATTTTTCATTAATCAAAACTCTGGTTGAATTTTAAGCAATGCTTGCTATAATAGGGGTGCAGCGAACAGACATCTTGTATGACGCGTGAATCTCTCTTCCTATTATTAATGAGGCGCGTTCATACACCACATGGAGGAAAAAAAGCGATGGATTACGCAAAAGAATCATTAAAGATGCACTATGAATTACGCGGAAAGCTCGAGATGACATCCCGTGCAGCCGTAGATACAAAGGATGCCTTAAGTCTTGCCTATACCCCGGGTGTGGCAGCGCCGTGCCTGGAAATTCAGAAAGATGTCAATAAGAGCTACGAGCTGACCAGAAGATGGAACACGGTAGCTGTTGTTACAGATGGAACCGCAGTCCTCGGACTTGGAGATATCGGACCGGAAGCCGGTATGCCGGTCATGGAAGGAAAATGCGTTTTATTCAAAGAATTCGGCGGTGTCGATGCGATTCCGCTCTGCGTGCGCAGCAAGGATGTCGATGATATCGTCAATACCGTGCGCCTTCTCGCCGGAAGCTTCGGCGGCGTCAACCTGGAGGATATCTCCGCACCGAGATGCTTTGAGATTGAGAAGAAATTAAAGGAATGCTGTGATATTCCGATTTTCCACGACGATCAGCATGGAACCGCAGTCATCACACTGGCCGGCGTCATCAATGCGTTAAAACTCGTCGGAAAGAAACTGGATGAAGTCAAAATCGTCACCTCAGGAGCCGGCGCAGCCGGAATCGCGATCATCCGCCTGCTGATCTCGATGGGCCTCAAAAACGTTATCATGACCGACCGCAAAGGTGCGATCTACGAGGGACGCGACGGCCTGAACCCGATCAAAGAGGAGATGGCAAAGATCACAAACTACAACCATGAGAAAGGCACCCTTGCCGAGGTGATCAAAGGAGCCGACATTTTCATCGGCGTTTCCGCACCGGGAACCCTGACCGCAGATATGGTGCGCACCATGGCAAAAGACCCGATTATTTTTGCATGCGCAAATCCGACCCCGGAGATCTTCCCGGATGAGGCGAAAGCCGCAGGAGCAGCCGTTGTCAGCACCGGAAGAAGCGATTACCCGAACCAGGTCAACAACGTTCTCTGCTTCCCGGGCATCTTCCGCGGAGCGCTCGACGTGCGCGCATCGGATATCAACGATGAGATGAAGGTTGCAGCAGCGTATGCGATTGCAGGCCTTGTAAGTGATGAGGAGCTGAACGCAGACTACATCCTTCCAGCAGCGTTTGATCCGCGTGTCAAAGACGCAGTCGCATCGGCAGTTGCAGAGGCTGCCAAGAAGAGCGGCGTAGCGAGAATCTAAGAAGAATTTCAGATAGAGCAGAACGAGAAAAAGACTTTCCGGACAAACATAACATCCGGGAAGTCTTTTTCTGGTGTTTTCATATGATACAGAGCGGATTCAGCCCACCAGATCATCCTCGTCCGGCAGTTCCGGTCCGGTCAGCGCGTACGGGTCGAGAATGTCGTCGAGCTGCTTCTGCGTCAGCAACTCATCCTTCAGAACGAGAGAGGTAACGCTCTCGCCTGTCTTCAGCGATTTCTTCGCAATCGAAGCTGCTTTCTGATATCCGATATACGGGCAGAGAGCTGTCGTGATGCCGACGCTCTTCGAAACGAGATCTTCACACCGTTTCTCATTTGCCGTAATGCCGAGAATACAGTTCTTCACGAGTGTCGTAACGGCTCCTGTCATCGAGGTGATGGAGGAGAACAGGGAATAGAAGACAACCGGCTCGAACGCATTCAGCTCCATCTGTCCTGCCTCAGCAGCCATCGTGATGGCCGTATCATTTCCGATGACATGGAACGCAACCTGTGTCACAACCTCCGGGATAACCGGGTTGATCTTTCCAGGCATGATCGAGGAACCGTTCTGCATCGGCGGCAGGTTGATCTCGCCGAAGCCGGTGCGCGGACCGCTGGACAGAAGACGCAGATCGTTGCACATCTTGGAAAGGTTGACGGCGCAGGTCTTGAGAGAACCCGAAACATTCACAAAGCAGTCGAGGTTCTCCGTCGCATCAAACAGATCCTCCGCCTGCATCAGCGGGTAGCCTGTGACAGCGGCGAGTGTCGGAACAATGTGGTGGAGATAATAGTCCGAAGCATTGATGGTCGTGCCGATCGCGGTTCCGCCGAGATTGACCGTATAGAGATCTTTGCTGGTGCGGTGGATGCGGCGGATGTCACGCTCAATCATCGTTGCGTAAGCGTGGAAGCTCTGGCCGAGACGCATCGGAACAGCGTCCTCAAGCTGTGTTCTTCCCATTTTCAGGATGTGGTCAAACTCCTGTGACTTGCCGAGCAGTGCAGCGTGGAGAGATTCCAGTGCGTGCAGCAGATGCGGGAGCAGATCAAGAACGGTCAGCTTTCCGGCAGTCGGGATAACGTCGTTCGTGGACTGTGCCATGTTGACGTGATCATTCGGGTGAACAATAGAATAATCTCCCTTTGTGCCGCCCAGAAGCTCAATAGCACGGTTTGCGATGACTTCGTTTGCGTTCATGTTGGCGCTTGTTCCGGCACCGCCCTGGATTCCGTCAACGATGAATTCTTCTTTTAATTTGCCGGAAATAATTTCATCACTGGCATTGATAATGGCAGCCGCTTTTTCTTCCGGAAGACGTCCTGCTTCGCGGTTGGAGATGGCAGCTGCCTTTTTGATTTTGGCGAGATTCTGGATCATGACCGGGTTGATCGGTGTTCCTGTGATCGGAAAATTCCGTTTTGCACGGAGAGACTGTACTCCATAGTAGGCGTCAGATGGGACTTCCAGGGTACCAATTGAATCTGCTTCCATTCTTGTTTTCATAATAATCTCCTTCTTTCTGCACGAGTTAAATTGTATATATTGTCTGAAACAATTCTTGCTTTTCAGTCGATACCGGAAGAATAACACCAGCCACAGAATTTGTAAATACCGCCGCCGAAGAACTGTGAAATCTTATTTATTTTTGCGTTTGATTTTAAATACCAAGGGACAGAAGCACTTTTTCTTTCTTTTCGAAAGCCGGCTTCTGTCGGATCACGTTTTCGTAGACAAAAAACGGCGAACGTGATATGCTGAACAGTATAAAAGTGAAAAAACAGGAGAGCAGCGTATGAAACATGAAAAAAGCAGAAACGATGCGGCGCGCCATGAGCTCGATCATATCGATGCAAAAATCCTGAATCTCCTTCGGGAAAACGCCAGGATGCCGCTGAAAGAAATTGCGGAACATGTATTTTTATCCTCCCCGGCAGTCTCGGCCAGAATCGAGCGGCTGGAAAAGGAAGGCTACATTACAGGATATCAGGTAAAATTAAATCCGGCGCTTTTAGGATATCCGATTAAAGCATTTATTAACCTCGAGGTTGAGCCGGTTCAGAAGAAAGAATTTTATCCCTATATTGAAAAGGTCCACAATGTCGTGGAATGTAATTGCGTTACCGGTGATTACTCCATGCTCATTGAGGGCCTTTTTGTCAGCACCATTGAGCTCGACCAGTTCATCGGGGAGCTGCAGCATTTCGGCCGGACGCGGACGCAGATCGTGTTCTCGACCTCCGTGGAGCACCGCCAGGTGACCGCACACGAGGCAGAAGAATAGGCACCGGTCCGCTTCGGCGGCTTTGTGTACCGAAAAAAATGCTTTGCAGGAGAATGCTTTTGTGTTATAGTGATAAAATACACAGAGCATTTTGCGCCCTTTTCGGGGCAGTGCTCCAAACGAAAAGATTTGAGGGAGGCCTGACCTTATTATGGAAGAAAAAGAAGTTGTTTCCAAAAATTTTATCGAGCTTGCGATTGACAAAGATCTGGCAGAGGGCGTTTACGACCATGTCTGCACACGATTCCCGCCGGAGCCAAACGGCTATCTTCATATCGGACATGCAAAATCCATTCTGTTAAACTACGGTTTATCACAGGAGTACAACGGAGAGTTCCACATGCGTTTCGATGATACCAACCCGACAAAAGAGAAAACCGAGTTTGTCGATTCCATCAAAGCCGATATCCAGTGGCTTGGCGCAGACTGGAAAGATCATCTGTACTACGCATCCGATTATTTCCCGCAGATGTATGAGGCAGCCGTAAAACTGATCAAAAAAGGAAAAGCATTCGTCTGCGATCTGTCCGCAGAGGAGATCCGTGAGTACCGCGGAACCTTAACCGAGCCTGGAAAAGAGAGCCCGTACCGCAATCGTTCCGTAGAGGAAAACCTGGACCTGTTCGAGCGCATGAAAAACGGCGAATTCGAGGACGGAAGCAAAGTACTCCGTGCGAAAATCGATATGGCATCACCGAACATCAACATGAGAGACCCGGTTATCTACCGTGTAGCCCATATGCATCACCACAGAACCGGCGATACCTGGTGCATCTACCCGATGTACGACTTCGCGCATCCGATCGAGGACGCCATCGAAGGCATCACCCATTCCATCTGTACCCTGGAGTTTGAGGATCACCGTCCGCTGTACGACTGGGTTGTACGTGAGCTGGAATATCCGATGCCGCCGCGCCAGATCGAGTTCGCAAAACTGTATCTGACCAACGTGGTTACCGGAAAACGTTACATTAAAAAGCTGGTAGAGGACGGCGTTGTAGACGGCTGGGATGATCCGCGTCTCGTATCCATCGCAGCACTCCGCCGCAGAGGCTTTACACCGGAGTCCATCAAGAAATTCGTAGATCTGTGCGGTGTATCAAAAGCAAACAGCTCCGTTGACTATGCGATGCTGGAGTACTGCATCCGCGAGGACCTGAAGCTGAAAAAAGCCCGTACCATGGCAGTCTTAAATCCGGTGAAACTTGTCATCGACAACTATCCGGAAGACCAGATCGAGATGCTGGAAGTACAGAACAACCTCGAGAATCCGGAGCTTGGCAGCCGCCAGGTACCGTTCGGAAGAGAGCTGTACATCGAGCGCGAAGACTTCATGGAGGAGCCGGTCCGCAAATACTTCCGTATGTTCCCGGGCAATGAGGTCCGCCTGATGAACGCATACTTTGTAACCTGCACCGGATGCGAGAAAGACGAGAACGGAAACATTACCGTAATCCATGGAACGTACGATCCGGAGTCCAAGGGAGGAAATTCCCCGGACGGAAGAAAAGTCAAAGGAACGATCCACTGGGTAGCAGCAAAGACAGCCGTCAAAGCAGAGTGCCGTCTGTACGAAAACCTGATCGACGAGGAGAAGGGCGTTTACAACGAGGATGGTTCCATGAACCTGAATCCGAACTCCCTGACCGTATTAAAAGAGTGCTATCTGGAGCCGTCTTTAAAAGATGCGAAAGCATACGACAGCTTCCAGTTTGTCAGAAACGGATTCTTCTGTGTAGACGCAAAAGATTCCAGAGAGGATGCACTGGTGTTCAACCGCATCGTATCCCTGAAGAGCTCTTTCAAGCTGCCGGCAGCGAAATAAATAAGAATTTTGAAATGGAACAGAGCAGCCGCCTGGATGAAACCGACATCCCAGGCGGCTGTGCTTTTTGTCAGGGGAGATGGGAAGATGAATGAATTGACGATTTCGCTGGATCCGCACCGGAAGACACCGCTCTATGAGCAGATCTACGGTTTTATCCGCGAGGAAATCCGCGGCGGACGGATCCGTGCAGGGGAGCGGCTGCCGTCGGCGCGGGCGCTTTCGGGCTATCTGTCGGTGAGCCGGAGTACCGTGGATCTGGCGTATGAGCAGCTCGTATCCGAAGGGTATCTGGAGAGTGTGCCGTGCAAAGGATATTTTGTCTGTGAGATTGAGGGACTGTACCGCCTCGATGAAAAGAAAGAGGAGACAAAAGAGGATGATGCCGCGGAGCAGACGCCGTTCCGCTACGATTTTGCGGTGACCGGCACGGCGCCGGGCGGATTTCCGCAGAACAGCTGGAAGAAGATCTCGAAAGAAGTCCTGCTGGACGCAGATGACAGCCTGTTCCAGCTCGGGGATGCGAAGGGCGAGCACGGCCTCCGGGAGGCGATCCGCGACTATCTGCACCACGCACGCGGCGTGAACTGCCGCACGGAGCAGATCATCGTCGGAGCGGGAAATGATTATCTGCTGATGCTGCTTTCGGTGATCTTAGGGCGTGGTCATAAAGTGGCGATGGAAAACCCGACGTATATCAGTGCCTACCGCTGCTTTGCAAAGCTCGGCTATGCGATGTGCACGATTTCAATGGACGAAGCGGGCATGCGGCCGGCGGAGCTGGAAAAGAGCGGGGCGGATCTGGCGTACATCATGCCGTCCCACCAGTTCCCGATGGGCATGGTCATGCCGATGAAGCGGCGGATGCAGCTCCTTGCGTGGGCATCGAGGGAAAATGGGCGGTATCTGATCGAGGATGATTACGACAGTGAATTCCGCTACAAGGGCCGCCCGATCCCGGCACTGCAGGGCAATGACACAGAGGGAAAAGTGATCTATCTTGGAACGTTTTCGCGGGCGATTGCGCCGTCCATCCGCATCAGCTACATGGTGCTGCCGGAGACGCTGCTGCCTGCCTACGAGGAGAACGGAAGATGCTTTTCCGCGACAGTTTCGAAGACGGATCAGAAGATTCTGGAAGAATTTATGCGGAGCGGCGCGTTCGAGCGCCATCTGAACCGGATGCGTGCGCAGTATAAAGGAAAGCACGACCTGCTGATCCGGCTTCTGAAGGAGTTTGGGCGGGAGTACACGGTGTCCGGCGAGAATGCGGGTGTCCATGTGCTGGTCCACCTGCCGAAAGGACTCTCTGAAGCGGAGGCGGTACAGCGGGCAAAAGAGGATGGCGTGCGTGTGTATGGGCTGGAGCGGTACTGCATCGGCGCTGCCGCAGATCCCGCACAGGGCGGCACGGTGCTGCTCGGGTATGCGGGGCTTTCGGAGGAGAAGATTGCAGAGGCAGCTGCGATTCTGAAAAAATGCTGGAATGCGTGAAAAAAGATATGAAAAAAACGGATTGCTTCGTCAGTGATAGAAACTGACGGAACAATCCGTTTTTACTGTTTGATAGAGAGTTGCAATGCGGACGGGATCAGCAGCCCAGCTCTTCGGTCAGCTCGCAGATCTCATCGATGATCGATCCAATCGTCTCAATCGTATCGAGAAGCGGCGCATCCGTCGAGATATCAACGCCGGCCATCTTTGCCAGTTCTTCCGGTGTCTTTGTGCTTCCGGCAGTCAGTACCTTTTTCCAGTCATCGACAGCGGTCTGGCCTTCGTTTTCGATGCGCTTGCAGACCTGTGTGGCAACGGTCAGTCCGGCGCTGTAGGTGTAAGAGTAAAGTCCCATATAGTAATGCGGCTGGCGCATCCAGGTGAGCGCTGCGTCATCGGAAATTTCCACATCATCGCCCCAGAACTTCTGCAGGGTCTCTTTCATGATGCTGCTTAACGTCTCAGCCTGTACACTGTCGCCGGCATCGATGAGCTTGTAAACCTCGCGCTGGTAAGCAGCCTCCATCAGATGGGTGACAAAGTTGTGATAATATGTGTTGCTGATCATACAGCTTAAAACCCAGCGGCGGAACCGCTTGTCCGGGTTCGTTTTCAGCAGATAATGAGCCATCAGAAGCTCGTTCATGGTAGACGGCGCCTCGACAAAATAAGAGGAAACCTCGGTATCGAGAATCGCCTGTGCGCCGTTGCAGAGACGGAAATGGCCGGCGTGGCCGAGTTCATGCGCCAGCGTGAAAACATCTGCCATGCGGTTATTCCAGCTTAAGAGAATAAAGGAACCTTTTCCGTACGGGCTGGCGCAGAAGCCGCCGGTGGATTTTCCCTGGTTCTGTGCAAAGTCAACCCAGCGTTTTTTGTACGCCTCCTGAATCATGGAAACGTAATCGTCGCCGAGAATGGCAAGGCCTTTTTCGATGTACTGTTTCGATTCCTCGATCGTGACAGACGGATCGTACTCCGGGTCGACGGCGATTTTCAGATCGGCGAAAGTCATGTGGTCAAGGTTGTGGATCTTTTTCAGCAGGCGGGCATATTTGCGCATATGCGGAGCCAGACGGGTGGTGATGAGATCGATCTGACGGTTGTACAGCTCGCGGCTGACCTGCTGCGGGAACAGAAGGGAGTCGATGACGGAATCGAAGCCGCGCAGCGTGGCCATGGTCTTTTCTGTCTGCAGCTGGGCATTGTAAGCAGCTGCCGTTACATTTTCATACTGTCTGATTTTTGCAGAAAAGGCGGAGAATGCACTGCGGCGGATATCGGTGTCTTTTTCGTACTCATAATTATCTTCAAACAGGGAGTAGCCGAGCGGATATTCTTTTCCGTTTACGGTGAAAGAATCAAATTTCATATCGGCAAGTTTTGCCATGTTGTAGATCTGGTATGGAGCTGAGAAGGTCTGGGACAGAGCGGAAATGGCACGCTCGGTTTCCGGACTCAGGCGGTGTGCCTTGTTGCGGAGAATCTCGGCGAGATAGCAGCGGTTCGTATCTGACTGCTGCATGGCCTCGTTCAAAACATCCTCTGACTGTTCGGAAAGCTCGCTCTCGATAAAGGTGAGACGGCTGAAAACCTCAGAGATCAGGCTGTTGATGCGGTCGTTGCGCGTCTGGTTTGCACTGTTGTAATAGTCGACAGAGACGGCGAGATCGCAGTAGTTGGCGGTCAGTGTGATCAGACGGTAGACCTCCTGGTAATCGTCGAGGCAGTGGTTGATCGTGGCTGCGTCGGTGAGGTTTCCTTTGTAGGATGCTTCCATAGAAAGACTTAATTCTTTCATTTTCTGCGCATCGGCAAGCATGGCCTCCTCGGCTGGATAGATTAAAGACAGGTCCCATGTAAGTTCTGCAGGGACGTCATCGCGTTTTGCAAGTTCCATAACAATCTCCTTTCCATAAAAAAGGGGAGGTTTCCCTCCCCAGGAATTACTTCCTTATGTTTCTATATTCTGTTTTTAGGTTTTATTCTGCGGTTACTTCGCTTTTTTCCTGCGGAGAAACTTCACAATCCGCCGTAGACGGTGTTTCTTCTGCGGCGCCTGCAGTTTCTTCTGTTGTTTCTTCCTTGCAAGAATCCGCTTCATCATCGCCAGATTCAGCTTTCGGCGCTTCACATGCGCTTTCGCTATCGTCCGCACCGCTTTCTTTTTCCGTGTCTTCTTCTTCGGACTCTGCGGTTTCGCTTTCAGCTTCTGCATCAGCTGTTTCGGAACCCTCATTGCAAGCTGCAGATTCCGGATCCGGTGCAGCATCCTCTGCACTTTTCGTTTTCGGAAGGGGCGTATAAGTACGTTCAGCAGGAGCGGACTCTTCCTCTTCAAATTCGTCTTTAAAATCGTCAAAATCTGTTTCAAGATCTGCTTTTCCTTTCCGGATAAAATAGACTGCCGCACCGCAGGCTGCGCCGACAGCGGCAGAAGCCAGAGTAAGCAGAATACGTTTTGATTTCCGTGACATATCGATTCAAGTCTCCTTTCAAATGCTGTCTTTTGAAACTATTGTAATACAGTTTCAACAAAAAAGAAAGTAAAATCTTACAGAATTCGGAAAAAGTGCCAAAGAAAACAAGAAAAAGAAGGTTTCTTGACACAGAAACAGCATCAGGCAAGGATAAACTTACGAAGAATCTCTGCCACACCGCTGTGGTTGCAGTCGTTTTCTGTGATATAATCCGCACTTGCTTTTACCGCATCGGTTGCGTTTTTCATGGCGGCACCGATGGCAGCGGCCTCGATCATCGAAATATCATTTTCCTGATCTCCGGCGGCCACGGTGTTGGCAAGCGGAATCTGAAGAAGCTCGCAGAGTTTTTTCACGGCATGGCCCTTGGAAACGTGTTCCGGGACATGCTCGAGGTAATGCGGGCTGGAGTAGAACATCGAAATTTTTCCTTTCGCCCACGGCTCCATGGCAGCGCGGTAAGCATCCATTTTGGCACGGTCGTGGAGATCAATTACAATCATCTTGCACGGCTCCTCGGAGAGGTGTTCCGGCAGAAGCGGATCCTCCACAACGGGAATGTGGATTGCCTGCGTGTAAATACGCGTTTCCTCGCCCGCATGGCGGCAGAGAAGAGAGGTGTCGGAGTAGGTGTGGCAGTAGAGGCCTGCCTCCTGCGTTTTTTCGAAAATGACGCGTGCATATTCGAGCGGAATCGTGCGGCGGTACAGCGTTTTTTGCGCAGCACAGTCGTAAATCAGTCCGCCGTTGAAAGCGATGGCATAGCAGCCTTCGCGGTCAAGTCCGAGCTCTTTTAAGATCGGCAGAAAGCCGGAGAGCGGGCGGCCGGTGTTGAACACAATTTTGTGGCCGGCGGCAAGTGCCTCTGAAATGGCATCCATGTTTTCTTTTGTCACCTGCTTTTCGGAATTCAGCAGGGTATCGTCCATATCGGTAAAAAATATTTTCAAAGTCTGATTCATATTTTGTTTTTTTCCTTTCCAAGAATCTGAAAAACAGCTTCATTTTAGCACAAAGTGCAGGAAAAGAAAATATGGTTGCGCAGGGAGAAAATACAGGATATAATGATTGCGGACAAGAAGAGAGAGAAGAAAGAAAATCGAAGAACAAAAGAGACAACGAAGGGAAGTCAGAATATGATAAAAGCTTGTATCTTTGACCTGGACGGCACCATCGCAGACACCGTAGAGTCGATTGCGCATGCAGTCAACCGCGTTCTGGAACATTTTGGACTTGTGCCGCGCCCGGTAGAAGCCTTCAACTTTTACGCCGGAGACGGTTTCGATCTGGCAGTGGAGCGCGCCTTAAAAGACGCCGGAGATGCAGAACTGAACTATCTGCAGGAGGGCATCCGCCTTGGCCGCGCGTGGTTCAACGAGGACCCGCTGTATCATGTAAAGCCGTATCCTAATATGCGGGAAACCCTGACCGCGCTGCGGGAAGAAGTTCCGATTGCCGTATGTTCCAACAAGCCGCACGAGGCGGCCATCCACGTCGTGGAGAGTGTGTACGGACCGGGATTTTTCAACCGGATTCAGGGGCAGACCGCAGAAATCCCGAGAAAGCCGTCTCCGATCGGTGCGCTCGCGATTGCAGACGCACTCGGCGCCAGACCGGAAGAGTGCCTATATTTTGGAGATACCAATACGGATATGCAGACCGGAAACGCCGCAGGCATGTTTACCGTTGGTGTGACGTGGGGATTCCGTCCGCGCCAGGAGCTGATCGACAACCACGCGATGGAACTGCTCGACCGGCCGGAGGAAATCTTAACGCTTTTTCACAGAAAGAATCAATAAAACGAACAGAGGAGGAAACCAGAATGGGAGAATATACCGAAGAATGCATCAACACATTTTTAATGAACCAGGGCCAGTTATTCGATGAGCCGGTGGCTGAAAATTACGATGAGGCAGAGGCCTTTCTGGAGGACTGCCTTGCAGTCGTTGCCGACAATCTGGACGACGTGCGCGCCTACATGGAAGAAGAGGGCATGGACGTGGAAGAAATGTCGGATGCAGAATTAGAAGAGCAGAGCGAAGTCTTTGCCCTGCCGGACGGCCAGTATCTGATCGTGATGGGGTAAAAAACGAGAGGAAATTAAAAAAGAATGAAATATGATGTCATTATTATCGGCGCAGGCCCGTCAGGTATTTTCTGTGCCTATGAACTGCTGAAAGAAAAACCGGATCTGAAGGTGCTGATGATCGAAAAAGGACGTTCGATCGAAAGCCGTCAGTGTCCAAAGAGAAAAACGAAAAAATGCGTGAACTGCAAACCGTGCTCGATCACAACGGGATTTGCCGGAGCAGGCGCATTCTCCGACGGAAAGCTTTCCCTTTCCCCGGATGTCGGCGGAAATCTGCCGGAGATTTTAGGATATGAAAAGACGGTTGAGCTGATCCACGAGTCCGACCAGATCTATCTGGATTTCGGCGCAGACAAGAACGTTTACGGTGTCGATAAAGAAAAAGAGATCCGTGAGATCCGCCGCAGAGCGATCAACGCCAACCTGAAACTGATCGAATGTCCGATCCGCCATCTCGGAACCGAGGAGGGCTACAAGATTTACAGCCGCCTCGAGGATCACTTAAAAGAGATCGGCGTGGAGATGAAATTCAACACGATGGTCAATAATATTATGATCGAGGACGGCCGTGCGACAGCTGTAACGCTTGAGGACGGAACGGTTTACGAGGCAGATGAGATTGTCTCCGCAGTAGGCCGAGAGGGAGCCGACTGGTTCTCCCATATCTGCAACAGTCACGGCATTGAGACCGAGGTCGGAACTGTCGATATCGGTGTCCGCGTGGAAGTCCGCGACGAGGTCATGGAGTTCCTGAACAAGAACCTGTACGAGGCAAAACTCGTTTACTATACCCCGACCTTCGATGACAAAGTGCGTACCTTCTGTACGAACCCGTCCGGAGAGGTGGCAACCGAGTATTATGAAAACGGTCTGGCAGTTGTAAACGGTCACGCTTACAAATCCCAGGAGTTCAAGACAAACAATACAAACTTTGCCCTTCTGGTATCGAAAAACTTCACGAAACCGTTCAAGACCCCGATCGAGTACGGCAAACAGATCGCACAGCTCTCCAACATGCTCTGCGACGGCAAGATCCTTGTTCAGACGTACGGCGATTTCAAGCGCGGAAGAAGAACGACAGAAGAGCGTCTCTGCCGCAACAACCTGATCCCGACCTTAAAAGATGCCGTTCCGGGCGACCTTTCCCTGGTCTTCCCGCACCGTATCATGGTCGACATTGCCGAGATGATCGAAGCCCTCGATAAAGTTACCCCGGGTATCGCCAGCGATGAGACTCTGCTGTACGGCGTAGAGGTAAAATTCTATTCCAACAAAGTTGTCGTAGACAAAGACTTCTGCACCAGCGTCAAAGGCCTCCGCGCCATCGGCGACGGCGCATCCGTGACCCGCGGCCTCCAGCAGGCAAGCGCAAATGGACTGTCGGTTGCGAGAAGCATTCTGAAAAGCATGAAATAAGAGAGAATGAAAAAAAGATCCTTCGTCTGTAAAATGAGACGGGGGATTTTTTTGTGCCGGAAAGTGGGATGCTGCAGATTATACGCCGTACAGCTTCCGGAACTGCTTCGGCGTTGTCCCGGTCTGCTGGCGGAAAACCGAGATAAAGTAACTGACATCGCGGTAGCCGCAGAGGGCAGCGATGCCGTCGAGCGTAGTGTAAGGACGGCTGATGAGAAGCTCCTTGGCGCGGCTGATGCGCAGAACGCTGATGTACGAGCGGACAGAGCTGCCGACAAAACGCTGGAACAGGCGGGTCAGGTACTGCGGCGTGATATGGAGTTGTTCCGCCAGATCATCCACATCGAGCGGGTCGGAAAGGTGACTTTCGATTTCCTGCATTGCCGGGCGGACATACTGGAGATACAGCGGATGCTCCGTCCGGGAAAGGCCGGTGCGGAGCTGGGAAAGCCGTGTCAGAAACTCGAAGCATCCGACGGAGAGCGCAGTATCATCGATTTCATTTTTCAGAAAATGCGAGTCGATCATGCGGTCAATCCATTCCTGAAACCACGTACCCTCCGAGGCCGGGACAAAAAGATACGGCGCGACGGCACAGATTTTATAGAGATCCTCGGAGAGTTTTCCGTCAAAGGTCAGAAAGGATGTAAACCACATCCCGCTTCCGCCGTTTTCGCGGTATTCATGCGGCACATGCGGAGCAATCAGAACCCCGTCGCCTGGTTTCAGCAAAAGTTCCTGGCCTTCGAGGGTCAGCAGCCCTTCGCCGCGTTCCGTCTGGATCCAGTGATACAGGGGAAAGCCGTTCGGGCGCACAACGGGCTCCTGCAGCCAGCGGTTGCCGATGCTGTCAGCGGAGAGGGAAAAATCCGAGGCGGATGGTTTAAAGAAAATAGGCATAACAGTCAGTTCCTTTCTGAAAGAAAAGTCTAAAATAAGATTCCGGAATGAGTTTCGAAAATTCATACTTTTTAGACAAGCATATCATACTTTTCTCACAAAGACCAGTATATAATAGAGCCATCAAAACGAGATATCCAAACACAGGAGGAACCAAAAAAATGCAGCCAAAATTCAAAAAAATGTTATACGGAGGAGACTACAACCCGAACCAGTGGCCAAAAGAGATCTGGGATGAGGATATGAAACTTTTCCATCAGGCCGGCATCAACAGCACCACGATCAACGTATTTTCCTGGGCAAAAATCCAGCCGTCCGAGAATGAGTACGACTTCACCGAGCTCGACGAGATCGTAGACACCCTGACAAAAGAGGACGTTCAGATCGTCATGGCAACATCCACCGGCGCACTCCCGGCATGGATGGTACACCGTTATCCGGAAGTGGCAAGGACCGATTTCGAAGGACGCCATCACAAATTCGGCCATCGCCACAATGCGTGCCCGAACAGCCCGGTTTTCCAGAAATATGCAAAACGCCTCGCAGAAAAACTGGCTGAGCGCTACGGCGACAACAAAAACATCGTCTGCTGGCACATCAGCAATGAGTACGGCGGCGAGTGCTACTGCGAGAACTGTGCAAAGGCATTCCGCGTATGGCTGAAAGACAAATATAAAACACTCGACGAAGTCAACAAGGCATGGAACATGGAGTTCTGGGGCCACACGATCTACGACTGGGACGAGATTGTACCGCCGAACGATCTGGGAGACGGAATGGCATGGGGATGCGGCACTGCATTCGCAGGTATCTCTCTTGACTACATGCGTTTCAACTCCGACGGCATGCTGAATAACTACAAAATGGAGCGCGACGCGATCCGTAAATACGACAAAGAAACCCCGATCACCACAAACCTGATGGGAACGTACAAAGGCCTCGACTACTTCAAGTGGGCAAAAGAAATGGATATCGTATCCTGGGACAACTACCCGAGCTACAATACGCCATGGAGCCACGTAGCCATGACCCACGACCTGATGCGCGGCCTCAAAGACGCACCGTTCATGCTGATGGAGCAGACTCCGAGCCAGCAGAACTGGCAGCCGTACAACTCCTTAAAGAAACCGGGCCAGATGCGCGCACAGAGCTATCAGACCGTTGCACACGGCGCAGACACGATTCAGTTCTTCCAGCTGAGAAGAAGCGTCGGCGGATGCGAGAAATTCCACGGTGCTGTTATCGCACACGCAGGAACCGCAGATACCCGTGTCTTCCGTGAGGTAACCCAGCTCGGAAAAGAACTGGAGAAAATCGGAAGCCGTGTGATGGGCTCCGAGAACCACGCAAAAGTCGGCATCATCTTCGACTGGGAAAACTACTGGGCACTGGAGTACACCAGCGGACCGAACCGCGATTTACGTTACGTAGATCAGATCGAGCAGATGTACAATTACTTCTATAACAAGAACATCGCTGTCGATATGATCCCGATCGACGCGGACTTCTCCAAATATGACCTCGTTGCAGCACCGGTTCTCTACATGGTAAAAGACGGTGTGGCAGAGAGCCTGGAAGCTTATGTACAGGCAGGCGGAACTCTCATCACCACCTACATGAGCGGTATCGTCGGACAGTCGGACAACGTTCATCTCGGCGGATACCCGGGATCGCTCAGAAAAATGGCAGGCGTATGGGTAGAAGAGATCGACGCTCTTGCACCGGAGCAGAGAAACAAGATCCGTTTCGCAGACGGAACCGAGGAAGAGTGCCGTCTCGTATGCGACCTGATGCACCTCGAGGGAGCCGAAGAAGTTGCCAAATATGAGGATGACTTCTACGCAGGCATGACCGCAGTTGCGAAGAATTCGTTCGGAAAAGGAATCGTATACTATGTCGGAACCGACCTCTCCGAGAACGGCCTTGCAAAAGTACTTGCCATGGCAGCAGACGGCGCAGCTATTCAGCCGGTCATCGAAGAAGCAACCGCACTGGAAATCACAAAACGCCAGGCAGACGGCGAGGATCTGTACTTTATCATCAACTTCAAGGATGAGGAGCTTCCGCTTCCGGCAGTCTTCGACGGAAAAGAAGATATCCTGACTGGAGAAAAAGTACAGGGCGGCGAGATGCTGAAGAAATACGATCTGCGCATTGTCAGCGTTCCGAGAGCATAATATGAAACATACTATATAGTAGAAAAATAACAAAAAAGACACAGCGGGAAGCAGAAGGATACTTCCCGCTGTGTCTTTTTGATGCAGTGAATTTATTCGGATGCTTATAGCAATCCTCGAAAATAATGCAAAAAATTCAGCACCGCAGAGCGTGAATTACTGCGTCACAGATTTTCGTCGTACCCCGGTACGCCTTCAAATCTGTTCCTTGCAATTCGCGCTCTGCAGCACTGCCTTTTTTGCATTATTTTCGGGTC
>NZ_JBNMHD010000026.1:0-45853 GCF_050872605.1 Fusicatenibacter sp.
ATGTAAAGTGTATGCGGTTTTGAAGGTATATCAAATATCTTCAATTAAATAATCCTCGATAGCTCAATGGTAGAGCATTCGGCTGTTAACCGAAGGGTTGTTGGTTCGAGCCCAACTCGGGGAGTGAATGAGACCTGCAGGGATCCTGCAGGTCTTTTCGTATATTGAGTTGCCCTGTGTGATGTGATACAATAAGGCGTAGCTACTGGAAACGATGAAGGAGAAAAGAAAGATGAATGAAAGTTATACCAGTTTTGCCCAGGTATACGACATGTTCATGGACAACGTGGACTACCCTGCCTGGAGCAAATATCTGATTCAGCTTTTAAAAGAATATCAGGTGGAAGACGGACTGGTGCTCGATCTTGGCTGCGGAACGGGAAACATGACTGAGCTGCTCGCCAGAGAGGGCTACGATATGATCGGCGTGGACAACTCCGAGGATATGCTCGAGATTGCCAGTGAAAAACGCGCCGAGTCCGGCTTAAACATTTTATATCTGCTTCAGGATATGCGGGAATTTGAGCTTTACGGAACCGTGAAAGCGGTCGTGAGCATCTGCGATTCCATCAACTATATTCTGGAGGAAGACGATCTGCGGGAAGTCTTCTCGCTCGTCAACAATTATCTGGACCCGAAGGGCATGTTTATCTTTGATTTGAATACCAAGTATAAATATGAACAGATGGGTGAGACTACGATTGCGGAAAACCGCGAAGAGGCAAGCTTCATCTGGGATAATTACTATGACCCGGAGGAAGAGATCAACGAATATAAGCTTGCCATTTTCATCCCGGAGGGAGAAGATTCCGATCTGTACCGTAAATTTGAAGAGGTACATTATCAGAGAGCTTACGATCTTGCGACGATCCGCCGCTTATTGGAAGAGGCAGGCATGGAGTTTGTGACGGCCTACGATGCATTCACAAAGGATGCGCCGAGACCGGAGAGCGAACGTATTTATGTCGTAGCAAGAGAAAAAGGAAAAAGTGAGAAATAGGAGAGAAACATGGATTATATTGTAAGAGCAACAGCGGCAGACGGACAGATTCGTGCGTTTGCAGCGACAACGAGAGAAACTGTAGAGACAGCACGTCAGGATCACAACACGAGCCCGGTTGCAACCGCAGCGCTGGGCCGCCTTCTGACGGCAGGTGCGATGATGGGCGTTATGATGAAGGGAGATAAAGACCTTCTGACCCTGCGCATCCATGCCGGCGGACCGCTGAACGGCATTACCGTAACAGCAGATTCCAAAGGAAATGTAAAAGGTTACGTCGGAAACCCGGACGTCGTGATTCCGGCCAACAAAAAAGGAAAACTTGACGTGGCAGGTGCTGTCGGCGTCGGATTCATGGATGTCATCAAAGACCTGGGACTGAAAGAGCCGTACGTCGGACAGTGCGTTCTGCAGACGAGTGAAATCGCAGAGGACCTGACCTACTATTTTGCAACGAGTGAGCAGGTTCCGTCCAGCGTCGGACTTGGTGTGCTGATGAACAAAGACAATACTGTCCGTCAGGCCGGCGGCTTTATCATTCAGCTGATGCCGTTCTGCGATGAGAAAGTCATTGAAAAACTGGAACAGCGTCTGGCAGAAGTCAATTCTGTTACCGCATTTCTCGACGAGGGACTGACCCCGGAGCAGATTCTCGAAAAGCTGCTTGGAGACATGGATCTTGTGATCAATGATACTGTGCCGACCCAGTTTTACTGCAACTGCAGCCGTGAGCGTGTATCGAAAGCGCTGATTGCGGTCGGAAGAAAAGAACTGAATGAGATGATTCAGGAAGCAAAACCGGTGGAGCTGAAATGCCATTTCTGCAACAGCGCCTATGAATTTTCTACCGAGGATCTGAAAGAATTACTGCGCAAAAGCAAATAGCGGAGGGATAAAAAGATGAAACAGGGATTCGTAAAAGTCGCAGCCGCTTCCTGTGCGGTGGCAGTAGCGGATGTCAGAGAAAATACAAGAGTCATTCTGGAAACCATTCATAAAATGGCGGCCGAGGGCGCAAAAGTGATGGTACTCCCGGAGCTGGCGCTGACCGGCTATACCTGCAGCGATTTATTCTGGCAGAGCCAGATGATCGACGCGGCGAAAGAGGGATTAAAAGAGATTGCCGACGGAACGAAAGAGACCGATGCACTGATTTTTGTCGGCCTTCCGTGGGAACAGGGCGGAAAGCTGTTTAATGTGGCTGCCGTACTCTGCCACGGAGAGCTGCTCGGCGTCGTACCGAAAAAATATCTGCCGAACTACAATGAATTTTATGAGCTGCGTCACTTTACGCCGGGAAAAGAAGCGGTGACAACAACGGAATTTTTCGGAAAAGAGGTTCCGTTCGGCATGAATCTGCTCTTCCAGTGTGCAGAGATGCCGCGCCTGAAAGTTGCTGCAGAGCTCTGCGAGGATCTCTGGACTCCGAATCCGCCGAGTGTGGCGCATGCTTTGGCCGGTGCGACGGTGATCGTCAATCTTTCTGCGAGTGATGAGATGGTCGGAAAAGACAGCTATCGGAGAAGTCTCGTGAGTGCACAGTCGGCACGTCTGATCTGCGGTTATATTTATGCGACAGCAGGCGAGGGCGAATCCACGACGGATCTCGTCTTTGGCGGACAGCATCTGATTGCGGAGAACGGAACGATTCTTGCCGAGGCAAAACGGTTCGAGAATCAGATCGTCTGCGCGGATCTCGATGTTGATCGTCTGACGAGTGAGCGCAGAAGAATGACCACATATCCGGAACAGAGAACCGACGGTTATCAGGTGGTTAAGTTCTCACTAACAATAGAAGAAACAAAGCTGACCCGTTACTTCGATCCGCGGCCGTTCGTACCGTCGGATAAGCATAACCGGGATCAGCGGTGTGATGAAATTTTAAATATTCAGGCCATGGGACTGAAAAAACGTCTGGCGCATACGCACTGCCAGAGCGCGGTCATCGGTATTTCCGGCGGACTGGATTCAACGCTGGCATTGCTCGTGACGGCGAGAGCGTTTGATCTGCTCGGACTTCCGAGAAAACAGATTCTTTCTGTGACCATGCCATGCTTTGGAACGACGGACCGCACGTATCAGAATGCCTGTGAACTGACGCGGTGCCTTGGTGCAACCTTAAAAGAGGTCGACATCAAAGAGGCCGTCAATCTCCATTTCCGCGACATCGGACAGGATCCGGAGAAGCACGATGTGACGTATGAAAACGGACAGGCGCGTGAGAGAACCCAGATTCTGATGGATCTCGCCAACCAGTCCGGCGGCATGGTCATCGGAACGGGTGATCTTTCGGAGCTGGCACTTGGCTGGGCAACATACAACGGCGACCATATGTCAATGTATGCCGTCAATGCATCCGTACCGAAAACGCTGGTGCGCCATCTGGTACAGTATTATGCGGACACCTGCGGGGAAAAAGCACTTTCCGATATCCTTCTGGATGTGCTCGACACGCCGGTCAGCCCGGAACTGCTGCCGCCGAAGGACGGTGTCATTTCCCAGAAAACAGAGGATCTCGTCGGACCGTACGAGCTTCATGATTTCTTCTTATATTATATGCTGCGTGTGACGTACGAACCGCTCAAGATTTACCGTGTGGCAAAACTTGCATTTGCCGGTGTTTACGATGATGCGACAATCCTGAAATGGCTGAAAACCTTCTACTGGAGATTTTTTGCACAGCAGTTCAAACGTTCCTGCCTGCCGGACGGTCCGAAAGTCGGAAGCGTTGCAGTATCCCCAAGAGGCGACCTGCGTATGCCGAGCGATGCGTGCGTGAAGCTCTGGAGAGAGGAACTTGACCAGCTGTAAAAAACAAAACAGGAAATACGGAAAGAAACAAAGATAATCCAAATTGGTGCAGACAATCAAATTTTGAGATGCACGACAGAAAAAAGGCTTCGGAGCAGAAGAATGCTTCGAGGCCTTTTTCATGGAAAGATCATGATTCTGCGGCGGAAGGATTTTGAGCCTGTTCGAGCGCCTGATTGATCGCGGAGACGAGCAGTTCAGAGGTGTAGCGGTCGTCCTCTCCGTAGATGAGGCCTTCCGTTGTCTGATTCACATAGATCTGGCTGGCGATGGAATCGAGCGCGGGCTCCATGAGCGGATACATGGCGGCGGTGGTTTCACTTAAGTTATTCAGTGAAATCGCGGTGATGCGGTCCTGCTCAACATTGACCTGCACATCGAAGGTCTGGTCGCCGAGGGAGATCGTGGAGGTGTAGATGCCGGGAATGTAGCGTGCATTTTCGGCGGAAGCAGCAGTGGTGACAGAAGTTTTTTTCTCAGAATCCTTCTTCCCGGAGAACATGATCAGAAACACCACGAGAAGAATCAGCGCGAGAGCAAGAAAAACAGCGGTGTAAACCACTTCTTTCATATGTAATACAACAATTTTCGTTTTGGAACTCATGGCGGGCACACTCCTTTTTGGAAAGTCGTCTGCGGGGCGGAACAGACGGGCGTTTTTACTATAATGTATGTGGGAAGAATGGTTTTTATGAAGGTTGTTCTACAGCAGGTTGATTGCATCAAAAAAAAGAGTCTGCTATACTGTAGCTATGTTTGTTTTGGGGCAGAAATGGATCAGAACAGGAGGAGCAAAGTATGAGCCTGCAGTTTATTATGGGAAATTCGGGGGCCGGAAAATCGCGGTATGCGTATGAAAAAATCCTGGCGGAAGCGGCGCGCCACCCAGAGAAAAATTATCTGATCGTCGTGCCGGAGCAGTTTACGATGCAGACGCAGAAAGAACTCGTGTCTCTGCATCCGGCGGGCGGAATTTTAAATATTGATATTTTAAGTTTCCAGCGTCTGGCATACCGTATTTTTGAGGAGACCGGCGGAAGCCTGTATCCGGTGCTCGAAGAGACGGGAAAAAGCCTTGTGGTGAAGCGCGTTGCGCAGGAAAAGAAAAAGGAGCTGACAATTCTTGGCAGCACGTTAAAAAGAACCGGTGCGGTTTCGAAGATGAAATCGCTGATCTCCGAGCTGAAGCAGTACCAGATTGCGCCGTCTGAGCTTGATGCGTGGGCGGAAGAGACGGGAGAGAAAAAGCTGCTGGCGGCAAAGCTGAAGGACACCGGTGTGATCTACCGTGCGTTTGAGGAATATCTGGAAAACCGTTATGTGACGGCGGAGGATGTGCTGGAAGTTCTGGCGGGGAAACTGGAAGAATCGGCGCTGATCAAAAACAGTGAGGTGCTGGTGGATGGGTTTACCGGATTTACGCCGGTACAGATCGGTGTGCTTGGAAAGCTGTTCCGGCTCTGTGCGAAGGTTTATGTGACGATTATTATGGATGAGCGGGAGAACCCGTATAAAAAGGCGATTCCGCATCAGCTTTTTGCGATGAGCCGCCAGCTTGTCCAGCAGCTCATGAAAGCGGCAGATGAAGCAGGGTGCCCGGTGGAGCCGGAAATCTGGGTCAGACGCTCGGGACATGGCCGTTTTCAGCCAGGAAGCACGATGGATCAGCTGGAGCAGAGACTGTTCCGGTATGGGAAGAGAGGATTTTCCGGAAATGGAATAGAAAAAAGACCGGAATCAGGAACGGAAGCAAAGACGGGAAATCCGGCAGCAGGACACGAGGCGAACCAGCGGGGAATCTATATCAGCGTAGCGCCGAATCCGCGTGCCGAGCTGGAAGAGACGGTGCGTCTGATCCGCCGCATGGTGCGCGAGGAGGGCATGCGCTACCAGGATTTCGCCGTTCTGACCGGAGATCTCTCCGTTTACGGCACATACGCGCGGGAAATCTTTGAAAAATGCGGTGTTCCGTACTTCGTTGATGAAAAACATTCCGTCCTGATGAACCCGTTCGTCGAATTTCTGCGCGCGGCGATTGAGATGGTCGTGCAGAGCTTTTCCTACGAGAGTGTCTTCCGCTATCTGCGCTGCGGTCTTTCGAGTCTGAACCGCGAGGAGACGGATGCGATGGAAAACTATGTGCTCGCGCTTGGTATCCGTGGGCTGAAAGCGTATGGGGAAACCTGGACGAGGGGCTACCGCGGCATCAAGCCGGATGAAGTGCCGCAGCGCAATCTTCTGCGGGAGAAGTTCTATGCCGAAGTGCAGCCGTTTGCGGAGCAGATGAAAAAGAAAGATGCCACCGTGCGGGAGCGGACCGAGGCGCTGTATGCACTGGCAGTGCAGAATCAGATGCAGGAAAAGCTCGAGGAGCGGCGGCAGCAGTTTGAGCAGCAGGGACAGGAGGCGTTCGCAAAAGAATACAGCCAGATTTACGGCATTGTCATGGAGCTGCTGGACAAAATTGTCGAGGTGCTGGGCGATGAGAAGATGACGCTGGCAGAGTATCAGGAAATTCTGGAGGCGGGCTTTGCGGAGGCATCTGTCGGCATTATTCCGCCGACCGCGGATCAGGTGCTGATCGGTGATAATGAACGGTCGCGTCTGAAGGACATCCGCGTGCTGTTTTTCGTCGGCGTGAATGACGGGCTGATTCCGCGCCACGACGCGGGCGGCGGTATTCTCTCGGAGTATGACCGCGAGGAGCTGGAGCGGGCGGATGCAAAGCTGTCCCCGACGGCGCGTGAGACAATGTATCAGCAGAAATTTCATCTCTACCGAAATCTGACGAAGCCGTCGGAGCGGCTGTATCTTTCGTTTGCCAAGGCGGGTGCATCCGGCGAGGCGCAGAATCCGTCGTATCTGATCAATGAGATTCGAAAGCTGTTCCCGGAGATTCCGGTGCGGGATATTGAAAAAGAGGAAAAACCGGAGGAAAAACTGGAAATGCCGCGTTCAGGCGAGGCACTGTTTCTGGAGGAGCTTGGCAGAGCGGCGGAGGGAGAGATCGATCCGCTGTTTGAGGAGCTTTACCGCTGGTATGCAGCACATCCGGAGGCGGGAATTCCGGCGGAGACGTATCGGAAAGCGGCGTTTCTTCGCTGTGCGGACGGTGTGATTGGACGAAGTGCGGCATCGGCACTGTACGGAGAGACGTTAAAAAACAGTGCAACGCGGCTGGAAAAGTATGCGGCGTGTGCGTTTGCCCACTTTATGGAGTTCGGTCTCCAGATCCGCGAGCGGGATCAGTATGAGCTGAAAGCGGCGGATATGGGAACGGTCATGCATGAAGCGCTTGAGAAGTTTTCGAAAAAACTGCAGGAGAACGGTGAGACCTGGAAAACGGTGACTGATGACACGCGCGACCGTCTGATCGAGGAGTGTGTCGAGGAAACGATGGCAGACTATGGAAACACAATTTTCCAGAGCTCAAGCCGGAACCAGTACCGCATTATCCGCGTAAAAAGGATCCTGAAACGAACCGTCTGGGCACTGCAGCAGCAGATCCTGCAGGGAGAATTTGAGCCGGGGGAATTCGAGGTTTCGTTCTCGATGGAGGATTCGCTGTCTGCGATCAACATCGATCTGTCGGAGCATGAGAAAATGCGTCTGCGCGGACGGATTGACCGTGTGGATCTCTGCGAGACGGATGATAAGGTCTATGTGAAAATTATTGACTATAAAACGGGAAATACGTCGCTTGACCTGGTGGCACTCTATTATGGACTGCAGCTGCAGCTTGCGGTCTATCTTGATGCGGCAGTGGAGCTGGAACAGAAAAAGCATCCCGGCAAACAGGTAGAGCCGGCGGGCGTGTTCTATTATCATATCGATGATCCGATGCTCGATCAGGCGGAGGATGAGACCGACGAGGCGTGGGGACGGCGGATGCTGAAAGCGCTGCGGATGGATGGTCTTGTGAATGCGGACCGGAAAGTTGTGGAGCTTCTCGACCGCGTGCTCGAGGACGGAACGACATCCGATGTGATCCCGGTTGGAAAAAAGAAGGACGGAAGTTATACGAGCTATTCGAAAGTAGCATCGCCGGAGCAGTTTGATGTGATCCGTACGTACACCAGAAAGAAGGTGCGCGAGATCGGCGAGGGCATTTTCTCGGGCAATGTAAAAATTTCCCCGTATCAGCGGGACGGTGCGACGGCGTGTGCGTACTGTGAATATCAGGGAATCTGCGGTTTTGACCAGAAAATTCAGGGATACGAGTACCGCAAACTGAAGGGCATGGACACGGAACTGCTGATGAAGGCGATGCAGGAGATAATACAAAGTGATCAAAAAGAGTGACTGCCTTCCGGAAAGGAAAGAGAAATGCAGTTTTCCATGTATGAGAAAGTAATCAGCCAGAAAGAAGAGGGAGAGATAAATGGCAGTAAAATGGACAGCGGAACAGCAGAAAGTCATTGATACGAGAGACCGGAATCTTCTGGTCAGCGCAGCGGCCGGTTCCGGAAAGACGGCGGTTCTGGTAGAGCGGATCCTTGCAATGGTGAAAGATCCCGTGCGCCCGATTGATATTGATCAGCTTCTTGTCGTGACCTTTACGCGTGCGGCCGCAGGCGAGATGAAAGAGCGAATCGGCCGCGCCCTGCAGCAGAGCCTCGAGGAAAATCCAGAGAATGAGCATTTACAGCGGCAGCAGACCCTGCTTCACCATGCGCAGATCAGCACGATCCATGGCTTCTGTTCGTATGTGATAAAAAATTATTTTCAGATGATCGATCTCGATCCGGTATACCGCATGGCGGACGAGGGGGAAATTCGCCTGATGAAAAGCGACGTGATCCAGAAGGTGATGGAGGAGCGGTTTGCGGAAAAAGATCCTGCGTTTACACGGTTTGTGGAGAGCTACGCGGCGGGAAAGCAGGACGATGGGCTCGACGCGCTCGTGCTGAAGCTGTATGAATTTTCCATGAGTTATCCGTGGCCGGAACAGTGGCTTGAGGAGTGCCGGGCGGCGTATCAGATCAATTCGCCGGAGGCGGTGCAGAAAAGTATTTGGGTACAGGAGCTGATGGCTGAGGCGAAAAAGCGGCTCTCGAGTATTCTGGAAGGAATAGAGGAAAACCGAAAAACGGCGGTAAGCCCGGGCGGACCGTATCTGTATGATGAGGCATTAGCTTCCGACCAGCAGGTGGTGGAAGAACTGCTGGAAACGGAATCGTTTGACGGGCTGGTGCGTGCGATGGCCGGAATGAAGTTCAAGGCGCTTTCGCGGAAAAAGGCAGACGATGTGAGCGAGGCGCTGAAAGATCAGGTGAAGGCGGAGCGCGATGCATGCAAAAAAGAACTGCAGAAATTAAAAGAGCAGTTTTTCGAGAAGGACAGCGCCGAGATTGCGGAGGAGATTGCGGACTGCCGGGAGCCGATCGGCGTGCTGATCGATCTGACGGAGCAGTTTGCGAAAGCGTTTGCAGAGAAAAAACGGAGCAAAAATATTCTTGATTATGCCGATCTGGAACACTTTGCGCTCGAAATTCTTGTGCAGCAGGAGGACGGCCGTCTGGTGCGGACCGATGCGGCGCGGGAGCTCTCGGAACAGTTCCGCGAAATCATGATCGATGAGTATCAGGACAGCAACTTTATCCAGGAGGCGCTGCTCTCTGCAGTGTCCGGTGAGGAGGAAGGCAGATGGAACCGGTTTATGGTCGGCGATATCAAGCAGAGCATCTACGGATTCCGCCTGGCGCGGCCGGAGCTGTTTCTGGAAAAATATCATACGTATGCGAAGGACGGGGAAAGCCAGCAGAGAATTGACCTCGACAAAAACTTCCGAAGCCGGCCTGAAGTGCTTGCAACCGCGAACTATGTATTCTGCAAGCTGATGAGCAAGGAGCTTGGCGGCATTGCGTACGATGAGGCGGCGAGCCTTCATGTGGGAGCAGCGTTTCCTGTATCGCCGGAAATGGAAGAGGGAAAGGCGGAAACGTGGCAGAAAGCATATGAAACGGAACTTCTTTTACTGGATGACAAGGCGCCCGAGCTGGAAGATGATAAGTCGCGTGAGACAAAGATGGAAACGGAGGCGGCTGCCGTTGCGGCGCGCATCCGCGAGATGGTCGGAAATGAGGAAGTCGTGGACAAAGAGACCGGGGAATACCGGAAAATCCGGTACCGCGATATCGTAATTCTGCTTCGTGCGGTCAGCGGATGGGCGGAGACGTTTTCGCGCGTACTGCAGGCGGCGGGAATTCCGGCGTACAGCACATCAAAAACGGGATACTTTTCCACGCAGGAAATCGTGACGGTGCTGAATTATCTGCATCTGTGCGACAATCCATGCCAGGAGATTCCATTTACGGCAATTCTCCGCTCGCCGATCTGCGGATGCACCGATGCAGAGCTTGCGGTGGTGCGTTGTGTGGATAAAGATGTAAAAATTTATGAGGCGTGTGGAAAATATGCGGCGGCGGGCGAAGATGAGACGCTTCGGGAGAAACTGCGGCGGTTCCTCACACAGCTCGAAATGCTGCGGAGCCGTGTGCCGTACACGCCGATTCATGAACTGATTACGCAGATTCTCGAGGAGACGGGCTACGGCGGCTATGCATCTGCGATGCCGGGCGGCGTGCAGCGGCGGGCAAATCTGGAAATGCTGGTGGAAAAGGCGGTGGAGTTCGAGGCCACGAGTTACCGCGGCCTGTTCAACTTTATCCGTTATATCGAACAGCTTCAGAAGTATGAAGTGGATTTCGGAGAAGTGAATATTTATGGTGAGAGCGCGGATACCGTGCGTATTATGAGTATCCACAAGAGTAAGGGACTTGAGTTTCCGGTCGTGTTCCTCTCTGGTATGGGAAAATCGTTCAACCAGATGGACAGCCGCGCGGCACTCGTACTGCATTCCCGGATGGGTATCGGTGCGGATGCGATCGATCCGGAGCACCGCGTGCGCCAGGCAACATTGCCGCGGCAGATTATCCGGCAGAGCATGAAACTGGAAAATCTGGCGGAGGAACTGCGTGTGCTCTACGTTGCGATGACGCGTCCGAAGGAGAAGCTGATCATGACTGGGATGGCATCGAAGCTGGAAAGCCGTGTGAAACAGTGCGCGGCACATGCGGGACGGCAGGAAGAACTGCTGTCGTATCAGACTTTGAGCAGTGCATCCGGTTATCTCGACTGGATTCTACCGGCATTTTCACGGAACCGGTGTTTTGATGGGCTGTATGAACAGTTTGGTCTTGCGGGTAATGCGGAAAATCCATTGTACGCGGAGAAAATTCCGGCTACGATCCGCCTGGTATCACCGGCGGGACTCGTCGAGGGCGAGGTTCTGCACCAGATGGAGCGCGCGGTGAATGAGCAGAAAATCATGGAAATTCCGAAACAGCCGCCGCGGGAAGAGGCGCTGAAGGAACTCGTAGAAGGGCGGTTTTCGTATCAGTATCCGTATGAAGACGAGAAGCAGATTCCGGTAAAGGTTACGGTTTCCCAGCTGAAAAAGGCAGGAATGGAGGAATCCGAAATCGGAAAAGAGCTGTTCGTTCAGGAAGAATTTGTTCCAATTGTGCCTGGATTTATGAAAAAGGATAACGCCGAGGCCCTGACCGGAGCTGACCGCGGAACCGCATACCACCGTCTGCTGGAATGCCTCGATTACCGCAGGGCATACAGCATCAAAGAGCTGATGGCACAGACGGAGGAACTTGTCGCGGAAGGAAAAATGACGAAAGAGGCGGCGGACTGCATTTACTTCAAATCCGTTCTGGCATTTGCCAAGAGTCCGGTCGGAATGCGGATGCGGAATGCGTTTCTGAATGGAACGCTGAGGAGGGAGCAGCCGTTTGTAATGTCCGTTCCGGCAAGCGAGGCCGATCCGTCGTATCCGGCGGAGGAGACGATTCTCGTGCAGGGAATCATCGATGCGTGGTTCAACGAGGGTGAGAAACTAGTTCTCGTGGACTATAAAACAGACCGCGTGAAAGAGATCGGGGAGCTGAAGAAACGATATGAAAAACAGCTCGCCTACTACCAGCAGGCACTCGAGAGGACGACAGGGAAGAAGGTAAAAGAGAAAATTATTTATTCGCTGGCGTTGGATGAGGAGCTGGTGCTGTAGAGAAAACATGGTTTAAAAGCAGGGAAACTGTGAAGAAAAATCGCAGCGCCCTGCTTTTGCGGTTGGAGCAAGAGGAAAAAACTACTAGAAAAAAGAACTGTTAAAGATGGGATGAAATATGGTATCATGGTGGAGCAGTAAAAAGAGAAAAGGAGTTAACACCATGATTCGAAAAATTGTTCAGATAGACGAAGAAAAATGTACGGGATGCGGGCTGTGTGCGCATGCCTGTCATGAGAGTGCGATTGCAATGGTCGACGGGAAGGCGAAACTGATCCGCGATGACTATTGCGACGGCTTCGGCGACTGCCTGCCGGTCTGTCCGGCGGATGCGATTTCGTTTGTGGAGCGGGAGGCGCTGCCGTACGATGAGGAGGCGGTGAAGGAGAACCAGCGGAAAGCGAAAGCGGAAAGCGGAAAGAATGCGGCGGAAGCAGCAGAAACCAACGCGGCAGCTCCGTCACAGCTCCGCCAGTGGCCGGTACAGATCAAGCTGGTGCAGGAGCGGGCTTCCATGTTTGTGGGAGCAGACCTTCTTGTTGCGGCGGACTGTACGGCATATGCCTACGGAAACTTTCATCAGGATTTCATCCGCAATCATGTTGTGCTGGTGGGATGTACCAAACTTGACGATATCGATTATTCGGAGAAGCTCGCGCGGATTTTCATGCGGAATGATATCAAAAGCATCACCGTTGCACGTATGGAGGTTCCGTGCTGTGCGGGAATGGAGCGTGCGGTGAAAATGGCAGTAAAAGAGAGCGGAAAGAAGATTCCGGTGAAAACGGTTGTGATTTCTACGGAGGGCGAGCTTTTAGAGTAACAGACTGGCTGGAAACAGCAGGACAAAAGAGAAAAGCCCTGTTCAAAAATGCAGAGCAGGAATAACAGGAGAAGAAAGATGACAAAAATACAGGAAAAACTCATCGGTGCCCTGATCGGCCTGGCGCGGTCGGTGGATGGAAGAGGAGAAGCCGCTGAGGGCGAATCGCAGGAGTTTTCGAGCGGTGACAGCAATGGTTACAGACCGGATGGCGCGACACATCAGATTCTGCTTGCAGGGCTCTGCGCGGCAGATCCGGAAAAAAAACTGACAGAAGAAAATGGAAAAGAATGGATTGCACGCGTTGAAGCAGAGAAAAACCGTTTGAATCCTGACTGCGCTGTCTGTAAAGGAAAATGCGGCAGAACGGACAATTACGACCTGGAAGAACTGGAAACGGATGAATCGGCAGACCGTGCATGGAAAGAAGAACTGCTGGCCGGGCTGTTTCCGATGGCGGAGAAACTGCGGAAGAGGCAGGAAGAGCAGAAGTCTGATGACAAGGCGGCAGTAAATTTTCTTTATAAAGCACTGTTCGCAGTTGGAAATTATGTCGGTGAGAAACGGCTGCAAAGTGTCGTGCAGGAAATGAAAGTGTTACAGGAAAGGTATTAAAAAGACAGAAAAACCAAAGCAAAAGAAGATGAAATCCCCTGTTTTCGGAAGAAAAAGACCCGAAAACAGGGGATTTTCTGTACTCTGCGAGAAGTGCATAAATAGAAAAAATTATACAAAAGACAGATATGGAATAGAATTCTGCTGTACAGATCAACGAAAAACCAGTTGACAGCGGTGAAAAACGATGTTAACATCTAACTATAAGTTAAGAAACAAATAGAGGGGCTGTTAACAACATGGCAGAGAGAAAATCGGTATCCATGCAGGACCTGGCGGATCAGCTGGGGATCAGTAAAGTAACCGTTTCCAAAGCGCTGAATGGAAAAGACGGCGTGGGGGAAGAACTGAAAGAAAAAATTTTTGCACTCGCAAGAGAATCCGGCTACGTCCTTCCGGACTACGGAAAACGAAGAAGTAAAAAAGTAGGCATCATCATGAGCCCGAGGTTCAGCTTCGGAGATGAAGGAAAATTTTATATGGCGATGTATGAGCGGATCATCTACGAACTGCAGAAAGCATCCTGCTCGAGCATTATGATTTCGCCGACGATGGCAACACTGCCGTCGGATCTGAACACCATACGGACCCGCGGGCTGTTTGACGGTCTGATTTTTCTTGGCATTCTCGACAACGGGGTGCGGGAGCAGATTACGCAGATTGATCTCCCGAAGGTGTATGTGGACATTTACGACCGGACGCACAAGTCGGATTCCGTCATCACAGAGAACGTTTACAGTTCCTACGAGCTGACGAATTATCTGATCCAGCAGGGTCACACGAAGATTGGATTTGTCGGAACGGTAGGAAGCACAACCAGTATTTCCGACCGGTATCTCGGTTATCTGCGGAGCATGCTGGAAGAGGGCATTCACCCGGAAGAAAAATGGATGATTCCGGACCGGAGTGAGGAAGGAACGGCGATTGAACTTTCTTTGCCGGAAGACCTTCCGACTGCGTTTGTATGCAACTGTGATGAAACGGCATTCCGTCTGGTGCGGACGTTAAAAGAGCGGGGAATCCGCGTTCCGGAAGACGTTTCCGTGACCGGTTTTGATGATTCGATCTACGCGCAGCTCTGCAGTCCGCCGCTTACGACGGTTTCGGTTGACACCGATGCGATTGCGCGGCTCGCCGCAAAACGGATGATCAAACATATGAACGAACCGCAGAAGCAGGGCGGCGAGGTGTACCGCATTCCGGGAAAAATTATTTACCGGGATTCTGTCGCAGAGAAACCGAAAAGAGATTGACGCGCAGAAGTAAAGTTGATATGGTAGAATTACAATTTATTTCATCGAAAGGACGAAAAAACAATGAAAGAGACATTACCAAAGTCTGTCCAGGAGCTGATTTTAAGCCTGAGAGAAAAACTGAAAGACGAGCCGGAAATCGTTGATATGTTTGAGCGATGCTACTCCAACACCCTCGATACGACCGTGAAGAAAATGGAGGACGGCAGCACCTACGTCATCACCGGAGATATCCCGGCAATGTGGCTGCGTGACTCCGTAGCACAGCTGCGCCCGTACCTTGTTCCGGCACAGAACGACCCGGAGCTGGCTGACCTGATCGCAGGCCTGATCCGCCGCCAGTTTATGTGCATCAACATCGATCCATACGCAAACGCATTCAACGAAGGACCGAACGGCAACTGCTGGGAGAAGGACGAGACCGATATGGGACCGTGGATCTGGGAGAGAAAGTATGAAATCGATTCGCTCTGCTATCCGCTGCAGTTCTCCTATCTGTTCTGGAAGAACACCGGAAGAACGGATCAGTTTGATGAGGTTTTCTGGGAAGGTGTTGACAAAATCCTGACTGTATTTGAGACCGAAATGAATCACGAAGAGAAATCCCCGTACAGCTTCATCCGGAAAAACTGCTCCTACACCGATACGCTTTCCCGAGACGGAAAAGGTGCGCAGGTAAAATCCGGCATCGGCCTGATCTGGTCCGGCTTCCGTCCAAGCGATGACTCCTGCCGCTACGGCTATCTGATCCCGTCCAACATGTTTGCGGTTGTCGTTCTGAATTACCTGAAAGAGATCGCAGATTTCGTCGGCGGAAAAGAGGAGATTGCAAAGAAAGCAGAAGAGATGGCGAAGACCGTAAAACAGGCCATTGAGACTTACGGAACCACCCATATCTGGGGACTTGGCGATGTTTATGCTTACGAGGTAGACGGCTTTGGCCAGTATAATCTGATGGATGATGCCAATGTACCGAGCCTTCTGGCCATGAGCTATCTCGGCTACGAGCCGGAAAGCCAGGAAGTGGCTGATAATACAAGAAAGCTGATCTTAAGCGAGGCAAACCCGTTCTACTATTCCGGAACAAAGCTTTCCGGAATCGGAAGCCCGCATACACCGGTTCGCTACGTATGGCACATTTCCAAAGCCATCGAGGGACTGACCGCACCGACAAAAGAGGAGAAGCATCAGATGATCCACGAACTGATGGCAACCGACGGCGGTACAGGACTGATGCACGAGGGTGTCTTCGTAGATGATCCGACCGTTTACACCAGAGAGTGGTTCTCATGGGCGAATGCGATGTTCTGCGAGCTGGTAATGCAGTATTGTGGATATGAGATTAAGAAATAACGATGAAAAAATAAAGATGAAAAACACGAAAAGAGGAGGCTGTGCTCAGTGCACGGCCTCCTCTTTTATCTACACCACAGAAAACTGTCTGCGACAGCCTTCACTGAAAGGAGAGACAGCAGTGGGGAGAATACTGCTGTCCCAGGGGAATATGAGATTTTCATCCCGCTTCTTTTCTCTGCCCACGGGGTATTATACACAGTTTTTACGATATGTAAAAGATATAATTGATATGAAAGATATAATAAATTGGCATGACGAAGAAATGTAAAAGAATCTGAGCTTCAGAAAATCTTAGGAAATCCGTTGGGATTTCTTTGGAAAAGAGAAGAGGAATCCTAAGAATGTTCTGATAGAATCGGACGTATAGAAAATCTGATTCAGAGGGGGGAACCAATATGGGATTTCTGGCAAATAAGAAAAAATCAAAAGCATTTCTGGTGGTATTCGGCATTTACCTGGCGCTGCTTGTCTGGTGCATTTTATTCAAATTCGCCCTGCGCCCGGAAGAAATTCCGCACCTGCGGGGGATTAATCTGATTCCGTATGCGGCGTCGGTTGTGGTGAACGGGAAAGTGCAGATTAGTGAAATTATCGAAAATATGCTGGTCTTTCTGCCGTTCGGCCTCTGCATCTCAGCCTTCTATCCGGACAGCGAAATCCAGAACCGCATTCTCCTTGCCTCGGGACTGAGCCTGTTTTTTGAGGTGACGCAGTATATTTTTGCGATCGGCGCGAGTGATATTACGGATGTGATCGATAATACGCTTGGCGCGGTGATCGGAATTCTATTGTATCTGGGGATGAAAAAAATCTGGAAAGAGAAGACGGGAAAGATCATTACCATTCTGGGAGCGGTGCTGGAAGTGCTGTTTCTGGCGTTGTTGTTTTTTACGTTTGCGGCGAATGAGATGTTTTAAGATTGGAATTCAGGAAAGGATAGTGTATAATCGAGAAAAGGACAAATTCCGAAAGCAGGTGTGATGGATGGAAAAAGTAATCAGTATAGGAAAACAGAATTTTGCATCCTTAAGGGAAAACCATTATTTCTTTGTGGATAAATCTCACTTCATCAAGGACTGGTGGCTCTCGGCGTGCCGCAGGAAAGGATCCGGCATTATGAGTTTGCATTTGCGGGGAAGAATGTGCTGATTGGAGCATAGCAGGAAAAGAAAAATGCAGCCGCGAATTTCAATAGGAGTTCGTGACTGCATTCCTTTTTTGTGAACAGAAGTATGGTTAAAAGAGATGCAGAAGCACCATATAAGAAATTGTCCCGAGCAGAATAGAGATAAGTGTCTGATGTTTCCATTTATAGGTGATGAAGACGACCGCTGCTGCGAGCAGTTTTGGTAATGCGGCAGAGAGACCGCCGGATGGGATATCTTTCATACAGTAGACAATCAGAACTGCCATGATGGCTGACGGCAGTGCCTGGCCGAGGCGCTCGAGGGAGACGGGCATTTTACGGCTGCCGGAAAATGCAAGAAACGGAAGCGCGCGGAGTCCGAATGTGATGACAGCGGAAACGGCGACGGCCGTCGGAAAATAAGAGGTTGTCATGCGAGAGTCTCCTTTCTCTGGAACAGAAGTAAAAGGGCGGATACGATCAGCAGTGCCGGAAGCATGAAACGGTTTTCACCGAAGATCAGCAGGCAGAGGATGCCGATGCCAAGACCGGTGAGTGCTGGTGAGTGCTTCTTTGCTTTTTCCCACTGGTCAATGAAGATGATGAGAAAAAGTGCTGTCATACAGAAATCAATGCCCGTCAGGTCGAACGGAATGATCTGACCGAGGATGCCGCCAAGAACCGAACCAACCATCCAATAACAGCGGCTGAACAGAGCGACGAGGAACATGGTGTCCTCTTTTTCTTTTTTGGGAAGATCCAGTGTGCAGTTTACGGCGTATGTTTCGTCGGTCATTGTGTGGATCATGTACAGTTTCCGCCGTCCCATCTGTTTAAATTCTTTCAGGAAGGTAAGGCTGTAAAAGCTCTGACGGCTGTTCATCAGAAGCGCCGTGAGGGCAATTGTGATCAGGGATGCGCCGCTGGAAAGAAATGTAATCAGGACGAACTGGAACGCGCCTGTGTAGACCGTCAGGCTCACCAGCAGTGAATCATACCAGGGAAAACCGGCAGATGCCATCATCATGCCGTAGGCCATGCTGACGAAAACGTAGCTGCAGAAAATCGGGATGGATTTTACGAAAGCTGTTTTTAAGGTAGTGGAAGAAAATCGTTTTGTCATAAAGTATCCTCATGTAAAAATAAGTTAGAGATTGTTTTCAAAATTAAATTTATCATACTATTCAAAACATAGTGAGTCAATAGGAATATAGAAAAATGGAATCCTGTTTTGCAATTGTCACAAAATCAGGTGGTATTCTTTGGAATTGTGCATATGGAAGCCAGAAAAAAGATTTGCTATACTGAAGTTGTATGAGGGTTTTTATCACAGGTATTAAGAAATGGAAAGGGGATTTTTACTTATGGCAATTACAGAGACAAAAACAAGATATGGACAGATTCATGGTGTGCAAAAAGATGGCTACACCGTATTCCGCGGCATTCCATACGCAAAGCCGCCGGTAGGCGAAAAACGGTTCTGCCCGCCGGAAGAGCCGGAGTGCTGGGATGGTGTTTATGAGGCGGATCATTTCGGATGCGTCTGCCCGCAGACTGAGCACGAGCCGGATTCCTTCTATGGAAAAGAATTTTATCTTGACCCGGAATTCGGCATGAACCAGAGTGAAGACTGTCTGTACTTAAATATCTGGACACCGGCAGATGCGGCAGACGAAAAACTGCCGGTTGCGTTCTGGATTCACGGCGGTGCATTTCTGCATGGTTTCAGCCACGAATCCGAATTTGACGGAGCAGCTTACTGCGAGCGCGGTGTGATTCTGGTAACGATCAACTATCGTCTCGGTGCCTTCGGATTCCTGGCGCATCCGTGGCTTTCCGAGGAGAGCGGCGTCGGAAGAAGCGGAAACTATGCGATTCTCGATCAGGTTGCGGCGCTGAAATGGGTAAAAGAAAATATCGCAGAATTCGGCGGCAACCCGGAAAACATTACCGTATTCGGTCAGTCCGCAGGATGCATGAGCGTACAGACACTTGTGAGCTCTCCGCTGACGGAAAACTGGATCAGCAGGGCCATTTTTCAGAGTGCCGGCGGCTACGACACCGGACTGAACCGTGATATGCTGCTTTCCGAGGCAGAAACCATTGGTCAGGAATTTGTAGAGCTTACCGGTGCAAAAACACTCGAAGAACTGCGTGCGATTCCGGCAGAGAAAATCGTGGAGCTGCAGGAAGAATTTGGCCGCGTAAATCCATCGAGAATGCTGAGCTTCGTACCGAATATCGACAACTACCTGCTGACCTGCGGCTATAACGAGGCTGTGACAGAAGGAAAAATCAAGGATATCCCATACATGCTCGGTTCCACCGCAGACGATATCGGTGTCTTCCCGGAGATGAAAGAAAAAGGCGAGCACGGCGGCATTTATAAGGGATGCATCAACTGGAGCCTTGCGCTGGAAAAACTCGGAAGAAAACCGGCATACGTTTACTACTTCACCCGCGCCCTGTTAGGCGACGACGCCGGAGCGTTCCATTCCTCCGAACTCTGGTACATGTTCGGAACCCTCGGCCGAAGCTGGCGCCCGAAAACCGAAGGCGACTATGCCCTCAGCAAAGAAATGATGGACGACTGGACCAATTTCATGAAAACCGGAAACCCGAATGCAGAGGGAAAAGACGACTGGAAACCATGCACAAAAGAGGAGCCGTATGTGCAGGTGCTGGATGTGAGAGAATAAGCAGAAGGGAATAAAAATGGCAATCAAATATAAAAGACTTACCCAGAAGGAACTTGATATTTTCATTCAGATGAGAATCCATCAGCTTCGCGAAGAAGGGGCAAAAGAAGCGATTGATTTAGCACCTGCGTTAAAAGATTACTATGAACGCCATATGGCGGATGGCACTTTTGTATCCTGGATTGCTGTTGACGGAGAGAACATCATTGGAACGAGTGGAATGTCATTTGTAGAAAAACCTCCATACTTCGGATGCCCGAGCGGCAGAATTGGTTTACTGTCCAGTATGTTTACCGATCCGGCATATCGAAGAAGAGGTATTGCAAGGGAACTGCTGTCCCGTGTAATAAAGGATGCAAAAGAATATGGATGCGGCACAATACAGATCACGGGGTCAGATATGGGAGTAAAACTGTATACAAATTTTGGATTTGTGCACAATGGGAATTTTATGCAGTATAAATTGTAGATAACAGTCGAAAAATCAGGAACACAAAAAGAGCAGCATTTTGACCGCACACACGGCGGTAAAATGCTGCTCTTTTTGTGTGGCAGGATCAGTCATCCAGATCGTTGCGTTCGCGGAAAATCTGGTAAATGGTGTCGATCAGCTCATCATCATCGAGGCCTTCGAACTCGGCTTCGTTGACATCAAGATTCTCGGAAATGATGCGCAGAATGTGTACCGGCTCATCGTCGCCGCCGTCGGCCGGGTAGAGAACGGCGTATTCATCCTCCTTGTATTCTACGATATCCAGAAGCTCAAAACGGACAGAATTTCCGTCCTGATCGGTAAGGACAATAAGATTGGAATCCATAATTGCAATATACTCCTTTATGTGTTATTTTTGCCGCTCAAAAACATGCAAATATAAATTTATTATACTATGAGCAATTGGATTTGAAAAGAAAAAAGTGTATGGTGCGATACGCTTGATATTTTGCGCTGATACGGTATAATGACAACAGAGTAAAAACTGGCGGCTGTGGCCGTGCCCGGAAAAATTGGGGGAAAGGAAGAACTTATGAATTATCAGGTATTAGATGTCAAAGTAAAAGATACAGAAGAAACCGGAAAATTATACACGTATTTTCTGGACAACTCACATGAAATTGATCCGAACCGTGTGCGTCCTGTCATCGTGATCTGTCCGGGCGGCGGATATGGATGGGTTTCCGACCGCGAAGCAGAGCCGATTGCGATGAAGTTTTTAGGAGCAGGTTATCATGCCGTTATTCTGCGTTACAGTGTTGCACCGGCAGCTCACTATCCGACGGCACTTCGCCAGCTTGCGTGGACTGTTGCACATCTGCGGGAGCATGCGGCAGAATATCACATTGATCCGAACAAAGTAGTAGTGGCCGGATTTTCCGCCGGCGGTCATCTGGCGGCATCGTACGGTGTATTTTGGAAAAAGAAAACATTTCTTGCGGAAGAGCTTGGCGTAGACGCAGAGCAGCTTCGTCCGAACGGCCTGCTGTTATCCTATCCGGTAATCACCTCCGGCCCGAAGGCACACCGCGATTCCTTTAAAAATCTGCTGGGCGATCAGTATGATGAACTGGTGGACGAGATGTCTCTGGAAAATCAGGTCAGCCTCGATACGCCGAAGACTTTCCTGTGGCACACCGCTCCGGACGACTGCGTGCCGGTAGAAAACTCGATCATGTTCTTTACAGCACTGCATGCGCTGGAGATTCCGGTAGAAATGCATATTTATCCGGTCGGCGGCCACGGCCTTGGCCTTGCAAGCGAGGAGACGCAGAGCTATGAATACCAGAACGCAGTACGCGAAGAGTGCCAGAGCTGGATTTCACTGGCACTGAACTGGATGCAGCATTTATAAAAAAAGTCCCAGAGGGAGAACAAAGATGAAAGTATTAATTGTAGTAGATATGCAGAACGATTTTATTGACGGAAGTCTCGGCACGAAAGAGGCGGTCGGAATTGTTGACCGCGCTGCGGAGGTGATGGATTCGTTTGACGGAGCCGTTATCTGCACCAGAGATACCCATTTTGCCGGTTATCTGGAAACATCCGAGGGCAGAAAACTTCCGGTGGAACACTGTATCGAAGGAACGAATGGGCATGCTCTGCAGGAAAAAATCCAGAAAATGGCGGAGAAAAAACAGGCCGTAGTGATGAATAAGGTCACCTTCGGTGCAAAAAATCTGCCGGAGGAGATCGAAAAACTGGCAGGCGGCGTGCCGGAATCCATCGAACTTGTCGGACTCTGCACCGACATCTGCGTGATTTCCAATGCCATGCTGCTGAAAGCATTTTATCCGGAAGTGCCGATTTCGGTCGATGCATCCGCGTGCGCGGGCGTAACGCCGCAGAGTCATAAAAATGCACTGGAAGCTATGAAAATGTGCCAGATTGACATTGTAAACGAATAGACGGAAAAGAGGAAAAATTATGAGCACAACAAGATTATTTGATCAGGATGCGTACCTGGGAGAATTTGAGGCAACCGTAGAACGAAGCGTCTGCGAGGGCGGCATGTACCGCGTGCTGCTGGATCAGACCGCATTTTTCCCGGAGGGCGGCGGTCAGCCGGCAGATGAGGGAACGCTGGACGGAATTTTTGTAACGGATGTACAGGAAATCGACGGCGAGATCTGGCATACCGTGGAAGCACCGCTTGAGCCGGGCAAAACAGTAGTTGGAAAACTTGACTTTGAAAAACGTTTTTCCAATATGCAGAATCACTGCGGAGAGCATATCGTGTCAGGTATCGTGCATCGGATTTACGGTTTCAATAACGTTGGATTCCATATGGGAAGTGATGTTGTCACCGTGGATTTTGACGGTGTTCTGACCGAGGAGCAGCTCTACGATGTAGAGCAGGAGGCAAACGAGGCCGTTCTTCGAAATGTTCCGGTTACGATCAGTTATCCGTCAAAGGAAGAGCTGGAAACCATGGATTACCGCAGTAAAAAAGAGATCGAGGGCCAGGTGCGGATTGTGACGATCGAAGGCTACGACAGCTGTGCGTGCTGCGGAACCCACGTTGCAAAAACAGGGGAAATCCGTCTGATTAAAATCTTAAGTGCGCAGAAATACAAAGGCGGCGTCCGCGTGACCATGCTTTCCGGTGAAAAAGCGTATGCGGATTACTGCTTAAAGCACATCAATACCCTTGGCATTGCACGTTTACTTTCTGTAAAACCGGAAGAAGCCGGGGATGCTGTCGTACGGCTGAAACAGAAAAATATAGAGATGAAAAAAGAAATCAAACAGCTCAAAAAAGAACTGTATGCACTGCAGGGAGCACCGGAGAGAAAATAATGGCAAAAGAAAAAGAAATTAAAACAAATGCAATGCGGATTCTGGACCGACAGAAAATTAAATACGAAGTTCTTCAATATGAATGTGACGAATTTATCGACGGCCTCCACACTGCGGAAAAAACCGGCGCGCCGGTGGAGCAGTCCTTCAAAACGCTCGTAGCACAGGGAAAAAGTAAGCAGTATTATGTGCTGGTTCTTCCAATTGCAGAGGAAGTGGATCTGAAAAAAGCAGCAAAAGCGGTGGGTGAGAAATCCATCGAGATGATTCATGTCAAAGATATTACCGCAGTCAGCGGATACGTCCGCGGCGGCTGCAGTCCGATCGGAATGAAGAAACAGTATCCGACCGTGATTCAGGAATGTGCGGCGAATTTTGACAAGGTTTATGTGAGCGGGGGAAGAATCGGAACCACACTGTGCATGACACCGGAAGACCTGAAGAAGGTCAGCAGGGCGGAGTATGCGGATTTTATTCAGTAAAAATATATTATTTTATGCAGACTGGAACTGGTGCAGACGGTTCCGGTCTGTTTTTGTATACAGAGAAACAGACCACGCAGGGGCAGATTTCTTTCAAAAATTCTTATAAAAAGAACAGAAAATAATAGCCAAAAAGAAGTGCGGAAATTGCGATACGATTCTACGAATCCGCGAAAAACGGAAAACCTTTCATACGACTTTTCTTTTTGGTGTGAGAAATTTTCATCCCGTTTTTGGAGGCAATTCACAAACCGGAAAAAGTTATTGAAAATCGCTGGACAAATCGAAAAGAGGCAACTATAATGACCTCACAATCAAGTTGACCCAAACGAAACGGGAGGTGAGAGACAACATGTCTTTGCAGCACTGTCTGGTACTGACAGTTGCGACAGGGGCGGTATGGATGGATTTAAGAACACGCAGAATTGCAAATGAATGGATTATCACCGCATGGATCGCCGGGCTGGTTACACAGCTCATCCGCTATGGCGCCGCGGGAGCGGGTATTTTTCTTTTTGGGATGCTTTTCCCGATACTCGCACTTTACATTCTGTTCTATTTTCATATGCTGGGCGCGGGAGATATCAAACTCCTTTCCGCTGTTGGAGGCTTTCTCGGTGTGCCAGCGATCCTGAAATGTATGATTGTGTCGTTCCTGTCTGGAGCGGTCTTATCTATCGGAATTATTCTCGTCTGCGGAAATTTGCCGCAGCGTCTTACCAAATTTTTCAATTATTTCCAAACTTATTTTACCAAAAGAAAATACCAGAAAAAAACAGAGCCGGTTCCCTATTACGATGGGAAGTGGGGCATGGAGTGCATCCATTTTTCCGTTCCCGTTCTGATGGGAGTGCTGCTCTGGATTGGGGGATTTTATTGAATACTGCAAAGAAAAAGAGTGTTTTTGCAGTCTGTGACACGGAAATGGAATATGCACGCAATTTTATGGAATATCTGAACCAAAAGAGAAATATTCCGTTTGAAGTGCATGCATTTTCCAGCGCGGAGATGTTTCTGGAGTTCGCAAAAAACAACGAAACAGAGATTCTTCTGATTTCAGATAAAGCGATGAAAGAAGAGATCCGCCGGTATCCGATCCGTCAGATTATCATTCTGTCGGAGGGGGTACACAGTCCCGTGCTGGATCAGTATCCGGCGGTCTATAAATATCAGTCGTCGGAAACGGTGATCCGCGAGGTCATGGCGTGCTACGGCGTGGAAAACGGTGTCGATACATCGCCTGCACTGCTGCCGAAAAAAGAAATGCGCATCATCGGCATTTATTCGCCGGTCGGACGGACGCAGAAGACCTCGTTTGCCCTGACGATGGGGCAGATTCTGGCGAAGGAGCGGGCGGTTCTGTATCTCAATATGGAGAGCTATTCCGGATTTGAACGGCTGCTGGAATGCAGTTACGACAGGGGGATGAGCGATATTCTGTATTATGCGAGACAGGAAAATCAGGGCATCATCTACAAACTGGGCGGAATGGTCCAGTCGATGCAGAACCTGGATTATCTGCCGCCCGCCGCATCGCCGATGGATATTCAGACTGCAAAATACGAAGAATGGAAATGGCTGTTTCAGGAGATTGAGAAGAACAGCAGCTATGAAGTGCTGATTCTTGACCTGGGGGATGGTGTGGCGGATCTGTATCAGATCCTGGATTTCTGCAATGAAATTTACGTTCCGACAAGGAATGATGTGATTTCTGCGGCAAAAATGGAGCAGTTTGAAAATTTGCTGCGCCGGTGGGACTGCCAGTCGGTGCTGGACAAGATGCGGAAAATCCACGTTCCGTTCCACACGGCAAACCGGACGGGAAAAGCCTACTTTGAGGAGCTTGTCTGGAGCGAGCTGGGCGATTATGTGCGCCAGATTCTGCGGGACGGCAGAAGAGGAGAAGAAACATGACAATGCCGGAAATTCTGCGGAGAAAACTGATGGAACGGATCGATATCGCATCCGAACCGGATGACGGAGAGGTTCTCGAAGAGATTGACCGTCTGATTTTAGGGGAAGAAGAAACACGGTATCTTCCGGTGGCACAGAAGGCGGAGCTGCGCAGACAACTGTTCTACAGTGTGCGGAGGCTCGATGTCCTGCAGGAGCTGCTGGAAGATGCGGGAATTACCGAAATTATGGTAAACGGTTATCAGCATATTTTCGTGGAACGGAACGGCAGAATCGAGAGATACGGCAAAAGCTTTACCTCCGCAGAAAAGCTGGAGGATGTGATTCAGCAGATTGTAGGCCGGTGCAACCGTGTGGTAAATGAACAGAACCCGATTGTGGATGCACGGCTGGAAAATGGAGACCGCGTCAACGTTGTCATGAAACCGGTCGCATTAAACGGACCGATTCTGACCATCCGCCGCTTTCCGGAGCAGGCGGTGACGATGGAATTTCTGGTCTCCATCGGGAGTATTACAAAAGAGGCGGCAGAGTTTCTGCAGGCCCTCGTCCGGACCCGCTACAGCATGATGATCGGCGGGGCGACCGGATCTGGCAAAACGACATTTCTGAATGCGCTTTCCGCCTACATTCCAAAGGGCGAGCGCATCATAACCATCGAAGACAATGCAGAGCTGCAGATCCAGGGTGTGGAAAATCTGGTGCGGCTGGAAGCAAAAGAGGCAAATCTGGAATCAGGAACAGAAATTACGATCCGCGATCTGATCCGCGCAGCTTTGCGTATGCGTCCGAACCGCGTAATTATCGGCGAAGTGCGCGGAGCGGAAACGTTTGAATTATTATCCGCACTCAATACCGGGCATGCGGGATCTTTGAGCACGGCGCATGCAAACAGCGTGAAAGATATGATCTCCCGTCTGGAAACGATGGTGCTGATGGGAGTGCAGCTCCCGCTGGAAGCAATCCGCCGCCAGATTGCATCGGGAATCGAAATTCTCGTGCATTTAGGACGCGGGGAGGATGGAAGCCGTCGGGTGGAGGAGATCGCAGAGATCACAGGGATGGAGGAGGACGAAATCAAAACGGTTTCTTTGTTTCGAAGAGAGTATGGGAAAGGCCTGCAAAGGACAGGCGAACTGGTACACAGAGAAAAACTGGAGGGGAAAACGGGATGAGAATACGTGCTGGAAGTCCGGCAAAGACGGGCATGGCAGAGGAGAAGGAGACAAAGGGGATCGACTATCAGACCTGGGAATTTACCGGGCGGGAATATCTCGAAATAGCAGGAATCAGTCTTGGAATTGCCGCTGCCGTGAACCTGCTCTGTTACCGGGCGTGGTGGGCATGCATTGCTGTGGTTCCGGTTGGAATCGTATGTTTTCACACGTATCGGAAAAACCGGATTCAGAGACGGAAAGAGGAGCTGTACGACAGCTTCCGGGATCTGATTGCGTGGATGCACACGGCACTGCGTTCCGGCTATTCCATGGAAAATGCAGTGCTGGAGGCGGCAGGACAGCTGGAACAGTCGCTGGGAAAAGAAAACATTCTGGTACAGGAACTGCGCCGGATGCGTCATAAAATGATGATTTCCGTGCCGGTGGAACAACTGTTTCAGGATCTTGCGGTGCGAAGCCGCATTGACGATATTGCGACGTTTGCAAGTGTACTGGTGATTGCGAAGCGGACAGGAGGAAATGTCTGCGAGATCTTTCAGAATACGTGGGATATTTTCTGTACGAGAATTGACACGATGCGGGAAATCCGTGCGGGCGTTTCTTCCCGGCGGTTCGAGCAGAATATTATGAGTGTTGTGCCGTTTGGAATTCTGGGATATGTACAGCTTTCCTTTCCGGAATTCTTAAGTGTGATGTATGGGAATGTAATCGGGGTTTTCTTCATGAGCGGATGCCTTGCCGTGTATCTGGCGGCATGGGTGCTTGGAAAGAAGATTCTGGACATTGAGTTTTAAGAAGCAATTAGAGTTTAACATCAGTAGACAAGAAGTCCCCCGCTTCTAAAGCGGTGGGATGAATTGTTAAAAGAAACATAACGCAGTGGCGGGCGGAGAGAAATCGGTATCCTCCACTGGCATGAGGCAAGTCACAGTCGAACTATTTTCGACATGTCAGACTCCGTGAAAATACCGACTGTGAGTTGAAACAAAAAGTAAGACTGCGAATCATAACGATTCGTCCGCAAAAAGGGGAGGAATCAAATGTTGTGGATTTGTCTGGCCGCATGGGCGGGGCTGTTCATCTGGTATTTCCGGATGAGAAAAAAGGCGGAAGATCACAAATTGGTGAGACGGATTTTCTGCCTTGCAGCGACAGGGTTTATAGCGGGCACTGCACTCTGCCTTCCGATCGGAGTGCGAAAAGTTTCAGGAGATGAAAAAGCGGAACTTCAACTGGAACGGGGTGCCTTAGGCAGCCAACCGACAGAGGAAAAACTTGAGGTTTCTGTTGGAAATCAGAAACCGGAGAGAATTACATTGTCTGTACCTGCAAGAGCTTACAGCGCAGAAGAGATAGAAGAGGCGTTCAGTGCGGCGATAGAGGCGCTGGACGAAATCATCTTAGGTGAGAATCTGTCTTTTCATACGGTAAACAGAAACATGGATCTGGTTACGGAAATACCGGGAAGCCCGGTGGCGCTTAGCTGGGAAACAGACAGGCCGTTGTTGATTGACAGCCGGGGTTTGCTGTCAGACGAGATTCCCGAAGAAGGAGTGGAGGTTACGCTGAAAGCGGAACTGGAACTTCAGGGGGAAACAACAGAATATATACGGAAGGTTCAGGTCTATCCACCGGAGATAAAAGGGCGGGATGCGGTTCTTAGGGCACTGAAAAAAGCAGTGGAAAAAGAAAACGAAGCACATCCCGAAGAAACAGCCTATTATCTGCCGGAGACACTGAACGGAGAAACTGTAACATGGTCAAAAGTGCCGGATCTGACAGGTCTGGAACTGATGGCACTTGCCGCGGCGGCAGGAGCAGCCTGCTGGGCGGCAAAAGGAAGGGAAGAAGAAAAAGCAAGGCAGAAAAGAGAAGAACAGATGCTGCGGGATTATCCCGAAATTGTCAGCAAAATGGTTCTTCTTCTGGGTGCCGGGCTTGGGATGCGGAAAGTACTCGAGCGGATTGCAGTGGATTACCGGAAAAATCTGGCGCTTGGCGGGCAGAAACGTTTTGCCTATGAAGAGATTGTATTTACCTGCCAGGAGATGGAAAACGGTGTTTCCGAGCAGGAAGCGTACCAGCGCATGGGAATGCGTATGGGAACCGGAGCGTATCGTTCCCTTGCTGTTCTGCTGACGCAGAATCTGAAAAAAGGCAGTAAAGGACTGCTGGAATTATTGAAACAGGAATCGCAGGAGGCCTTTGAGGAGAGAAGAAGGCAGGCGAAAACAACAGGAGAAAAGGCATCGACAAAGCTTCTTCTTCCGATGGGCATGATGCTTGCGGTTGTATTGGTCATACTCACGGTTCCGGCATTTTTGTCCTTTTATGCATAGGGGATGTTTTTATCCCCACAACAGCTGGTAAAGAGAGGGAGGTGGGAATTATGAAGCTGATATCGGAGTTCTGGAAAGAGGAAGATGCGGTTGGTGTTGTGGAAGTGATTCTGATTCTCGTTGTGCTGATCGGACTCGTACTAATCTTTAAAAAGCAGCTTGTGAGTCTGGTCAACAGCCTGATGGAGAAGGTTACAAACCAGAGCAACACCGTATAAACGGGAAAATGTCCAATACGGAACTCCAAAGAAAAATTTAGAAGCCGGTACGGACCTATATGTCATTTGCATATCTGTGTCTCGGTATATCCTTTATCCGATCCACGGCATCTAAAGTTCGAAAAAGTAAAAGTAAAGTGGAAGGAGCTGTATCCCATGAGGGAAACGGAAAGACAGAAAAGATGGGCAGCCGGAAGCATAACAGCATATCTGTGTCTCGTTCTGATACTGATGCTTTCCCTGATTTCCGGGACAATTGCGTCGGTGCGAAATGCCCATGCACGGGTGATGACGGCCTGCGCAATGGAACAGGGACTGTATTCTCTGTTTGCCGGGTATGACAGAACACTGCTGGGACAGTACGAGCTGTTTTTTTATAACGGCGGGGATAAGAGCGGTGTCTGGAAACCTGAAACCATGAGCAGAAAAGTCGCAGAAACTGCGGGAGAAGTTCTGTCCCCCACTGCATCGGGGATGGGAATTCTATCAGGCAGTTTATCTGGCGGACAGGTTACAGAAGTTTATCTTGGCGGCTATCGTCTTGCGACAGACGAGGAGGGAAGTGCTTTCTCCCGTCAGATCTGTGAGGCAATGAAAGCCAGCCTTGGAACTTATGGAATACAGCAGCTTTCCCAGAAATTAAGAGGAGAACAGGAAACCGTGAAACGTCAGGAGGACGGACAGAGCGGTTACGAGGAAGAGGAGGTTTTAAAACAGTATGAAGAATCCAAACAGCCAGAAGAGGGAACAGAAAAAACAGAAGGTGAAGGAGAATCTGGAAACGGCACGCCTTCGGAACCGGATCAGAAGCAGCCGGTACCGGAAGATTTTGTGAATCCGATTGAGGTCATTCAGAAAGTGATGAAAATGGGAATTTTAGGACTGGTTCTCCCGGAAGGGCAGGCACTGCCGCAGGGAGAAACGGATGTATCGGTTCTTGCATCAAAACGGGAGCTGCAGAGCGGGTTTGGCATGGCAGAGCGTGGAAAAGAACTGAGCTTTGTGGATAAGATGCTTTCGTCCGAATATATTCTGTGGAAATTCCCCTGCTATACCAGCAAGGAGAAGAAGGAGGGGCTGCAGTGCCAGGTGGAATATGTGCTCTGCGAAAAAAACAGTGACCAGGATAATCTGGCGGGAACCGTGAACCGTCTGCTGGTGCTGCGGGAGGCGGCAAATCTGGTGTATCTGGCGAAAGATGCGCAGAAGCAGAGCGAGATGGAAGCGATGGCGGGGGTGATTGCCGCGTCGTTTGGAGTTCCGGCGGCGATGCCGGTTGTGAAAATGGCGCTTGCCGTGTGCTGGGCATTTGCAGAAAGCATTCTGGATCTGCGGGAACTGCTGGACGGTGGAAAAGTAGCACTGTTCAAAACGGCAGAATCGTGGCAGCTTTCTCTGGAACAGCTTCCGAAACTGCTGGAAACAGGGGATCAGAGCAGAAAAAAGGCACCGGGCGGCATGGAGTATTCCGACTATCTGCGGCTGCTTCTGATGCAGAAATCGGGAAAAGCAGTAACGTTTGGAGCGATGGATCTGGTGGAATACAATATGCGGACAGAACAGCAGCAGCCGGGCTTCCGACTGGATTGCTGTGTCGATGAACTGGAAGCCGGTTTTACGGCGGTAATTGGGAAACGAGAGTATGAAATTACGAGAAATTATGGATATGAGATGCAGGGAGCAGCCTGAAAAATGGGATGACTCCGGCAGGGATACAAAAGGGTGTTCTTCTGAACGGCACATTTATTTCTGGAACCTTATCAAAAAACTTATCCACTCTTCCGGGAATTTTTATAAATCCGGATCAGGAGAGCAGCCTTTTGCAAAACGAAAATGGAACAGGGCAAGCCTGACGGTGGAAGCTTCACTGGCACTTCCTGTTTTTCTGATCGCGGTTCTTGTGTTATTAAAAATCGTGGATCTTTACCGGCTGCATGGAATGCTGACGGTATCTCTGCAGGAGTCCGCGCGGTATCTTTCCGTCTGTGCCTACGCGGTGGACGAGACGGGAAAAGAAACGTATGAAATACCGGAAACGGCTGTGTGCATTGCTTATGCAGAAACCAGGATTCCAAAAGAAATCCGCGAAAATGGAACGGTGACGCTGGCGGGAAGCCGTGTGAAAAATGGATGGCTGGAACTGAAAGCCATTTACTGGCCGAAAATGGGAAACCGCCTCGTTCCGGTGCGGAACCGGGGAATTGCGGCGTGTGCGAAAGTGCATCTGTTCTGTGGAAAGACAGAAGAAGAGGCAGACGAGGAAGAGGGCGAAGCAAAACAGATGGTGTGGGTGACTGAGAACGGCAGTGTGTATCATACCGATTCGTCGTGCAGTCATATCAATCTTTCGATCCAGGTTTCCTCACCGGGTGCGCTTGCGTGGAAACGGAATCAGGATGGAGAAAAATATAAGGAATGCGAACAGTGCGTGGGAAATGGCGCTGTGGGGGCAGAAGTTTACTATACGAAATACGGAAACCGGTATCATAACAGTCTTTCCTGCAAAGGATTGAAACGTAAAGTAAAACTTGTAGCACTGGAACAGACGGATGGACTGCCGCAGTGCTCGAAATGCGCGAAAAAGGCGGCGTAAGAAAGCAGGATATGGGCGGATGTGAGCAGGTGTCCTCCTGCCGTGGCGACCGGAAAGAAAGACGGTGAACAGAAACTTGGGTTTGTAGAAAGGAGGCGGAGACTGTGTATCAGGAAGAAGTAAAGAGTGCCGTTATACTGCTGTATCTTGGGATTCTTGCCGGAATGGATGTAAGAAAAAGACAGATCAGCATTGTTCTGACGGGTGTTTTGTTTCTGGCAGGCATTGGATGGCGGATTCTGGTGGAACAGACATCGTGGCTGGAATGGCTACTGTCTCTGCTGCCGGGAGCGGGATTTCTGACGCTCAGTTATATATCACGGGAACAGGTGGGATACGGGGACGGCCTTCTGCTTCTGACGGTTGGAATCTGGCTGGGATTTGGGCAGACGTTCGGCGTTCTGACGCTGGGACTCATTCTCTGTTCGGTACTCTGCGGAGTCCTTCTGATGCGGAAGAAAATACGGAAACAGGATTCCATACCGCTGGTGCCGTTTCTGCTGCTTGGATTTGTGGGGAGGTGCGGACTGCTTTGAAAGTGAAAATGAGAAAAGCAAGTATTACGGTAGAGGCAGTTCTGGTCGTGCCGCTTGTTCTGATGGTGATTTTTCTTCTGCTGTCGCTGACCTTTTTTGTGCACGCACGGAGCTGGTATACATTTGCGGTATATGAAAGCACAATGCTTGCCGCCAGTGAAGGCCGCCTGTCTGTGGAAAAAGGAGAGGCAGCCGCACAAAGCCGGATGGAGTGGTGGATTTCCCAGATACCGCTTCCGGCTGAACCGGTGACTGTACAGACGGAATGCAGAGAAAAAGAGATTCAGATAAAAGCAGAAGGAAACATTCTGCCAATTTGGAGCCGGAACGCATGGGAATATTCGGTTTTGAGTGAAAGCAGGAGAAACAATCCGGTGAAAACGATCCGGAAGATACGGGCAGTAAAACAGATCTGGAACCAGAAGTAAGGACGGAAGCGGAGAAATGCAGATTGATTATAAAAGAGATTTGAACCATACGTATGTTATTTTACAGGAGGAAAAAGAGCCGGACACGGCGTCGTATCAGATTCGTATGCTGCTGACCAACGCAATCCCAGGGCTTTTGGACTGCAAAATCGGGAAAATGGATGATAAAACACTGTTTTACTATGAGGTGACATCAAGGCAGTCGCTTCAGAGTGTGTTTGAACAGCGCTCGATTGGGGCGGAGGTACTGCGGAAACTGTTTGAACAGCTGCTGGATCTCCTCGAAGAACTGGGGCAGTACCTGCTTGTGCCGGACGGTCTCGTTCTGCAGCCGGAGCTGGTTTTTGCAGATGCAAATCTGGAGAACTTTTCCTTCTGTTATCTGCCGGGAAAGCAGGGACACACAGGCTGTTTTCAGAAGCAGATCCGGGAGCTGATGGAATATCTGCTGCCGAAGCTGGATCACCAGGAGCAGGATGCGGTGGTACTCGGGTATGGGCTGTATCGGGAGATTTCGGCGGAGATCTTTTCTGTTGAGACGATTCAGGCACTCTTATATCAGACAGGGAAAGAGAAAAAAGAAACGACGGAGCAGGAGGGAAAAGAGCGTTCTAGGGAAGAAAATCCGCCTGTACAGATGGAGGAAATGCGTTGGGAGGAACGAGAAGCGGAAGCGGCGGCGGAAAATTTTTTTGTGGAAGCGGAGGAAGAAAAGGATGAGGGAAACTGGAAAAATATTGTGGAAGCAGTGATCTGCATCGGATTTCTGGGAGGTGTGCTGGCACTGCGGTGGACACAGGCCGAAACCGTTTGGTATCTGGTGCTGGGAGGAGCGGCGGCTGTTGTGGGAATTGTAAGTCTGGCATTGGAACTTGTCAGCCGATGGAAAAAGCGGCAGTCGGGAACAGAAACAGGAAGCTATGGGAAGGCCGCAGGAATCCGGAAGCAAGAAGAAACAGGAGATGTATTTTCGGAATATCAGAATCGGAAGGGTTTAAAACAGAAAGATGGAACATGGAATCCGCAAAGCGATACAGAACAGCAGGGATGGAGAAGGGATTCCTCAGTCGAAAAAGAGAAAATATGGGAAAAGAATGAAGAACAGGAAAACAGAAAGATGCACAGCCTGATGGAATTGGAGGGGCAGGAAGAGGATCTGTTTGGAAAAACGGAACTGCTGACCAGCCCGGAGGATGAGGGAAGGGCATATCTGATTCCGATAGATCCGATTGATCTTCCTCTGATTCCGATTGAACGCGGAAGCACATTGATTGGAAAACTGTCAGCGGCGGCAGATGTAATTCTGCCATACCGTACGGTAAGCCGCCTTCACGCAAAGCTGGTCAGTACAGAAGAGGGAGATTATCTGCTGGATCTGAATTCGCGGAACGGAACAACGGTGAATGGCGTTCCTTTGATGGGCGAGACAAAAAGGAAGCTGGAAGATGGAGACGATATCTCATTTGCCGGGAAGAAATACCGGTATAAGGCGGGAAAGAAAAACAGAAATTAGAGAAAAATGACGCATTACACTTTTTCAATTTGGAGAAAGTGCTGGATGCGTTATTTTTAACACCAGTAGACAAGAAGTCCCCCGTTTCTGAAGCGGTGGGATGAATTGCTAAAAGAAACATAACGGCAGTGGCGGGCGGAGAGAAATCGGTATCCTCCACTGACATGAGGCAAGTCACAGTCGAACTATTTTCGACATGTCAGACTCCGTGAAATACCGACTGTGAGTTGAAACAATGTGGCAGAATGATCGAAGAAAAAAGTTATGCGAATGAAACAAAAATATTATAGAAAAGAAAATTATGCATAAAACTAAAAAGAGAAATAATGTAAAAAATAACGTCATAAAACGTCGAAAGCCGTCGTGAAGCGTCAATAATTGTCGAAAAACGTTTATCAAAAAAGAAAAAAATTTGACGATTTCTTGCATTTACAAATGAATTAAATTATAATAAAAAAATAGCACAGATAAGGAAATGATGTAATGGAAGAACCAAGGAAAAACAGTTACGCTCCGAACGAAGATATCGTGGATCGTATGTGGAAGAGATCAAAAAACAGCATCAATCTGGTCATCGTTGTATGCAATATTCTGGTATTCCTTGCAGTCACACTGACCGGAGGGACAGAGAGCTCCAGACATATGATGGACTGCGGTGCGGCGTATGCGCCGCTGATTGAGAGCGGAGAATACTATCGCCTGTTTACGAGTATGTTTCTTCACTTTGGCATCCAGCATCTGATCAACAACATGCTGCTTCTTTTGTTCCTTGGGGATTACCTGGAACGCGCAGTTGGAAAGATCCGTTATCTGGTCATCTATCTGGGCGGCGGACTCGTCGGAAATCTGTGCTCGTATCTGCATGAACTGTCCCTGATGAAAACAGGGGAAGCACCGGCAGTTTCCGCCGGCGCTTCGGGAGCGATTTTTTCAGCAGTCGGAGCGATGCTCGTTCTTCTGGCATTTCGGAAAGGAAGGCTGGAGGATCTCACCTTCCGGCGGATGGCCGTCATGGCTGTCCTTTCGCTGCTGGTCGGATTCCAGTCTTCAAATGTGGACAACTTCGCACACATCGGCGGTTTTCTGGCAGGTGCAGTCCTGATGGCGGTTCTTTATCCGGGAATGGCAAGGATCAGGAAAAGGGGAAAACGACCGTAAAGGTGCTTCCTTCCCCGGGAACGGAAGAAACGGAAATCGTGCCGTCGTGTGCGGTTACAATTTCCTTGCAGATGGCAAGTCCAAGGCCGGTTCCGTTTTTCTTATGTGTGACAAAAAGGTCAAAGAGAGTCGGCAGATCCTCGGCGGGGATTCCGCAGCCAGTGTCCTGCACACGGATGGTCAGAAAGTCACCGTCGAAACAGAGAGAGATTTTGATCGTTCCGCCGGAAGGCATTGCTTCCGCCGCATTTCGGATCAGGTTCAGAAAAAGCTGACGAAATTGCGTGGTATCAAGGGCAAAGCGCGGAATGGCAGATTCCTTGACAAGTTCAATGGAAACCTGTTGTTTTTCGAGGAGAACGCCGGTATCGGCACAGAGATTCTGGAGCAGAAGATAAGGATTCACGTAAGCGCGTACCGCCCGATACGAATGATTATAGCAGGAGAGCTCATCGAGCAGGGAGTTCAGAAAAGCCATATTTTCCTGGATTTTCTGAAAATAGAGATCGTTGGAAAGCTCCGGATGCGCTAAAAGAAGAAGCTGATGAAAGCTGTGGATAATCGCAACAGGATTTCGAACCTCATGTGAAATCCGGGAAATCATAGCGTGACATTCTTCCGATAAGCCCTGTGAATTGGTTGTTGGTTCTTTTGACATAGCCGTATCCTCCTTATGATGCGTAGGTAATGATTTTTGATTAGGCAAAAGTTTAGCATTGAAAAGGGGGAGCGCGCAACAAAAAGCGTTCTGCATTTTTTGACATTTTTCGACAAATAGTGAGAAAATAGAGTTGTCCGGAACCGTGCGAAACGGGATTCGGAACAACAGAAAAATTAAAAAAAGTAAAGGAGAAAAAGATCATGGATTGTATTTTTTGTAAATTAGCAAACGGAGAAATTCCAACCGCAACACTGTATGAGGACGATGAGTTCCGTGTCATTCTGGATCAGGGACCGGCGACGAAAGGACATGCGCTGATTCTTCCGAAACAGCATTTTGCAAACATTTATGAGATTCCGGATGAAACCGCAGCGAAAGCAATGATTCTCGGCAAAAAAATGGCAACAGCCATGACAAAAGCACTGCATTCCGATGGCTTTAACCTGGTACAGAACAACGGCGAGGCAGCAGGACAGACGGTATTCCACTTCCATATGCATCTGATTCCAAGATATGAAGGTGACAATGCCGGTATTGCTGCATGGAAGCAGGGAACTCTCGAGGATGCGGTAAAAGAGCAGATCATTGAGAGCGTGACGGCAGAGCTGAAGGCCTGAGAAAGGGCTGGCAGCAGCCAGAGCAGAATCAATGACAGACGAACAGGGGCGGAGAACAATGGACAAAAATAACTTTTCAGAAATATATAAAAAGTATGTAATGACAGCCTATTCAGCCGCAATGCAGGTGGTGCACAATGAAGCCGATGCGGATGATATCGCACAGGAAACGATGGTGAAACTGTACCTGAATATTGATGCGCTGGATGAAGACAGAGTAGAAGGCTGGGTCCGTGTCGATGCAAAGAATCTGGGAATTGATTATCAAAGAAAAGCACAACGTTTTGACTGGAACGAACTGGATGAGGATCTTCGGGCGGAAGAGATGGAACTTCCGACGCTTGCAGAGGAAGAAAAGCAGGAGAGAAATCATTTTTTCTGGGAAATGATGGACGCACTGAAAGAGCATGATGAATCGGGTTATTATATTACGCGTGAAATCAAGGTGCATGAGCGTCCGGAAAAGGAAGTAGCATCCGAAATGGGTATCACCATCGGAAATCTGCGGGTGAAAATGACCCGGACGAAAAAATGGCTTTGTCAGCATTTTGCCGACAAAGCCAGAGAAATGGGATTTCTGTAGTTACTATTTGCGTTCGCATTCCTGGATCAGGGAAAGGATGCGGCCGATGGAATCGGTGTGGCTGCTCTTCTTCATCGCATTGATGTAGGTCTGACGGTTTTCGTAAACCTCACGGATTGCGGACTGAAGAGTCTGCGCATTCACGGATTCTTCTTCCAGAACTTTACTGTAACCCTGACGCTCAAAGGAACGCGCATTTAAAATCTGGTCTCCGCGGCTGGCATTGGCAGAAAGCGGAATCAGAATGTTTGGTTTTGCCAGAGCACTGATTTCGCAGATCGCATTTGCGCCGGCGCGGGAGATGATCAGATCTGCCGCAGCGAAGAGATCCGGGAGTTCATCTTTGATGTACTCGAACTGAACGTAACCTTCGGTGCCGTTTAAGGATGCATCCAGTTTATCTTTACCGCAGAGATGAATCACCTGGAAATCTTTCAGAAGTTCTGGTAAAATAGAACGGACCGCAGTATTGACAGCAACGGAACCGAGGCTTCCTCCGATGACGAGAATAACCGGTTTTGCGGCATTGAATCCGCAGAACTTCAGGCCTTCCCGTGCATCGCCGGACAGCAGTTCCTGGCGGATTGGCGTTCCGGTCAGAACGGCTTTGTTTTCCGGGAGACATTTGACGGTTTCCGGGAAATTACAGCAGACCTTTGCAGCGGACGGAATACACAGCTTATTTGCCAGGCCAGGCGTCATATCCGATTCATGGATCAGCGCCGGGACTTTACATGCTTTGGCGGCAAGGACAACCGGTACCGAAACGAAGCCGCCTTTGGAGAAGACAACGTTTGGTTTCAGCTTTTTGAGCAGTTTTTTTGCTTCAAAGTAGCCTTTTACGACGCGGAACGGATCGGAAAAGTTTTTCGGATCGAAGTAGCGGCGCAGCTTTCCGGATGAAATTCCGTAATACGGAATACCGAGATCTTCGATCAGCTTGCGCTCCATACCGTCGTAGGAACCGATATAAGAGATTTTATAACCTGCTTCTTTTAATTTTGGAATCAGGGCAATATTCGGGGTAACATGGCCGGCGGTACCTCCGCCTGTCAGAACAATATGCTTCATGAGAATTCCTCCCTGGAATTTGATAATATCATTTGGCTTTTATTATCCCCTCAAGAAGAAAAAAAGTCAAGAGCGGTTACAACATGGAAAATGCCGAGGAACGGAAGAAGATGAAAAAGATAGAAAAAGAAGAACAGCTGAAAAAGAAACTGGAGCAGACGACGGAAGAGAAAATAGCTGCGGATTCGAAAACGGTGGAAGGGGAATCGGCAGTTGGAAAGGCGGAGGAAGGAAACACAGCAACAGAACAGGAGGCTGCGCCTGCACTTTCAGAGGAAGAACTGAACGCGATGTACGAGCGCTTCCAACAGCGTCTCCAGAAGGAAGGACTCGCGGACGCAGATGGAAAGCCGACAGAAAAAACACTGGCGATCCGCCGTCAGATCGTGGAGAAAAAGGTGGAACGCGAAAAGCAGGCGGAGAGACAGAAACAGATTACGAAGAGGGCGAAAACAACAAAACACTGGGTACGGACGGCAAAGGCGGCTGGTGTTGTGTTGGTTGTGGGAGCGTGCGTTTTTGGAGCCAGTATGACGAGTGAGGCGAATCGGATTCGGTTGGTGGAGACGATTAGTGGGGTTAGAAATGCTGGAGATACTACATGGGTAGATAACGGCGAAAATAGAAAATATACAGAAGAAAATTTGGATGAAGTGAAAAAAGAGATAAGAGATACTTTACACATAGTGGTTCCGGAATTTTATTATGTTCCAAAGGGAATGGAATATAAAAGAGTAATAATATCAGAAGCGACACAAATGGCAGTGATAAAGTATCAATATAATGGACATTCAGTATATTTTCATTTAGCAGCAAATGAAAATGATTTGTCGCAAGGAAATTGGAAAGATAAAGAGAAAGTTAAAGTAGAAACGCTAGATAAGACACTTGAAGTGGAAATGGGTACAATGGCTGAGAATAATGAGGAAAATTATTATGCATTATGGAAGTATAAAGATGTGTATTATCAATTAAGCGGACAGATAGAGAAAGAAGAATTGATTAAAATTTTAAATGAGATGCAGTATGATCTGTAATTATTATAAAAAATATACGTATATATTATGTAGATGAAGACGAGGGGAAAGAGGAAGTATGAAAAAGGTTATTAATTTGAAAAGCTTACTCTTTTGCGTGATGCTCGTTTTAACAATGGTTTTGAATACAGTAAATGCACAGGCTGGATCATTAGATTACTTAGGTAATATCATTGATGGATCGGAATTGACAAATGAAACAGAGTCAATTGGAAATTATCAGAGTGTGGCAAGAAGTACATATCTTCATCAAGGTTTTGTTCGAATTACGAATAACGGTAATGGGTATATTGGAATATTTGGCGGTACAGAATGTAATGTAACTTGCAACACGGTAAAATTGAATATTTATTTGGAACGTTCAAGTGGACCGGAATCTTTTTATAGTTATAAAAAGTGGGAAAACGTAGACTATAATACGGACTCTTTATTTATGAGTAAGGAAATTAAGGTAGAAAAGGGTTATTATTATCGTTTAAGAGGATATCATTCCTGCACTAAAAACGGTGTCACTGAAAGTGGTGGAAGTTCGACCAATGGTATTTACATCGGTTAATTAAATTTCCATATAACCATTAGAATATCAAAATAAAAAACGAACAAAAGATATTTATAAGAACGCAAAAGAGGTAGCGTAAACGAACGGACACAATTTCTAACCCACTATAGTTTACACTCCCTCACCCCTTAAAAATCCTCGGGGCCAGTCCCCTATAGAAACCTTATAACAATGAATATATTAAGACGAAAACGCAGATCTTTCAGGATTTTCAACGCGTCGAAATTCCTTTTTCCAACCACAACACAGATCTGAGTCATCATGTGTTACTATGTTCAGCGTGTGAGTGATCATACGGAACATCGGCTGGCCCCGATAAGTGAGGCATCGGTATTACTGCAGGAATACCGGTGCCTCTTTTCTATGCACTTCCGGCGTCCGATGCCCATAATTGAACAAAAATATCAAGATTGTTGTGCAATCTGCCTTAAAATCCCGTTGGAATCCGCCAGATATTATGCTATAATAATCGAAAAAGAGAGAATAAGCATAAAATACAAAAGAAATTTCAGATTATTTTCGCGGAAAACGCGTCAAAGACCATGCTGGCATGAGAACTTGACGACTGCTGGCCGCGATAACGGGCCAAACGTATAACGCGTGTTTTGACCCGCAGTGACAACATTTTGTCCCCGAACAAACACGGGAGAACAGGAGGCATCTTATGCGTCTTACATTTCTTGGAGCAACACATGAAGTGACGGGCAGTTGTTATTATCTGGAGGCTGCCGGGAAAAAATTTTTAGTGGACTGCGGTATGGAGCAGGGACCGAATATTTATGAAAACAAGCCGATTCCGGTCCCGGCATCCCAGCTGGATTTTGTATTGATCACGCACGCGCACATTGACCACACCGGAAATCTGCCGCTGCTGTATGCGCACGGCTTCCGCGGCCCAATCTATATGACCCCGGCGACGGTAGCGCTTTCGGACATCATGCTCCGCGACAGCGCACACATTCAGCTCGCCGAGGCCGAGTGGCGGAACCGCAAGAACCGCCGGGCGGGAAAAGAAGATTACGTCACACCATACACAATGGAGGACGCCCTCGGCGTGATCCGCTTACTGGAGGGCATTCCGTATCATCAGCGTGTGACACTATCGGACGGCATTCAGATACGTTTCCTCGATGCCGGTCATCTGCTCGGCTCCGCATCCATTGAGCTGTGGCTGACAGAGGACGGTGTGACGAAAAAACTGCTCTTCTCCGGCGATATCGGAAATATTCATCAGCCGTTGATCAACGACCCGGAGTACCCGGAGAGCGCCGATTACGTGATTATGGAATCCACCTACGGCGACCGGAGCCACGGCCCGAAACCGGATTACGTGCCGGAGCTGGCAAAAATCATTCAGGAAACGCTCGACCGCGGCGGCAACCTCGTGATCCCGTCGTTTGCTGTCGGCAGAACGCAGGAGATGCTGTATTTTATCCGTGAAATAAAGGCAGAACATCTGGTTCACGGCCACGGCGAATTCCCGGTTTACGTGGACAGTCCGCTTGCCGTTGAGGCAACCAATATTTTCCGCGATCATCAGAAAGAGTGCTACGATTCCGATGCAGCAGCGCTCCTTGCGCAGGGCATTAACCCGATTCTGTTTCCGGGCTTAAAGCTCTCGATCACATCCGATGAATCGAAAGCCATCAACTTCAACGAAACCCCGAAGGTCATCATCTCCGCGAGCGGCATGTGCGATGCAGGACGAATCAAGCATCATCTGAAACACAACCTCTGGCGTCAGGAGAGCACGGTTCTTTTCGTCGGCTATCAGGCTGTCGGTACACTGGGACGGGCGCTGATCGGAGGCGCGAAGGAAGTGAAGCTGTTCCAGGAAGAGGTTCATGTGAACGCGCACATTATCCAGTTCCCGGGTATGAGCGGCCATGCGGATCAGGAAGGACTGCTCAAATGGGCCGGCAGCTTCAAGGCAAAACCGGACCGCGTTTTCGTGACGCACGGCGAAGATAAAGTGACGGAAATTTTTGCAGAAAAACTGTGGGATGAATTCCGCTACCCGGCGATGGCTCCGTTCTCCGGCACGGTATTTGACCTGAAAGAAAATGAATTCATCGAAAAAACCGTTGGCATTCCGATCCAGAAGGAAACAACGGCAAACGCAGGAACACTGCGCACGAGAAACAGCGGAAATGCCGTCTTCGATCGTCTCGTTGCGGCTGGTCAGCGGCTGCTCACCGTCATTACAAGAAACAAAGGCGGTGCTAACAAAGACCTTTCGAAATTTGCCGATCAGATCAACAGTCTCTGCGACAAATGGGACAGATAAAGCAGTCCGGTGGCTGGAAGAAGGACTGTGCTATTAATATAGAAGAAAAACCGGAAGAAAGCAGGCGGCAGGGAAGCTGTGCTGCATCAGAAAAGAAAAAACAGAAGTGGATAAATTACAAACTCCCCGGGGTGAGCATTCCCCAGGGAGTTATTATAATAAAAAAGAGCAAGCGTAAAAAAGTTATTTCTGAATAGCCTGTTCCAGTGCTTTTGCAAGCTGGTCTGGACATGATGTTCCGCGTCCGTTGCAGTCGATGCCTTTCATGCGGGAGATGGCTTCGTTTACGTCCATGCCCTCAACGAGTCTTGCAACACCCTGTGTGTTTCCATTGCATCCGCCTACGAACTGTACGTTGTGTACTTTACCGTCTTCTACCTCAAACAGAATTTTTCTGGAACAGGTACCTTTTGTTGTATATTCCATCGATAAGATCCTCCTTTGTGAATAAAAAATTAGAACATTATCGTGAACTTCAGCCACGATAATTCTTCGGTTCCTGCTATTATACCATAGATTACGAAAACAGCAAAGAAAAAAGATACCACAGATCCAAAATTTATGGTATGCTGTAACAGGAATTACAAAGAAACCAGAAGGAAAAGGAAATGGACTCCTGGAGTTTTCCGTTCTTACTTTAGCGGCTGACCGCTGACAAAAATGATTTCATAAAAGCAAGAACAGAAAGAATCGGAGAGTACATGTAAAGTTATTGGAGGATATCATAAACATGAAGTTAATCGGAATTATCGGTGCAATGGAAGTTGAAGTTGCAAGCTTAAAGGAAATGATGACGGATGTTACGATCCGCACGAAGGCATCCATGGAGTTCAACCACGGTTACCTGAACGGAAAAGAAGTGGTTGTTGTGCGCAGCGGAATCGGCAAAGTAAACGCCGGTATCTGCACGCAGATTCTTGTGGATGATTACGGCGTGGACTGTGTCATCAACACCGGAATCGCAGGCTCCCTGCGGAATGAAATCAACATCGGCGATATCGTCATCTCGACCGATGCTGTTCAGCACGATATGGATGTGCGCATCTTCGGATACCCGCTCGGCGAGATTCCGCAGATGGGCGTTTTAAGCTTCCCGGCAGATGAGCACCTTGCAGAGGTGGCAGAGGAAGTCTGCAAGGAAGTCAATCCGGAAATCCAGGTATTCCGCGGACGCGTGGTCAGCGGTGACCAGTTTATTTCCAGCAAAGAAGTGAAAAACCATCTGATCGAGGAATTCAACGGTTCCTGCGCCGAGATGGAGGGCGCTGCGATTGCGCAGGGCGCTTATCTGAACAAGATTCCATACGTCGTACTCCGCGCCATCTCCGACAAAGCAGACGACAGCGCAACAATGGACTACCCGACCTTTGAGAGCGAGGCAGCCCGCCACTGTGTCAACCTGCTGCAGGAAATGGTAAAACGCCTGTAATCTAAAAAAAGCAAGAAGAAAAAATCGACAAACGGGCAGGCGAAAACCAGCGAAACCACGCGAACCGGCACGAAAGCAGTCACCTGAAAGAACGAAAAATAAAAATTCACGCGAAAAAGCACAGAATCACAAAGAATTTGACGAACGTTTTTTGTTTCCAAATTTTTCCGGCAGTGCTATACTGTGGCACATCGGAGGAGGAGACGTCCTTCTGTCCGATATGCCTGCGGAAGAATCCTGTGCGCGCAAATTCTGCCGCGGCATCCGCCGATGCACCGCAACGGAAGCACCGGCATATGAGTATGACAGGCAAATTCAAAAATCATCAGGGGGAATAAGAATGCTGGAGTTTTGTGTGAAACAAAATGTGTTCTTATACGCAATGATAGCAGCAGGAATCGCCGGTGTGTGGTGCCTGTTCTGGAATAACCGTTTCTACACCCGGGGCATCCGCGATCTCGGAAGGCTGAAGGAACCAAAATCGAAATGGACCAGGTCGGTGCTGGAAACGTGTCAGAGAAAAGCGCATCCCTTTTCGAATGCCGGGGCGTTTATGCGCAGCCAGATTGCACAGGGCAGGTCAGCGGGAATGGCAGTCCCGACGCTTCTGCGCGGAAGCCAGAATATGATCCTCACGGTTCTGGCACTGTCGATTCTTTCGCTGTGGGCGATTTACCGATACCGTTATGGAGAGGCGGAGCTGATGCGCTACCTCGGAACGGGCATCGCGCTTGCCGGAGGCCTTGTCTTTTTCCGGCTCTGTCTGGATTTCGGCGGAAAAGAGGAAATTCTGCTGAACGGCTGGACAGACTATCTGGAAAATGAGTTTGCAGCGACGAAACAGAGTGCGGTGCTGGAAACCGTACAGCAGACCGAACGGCAGCCGGTGCAGTCCGTGCAGGCGGAAGCTATGGCACAGGCGGGAACCGGAGCGGCGAAAACAAAACCGCAGACTGCGGGAAGCGAGTCCGCAAAGGATCGGACCGAACTGTTCGCAGACCCGGAAAAAGAAGCGAGGATTTCGAAAGTCAGGGAGGGCATCCGCCAGACCGCCGCGGCCGAGAGCAGGTTTGCCGGAATGCTGACGCCCGAGGAAGAGAAGCTGATGAGGGAAATTATCAGCGAATACGTGTAAATATCAGGGGACCAGGCCGGGGAGCATGGCATATCGACATGACCATATTTCCGAATCGGCAGTCCGCAGGTATCTAAGATAAAAATATTTCAGGCAGTGCCGTCTTTCAAAACAGACAGGCGGTACTGCTTTCCCGGATAAAGCAGAATCACCATCTGCAAAAGGAGGAACCAACATGAGACTTGTAATTCTTGAGGCAGAGTCACTGGGAAAGGACATGGATCTGTCCGGCTTTTCCCGTTTTGGAGAAGTGACAGTATATGAAAAAACAACGGAGGAGGAATGCCCGGAGCGTGTGCGGGAGGCGGACATCGTCATCTGCAACAAGGTGCGCATGTGCAGCCGCACCCTGTCCGGCGCGGAGAACCTGAAACTGATCTGCGTTACCGCAACCGGCATCAACAACATCGATCTCGATTATGTGAAGCGCCACAACATCGCCGTGACGAACGTTGCCGGTTATTCTACCGTCAGCGTGGCACAGCACACGTTTGCGATGTACTTTTATCTGGCCGAGAAGCTCCGCTATTACGATGATTACGTAAAAAATGGCAGTTACGCAGCCAGCAGCCTCTTCACCTGCATGGACAGACCGTTCACCGAGCTGGAGGGCAAGACGTGGGGCATCATCGGCCTTGGCGCGATCGGCAGAAAAGTGGCTTCGATTGCACAGGCATTCGGCTGCCGTGTGATCTATTACTCCACCTCCGGTGCACACGACGATCCGGACTACGAGCGGGTCGATCTCTACCGTCTGCTGAAGGATTCTGATGTGGTTTCCATCCACGCCCCGTTAAATGAGGCGACCGAGAACCTGATGAATATCGAAACGTTTGCCAACATGAAGCGGAACGCAATCCTGATCAACGTCGGCCGCGGCTCGATTGTGAATGAGCGAGATCTCTGCTGTGCGCTGCGTGAGGGCCTGATTGCCGGAGCTGCGCTCGATGTACTTTCCAGCGAGCCGATCCGCAGTGATAGTCCGCTGCTGAAAATGGCGGACGACGACCGCCTGTACATCACGCCGCACATCGCCTGGGCATCGAAGGAAGCCCGCACGCGC
>NZ_JBNMHD010000027.1:0-42663 GCF_050872605.1 Fusicatenibacter sp.
GAGCAGCTCCTTCAGCCGGACATCCACACCGTTCGTTAATACTTTTCGTCTATACTTTGGGCACCATACTACATGGTACTTACAGGAATAGACGACATTATTGTTTGATTGATATGTTGTGTTCATATTTGTATTATACGATATTTTATCGATTAATACAACTGTTATTTTGTCCATCTTCAATTACTTGCGTAAATTCGATGGACGCGTCTTATATCCCCATAGCTGAAGCAAGGGGTTTTACTGAAGCAAGGGGTTTTTCGACGCATTGGATAACAGTGCCGATTCCGATTCCTACCGGGCGGCCGGCACCGACAAGGCCGATCGCAAGGGAAATGACGATGGCGGAGAAATCAAAAAGATTTTTTCCGAAGCCCATGTTCTTTCCGCAGCGCTCGCCAAGAACTCTTGCCAGGCCGTCGGCCGGGTTTGGGACGATGTTGACATCTACGGTCACAGCGGCACCGATTCCCGTAAGAATGATGGCAAGGACAAGAACGAGAAGCCGCATTCCCATCTGATCAGGTGCCGGGAGAATCCGGTCGAAGATGGTGATAAAGGCGCTCGTCAGATAACTTGCGGCGACCTGTAAGAGCTGGAACGGCGGGAATTTTCCTTTCAGAAGTACGATCTGTAATATGATGAAGATCAAATACGCCACGAAAACCGCTGTTCCTGTTTCATAACCGAAGATCTGTGCCACGGCGTACGGCATGGAGATGATAGGCGATACGCCGAGGTTCGTCTTCGTATTCAGTGTGATGCCGAGTGCCAGCACCATAATTCCAATCAGATAAAGCGCAATGCGCAGAATCCATTTCTTTTGTTTTTCCTGCATAATTTTCCCTCTTTCTTTCTGTACAACATCTTTATCCTAGCACAGATCGGTGAAAATGTACAGGAAACTCCTCGGATATCCGGGCTATTCCTCTTCCAGTACGCATCCCTCCGGCGCATAGGTCTCGAAAAGCCAGTCCTCAAGTGCATTCAGATTATCGTCGGAATGCTCCACCTCGCGCGCATAGCGCCAGGAAAGTTCTTCGATATCGTGCATGGAAAGTGTTTTTCCGTTTTCCAGCCATCTTGCAATCAGGATTTCCTGAATCCACCGGACAGAGAACAGCGCGAGTTCCATTTTGGAACAGACCATATCGTCGTAGACGGCGCCGCAGAAATAGGTGTAGACGAAAAACATCAGAAGCTGCTCACCGATGTTTTCCCACTCTGCACGGCGTTCACCTGCAGCGCCCCAGGTGCGGTGAAATTCTTCACAGATGGCCTGATAAGCGGTTTTTCCGTTCTGATACAGCGCTTTTTCTGTACCGTCAAGCACAGTATCCCATTCCGGACGAAGACGCTCGAGACCGCGGAGAACGGCAAGTTCCTTCACCTGGCGGTCATATGCATGAAAGGATGCAGCATCCACACCTTTTTCCGCAAGGCTCTCCGCCACGCACTCGCTTAAGGTTCCCTCTTCCAGATGCTTTTCATACTTCCGAAGCAGGTCATCGATATCATACTCCCGCTGCTCCTCCATACAGATCTGATACTGTTCTGCGAGCTGCTCTGCCGCCGTCATGCGCTCCTGCAGCGGCAGTTCGCGGTTCTGCAGAATCCGGAACAAAACATCTCTCGTGTCTTCCAGCTGGGAGAACATCATGAAGTCAAACTCTTCAAAATCATCCTCCTCGTCGGTCTCCTCCTCCAGAAAACGCACCGGCTCTTTGCAGGACAGGATAATCCGTGCAGCTTCCGGGCAGGAGAGGGACAGGGATAATTCACGCAGACCCTCGTACTCCTCCGTATGGCGCGGATAAAGGCGGCAGGTGTCACATAAGGAATCCGGCCCCAGTGCCTTGTAAAGATCGCAGAGATTTTCATCATTCAGGAATGCACAGCGGCTATTGTTCTGGTAAAAACACTCTTCCTCCCAGTCGATCGAATTGCGCAGACGTTTTCCAAACTCGCTCTTCTCATTTCCATACCGCTCCAGGGAATCCTCGTCGATCACGATCTGCCAGCCGGCACAGCACGTATCCGGGCAGTCTCCGGCGGTGCATACAAACTGGTCGTAAAAATATGGTTTTAAATATCTCATGCTTTTTTGTTTCCTTCTTTATATTTCTGTACGATCCACGCGCCAGCCTCGCCGACCGGCATGCCGCTTTTTTCTGCAATTGCTGCGGCGCTCTCGTACTCCGGGTAAACTTTTTCAATCTCACCGTGGCGGCAGATCTTGACTGTCGCATCGCCGTACTCAGTTGCGATAGTCGCAAACTCGCGTTTCATCACGGTGCGCTCCATCCGGCAGCGGCGGATGCCGATTGTGGTAGTCTCGGCGAAAATAATATTTTCCAGCGTCTCCCGCGTTGTATCATCACAGATTACATCCAGCTGGTAAGCCGGGCGGTTTTTCTTCATATAGACCGGGATGTAATGGACATCTCTTGCGCCTGATCGCAGCAGTTTTCCCATGCAGTAGCCGAGCGCCTCGCCGGTACAGTCATCAATATTGCACTCCAGCTTCCAGATCGTATCTTTCTCGTCGTTTTCTTCTGTTTCGAGCATCATCGCACGCAGCAGTGACGGGCGCTCATACGTCCGTTTTCCGGCGCCAAGTCCTGTTCTGATACATTTGAAGGATGCCGGCAGTGTCTCTTTGGTACGGATTGCCGCTACAATAGCTGCTCCGGTCGGTGTGACCAGTTCGCCCTGGATTCCGGTCGGAACGAGGGTCAGGCCATGTGCCTGTACGATATTTAAAACGGCCGGTACCGGAACCGGAATCATGCCGTGCTGGCATCTGACAAAGCCGCTTCCCTCGCTGAGGCCCGTCACGATAACTTCATCCGGCGCCAGATTATCAATACAGACAGCAGCAGCGACGATATCCACGATGGAATCGACGGCTCCGACCTCATGGAAATGCACCTGATCGAGCGGCACGCCGTGGGCTTTTGCTTCTGCTTCCGCGAGGATCTGGAAAATGCGCTCCGCCAGCGCTCTTGCTCCCGGTGTCAGATCGCCGCGGCGGATAATCGCAAGAATCTCCGGCAGCCCGCGGTGCTCATGATGGTGATGATGCTCCTCTGTGTGATCGTGGTCATGGCTGTGTGTATGTTCGTGGTCATGCATATGCTCGTGATCATGCGTATGCTCATGGCCGTGCGTATGCTCCTGATCGTGTACATGTTCATGGTCGTGATCATGTGGATGGTCATGCACTTCCGCCCCATCCCCGTGCAGATACGCCATATCGTGATCATGGTTCTCATGCTCTGCATCCAGAATCACATTGAAATCGCAGGCATCCAGCCCCGACTTTTTCACTCTTGTAATTGCAATTTCGTATCCCGGCAGTTTCAAGCTTTCCAGTGATTTCTCCAGCACTTCCCGGTCTGCTCCCAGGTCGAGCAGCGCTGCAACGGTCATATCTCCGCTGATTCCGCTCCCGCACTCCAGATATAAACTTTTACTCATCTTGATGTACTCCCATTCTGTTAATCTGTGTTGCAATATATCCGGCTCCATAGCCATTGTCGATATTCACGACGGCAATTCCGTTCGCGCAGGAATTGATCATTGTGAGCAGCGCCGAAAGACCGTTCATGCTGGCTCCGTAGCCAACGGATGTCGGAACAGCAATCACCGGCTTGTCCACCAAGCCGCCGAGCACGCTCGCCAGCGCCCCCTCCATTCCGGCAACGGCTACGACGCAGTTAGCGCTCTGAATCGTATCGAGACGCGACAGCAGGCGGTGGATACCGCTCACACCGACATCGTAGATACGCTCAACGTTTGCACCGAAGTATTCTGCGGTCTGTGCCGCTTCCTCAGCAACCGAAATATCCGCAGTTCCCGCCGTACAGACAGCGATTTTTCCGATCCTCTTTTTGTCTTTTTTTTCTATTTTCAGAATATGGGACAGCGGATCATACACCACTTCCGGGAACTTCTCCCGGATCAGCTCGTACTGATGCTCACCGGCTCTCGTTCCGAAAACCTCTCCGTCCTGCTCATACAGGCGCGTAAAAATCTTCAGCAGATGCTCATCCGCCTTCCGCGCACAGAAAATGACCTCCGGGAACCCGCTCCGGATTTCCCGGTGCGTATCCAGCTTCGCATATCCCATCTCCTCGAACGGCTCTTTTTTGAAATATTTTTCTGCCTCTTCGATCGAGATTTCGTTGTTTTTTACTTTTTCTAATACCTCTCTTGCCTCCAAAGCATTCACCTCGTTTTCGTTTTTTCCTTTTTTTCACACCCAATTACGATACAACATAAAAAGAAAGCCGAAACCTCTGCTCTGCCAGAACCTTCTTTTTTTCTGACACGGCAAATCTCCAGCTTTCTTTATTTTAAACTATGAAGTGCACTTTAAGTCAAGCAGATTCTATACACAAGTATACCCTGCTTTTTGCGTTCCCGCAATCCCTTCTTTTGGCGGTGTGGGTCATCCCGCGTATGGAATTGACTCAAAATATTCATGTTCATCGACACCGTCAATCGTATGTGGAAAACCTTCCGCAGTTTCTATATGGATTCGGCACATCGTTCCATCGGAAAGTTCTGCATCCACATACGTTGTTCCATCTGTCTTTTTCGGAGTCAGCTCTGTTCCGCTCGTAAGCACGATATTTTCCGGGTTTCCATTGCTGTTAAAAATTTCTGCCGTCAGGGTCGTTCCCTCCTTGACAACCAGCGGTCCTGTCAGCCATTCGATCGTATAAGCATCTTCTTTTGCCTCTGGAAGTCCATCTTCCCCAACACCAACCGTTCGATATCCTGCATATGTCCCAAGCATATAGATCCTGTCAGCCCACTGGAATGCATTCACATCCTGAATTCCTTCGTCTCCGATTCTTCCCTCTGCTTTTCCCGCTTCTGCAATTTCATCGGATGTTACCCGAAAAACCGTCACAGAATGCATGAGATCTTCGCCATAAGATTCCTGATACAGATAATGATCACCATCTGCACTTCGAATCATCCACGTCTCTTCATATCCTCCATACAGTTCTTTCTGATATCCCAGACCGTCACAGTTCATCTGCATCGTATAAGCATAAAGCTCCAGATTATGATTGTCCTTTCCATCCCCCTCAAAGGTAAAGGAAAATTCTTCTTCCTTCCCATCCCCATCGAAATCATCCCGGTAAATTTCTCCTTCTGAGAGCTTCACTGCCGTGGCACCTTTTTCGTTCTCTGCTTCCGCACCCTCCGGCACAGCATCCCCCGATCTTTCTGAACTCGCAGCTGTACTTTCTGATCCATTTCCCGCCTCACCTTTCTGAGCTACTCCGCATCCGCTTACCATCGCTGCCGTCAGGCATGCTGCCATGATCCATGCATATTGTTTCATAAAAATCCTCCTTTCTCTTACACCGATCGTCTCTTGATAACTCCATTATACAGAATCCTTCCCCCCCTGCAAGCGATCTCAGAAATCGTAAGATATTTTAAGCAAAACGTAAGAATCCCCGCCGATGCCGCATCAAATGCCGCACCGCCGGGGATTCTGTAAATTTAACTGTATTCCGCTGCTTTATTTCTCTGCTTCTCTTTTCTTATCCAGTTTTACATTGCGGAAGTACAGCACCATATCTACGGTGATCTCTGCAATGTTCAGGAAATAGAAAGCCCATGCAAGGAAAAAGATCCAGTCTTTGTCCGGGTTGTTCATATAGCTGATAAATTTGTTGGCAATACCGAAAATATATCCGATCCAGATGAACACCTCAAAGTAAAGGCTCTTTCCTTTTGCTGTTCTTGAAGTCCAGGATTTATAAATGGACAGCGGCCAGGACAGGCCAAAGCACAGGATCATCAGTGCTTCCAGTAAGTGGCTTATCATTTCTACAGTCATGTTTTTCTTCCTCTTTCATTTCTTTTTCTGCCGAAAGTCGCTTGCAAGTGTCAATGCCCTGATGTCTTTTCAGCTTGAGACCTGTCTGAAATAATCAGACAGGTCTATGGTCTCTCTTGTATTTCGTCGTTACAAATGTAACCTTTAGTCTTCTTTATGCGCTTCTAAGTACTCTTTTCTTCCCATCTCATACAGATTGTTTCCGTAGCTGTCGATAATAACAAACAGTGGCATATCTTCTACTTCCAGACGGCGAAGTGCCTCTGCACCGAGATCTTCGTATGCGATCAGCTCTGCTTTTTTGATGCATTTTGCAAGCAGTGCACCGGCTCCGCCAATGGCTCCGAAATATACACCATGATATTTCTTCATGGCTTCTACCACTTCCGGAAGACGTGCGCCTTTACCAATCATTCCTCTTGCGCCTACAGACATCATCGTCGGAGCATAAGCATCCATACGACCGCTGGTGGTAGGGCCGGCACTTCCGATAACCTGACCTGGTTTTGCAGGAGTCGGTCCTACGTAATAAATTGTAGCATCGGTAGGATCAAACGGGATTTTTTCTCCTCTTGCGAGCGCTTCACACATTCTCTTATGTCCGGCGTCACGGGAAGTATAGATAGTTCCGGTCAGATATACGGTATCTCCGGCATGCAGTGTTTTTGCCAGTTCCTCTGTTAAAGGCAGCTGAATATGTTTTTCCATGATCAGATCACCTCCGTTTTATGACGGGTAACATGGCAGTTGATGTTGACTGCACACGGCATTCCCGCGATATGAGTCGGCATTGTCTCGATGTTGAGGCCGATAGCTGTGGTCTTTCCGCCAAAGCCCTGCGGTCCGATGCCGAGCTTGTTCACTTTCTCCAGCATTTCTTTCTCCAGATCTGCATAGAACGGATCCGGATTCTCGGAATCGATCGGGCGCATCAGCGCTTTTTTCGCAAGCAGTGCACATTTATCGAAGGTTCCGCCGATACCAACGCCGACTACCATAGGCGGGCATGGGTTCGGGCCTGCTGTCTCAACAACTTCCAGAATGAAATCTTTGATTCCCTGAAGACCTGCAGACGGTTTAAACATGCGGATCATACTCATATTTTCGCTTCCGAAGCCTTTCGGGCCTACGGTTACTTTGATCTGATCGCCAGGAACGATCTCGGTGTAGAGCATAGCCGGGGTATTGTCTCCGGTGTTTCCTCTTCTGACCGGATCTTTGACAACAGATTTTCTTAAATATCCTTTATCGTAGCCTCTTCTGACGCCTTCATTGACTGCCTCTGCAAGATCTCCTCCGGCAATGTGTACATCCTGTCCGATTTCCAGGAAAACACATGCCATTCCGGTATCCTGGCAGATCGGCACGTTCTGTGCATCTGCAATTTCGTAGTTCTCTACGATTTTATCCAGAACGCCTTTTGCAATTTCGCCATCCTCGCAGGCACGGCAGCCTGTAATGGCACATTTTACGTCTTCCGGAAGATGATAGTTTGCTTCGATACAAAGTTTTTCTACCACATCCGTAATGGTACTAGCCTGAATTTCACGCATGGGATTCTCCACCTTTCTTTCCTTCTATTTTATCATACCGATCATCCAATGGATTTTCAGCACGGAAAGCGTGTCCAGGGACAGTACTTCTGCCCCGGGCCACGCTTTTTCGCGGTTACTGCATTTTACAGGTGTCTTTTACCTGCATAATCCGGCAGAAGCTGCGGAGATACCATACCGGTATCAATACCTGCCTCTTTTAAGGTCTCAGCGTATTTCTCAACGTGATCCAGATTCATCTTGCCAAGCGTTACGTCTTTGGCTTTTGCTGCAGCAGCTTTTCCTGCATCGCGGCCAAATACAATAACGTCAAGCAGAGAGTTGCCCATCAGACGGTTTCTTCCGTGGATTCCTCCGACAGCCTCGCCTGCTACAAGCAGGTTGTTTACCGTATTGGTGAAGCCTTCGCCGTTGATTTCCAGACCACCGTTCTGATAATGCAGGGTCGGATAAACCAGAATCGGCTCTTTTCTCATATCGATACCATACTGCATGAACATACGGAACATAGCCGGGATTCTCTTCTCGATGGTTCCTTCTCCGTGAAGCAGCTCGATCATCGGGGTATCCAGCCATACAGCTTTGCCCTGCGGAGTCTCAACGCCCTCGTTGCGGTCGTCGGAGCACTCGCGGATGATGCTTGCTGCGGATACGTCACGGGTTTCCAGCGGATGCATGAATGCTTCGCCGTCTACGTTTACGAGCATTGCGCCAAGAGAACGTACTTTCTCGGTTACCAGAGCACCGAAGATCTGAGCCGGGTAAGCAGCTCCAGTCGGATGGTACTGAATGGTATCCTGATACAGAAGCGGAGCACCTGCACGGTATCCGAGGATCAGACCGTCAGCGGTTGCACCGTAGTGGTTAGAGGTTGGGAAGTTATTGTAGTGAAGGCGTCCTGCACCACCGGTTGCGATGATGACCGTTTTTGCTTTTGCTACCTGGTACTCGCCAGTCTCCATGTTCTGGAGAACAGCACCTGCGACCTGTCCCTTGTCGTCTTTGATCAGCTCTACAGCGGAAGAGAACTCAACAACCGGGATTCCACGGTTGATGACTTCATCACGCAGAGTTCTCATGATCTCTGCTCCGGAGTAGTCACGGCAAGCGTGCATACGTTTTCTGGAGGTTCCGCCGCCGTGTGTTGTTACCATACGGCCGTTCTCATCTTTATCGAACATAACGCCGAGATTCTCCAGCCAGGAGATTGCATCCGGAGCTTCCATTACGAGCTTGCGGAGCAGTTCCGGTCTTGCAGCAAAGTGTCCGCCGCCGAATGCATCGAGATAATGCTGTGCCGGGGAGTCGTTCTCTTTGTCAGCTGCCTGGATACCACCCTCAGCCATCATGGTGTTTGCATCACCGATACGGAGCTTGGTGGTAATCATAACGTTTGCGCCTGCCTCGTGTGCTTCGATCGCTGCAGAAGAACCTGCTCCGCCGGCACCGATCACGAGTACGTCTACGTCGTAATCTACTTTGTCAAGGTCAATATCAACACCTAAAATACGGCTGTTGGACTCCAGCAGGTAGCCGAGCTCTGTCGGAACTTTCTCGCCTTTGTTCGGGCCGACTTTCAGGGTAATGAAGCCTTCCTCTTTATAGTCCGGATGATATGCTGCAAGAAGGGCATCTTTCTCATCCGCTGTCATTCTTCTTGGCTCATTTGCCATTCTCTGGGCTCTGGTAGCTTCCACCTTTTTGATGGATTCCTGCATATTAGCCAGTGTATACATTCGAATTTCCCTCCTTATTTCTCAATCTCACGGTTGTTGTAAAGTTCCTGCATTTCCTCGATCGGTTTGTTCATAACCTTCTCGATCAGATCATCGAATTTTCCTTCGTTGATCTCTGCTACACGGTTCTTTACGTGTTCAGACTTCGGAGCAATATATTTTCCATTCAGACGTCTTGCCAGCTCTCCTACCATCGGATGGGAGATTCCGGCCGGACAGCGGGATGCGCAGATTCCACAGCCGATGCAGTCGAAGGACTCTTCTGCACATTTTTTGAAGTCGCCTCTCTGTGCGTATGCGATATACTGCATAACGTTCAGATCCTGAGGACATCCTTTGGTACATGCATTACATCCAACGCAGCTGTAGATTTCCGGATACAGATCCATCATGACTCTCTGCTCTGCGCTGATCTCTTCGATATCGTAGGTTCTCTTGTCGATCGGATAGAACGGAAGGCTTGCGATATACATACCGTCTTCTACCTGTGTCTGACATGCCAGACAGGTTTTCAGCTCATTCTTTCCTTTGATTCTGTAGATGGTCGCACATGCACCGCAGAATCCGTGACGGCATCCGCATCCGCGTTTTAACTGATATCCGGCATACTCCATAGCGGTCATGATGGTCAGATCGCCAGGTACGGAATACTTCTTGCCGTAAACGTAAATATTTACCATTTCCTGCATTTTCTTCAACCTCCGTTTAATATTCGTTCGGTAATTCGTCAATCTCGTCGCAGCGGAAAACAGGGCCGTCCTTGCAGACGTATTTATCTCCGATGTTGCAGCGGCCGCATTTTCCGATACCGCATTTCATACGAAGCTCCAAAGTGGTGTAAACCTGTGTTTTCTCATAGCCCAGTTCCTGAAGTCCCTGAAGAACAAATTTGATCATGATCGGCGGTCCGCAGATCAGAGCTGTTTTGTCAACGGACATGTTCAGTTCTTTCACATAATTCGGAACGAATCCTACATGGCCGTCCCAGCCTTCCTGCTCACGGTCAATCGTCAGATGCACGTTGACATCTTTTGCTTTCGCCCATACTTCCTGGATCTCTTTTAACTGTACCAGATCATCCTTGGAACGGGAACCGTAAACGATATCTACGGTACCATAATTATCACGATTGTCCAGTACGTAATTGATCACGGAACGCAGCGGAGCAAGTCCGATACCGCCGGCGATGAACAGCAGGTCCTGTCCTTTTAATACAGTTTCTACCGGGAAATGATTTCCGTACGGTCCACGAACCAGGATTTCATCTCCTACGGACATATTATGAAGATAATTTGTCAAAGTACCGCACTCTTTAATTGAGAACTCCTGGTACTCTTTGTTTGTCGGTGAGGATGTAATGGAAAACAGTGCCTCTCCAACGCCCGGCACGCAGAGCATTGCGCACTGGCCAGGCATATGTTCAAACAGCTTGGTGCCGTCCGGACGAACGATACGGAATGTCTTTACGTCCGGTGTTTCGCGGCGGATATCTGTGATGATACCTACCTGCGGCAGCAAAGCGTTTTTCTTTTCTTCGCTTCCACAACTACAATTGCACATTTACTTGGTACCTCCCATGCGTTTGATGACTTTTACGATATTCAGCGACTGCGGGCATTTCTCTACGCAGCGTCCGCATCCGACACAGGAATACATTCCATCGTTGTTGTCCGGGAAGTAAACCAGCTTGTGCATGAAACGCTGACGGAAACGCTGCATCTGTGTGGTACGGTTGTTTCCTGCTGCCATCATCGTGAAGTCAGAGTACATGCAGGAATCCCAGCAGCGATAACGCTGTACGCCGTTTCCGGTATTGAAATCCTTGATATCATAGCACTGGCAGGTCGGACAGGAGAACGTACAGGTTCCGCAGCCTAAGCAGGCGTCGGAAAGCTCTTTCCATTTCGGATCATCGAAACGCTCTTTTGTCTTGCCTACACCCCATCCCTCGAGGGAGAGATTGCTGTTTGGCATCTTGTCGATCAGGGTACGGATCGCTTCTTTTTCAGCCTCAACCTCTTTTGTAAGATCCTGCTCGGTGAGGTACTCTTTTACAAGCTCTGTCAGTTTCTCACCCTTTTCGGTTTTTGCTTCCCATGCATAACCGTCAGCTACCTGCCACATCGCAACATCTGCCTGCGGTTCTGCCGCATCGATGCCGAAGGTCTTACAGAAGCAGCTGTCTTCCGGTTCATGGCATGCAAGAGAAACCACGATGCCATGCTCTCTTCTTGCTGCATAGTAAACGTCAGCCGGCTCGCTTAAGAATACGCGGTCCAGAACATCGAAAGCACGGACATCACATGGACGAACGCCGAAAATAGCGAACGGTGCGTCTTTTAATGCTGCCGGTTCAATGCTTGTCTTATTTGCCTTCTGATAGCAGGAGTAAAGAACTTCACTCTGCGGGAAAAAGGCGTCTTTTGGGGATTTTACGGTTTTTAAGGTATCGAGATCCACCTTCGCGTCCTCAGTCCAAAAACCGAAATTGGTAATTCCATTGTTTTGTACCGGAAGGAAAAGATCCATCTCCTTTGCAACAGCGGCAAGGAGCTCCGGCATTTTTTCTCTGCTAATCTGATACATCCCTTAACCCCTTTCCTTGACGATACTTGGCTCTACATCTTCCTGTGTGAAGTTGGTGAGCGGTGCACGGCTGTCAGTGTCTTCTCCTGCCTGATACTCTCCGTAGAACTCATCGATATCTTTGATGAATTTACGATTCAGAAGGTGCAGCGGAATATGCTGCGGACATACGCGGGAACACTCACCGCAGTCCGTACAGCGTCCGGCAACGTGGAATGCACGGATGATGTGGAACATCTGCTCCTCAAATGTCGTAGTGTTTGCTTTCTGTGCAGTATCGTAACGGTCATTGTCAAATACGCACTTAATACAGCTGCAGGCCGGACATACGTTGCGGCATGCATTACAGCGGATACAGCGGGAAAGCTCATTCTGCCAGAATGCGAACCGTTCTTCCGGAGCCATTGCCTCAAGCTTTTCAACCAGTTCGAAACGGCCTTCTTTTGCCGGTTTTTCCTCGTCACAGCCTTCTGCGAGCTCGTCGTATGCTACATGTTTTCCACCTTTGCAGGCCTTACATCTCTCGAGGATGACATCCTCTCTTTTCAGCTCTTTGTCACCGTAAACCGTTGCAACTTTGATGGTATCGCCGTCCTCTGTTACAGCGGTAATACCCTTGCAGCCTGCTTCACGGATTTTCTCAATATCGAGTTTTCCGTCGCATCCTACACCAACGATGTAGGTTTTCTCACGGTCCACACGATGCTCTTTGATTAACTGATTAAAGCTGTAGGTATCGCACGGTTTTAAGAAAACGAGTGTTTTTCCCTCTTCTTTTGATGCTTTAATCATGTATTTGCTTAAGTTGGCACCACAGAATCCGTCATAGGTAAATTCGTCAAAACTCTCGGCACTTTCAAAAAATGCAGGCTCTGCGCTGAAATCTGTATCGCCTTTTCTCCAGCCAAGAACGCGGACTACGGTACCGTCAGACAGAAGCTCTTTTGCGCGTGATACTAATTTTTCTTGCATCGTAAATCCTCCAATCTGACATTCTTACCAAGACTTCTCACCTGCTCAATGAACTCGTTCATGGTCTGGGAGAATTTCACACCTTCTGCGGCGGATACCCATTCCACACGGGTACGTCCGTTCTCAACACCAATGTAATCGAGCATGGAGAACAGCAGGGTCATACGTCTTCTTGCATAATAGTTTCCTGTACTGTAATGGCAGTCTCCCGGATGACATCCGCAGAGAATAACTCCGTCAGCACCCTTCTGGAATGCTCTTAAGATAAAGAGCGGATTAACACGGCAGGAACATGGAACACGGATGATCTTTACATCTGCCGGATAGGAAAGGCGGCTGGAACCTGCCAGGTCTGCTCCTGCGTAGGAGCACCAGTTGCAGCAGAATGCCACGATGACTGGCTTAAATTCTTTGTTTTCGTTGTTATCTATCGGCATATTGCATCTACCTCCGCGAGAATTTGTCTATTGGAGAATCCTTTCAGGTCCATAGCACCGGACGGACATGCAACGGTACATGCACCACATCCATGGCAAAGTGCGCCGTTAACGACTGCCACATGTCTGGTTTCGCGGATTCCGTGGTCGTTGACCTGACGATCTTCGTAAGAAATCGCGCCGTATGGGCAGACTTTTTCACAGGATGCACATCCGTTACAGAACAGCGGATTGGATTCTGCTGTACACGGGTTGGTGGTCAGTTTGTCTTTTGCAAGCAGTCCGACTACTTTAACAGCAGCTGCTCCGGCCTGTGCAACGGTTTCCGGAATATCTTTTGGTCCCTGGCATACACCGGAGAGGAAAACTCCTGCGGTCGGAGACTCGACCGGACGCAGTTTTGCGTGTGCCTCGGTAAAGAAGTCGTTGGTATCCATACTTGCAGTCAGCATGGTAGCCAGTTTTCTTGCATCTTTACTCGGCTCGATTGCCGTTGCAAGGACAACAAGATCTGCTTCCATCTTAATCTGGCGGTTGTCCAGAAGATCGGATCCCTGTACCAGAAGACGTCCGTTCGGAGCCTCAGATACTTTTCCTACCTGACCTTTAATATAGTCTACACTAAACTCTTCTACTGCACGGCGGTAGAACTCATCGAAGTTCTTACCCGGGGTACGAACATCAATGTAGAAAACATGTACATTGACATCCGGATAGTGGTCACGCACCAGCATAGCCTGTTTTGCGGTGTACATACAGCAGATCTTGGAGCAATAGCTCTTTCCTCTGCAGGTTACGTCACGGGAACCAACGCACTGGATAAATACGATATCCTTCGGATGCTCGCCATTGGAAAGACGTACTACTTTACCGCCTGTCGGGCCGGCAGCGTTCATCAGACGCTCCATCTCAAGAGAGGTAATAACATCCTTGCTCTGGTTGTAATAATATTCATCAAACTTATCCAGATTGATGGTATCAAAACCGGTTGCAACAACGATGGCACCGTACTCTCTGGTAATTACTTCATCTTTCTGATCGTAATTTACTGCACCTGCTGCACAGACTTTGGAACAGATACCGCATTTTCCGGTTTTAAAATGGATACAGTTTGCAGTATCAATGACCGGCACATTCGGAACTGCCTGTGCGAACGGTGTGTAAATTGCAGTACGTGTGGACAGTCCACGGTTGAACTCGCTTAAGTTTTTCTTGGATGGACATTTCTCCTGGCAGAGACCACATCCGGTACATTTGTCCATATCTACGTATCTTGCTTTTTTGCGGATGTCTACTTTGAAATCACCGACAAATCCGCCAACGCTCTCTACTTCACTGTAGGTATAGATGTTGATCTTCTCATGGGCATTTACCTCTCCCATACGAGGAGTCAGGATACAGGAAGAACAGTCGAGGGTTGGGAAGGTTTTATCAAGCTGGGACATTCTTCCGCCGATACTCGGGGTCTTCTCTACGATATCTACTTCATAGCCTGCATCTGCGATATCCAGTGCTGTCTGAATACCTGCGATACCGCCTCCGATCACCAGCGCACGTTTTACAACGCGGCTCTCGCCCGGGGTAAGCGGGGTGTCCAGCATAACTTTTGCAACGGCTGCACGGGCCAGGATCACGGCCTTCTCGGTAGCCTCTTCCATATCTTTATGAATCCAGGAACACTGCTCACGAATGTTTGCAATCTCCAGCTGATACGGGTTCAGACCCGCTTTTTCTGCTGCTTTGCGGAACGTTCCTTCATGCATACGCGGAGAGCAGGAACAGATCACAACGCCGGTCAGATGCTCGTTCTGAATGGCATCGATCACTTTCTGCTGACCTGTTTCGGAACACATATACTGATAATCCTCTGCATGTACAACACCCGGCTCTTTGCTGATGACATCAACAACTTTTTTAACATCAACGGTAGCCGCAATATTTGTACCGCAGTGGCAGACAAATACTCCTATTCTTTGCACTTTTCTCTCACCTTTCTGTGGATGGGTTGTTTTTTACTTTCTATATTTACGGAATGCACTCATCAGCAGCTGCTGCGGAGTCTCATCGTCCAGAAGTGCCGGAATTTCATCCGGGGAGAGATAATTCTCACCTTTCTGGCGGATGACAGAAAGACGGACTGCCTCGATCAGTTTGGCAGGTTTTACGTCTCTTGGACAGCGCTCTACGCATGCGAAGCAGGAGAGGCATTTCCAGATGGACTTGGAGTTCATCAGCGCTTCCACATCGCCATTCTGTACATAGGATACGAACTGATGCGGACGGATGTCCATCTCATTGTAAGCAGGGCAGGATGCAGAGCATTTACCGCATCTCATACATTTTCTGGTATCCACGCCGGCGATGGCACGGATTTCATCGGATGTTACAATTTTCATGCCTGCACCTCCTCTTTGATGCCGAGTGCTTCTGCAAGAAGCTCGGTAAAGTAGGTAACCGGAAGACCTTCTTTTGTTCCGTTATTGCGCAGGTTGTACATGCAAAGCGGACATGCGGTGATCAGTTCTTCTGCTCCTTTGTAGGATGCGGACGCCATGATCTGGTCTACCATGTTGGATGCCATTTTCTTTTCTTTCAGGGATATGTAGCCACCGCAGCACTCATTTCTCATCGGATATACGACCGGTGTTGCGCCAAGGGCCTTGATAAAGTCTTCAATGATAGTCGGATTTTCCGGATCGTCAAACTGCATTGTGGTACTCGGACGAAGCAGCATGCAGCCGTAATATGCGCCGATTTTTCTTCCTTTTAATGGATTTACCACTTTCTCTTTGATCTTGTCAAATCCAACGACGTCACGCAGTACTTCCAGATAATGAAGCACTTTTGTTTCGCCAAGATACGGCTCGGAAAGAGCCATGTAGTTGTTTACTTTGGTCTGAATGTCCTCTACATTCGCCATGTCATCGTTTACGCGTTTGATCACGTGATGACAGGCGGAACAGACTGTGATCAGATCCTGTCCTTTTTCTTTGGCGTCTGCTAAGGCGCGAACCGAAGAAAGTTTTGTGGCGATTTCATCGGATGCCTGTGGATACACGGCTCCGCAGCACTGCCAGTTTTCAATTTCTTCCAGTTCAAATCCCAGAACTTTTGCGCACTCTCTGGCATAGTGATCCAGATCTTTTGCTTTGTTCTTCAGCGTACAGCCCGGAAAATAACTGTAGGTCATGGAATTGCTCCTTTCTTACTTGCTCCTGTTGGTTTCCATTTTTCCCGCGGTATCTTCTGTCCGGCACCGGAAAAGCTTCCGGTACTCTTCTTTTCGTGCACCCTCCGGAAAACCCCTTCAGGCGCACGTTAAGGCAGTGGGAGATACCGCTCTTTCGCACTTTCTGCCACTGCCATAAGGTTTTATGTTTTGAGCTAAAAAACGCTCTTAGTGCTCGATCTGTGCGATAACTGCTTTTAATGCATCGGCACTTGCTTTGAGTTTTTCTACTTCCTCTTTTGTCATGCGCATTGGGATCTTGCCCTGTACGCCTTTCGGTCCAACGAGGGTCAGTGTGCTTAAGCATACATCCTCGATGCCGTACTCACCGTGCATCATGGAAGATACGGTTGCTACAGAATCGGAAGAAGAAAGAATGGTTGCTACCAGCTTACATACTGCAACAGATACTGCATAGAACGTAGCTCCTTTGTTTGCAATAACCTGTCCACCGGAGGTTCTGACATACTCAAGCATAGCATCTTTGTCGATCTTGGTAACGTCTCTGCCCATTTTTTCTACGGTCTCGTAGTACTCGTCCAGGCTGACACCGGAAACGTAAGCGCCGCTCCACGGAATGAAGGAAGTATCGCCGTGCTCACCGAATACGTAAGCGTGGATGTTTTTCTGGGCAATGTTGAGGTGTTCAGACAGTCCGCAGCGAAGTCTTGCGGAATCCAGCATGGTACCGGAACCAAGGATCTGGTTTTCCGGAAGTCCGGAGATCTTTGTAAACACGTAGGTCATGATATCAACCGGGTTGCTTACAATGATGTAGATGGCATTCGGAGCCGCTTTTACGATTTCCGGTGTGATGGATTTTAAGATGTTTACGTTGGTCTGGGTCAGCTCAATACGGGTCTGGCCAGGCTTTCTTGCAATACCGGAAGTAATAATTACGATATCAGAGTCCTTGGCATCCTCATACTCACCGGCAATGATGGAGACCGGATCGCGGAAGCAGGTACCCTGCGCGATATCCATAACCTCTCCCTCTACTTTTTTCTTATTAATATCGATGAGGACGATCTCAGATGCGATATCTTCGTTCGACAGTGTATAGGCGATCGTAGATCCAACGCTTCCAGCTCCAATGATGGTAATCTTGCTGCTCATAAATACTCCTTTCTAAAATACCCCTAGTTGGTTTTTGTGATTGATAAATTTTTCACTTTTCTTATCATAGCACTATGACAAGAATTTAACAAGTGTTTTTTTCGAGCATTTTCGTGAAATCTTTTTTCTCACTGAGCCCGTACGCTTCCAGAAGGGGTGTTCTGGATATATCTCAATACAATTATACCATTTTTTGTTCTTTTTCACAAGAATTCTTTCCAAAAACTTACAGTTTTGTCCTTCATCCCGCAGAATTCGTCTTTTCCCGCATGGTTCCCGGGTTTTTGCTTTCTGTGTTCAGTTTCACATATCTAACTTTCGTTCGTTATATTTTTAACAATTTTCCGTCATATGCGTTAGTTTCTGTCCTTCTTTTCTACATTTTGTAGGATGTATCCATCAAATTTCCTGTCTGATTTTCGTTTCTGCTGCCGCCAGACGCAAAAAAAGACACGGATTTTTCTGTTCCGTGTCTTTTTTGCTCTGTTTTTTCTGTTTTGCTTCTATTCTTCTGTTTCACGGGCCGTTGCCGCTTCGGCAAATGCATTTCCATATTCGGCAAGCGCCTCTTTTGCATAGACGGCATCTGACCGGTACGGCACATTTCCGTTTCCGACGTGTATCGTCACGTCCGCGCCTTTTCCAAGGATCAGAACAACCTCTCCCGGTACGGCGCCAAGAATCGCCTCCCGGATTGCTGCTCCGCGGTCCATGCGAATCTGGAAGGATGCACCTTCCTTTGCTATGTATCCGCCGATCTCCTCACAGATCGCCTGCGGATCTTCGTTTCCCGGATCATCCGGTACGAGGAAAATCCGGTCCGCCCGTTTTCCGGAAATCTCACCCATATCTTTTCTGCGGTTGAATGCTTTTCCGCCCGGGGCTCCAAACACAACGCTTACGCGGCTTCCCGGGTATTCGAGTGCTACGGTATCAAACATTTTTTCAAAACTCAGGCCATTGTGTGCGAAATCCACGATCGCCGTGACCTCGCCCGCGCTGCTCTCATACGTCTCCATCCTTCCCGGAACGGTGACGCCAAGGAGGCTTTCCTTGATCAGCGAAACCGGGATTCCCATCGACCAGGCAGCCGCAATGGCAGCTACGGCATTCTCCACATTGAAGGCTCCGTGCACCGGCAGGGTAAAATCTTCCGAGAAATCCGGTCCTGCCACATGGAAATAAAATTTTCCTCTGCCCGGCTTGATATCACTCACGCGGATTACAGCATTTTCTTTCGATCCAAACGTAACGACGCGCTCACATTTTGCCGCAGCTTTCAGGATTTCCTCGATATGATCGCTGTCCAGGTTCACGCAGGCGCAGGTGCAGCGGTCGAAGATCTTTAATTTCGACTGGAAATAATCATCAAAATCCTTGTGCTCCGTCGGGCTGATGTGGTCCTCGGAGATGTTCAGGAAAATGGCGGTATCAAAATGCGTGTTTCCGACTCTCTCGTATTTGAGCGCCTGGGAGGATGCTTCCATCACCATATGGGAAAGGCCTGCATCTACGGCATTGCGCATATGGCGGCACAGCTCCAGGGATTCCGGCGTGGTGAGCGTTGATGCTTCTCTCGTCTTTCCGTCGTAATATTCAATCGAACTTAACAGCGCACAGCCGTTTCCGCCCTGTTTTTTCAGGCAGGCATCGAGCATCGACTGCAGGTAGTGGGCTGTCGTTGTCTTTCCTTTTGTTCCGGTCAGCGCCGTGACATGCAGCGACTTTGCCGGATAATCGTAAAACGCCTCACCCAGCACAAACTGTGCTTTTCTGGCATCGTTGACGATGAGCGCCGGAATTTCTTTTCCCGCTTCGTATTTTTTTTCACTTACATAGGCAACAGCACCGCGGTTTACGGCGTCTTTTAAGTATGCCTCTTTGAATGCAGCTCCTTTGCAGAGAAACAGCGTTCCCTGATCCGCTCCGCCCGAAAAATACGTTACGAGGGTAACGGGTCTGTCCTCTCCTTCTTTTCCTTCCGGCTCTGCAAATTCCACCAGAAGGCCTTCCTGCTCCAGAAGTTTCTTATATTCTAATATCGACTGTTTCATAGGATATCTTCCTCTCTTCTATGGGATTCTTTTTCAGCTTTCCTAAAATCCAGGCTCCATTATACCAGAATTGAAACAGCTTGTCCATCTTGCGGCACGGCTTACATCATCTGCGCATTTTTCTCAAAAAGAGAACGAAGCGCTTTTGCGCAGTACAGGTACGCCGGAACGAGAAACAGATCGGCGAGAATCCATGCCACCGGGCTTGCGAAGCAGACTGCGGTGTAACCAAAATACGGAACCAGGAAAAAGGCTACCACCGAACGGCCGATCATCTCGCAGACGCCGGCAAGGATTGCAAATTTGCTGAAGCCCATGCCCTGCACGGTAAAGCGTACGACATTGACAAGGGTCAGCGGAATGTAAAATACCATGTTGATCAGCAGCATCTGACGCGCCTGATCGAGGATGACCGTCTCGGATGCATCCACAAAAAGAAGCGAGATCTGGCGGGACCACAGGAACATGACGCCTAAGACGACCACGGAATACACGCTTCCGATAATGGAACTTGTCAAAATACCGGTGTTGACACGATCCATCTTCTTCGCACCGACGTTCTGTCCGGCATACGTCGCCATCGTGGAGCCGAGCGCATCGAACGGGCAGCAGCAGAACATGGAAATTTTGCCGGCTGCCGTGACAGAGGCAACCGCCGTGGAACCAAGGCCGTTGACGGCAGTCTGTAAAATAACGCTTCCGATTGCGGTGATCGAATACTGCAGACCCATCGGGATTCCCATGTTGCACAGATTGATCACATAGTGCTTGTGCAGCTTCCAGTCCTCCCTCGTAAAGGTGAGGATCGTGAATTTTTTCTTCATATAAAAGAGACACAAGAATCCGGAGACTCCCTGCGCGATAATCGTTGCCCACGCAGTTCCCGCTACTCCCATCGGGCGGACCAGCAGAAGGTCAAGCACGATGTTCAATACCGAAGAGATGCCGAGGAAAATCAGCGGGGAACGGCTGTCGCCGAGGCTCCGCATGATCGCCGAAGTCTGGTTATAGAGCACCATCAGCGGAATGCCGAGGAAAATGACGAAAATATAAGCGTATGCGCCGTCCAGAATATCGGACGGGGTTTTCATCAGAATCAGAATATCGCGGCACCAGATGCAGACAAGAACGGTCATCGTCACCGAAAGAAGGCCGGCCAGAACGGCTCCGTTTCCCACATACCGGCACAGTGCTTTCCGATCTCCTGCACCGAACATCTGCGCAACCGGAATCGCAAATCCGTTGCAGACTCCCATACAGAATCCCACGATCATGAAGTTGATCGAACCTGTGCTTCCAACGGCTGCGAGTGCTTTCGCGCCTAAGAATTTTCCTACAATAATCGTATCGACCATGCTGTAAAACTGCTGGAACAGCATACCGAGCAGCAGCGGCAGTGCAAACCCCAGAATCAGTTTTACCGGGCTGCCGTTTGTCAGATCTTTTACTGCACTTTTCTTTGTTGCCATGTGATGTCCTCCCTGTTGTTGTGTGTTTTTGTTTCCCCTTTTTGTCGAATCTCATGCCATTTTATATCTTGTTTTCCCGGAATGCAATCCCGTAATACTGCCGAATTAAGGAACGGTTTTTCGTCACTTTTACGTGTTTTTGACGTGGCGGCCGCCTGTGCAGGAATCCTGTTTTCTCCGCATATCAAAAACGGCTGCGGCAGGTTCCTGTTCCGGAACGCTGTGCCGCAGCCGCTTTGCTGTTCTTTTTTATTTTGCAAATTCTTTCTTTTTCCAGTGAAGCAGAATCACCACCGCCACCAGTGCAGTGAGAAAATCGGAAACCGGCTGGGAGGCAATGATCCCGGAGAAGCCGGCAAGTTTTGAAGCGCAGAAAATTACAATGGCAAAAATCACACCCTGACGTCCTGCTGAGAGAATCAGTGCGCCTGCCCCGTTTCCGATTGCCTGGAAAATACAGGTCGATGCGAGTACGATACCTACAAACGGCATACCGATGAGCTGGACGCGTAGGATCTGCTGGGCGACTGCGATTACACTGGCATCTTTTAAGAACAGTCCCACCAGAAGCGGAGCCGCCGCACCGAGCACAATCGCCATTCCGGCACCGGTCAGTACTTCCAGAAGGAAGGCGAAACGGATTGTCTCGTTGAAACGTTTTTTGTTCTTTGCACCATAGTTGTATCCGACCAGCGGCTGTCCGCCGAAGGCAAAACCAACCATGACAAGAACGGAAATCATAATAATTTTGAGGGCAATTCCCATCGCTGCGACTTTGTCGGTTCCATACGGCTGTAAAAAGCGGTTCGTCAGCGTCACGCCGATGCTCTGCATGAAGTTGGTGACAGAGGCCGGAATGCCGATTGCAAGGACAGCCAGAACTTCCGCGCCGGTCACTTTCAGTTTCCGGAAATCGACGGAGAGATAACGGCATTTCTTCATCATAAAGATCACATAGAAAATATCACCGCAAATATTGCCGATGACTGTTGCAATCGCTGCTCCTGCTGCTCCCAGGCCGAGGGTGTAGATAAAAACCGGGTCGAGAATGATGTTGACCACGGCTCCGATCATCGTTCCGATCATGGATGCTTTGGCAAAACCTTCGGTGCGCACCAGGTTGTTCGGTGTCAGCTGTACGATGATAAACGGTGCGCCGAGCGCAATCCACTGGTAATAGTCCCCCGCATACTGCCACGTCGTCTCATCGCAGCCGAGCAGGCCAAGAATCGGCTGTTTTGCGACAAGCAGAATGATGCTGACCACAATGCCGACAGCAATCGCTGCATAAAAGCAGAATACGCTGATCCGTCTTCCGTCCTCGTACTCTTTTTTGCCGAAGAGGCGCGAAATCACAGAACTTCCGCCGACGCCGAAGATGTCTCCGAGTGCGATCATCAGCGTGAAGATCGGTGTGCCGAGCGATACGCCGGCGATCAGTGCGGTGTTTCCGGTCCGCGCGATGAAGAAGGTATCTACCATATTATAGATCAGCGATACCACCATGCCGAGCACAACTGGAAGCGCGAGGGTCATATATGCTTTTGACACTTTTGTTTTCTCAAATAGTTCGTTTTCCATGTTGAAAACTCCCCTTTCCTCTTTTTCGGTTACAGTTCACCGGTACCCAGCGAACTGTAACATTCGCAGCCCTCATTTAAAGTTTTGCTGTGCAAAAGGAGGGCTGCTCACACCTGAATCACTTTCTTACGCAGCGAAACAGCAAGTGTTTCACTGCTGAGTGAACAGTAACCTTTTTCATTCTGGTTTATCTTAGCAGACTTTCTTGCTTTTTCTTGTGTCATATGTCACAATAAGAAAAAAGTTTTCAAAAAATTTTCTGTGAAAGGATTTTTTCTATGAAACGAATTTTTGATCCTGCGCTGCTGGACTTTTATCTTCAGAAACATGAGATCCCGTCACTTTTCGACACGCCGGATCTCGCATTTTCTCTGTATCAGTTTGAAAAGGGCGAGCGGCTCGACACGCTGAATCCGGAGGAATACCTCTCCTTTCTCGTGGACGGCTCTATCGAAATCAGCGCCAACCGCGCCGACGGCACGAGCTACCCGATCGGTTATCTCGACGGCTTTACCTGCATCGGCGATATGGAATTCTGCGGAAAGCGCGATGATACGCACCAGATTGAGGCACGCACCACCGCGCTTTGTATCGTCCTGCCGCTTGGCGCCGCCAAAGAGCTTCTGCTGAACGACAATCGTTTTTTACGTTATCTTTTAACTTCTGTCACCGAAAAACTGATGCTCTACTCCAGCTCCCAGTCAAATTTTTCCACACTTGAGGAGGCATTCCTCTCCTACCTCTCCGAACGCTGCCCGGACCAGACCTTTTCCGGCGTGGAAAAGATGGCCATGCAGCTCCACTGCAGCCGCCGCCAGCTCCAGAGAGTTTTAAAGAAGCTGCTCGAAGAGGGACGGCTTGTGAAGCTTGCCAAAGGATCTTACCGCCTGACCTGAAAAAGCCGAAGTTTTCTTACTTCCAGGATTCCAGAATCGACGTTCCGATCGTTCCCTCCGGCATTTCCACGCCGAAGTTCTCTGCAACAGATGCGCCGATCACGGCAAAGGTGTCCTTCGTCTCCTGAAGGCCGCTTTCCTTCATGGACGGTGAGTACGCAAGGAGCGGCACCTGTTCTCTGGTGTGGTCCGTTCCGGTATAAGTCGGGTCGTTGCCGTGGTCTGCCGTGATCAGGAGCAGATCGTCGTCTTTTAACTGCTCCAGTAGCTTTCCAAGGTTCACATCGAATTTTTCAATCTCTTTTCCGTAACCTTCCGGGTTTCTTCTGTGGCCCCAGAGTGCATCGAAATCGACGAGGTTGACAAAGCACAGTCCGGTAAAATCTTTTCCTGCCGTCTCAATCGTCTGCTCCATGCCGTGGACGCTGCTCTTGGATTTCAGACTCTCCGTGATGCCCTCGCCGCAGAAAATATCGTTGATTTTTCCGATGCTGATGACATCATATCCTGCCTCCTGCATCGCGTTGAGCACGGTTTTTCCCGTCGGTTTGACAGCGTAGTCGTGACGGTTTGCGGTGCGGACGAACTCTCCTTTTTTCTTTCCGACGTACGGTCTTGCAATGACACGGCCGACTTTCCACTCGTCTTTCATGGTCAGCTCACGGGCAATCTCGCAGTAATGATACAGCGTCTCCAGTCCCATCGTCTCCTCGTTGCCGCAGATCTGCAGTACGGAATCCGCCGAGGTATAGACAATCAGTTCTCCGTTTTCGATCTCGCGCTCTGCCAGCTCATCGAGGATCTCCGTTCCGCTCGCCGCCTTATTGCCGATGATCTTTCTGCCGGTTCGTTTTTCCAGCTCGTCGATCAGTTCTTTCGGAAATCCGTGGTCGGTGAACGTAACGAACGGCTTTGTCGTGTAAATTCCCATCATCTCCCAGTGGCCGGTCATGGTGTCTTTTCCGTTGCTCGCCTCGTTCAGTCTTCTGGCGTAACCCTTTGCCTCATCCTCTGTCACACCGCAGAGATTTCCCATGCCGAGGCGGCGCAGGTTCGGGATTTCAAGGCCTCCCTGACTCTCCCAGATGTGGCCGAAGGTATTGACACCGACATCCCCAAACTTCTCCGAATCCGCCATCGCCCCGATTCCGAGAGAATCCAGGACGATCAGAAAAATACGGTTATATTTTCTCATACTCTTTACTCCTTTCTTTTTAACTCAGCTCAAACATTCCATGATAGAGCTGATAATATTTTCCTTTCTGTGCCAGAAGTGCGTCGTGGTCGCCGCGCTCTACGATATTTCCCTGCTCCAGCACCATGATCGCATTGGCGTTTCGCACGGTGCTTAAGCGGTGGGCGATGACAAATACGGTTCTGCCCTCCATGAGCTGGTCCATTCCTTTTTCGATCAGCGCCTCGGTTCTGGTGTCAACGGAGGATGTTGCCTCGTCAAGAATCAGCACCGGCGGATCGGCAACGGCGGCACGGGCAATCGCGAGAAGCTGGCGCTGGCCCTGGGAGAGGTTGGCTCCGTCGGAGGTCAGCATCGTGTCGTAGCCGTTCGGCAGACGGCGGATGAAGGAATCCGCATTCGCAATTTTGGCCGCACGTTCAATTTCTTCCTGCGTGGCATCGAGTTTTCCAAAACGGATATTTTCTGCTACGGTTCCCGTGAACAGATGGGTATCCTGCAGAACGATACCAAGGGAGTGGCGCAAAGCGTCTTTTTCGATATCTTTTACGTCAATGCCGTCGTAGACAACCGCACCGCCCTGGACGTCGTAGAAACGGTTGATCAGATTCGTGATCGTCGTTTTTCCGGCTCCTGTGGAACCGACAAAAGCAATTTTCTGGCCTGGTTTGGCATACAGGCTGATGTTCTTTAAGATCAGACGGTCTGCCGTGTAGCCGAAATCCACGTTTTCAAAACGCACATCGCCCTTTAATTCCGTCATCGTTCCGTCCGGGCGCTTCCATGCCCAGCGGCCTGTTGTCTCTTCGCAGACGGCAAGTGCGCCGTTCTCTTCTTTTACGTTGACCAGTTCCACTTTTCCCTCATCGATTTCCGGCTCCAGGCTCATCACGTCGAAGACACGCTCCGCACCGGCGAGCGCTGAGAGAAGGAAGTTGCTCTGCTGGGTGAACTGGTTGATCGGAAGCGCCGCCTGGCGGACAAAGACAAGGTAGCTTGCCAGGCTTCCGATATCGGCTTTTCCGTGCAGGGCGAGAAGGCCGCCGAGCACTGCCACAATCGCATAATTGACATACGAAATGCTGACAACGACAGGAACCATCGTCGCCGCATACCCCTGCGCGCCGGTTCCCGCTTTCCGGAGCTCCTCATTCTTTTTGCAGAATTCCGTAAAGCTCTCTTCTTCGTGGTGGAACACCTTGACGACTTTCTGTCCGGTGATCAGCTCCTCAATATAGCCATTCAGTTCTCCGAGGCTGTTCTGCTGCTTCGTATAATAACCCTTGCTGCGCTTTCCGCTGAACTTGATATACCAGAACATGATACCGTAGCACACCGTTACAATCAGCGAGAGCCGCCAGTTCAGGACATACAGCAAGGTCAGTGTTCCCACAATCTGGATGAAGCTCTGGATAACCATCGCAAAACTGTTGTTCAGGGCATCTGCCATCGTGTCGATATCGTTCGTGAAAAGACTCATGATATCGCCGTGGCGTCTGCTGTCGAAAAACTGCAGCGGCAGTGTCTGGACGTGTTCGAACAGATCGCGGCGGATATCAAAGACAACCTGCTGTGCTGCTTTTACCATGGTCTGCGTGTAGCCGTATGCTGCGAGTGCGCCGCACCCGAAAATGAGTGCCGTAATCAGCACGCCGCGCAGCAGTGTATGCACATCTCCGTCTGCCAGTCCGTTGACGACCGGGCGGATCATATACGTTCCCAGGAGATTAGCTCCCGCGCTGATGGTAACGAGTACCGCTACAACCGCCAGCATTTTTTTGTGCCGTCCCAGATAAGACAGAAATACGCGCAACGTATGTTTTAAGTTCTTTGGTTTCTTTCCGCTATAAGCTCTCGCTGCCATTTTCGTCTCCTCCCTTCATCTGCGATGCGTAAATTTCCTGGTAAATCGGATCGTCCGCCAGCAGTTCCGCGTGTGTACCGATCCGGTGAATCTTTCCATCATCGAGAATGATGATCTGATCCGTATTCATAACGGATGTTACTCTCTGTGCGATGATAATCTTTGTAACATCCTTCCGCGCCGCCAGCGCTTCCCGAATCTTTTTCTCCGTCGCTGTATCGACAGCACTCGTGGAATCATCAAAAATCAGAATTTTCGCCTTTCCGATCAGTGCACGTGCGATGCAGAGGCGCTGCTTCTGGCCGCCGGAAAGGTTACTTGCGCCCTGTTCAAGTACGGTATCAAGTCCATCCGGCATGCGGTTTAAGAATTCATCTGCACACGCCGCCTGGCATGCTTCCCAGATCTCCTCATCGGATGCATCCGCATTGCCCCATTTCAGATTGTCACGTACAGTTCCGGAGAACAGCACATTTTTCTGCAGGATAATATTGACCGCATTGCGGAGAGCAGCAAGATCATACTCCCGCACATCCCTTCCGCCGACACGGACGGTGCCGCAACTGGTGTCGTACAGACGCGGAATGAGCTGCACCAGCGTCGTTTTCGAAGAGCCTGTTCCGCCGAGGATTCCAACCGTCTGGCCGGCTTTTATCTTCAGCGTAACATCCAGAAGTGCGTACTCTTTTGCTTCTTCTTTGTACTTAAACGATACGTTGTCAAACTCCACGCTGCCCTCCGGAACTTCTGTTGCACCGTTTTCCGGTGAGGTGAGAACGACCTTTTCATCGAGTACCTCAACAATCCGGTGCGCACTTGCCATGGAGCGTGTCAGAAGCAGAAATACATTCGCGATCATCATCATGGAGTTCATGACCTGCATGACATAGCTCAGGAAACCGGTTAGATTTCCGACGGCAAGCTGTTTTTTCAGGATCATATTTCCACCGAACCACAGGATCAGCACGATTGCCGTATACATAACACTCTGAAAGGCAGGCAGATTCAGCACAGCGTAGTGAAATGTCTGTTCACTTTCCGCAGTCAGATCTGTGTTAACCTCGTTGAATTTATTCTCCTCATACTCATCCCGTACAAACGCTTTCACAGCACGGATCGTAGTCAATCCTTCCTGAATGACATTGTTCAGGCGGTCTACCACCGACTGCAGTCTGGTATACATCGGAGCGACTTTTCGTACGATCAGGGAAAGAATAAAGCCGAGAAGCGGTGTACACACAAGAAAAACGAACGCCAGCCGCGGATTCATATAAAATGAGAGACCGATTCCCATAATCAGAAGAGAAGGTCCCCTGGTGATCGGGCGGAACCCGGCGCTCACCATGTTCTGGATAACTGTGACATCTGTTGTCATGCGGGTGATCAGAGACGACACCGCAAAGTGGTCGAGGTTTGAGAATGCATACCGCTGCATTTTCTCATACTCCGCCTTCCGGATCTCGGCTCCCCAGCCGTACGTTGCGCGCGCCGCAAAGTGCGCGTATAAAATTCCGGTCACAAGCGCAAAAAGCGCACAGATTCCCATCTGAATTCCCTTGCGATAAATATAAGAGAGATCGCCGTTCGCAATACCAATGTCGATCAGATTGGAAATCAGGATCGGAATAAAAAGTTCAAAACACGTTTCTACCAATACCAGCACCGCTCCGAAAATCATGTCCCGTTTGTAAGGGCCTGCATACGAGAGCAGACGCTTCATATCATTCATCTTCTGTCATATCCTCCTTCAGCTGTTTTTCGGAGTTCATTTTACCATACCCCGACGCAGTTTTCAACGCGCCGGGGTATCCTGTTTGCTGTTCTTTTTTTATAATATTACAGTTCACTGGTTCCCAGCGAACTGTAACACTCGCATCCCGCATTTAAAGTTTTGCTTCGCAAAAGGAGGGCTGCTCACGCCTGAATCACTTTCTTACGCAGCGAAACACCAAGTGTTTCACTGCTGTGTGAACAGTAACTTTACAGTTTCACTGTCCGCGTCGCCAATTTTTTCTGAAACCGCACATCGTGGTCAACGACCAGCATCGTCGGGCTGGCGCTCAGGAGAAGCTGTTCAATCTGCATGCGTGAGAACACGTCGATGTAGTTGAGCGGCTCATCCCAGATATAAAGGTGCGCCGGCGTGATAAAACTTGCGGCGATCAGTACCTTCTTTTTCTGCCCCTCAGAAAAGCTTTCCATCGGTTTTTCAAACTGTGTTCTCTCGAAATCAAGCTTTCGAAGCAGTGTCAGAAGGAGGCTGTAGTCCAGCTTTTCCGTTCTGCAGTATTCGGAAAGTGTGCCGGATAAAAATCCGGTGTCCTGGCTGATATACGAAATAGTAAGGCCAGCTCCCACAGTCAAAAGGCCGCTTCGGGTTTCTATTTCCCTGTGATCTTGCATTCTGTTTCCCGTCTCCTCCGCCAGGTTTCGGATCAGATGCAGAAGCGTTGATTTTCCGCATCCATTCTTTCCGTGCAGAAACACGCGCTCGCCGCGGAGCAGTTCAAAGTTCAGATTCCGGATCACATTGCCGCCACCCGGATAACCGGCACACAAATTTCTGGCAAAGATAAGACGTTCTTTCGGATAGATGAGCGGCTGCACATGAAGTTTTTCTGTCTGCTCAATGTCCTGCAGCAAGCCCTCTTTTTCTTCGATCTCCCGTTCCATCCGCTTTTCATACTGTGCGATGCGGCTCTGCATTTTCTTCGTCTTGGCACCGATAAAGGCTCTTGTGCTTATGCAGCGGTCATGTTCTTTGATCGGGTCAAAACCGATTTTCGTGTTTTCATTTTTCTCCGCCCAACGGCTGCTTCGGTCTGCCGCGTGCCGCAGAGATGCGATCTCCTGCAGATGTTTTTCGTTCTCCGCCAGCGCAAACTGATCTTTCCGCCGTTTATTTTCCCACCACGAAGTGAAATTGCCGCTCTGTACTTCGATCGAGCCGCGGTTTAAAACAAGAACATGGTCAATGCACGCGTCCAGAAGATCGCGGTCATGTGAGACCAGAATAAAGCCTTTCTTTTTCTTTAAGTATTCCCGCACACACGCTCTGGCATCCTGGTCGAGGTGGTTCGTCGGCTCATCGATCAGAAGAAAATCATTTTCTCCAGAAAACAGAACAGCGAGCAACACTTTTGTCTGTTCTCCAAAGCTTAAAGTTCCAAACGGGCGGTACAGCAATGCGGCATCTGCCTGCAGATCTTCCATTTCGATCAGCACCCGCCACAGTTCGCACGATGGCTTCAGCTCATCAAAAAATTCTGCCGCTGTCTGCTTCTTCTGTGTTTCCGTCACATGATATGGGAAATAGTCAAACACCGTCGATGTGGAAATCTTTCCTTGATACGGGTATTTTCCCATCAGAAGATTTAAAAATGTCGTCTTTCCCTTTCCATTCCGCCCAATAAAACCGAGTTTCCAGTTGGTATCAACGGAGAAAGATATCTCTTCAAAAACCGGCTCAAAACTGCCCTCATATTCAAATGTAAGATTCGTTACCTGGATTTCTGCCATAAAAAATTCCCCCTTTGCATTGATGTTCCTGTTCTGTCGATGCAAAAAGAGGATGTTCTGTCCGCGCAGCGCGATAAGTAAAAAGACACTGTTCTCTTTTTTTCGCCCAGGCACCCTAAAAAGCCCCCTTTTACCGGGATTCTTTTTGAAATGCAGGCATCAAAAAAGAGAGGGGCCGATGAGAACATAACCCACTTTTGGCGACAGAAAATATAACAGCACAGATCTGCAGACGCAATCTGCTGTTTTCAGAACATCGTTTTTCTTTCAAATGTCTGTTTTCATGTCTTCAAAAGTTAGTTATTTCTCATCCTTTCACCTCTCTCTGTCAATTCTGTTCTTACCCTATCATACTTCTTGTTTTTCCGCAAGCCTTTTTTTACAGATTACGCGCGGATAACTGTCAAAGCGGATATTTGCAATCCACTTCGCTACTTGCCTGATTCGGTTAAACGTTTTCCGCTTGCCCTGTTTGAATTTCATTTTGATAACCAGAAGCACGCCCAGCACAATGCGTTTCCATATACTTTTTTTCTTTTTCATCTTCTCTCTTCTCATGCCATCTCCTTCGTGACTGCAAAAACAAGGCCCCGACGCCCTGTATCACTACAGACCGCCGGGGCCTTGTTACGTTTGAACACAAATCATGCTACTGCATGAATATCCTGATTCGGACAAATTCTGCTTGTCGTGGGACAAACCTCTTCATCCTCAAAAAAGGTAAATCTCACATTCTCCCACTTTTCATATTTGCATCACATTTTCATTTTCATGTTATAGAAAATAAATAAAATTTGTGTTTTATGTAGGCGGTTAAAATCGCATAAAATCAAGGTTTTTGCTCTATTTTTGATAACAAAAAAGACCCTGTGGGTCTGTATTGCTACAGACCTGCAAGGTCAAATTTTATGTTTGGACAATTTTTTCTGTTGGTTGGGAACTTTGCCCCATAAGAGGCTATTTTAGTTTCCCCTTCAACATAGAGATTCTGACCTTGATATCTTTATTATAGTATATTTTTTCCAAAAGGCAATCCTTTTTTATAATTTAAGGACGCACCAATCGGCACGCCCTTCTTCTCTTACATTTTCGCATAATTATTGGTTACTTTTAGGTTGCAGTTGTACTGTAAAAGTTGCTGTTCCTGTATAATGACCTGCGGAAAGACCGTCAAACATTGCATATACCGGGTTTTCTGCTGTCGTTTGATCTCTTAAAAATTTTACATTTTCGCTTGTAAATCTAACTGATCCTGTTGCGCCCCATTCATTAGTCATTGGTACTGCTTCTTCTGGCATTTTTATGCAAACTTCCTCAGAATCCGTAATATTCACATAATCAGCCGTAAACGTATATCCTCCTGCATTATTCAGATTGATACTCTCCGGGATATTTATGCAGAATGTACTTTGATTGTCGTATGACAACTGTACATTTGCTGTCTCTCCGTCCGTGTGTAACTGTGAAGCCGATACCGGCATGACACTACCAACCAATACAGAAAGAGCCATAACTGTTCCTATCAATTTCTTTTTCATTCTTCCACCACTTTCACATTGAATTTTACTTTTGCGCTATTGAGAGCTGTACCATCTTCTTTGAAGCACTCCACTAGTAAAGAACCATCATAATTCCCCGGTTGCAGTACATCATCAAGCTCAATGTCATAGTATCCCTTACCCGGCTCAACGCCTCCGGCAGATTGCCAATATTGTTGATCGTCAATGAATAATGTCATGCGAAATAAGCACGAATTTTCTTCCGGGTTCTTGAAATTCACTTTCTGATTTTTCTGATTTGTTGTGAATGTAAGAGAATCAAATCCAGGAATTTTTATGGTAGCTGTGTCTTGCTTTTCTCCATTGGGTAGACGTTGGTCGCCGTCCCAGTCTTCGGCATTTTCATCAACTGGCAGCAGAATTTTACCATCAGACCGCCCAAACAGAAAAAATATAGTAAAGCCCACAAGCAAAAGTAACAATAGACATATAATAAGGAAAGATTTTTTTCGTTTCATCACGCACCTCCGGCTTTATATCCTATCAGCCGGATATGCCTTTGTCATTGCAAGTCGGGTATGTTTTGCTTCTTCCAGCGAAAAACTGTACTATCTTCCATTATATAATAGTCACATTGCCCTTTTATCGCTGTATTGATTGCATCTTTTGAATATTGTTTATGCGGAATGATACAATCCGGGATCTCTATGTGTATCACATTGCACTTTTCACACTTCATACGGCGCAAACTAAACACATATTGTTCGCCAATTATGTCTTTGACTATACGTTTCCTGCTGCCGATTATCTTCATTGTCTGCATACAATCTGGACATTTGTTTTCATTATCAGTTTTTATCACATAGTAATTTTTTTTAGCATAATTGTATATTTTTTTCTTATTAACATTTTCCCCCTCTAAGCGCAAAAAAACTGGCATCATTCGTGCCAGCTTCATAATTATTCGCTTTTATCATGTTCTATGATATCCTGTACTTCACAGTCCAGGATAAAACACAACGCATCTAATGTTTTTGTAGTAATCGGAAGACCTTTTTTCATGCGATGAATGGTGTTTGCCGATATACCCTCTTTGTAAATCAAATGATATTCTGTAATATTCTTCTTTAAAAGCGTCTGAAAAAACGGATCATATGATATCATGCCATCTACCTCTTTTTAGTAGATTACCATACTTAACACGTTGACTATGCTTAATATATTGAGTATAATTTAGATAAAAACTACGGTCACAGATTTTTATAAAGGAGATTAGGATGGCTTTAATAAAATGCCCGGAATGCGGAAAAGAAATATCTGATAAATCAAAACAGTGTATACATTGCGGTTTTCCATTACCAACAGTTGAAGACGTACCAGACGGATTCTGTCTGATTGACGGTGTACCCCGTGATCTTCGTGAAGCGTTAAATAAGATTGACGATTATCCAACAATGACTCCTGATGAACAGAAGAGATTAAAAGGGTGGATTTTTGGTCAATGCCAAACTATCTCTATTTATGCTGCAGAACAACTTCTAAATATTATATTAAAAACTCATGCAGTGCCAAAAGAATTTGACGGATCATATAAAAGAGTAGGAAATGGGCGTATAAACAATATACAACCAACAAGCAAAAACACATTAAAATGCCCGAAATGTGGCTCAACCTCTGTTACGACTACAACAAGAGGATATTCCCTTATGCTCGGCTTTATTGGCAGCGGTAAAGTCATAAATATATGTGGAAATTGCGGTAATAAATGGAAACCTAACTAAACTCTAAAAACGAAAGGATTAAAAAATGGGAATAACTGATTCAAAAACAGAAACATCAACTAACATTGACTTTTCAAAAGAATTTATAAGTAAAAAAACGAATACAAATATCGGAATGTTATGTATGACTGTAGTATTTACCGTCTTAGGTGCGCTCCTTACTATTGCTGGACTTTTCCCGGCTAATTCCCCTGGTTTAACGATTTTGGGATTTTTAATTTTTATTGTTTTCCTCATATTAGATATAGCCTTCATCCAAGAATTATATAAACTTCATAAGTATAAAAATTCACTTTCCGATAGCAATACTATTCTTGAATTAGATAAAATGATGGAAACTGACAAAAGGGTTCAAGAAGCCATTGCAAAATCAAAAGAAGCACAAGCTGCGCAAAAACAACGGCAATACAAATTAGATCATCCTAAATGTCCGACTTGTGGAGGTACACATACTCGCCGGATTACAACAACAAGCCGTGCTATCTCCGTAACCGCTACAGGATTAGCTTCACGAAAACTGGGGAAATCCTTTGAATGCCTCGATTGTAAATATACCTGGTAATTTAGGTTCGACTTCTCATACCTTAATAGCAGACTGAGATAGACCTCGAAGCGGAATGAACGCCAGCCGGATCGCCGTGAAAATGTAAATATACCCCCTACCATTCTACAAAATAAAATGATTGCTCTTGCAGGGAAGAATAACCAGAATAAAAAGAACCGGGGATTTTCGCCCCCGGTTCAAAACATTTATAACAATTTAACACGACATTTCCGCTTTTATCTCAGCTTTATATTTATAGTAGGAATTCCGGCTAATCTGCAACATTTCAATACATTCAGCATCCGCAAGATTGCCCTCAAAAGTTTTACTTATCTTTATGATCCGTTCTTTCGCTGTCTTTGCCTTTTTAGATTCGTATTTACGACCTTCAACCCGTCCAACCTGTTTTCCGTTTAATTTGGCGGTCAAGAGTCCTTCTGCCGTTCTTTTTCTCAGGTCTGCAACTTCTTTCTCCGATTGCTCAAAAGCTAATTTTATTTGCTTTTCCGCTAAATCCATCATATAAGTATTTAATGCTTCTGCTATGCTGTTCATTAGTTTAGCTTCTGCTTTATCGCTTGTACTTGTATCTAATTTGATTTGCTTATTTAACTGTTCTTTATATGTATCTGTGTTTATATGTGGCTCTTTAATGAATACTAAACGAACTCCGATACTGTACAGTTCTTTGTATAGTTCAAATCCCTCGTCTGCATTTCTGCTCATTCGTGATACCGAATCAAAGACGATTGTTATATCTTGTTTCTCGGCTTCCGACTTCACAAGTTTGTATAGCATATTCCAAGACTTTCGCCCATCAATTTTTGTTCCGGTATAAACTTCTTTGTAGATTTTTGCATCCGGGTAGCGTGCAAGAATATTTCTTTCTTGTCTGTCAATGTTCTGTCGTGCCGTTGAAATTCTGCAATAGCCGATTATCATTTTCTTTTTCATGTCCTTTTTCCTTTCTTTTGGGACGGTGGAATGTACCATATTAAGCGTTCCGTTATCTTGATACATTCCACACCCGATTTTCTTTTTCCTACAACTCTATTTTTGGTACTTTTTGAATGACCGTTATTTTGGTACTTTTTCTTTTATTATCGCATATACGGTTTGTATAATTCAAGTACCGAATCCGTAACGCCGGACTTGTACAGCTTTCGTATGTCTTCAATCTCTTCTTTTCTCAATTGTGATATCTGTTTTAATAATTCTTTTCTTCCGTCAGCTCTGCTAACTTTGTCATTGCTGTGATAAATGATGTACTTCATCTGTTCAACTTCCTTTCCTACTATTTTAGTATTAAAGGGACATTACTCTGTCCCTCTAAGCTCTATGCACTTATACACATCTTTGTTTCTACTTTCTTGATTGTTTCTGATCCGTATTTATTGCGGATATCATCCATTGTGGTTTTTCCGTTACTTCTTGTCTGTTCTTCTGGATCATGCCAGTACCACATTTTTTTCTTGCTTGCCCAATGGAAGCCGTTACTTTTTAAATCATCTTTGCAAGTGTATGTGTTGCCGGACACCCAAATCCAAGATCCACATATTTCAATGTTAATATCAAAATTTATAATTATATTGATAATATCCCGAATCTGTTCATCTGCTGCCATATCATATTTTCTGGCGTTGGTTGTATCTGCTTTTGCTAACACTTTAAAGGTTATTTCGTATTCAACATTGATAACTTTTATAGCATCCTCAGAACCGCCGTTATCTGGATGATTTTCTTTTACCAGTCTTTTATATTCTTTTCTCAGTTCTTCTAATGAATGAATATCCGTGAAGTACATCATACGTTTTTCCTCCTTCGTTTTATTTATCTTGATTACATCTTACACTAATACTTGTGTCTGAGTCAATTGTGTTTTTGCACAAATATTAGTGTTTTATTCTCTATATTTTCTGGTTGATCTGCCAATTGTAATTACACTAATACTTGTGTATAATTATCTCAACAAAGCAAATCACAGACAAAAACATACAGGAGGCTACCAATGAAAGAAGCGGAAAGAAAGTTATATGAAAAAGGTTATTACTTATCAAATCAGTTTGACGGATTCTTTGGAACTATTCCAAATGAATACGAACTGGCAGACAGAAACGGGAATACAGTGATTGACCACTTGTCAGAAGCTCAGGTAATCGCATTATCAACAATCTTATAAAGAAAGAAGGGAAAAGCAATGACAAAAGTTGAAATGATGGCAAAATTAAAAAGACATAAAGGCGTTGGTGTTGAGATTACAACCGCAACAGGAAGCATGATCTACTATTTTTATGAAGATTTTGAAGAATCAACCGGTATCGACCGGGCAATGAAACAAATTTACCCTAAAATGAATAACGGCAAATTTGCCAAAGTTACATTTATTGCTTAAATATTCGGCTCTGCTGCCGGACAAAATAATATCATTGCTGACCTAACGGCACACGGGGAGAAGGAGAACCATATGCAATTTTTATTTTATAGAAAAAATGGAACATACAGCACTACAACCACTAACATTCGGGACATTCTGGCAGAAGTGCAGCCGGATGATATCATTGACGCTTTAGATTCTATTGGAATTAGAATAAATCGGTATTTTGAAACGATGCCCGAAAATACAGACTATATTCTGTGGGTGTCTGATCCGCTTGCAGAAGTTAAAAAAATATTTATGAAAATGTATAAAAACGGCGAAGAAGATACCGTTGAAGAGTTTAAAATTTATCCCGATGAAGTCCGGGCAATCGTTGATTATTTTTCATAACATTTATTTTATAGCTCATACCGGGGTGGCGTAACTGCTGCCCCTTTTTTGCTAATACTTAAATACACAATAATAAATGGACTTGCTAATAATCCCCCTAAAATGCTATAATATTAGTGTAAGAAGGAGATTCTACTATGATTAGTTACCAAAAATTGTTTGAATTGATGAAAGCAAAAGGAAAAAATACATCCAATATCAGAAATGATAATATTATAGGGCAGGAAACCTTGCGTAAATTAAAACTGGGCACTGGTATTCTTGAGGAATATAATTATAAAATTCCGGGCACAAAACCAGCCAAATACGAAAAAAGAACCCGTGAAACATCCGTTGACAGCAAATCTATTGAAGCTCTCTGTATCTGGTTAGACTGCCAGCCGAACGATATCATGGAAGTTATCCCAAACACCTGGGCAAACGCTGATCGTCTTTGTGAAGCACTTTCAGACAAAAATCATCAAGTTACACCCGATGAGCTTCCGGCAAAATTAAACATGCAATAATAATGTAATGATTACTTTTAGACAGTGGCGCAAAATCCGCTGTCTTTTTTTGCCAAAAACTGAAATCATACATCAAACCCCAATTATTCGGCTTTGAACGCTGCTTATTTTGGCAAGTCCGAATTATTCGGCTTTGGCTATTGAGCATGTCCATAATCAGCATAATAGGACTTCAAATAATTTTAAGTCCTCCAAACTGCAATTTGATTTAACTGGCAATGGATGCGAAAAAAATTCATGTCCTAGACTGTGTTCGACACGCTGCCCATTTTATGACCGTTTTCCGTAAAAAGGTGCGTTTTTACGCTTGTTCGGTGCGGAAAAGTTCGACTAAAAAACACGTACACGAAAGAGAGAAATTTGTGGATTTCTGCCCTATTTTCAGAGAGTCCATTATGGACTTTCTGCTCTTTTCTTAAACCGTGGGCGAAAAAATTTCGTTCACACAAGAAGCTCTTGCACAGAAATAAAAGTAAAAAAACAGAATGCCATGTTGGCACTGTGCTTGCCTATGGCGATTTTAGGTGTGCCACATTGGCATTCCTATTTTGCGTAAAAAAATGGAGTAGCAACACACACGGTCACTACTCCAAACGGTTATTGAATGAATTTTTATAATTTTGGAACGTCATGTTATCCCCGGAATTGATACAGGGAAAACAATGATTAAATATCTTTAGTGCGGATAAGACGAAAATCTATATCTACCGCCACACCATCGGCATTAACAGCACACTGATAGTATGCCCAGTTTTCTTCTTTGCTGGTTGGCTCTTGTCGTACAACATCAGCAAGGGTATACGGGGAAATTCCCATATTTTCTGCAGCCTTTACAAAATCATATTGCCGATATGATCCACCTTCATTTACTGCGATATCCGCTATTACATCCACTGTCCTGTGTATGGATTTCGGCAAGTATGTTAAATTCCTAGCTGCATGTATTCCGGCAATGCGCTCTTTACGATTCACACGGATTATGTGATGAACTTCAATGATGTCATTCGCCTTAATCCATGCCGGAACTTTTACAAAGGCTTGTGCCACCAATTGATGAACGGCAAATTTCTTGCCAACTCTATCATTTATTCTGGTTGTAACATGTTCATAACCAGTTGTAAAGTAAGTCTTTACAATCTTTACATTACCGCCTTTACGTTTGCTAATTAAACGTCCCTCAGAAGATATAAACCACCCCTTTACTTCCGGCACTGCCTTAAACTCTTCATCAGCAGATATACGACCGCCGATAGCTCTAATGTCCTTTTCGGACAGAAATTCATAATATTTTTCGTTGTTCATGTGCTATATATGCACTAGAACTTTTTGAACTTTTTTGCACTTGCTGAACTTTTTGAGTGCTTTTTTCTCCTTCTCATTTTTTGCTTTCGGGCAGAATCCGGCGATTCCACCCGTATATAAAAAAGTAATTTTATTGAAATTTTCTTTCGGTTTTTGCTTCGATCAGTTTTGTGATCTTAAACGACAGATCATCAAATTTGGGATAATTTGCAACAGCGATAGCCAGTTGAAACTTTTCACTTTCTGTCACAACCAGTTCATCCAATCTTGCTTTGAATTTTTTCACATCTGTAATTTTCAGCAATTTTTCGATTTCTTCATTTGTGAGCTGAACAGGGTATTCAGTAGCATCCGGCAAGTCAAACGCTGCTTTGTACAATTCAAAATCACAAATTCGGAAACAAGCGTGTGATCCTTTCCCGTCAATTCCGCAAAACGCTGGATTTTCAAGGGAAATTTGTGTAATAACCTCTTCCAGTGTCAATTGTCTATAAATTGATTTATGAAATGTTCCATCAAAGTGATATCGACTTCCCGGAACATTTGCACCATTAAATCTTTCTCCTGGAATTGTACGGATCTGAATACCGACATCCCACGGCACTAAATTTTCAATTTCAACTCTTGTTCTATCTCTGAATTCAGTTGTTGTACTAATCACATTATTCATCTTTCATTCTCCTTCGTTATTCAAAAATATCAATCATATCTGTAATATCTTCAACAGATTTCCCGTGAAATCCGTTCTCGAAAACATCATCAAAATTATCATTTTCTTCCGGCTCTTCATCGCCGTACATTGTGCCGATTGTTGCAAGAAAAACATTGTCAAATTCCTTATCTTGTGCTGTATTTCTTTCGACACCGCCAAATATAGAATCAAATTCATTTTCCGGCATTTCATTTCTTTCTTGCTTCGCTTTATCAAATTCTAAAAGCATAGCCGTATCGTCTGCCGGTTTAATCGTTATAATGCAAAATCCGCTGTAATCATAAACTTTAGGAATACGTCCTGTTTGCTTCCAGCCGTCACGGTATATAATTTCTCCGTCATTCTCCGGCGTTCCGACAAATTCAACGCTGCCAAACACTTTGTTTCCTTCTGCTATCTGTCGATCAATCCATTCGCAAAATTTAGGATATCGGCTTTCATTGATATAGCCGATTCCACACAGACATCTATGTACTGTTCCGTCAATCTCAATATCTTCAATCGACCAATCATCAAATGATCCAACCTGTACGGAATCCTCAAATACAGGCAAATTGTTCAATGTTCCCGTAACACCATGTCCGTAAGGAATTTCTTTGCTTGCATCCAAAAACTCAGCACATAACGGCATTCCTTTTACGGTATCTGCATTATCTCTTGTATATTGTTCAAGGTAAGTAATTCCGTTAATATTCCAATGATTTTCGTCTGGGTAAATCTCATGAAGGACAATCTTCAGTTTACGTCTACCAGTGATATCCTGGCAAATCTCTAATATTTTATTTTCCATTTAATATAAATCCTTTCGCAATGCTTCACACGGAGTAAACTTTATACCGCCGTGTGCCGGGCATTCTTCTAACTCTTTTGTATGGAAGTTATACAGCTTTTTTGCCGGAACTTCCTTTCGTTCAAATGTTCCAAGGTACGCAAGATGTACCTTTCCACGCTCCTGTAATCCCTCAGTAATGAGCGTAACAAATGTATCTAAATACATTTTTGCTGTCTCTTGATTTAATCCATGCATAGCAGCAAAATCTTGCACTATATTATATTTTGTAACACTTTTAGCCATATTCTTTCCTTCCCCAACCAGAAGAAAAAGAGTGCAAAAATCACTCAATTACTTCCGCTTTCCGTATTCGTTTCTGTCTTTTTCAGCAAAAAATCTCAGACTTTCAGAGTCCCTTTTCAGTCGGTGGTATTCTCCGATCACAGCAAGCATTTTCTGCATTTCTGCAACAAATCCAACATCTTCCCATGCTGCTGCAATTTTTCCAACAGTCTTGTAATAATCAAGATCACTGCTGCCATCGTTGATAAGGTGGCACACATCCGCTATATCAATATCTGCTCCCGTTGCAATTTTGGTTTTGACCGCTACATTCTCTGCAATCAATTCCCGTTCCTCTGAATTAAAATCGTATGATACGGGATGTGTAAGTTTAAACAAAAATCCTTCAAACGCTTTATTTTTCATCTTCGTTTTTCTCCTTCTTCGGTATAAATCCTAGCTCTTCCTGTAGCTCAACAACTTCTGTAAGCGAATCTCCATATTTTTCATGAATCACATTCAAGCACTCATCCACACGCTTTGTGATATGTTTCGTTGATTCACTAACGCCCAGTAGATAAATAAATCTGCTTAGCTGCTTAATCTTCCTTTCGTCCCCATCTGTAATAGCCTGCACAAGCATTTCGCTTGCTTTTCCATATATATCGGGATCATCATATTCAATTTGCGATTCAGTTAAAATTTTGAGAAATTCGGCATTTTCTACGTGAATATCACGATACGGCATTTCCCGGAGTAAGTGAATCTCCGTGTATGTATCGTTATAGGCGTATTCCTCGCCAATCCTGCGCCAGTACCGCATTAAATTATAAAATTTTTCCGTATCTTGTTCATTTACTGCCTTTTCAAAGGCTTTCCAATCTTTACTCTCCATCTTCTCCATTCTCTCTTTCGTATAAATTTGTAAGCATTTTTGCAATATATTTTCCTTTTGACATTCCGTATGCTGCTGCACAATCACTCAGCCAATCATTAACTGATGCTGGAATTTCAATTGTTGTTCTTACGTTCGTATCAAGCCGATTATTAACTATCCTTTTTGCATTATGTGGGAATCGTATAATCCTTTCACATATAGATATCTGTAGTTCTGCTGGTAATTTTGCAAGTGCATCTATTTGACTATTGCTTAATCTTTCTTTTTTATTACGGCTTATTTTATCTATGGTTTCCTCAAATTTTTCCGCATTATCTCCCAGATTTTCAGCAATGATTCTTAAATTTTCTGCATAATTTACATATGATCGTAGAGTCTTTACATTTACATTAAATTCTTCCGCAATCTGTTTTCTCGTTTTCTTCTCCATCTTTTTCCCTTTCAAAAGTGGTAATGTTACCTATAGTTTTTCCAGAAATAATTGTGGTAATGTTACCTATTTATTTTCCCCCCAACCAAAAAGAAAAGAGTAAATGTATTGTGGGGTATCTGTATATTGTAGATACTTTGAATTTTGCAACTACATGTGGTTAATTATCCTTTTTTCCTTTGGTCGGTATTATGTATGAGTGCAACAGCACTCATACATAAACACGCCAGTGTTTTCATATATTCTTGACACTATCGTGTCGCTATGCATCGCACTTATCCGTGCTTGCATAAAATATTTAACACTTTTCAAAACTTGTCCATTTAAAACGTATATAGAGAAGTGTTTATGTTATATGTTTTAATTGGACAACTTTTTTATTGAGCAAATAATTTATCCAATTCTTCATCAACATAGGCTTCATAGCTATCAATTACATTTACATTATTTTTCAACTTTACAAGTTTATCAGTCAGTATTTCTTGTGCCTGAATATAAGTATCTGGCAATCTGAATTCAGCATCTTTTGCATTGACTGAATCATAATGTTTTTTTGCACTTCTGTTCAGTGATCCGATGATATTATCATTTAATAATGCTTTCTGAAATTCTTGCTCAATTTTTGGTATTTCTTCCATAACAATATTCTGATTAAATATAATCTTGTATTGTTTAAAGGTGTACTTATATCCATACAGCTTATTTAAGTAGTAATTCACAGCTTTGTAAAATTCAGCAGCTTTCATTTTTAAATAAATCTGCTGTTCACTTTCAAATCCCATCTCTTTACGCACTTGATATTTAAGTGAAAGAATATTTTTTTTCATTCTATCATCGGCTAAAATATAATGATTATTTGTGTCAACACACACAACCTGCTCTTCAAATTCAATTACAAATCTGTGTTTTAGATTATTCATTGCAGAAAATAAAATATTCGTCAGCTTATTATCACAACGCTGATAAAAGTGGTTGATCTCATAATCTGTAATCACATAATCAATTTTTTTCAATTCTGAATTTGGCAGTGTCTTGTAATGTTGATTTACCATACCTAACATTTTCCACATCTTTGCTTTTGTGAAAGTGGCTGTATA
>NZ_JBNMHD010000028.1:0-41236 GCF_050872605.1 Fusicatenibacter sp.
GACAAACCTCTGTGCTGGTTCAACCGTCAGCCATCCAGCAGTGCTACCGGCGAACTGGACAAAGATGCTCTGAACTTCAACGGAAATACTTATTATGTAGGTTTCGATGCAAACCAGGGTGCTGAACTGCAGGGACAGATGGTTCTGGATTACATCAAGAAAAACGCAGACACGATCGACAGAAACGGTGACGGCGTAATCGGATATGTTCTGGCAATCGGTGATATCGGACATAACGATTCTATCGCCCGTACACGTGGTGTTCGTTCCGCACTTGGAACAGGTGTAGATGCAGACGGCGGAGTAGATTCTACACCGGCCGGAACAAACGTAGACGGAAAAGCAAAGGTTGTGCAGGATGCAACTCTGGATGTAGACGGAAAAACATATACCATCCGTGAGCTGGCTTCTCAGGAAATGAAAAACTCAGCAGGTGCAACATGGGATGCTGCAACAGCTGGTAACGCGATCGGAACATGGACAGCTTCCTTCGGTGATCAGATCGATGTTGTAGTTTCCAATAACGATGGTATGGGAATGTCAATGTTCAATGCATGGGCAAAAGACAACAAAGTTCCTACCTTCGGTTACGATGCAAACAGCGATGCTGTAGCAGCAATCGGTGAAGGATATGGCGGAACAATTTCTCAGCATGCAGACGTTCAGGCTTACCTGACACTGAGAGTTCTGCGTAACGCACTGGACGGTGTAGACATTGATACCGGTATCGGTACAGCAGATGAAGCCGGCAACTGCCTGACAGAGGGTGAAGATTACAGATACAGCGAAGAAGAGAGATCTTACTACGCATTAAATATTGCTGTAACAGCCGATAACTACAACGATTTCACAGATTCCACAAAAGTTTACGATAAAGTTGCAAAACAGCTGGATGAAAGCAAGAGCCCATCCAAAAAAGTATGGCTGAATATCTACAACGCATCGGATAACTTCCTGAGCTCTACCTATCAGCCACTGCTGGAGAAATATGATGATCTGCTGAACCTGAAGGTAGATTACATCGGTGGAGACGGACAGACAGAGTCCAATATCACAAACCGTCTTGGAAACCCGAGCGAGTATGATGCTTTTGCAATTAACATGGTTAAGACCGATAATGCAGCAGCATATACATCACTTCTCTCCAAATAATCTGAGACAGAATAAAAGTGTAAATGGCAACGGTTCGGAGCCATGCGAAATCGAGATGAGGTCTCTGAATCGTTACCGTAAATGAATGAAATTATAGAGGGGTGTCAGCAATGATACCCTTCTTTACTAAGAAAAGGAAGCGCAGCTATGACAGATGATAAGAATAAATATATCTTATCGATTAACGGCATGAGCAAATCGTTCGGTAGAAATAAGGTTCTGAAACATATCAGCATGAATGTCAAACCTGGAACCATTATGGGACTGATGGGTGAAAACGGTGCCGGAAAATCGACAATGATGAAATGCCTCTTTGGAACCTATCAGAAAGATGAAGGAACCATCGTACTGGACGGAAAAGAAGTGAATTTCTCCGGTCCGAAGGATGCACTGGAAAACGGAGTGGCGATGGTACACCAGGAGTTGAACCAGTGTCTTGAAAGAAGTGTTGTAGATAACATGTTCCTTGGAAGATACCCAAAGAATTCCGTTGGAGTGATCGACGAAGGAAGAATGAAAAAAGAAACATCAGACCTGTTCAGAAAACTGGGAATTACAGTTGATCTGACGCAGCCAATGAAGAAAATGTCTGTATCTCAGAGACAGATGTGTGAGATCGCAAAAGCGATTTCGTATCATTCCAAAGTCATTGTACTGGATGAACCTACATCATCCCTGACTGCACCGGAGGTTGAAAAACTCTTTAAGATGATGCGTCAGCTGAAGGCTCAGGGAATTGCTCTGATTTACATTTCACATAAAATGGATGAAATATTTGAAATCTGTGATGAAATATCCGTACTGCGAGACGGAAGCCTGGTCATGACCAAGCCAAGTAAAGAAACGGATATGAACGAACTGATCGCCGCCATGGTTGGACGTTCTCTGGACAACAGATTTCCGCCTGTAGACAACACACCGGGAGAAACCATTCTCTCCGTACAGAATATATCAACAAAATATGCACCGAAACTGCAGAACATCTCTTTTGATATCAAAAAAGGAGAAATCTTCGGATTCTATGGTCTGGTCGGTGCCGGTCGTACCGAACTTCTGGAGACCATCTTCGGAATTCGTACAAAAGCAGAAGGAAATATTGTATATGACGGAAAAGTACTGAACTTCTCCTCCCCGAAGGATGCCATGGATCACGGATTTGCTCTGATTACAGAGGAAAGAAAAGCCAATGGTCTGTTCCTGAAGGGCGATATTACATTCAATACTACCATTGCGAATATGAAGCATTATAAGAGCGGAATCGCATTGTCGCATGACAAGATGGTGCGTGCAACAGCGGAAGAAATCAAGATCATGCATACAAAATGTATGGGACCGGATGATATGATCGCCAACCTTTCCGGTGGTAATCAGCAGAAGGTCATCTTTGGTAAATGGCTGGAACGTTCACCGAGCGTATTCATGATGGATGACCCGACACGAGGAATTGATGTTGGAGCAAAATATGAAATCTATGAACTGATCATCAATATGGCGAAACAGGGAAAAACAATCATCGTTGTTTCTTCCGAGATGCCGGAGATTCTTGGTATTACCAATCGAATCGGTGTTATGTCTAACGGACGTCTGGCCGGAATTGTAAATACCAAAGAAACAAACCAGGAAGAATTATTGAGACTCAGTGCTAAATACCTGTAACAGGAGGAAAATTGGAAATGGCAGAAAACAGCGTTATTATTTCATCGGAAGAAGAAGCAAAGCTTTTGAAGCCGATCGATGAATATGTGGAAGAAATCCAGAAAAAAATCGATGCATTACGCGTAGACGGCTTTGATAAAGTGAGCGATCTGAAAAAACAGATCGTGATCGCAAAAGAAAATAAGAACTTATCCGCAACACAGAGAGATAAGATCATTGAAAACAGCAAAAAAGAGCTGGAAAATGCGAAAAAAGTAGAAGCAGACAACAAAGAAAAAATCAAAAAGCTGATCGCAGACGCAGAAGGCTATCTGGCTGCGCATTACAAAAAGGATTATTACGATGTAGTAAACAAAAGCTGCAAAGCTGCAAAAGCAGAAGAAAACAGCAGATACGAGAAGGTTAAAGCAGATCTGAAGAGCGAGCATCAGAAAAGGGTTGCTTCCCTGAAGGATGCAGAAGAGATCAAGGCTGAGAAATATGTGCTCAAAAATAAATTATTTGACGCGCAGATGGCTCACGAATCGAAGCTCCAGGAGATCAAGGACAGAAGACATGAAGCATTCATGCATAAATATCATCTGATCGACCTGCTGAGAGCATCCAAATTCACATTCCCGCAGCAGAGAATACAGAAACTGGAGAATTACAGATATACCTTTGATTTATCTCAGTTCCTGTACAAAAACGGTCTGTATATCGTAATCATTCTGATTTTCATCGCACTGTGTATCATCACACCAATCGTCAAAAATACACAGCTGCTGACAGTTACCAACATCCTGAATATTTTACAGCAGGCATCCCCGCGTATGTTCCTTGCACTTGGTGTTGCCGGCCTGATCCTGTTAACAGGTACCGACCTTTCCGTAGGACGTATGGTTGGTATGGGTATGGTTACAGCAACCATCATCATGCATAACGGAATCAATACAGGTGCCGTATTCGGCCATGTATTTGACTTCTCCGCTATGCCTGCTACAGCAAAAGCACTGTTTGCACTGTTAATGTGTGTGATCTTTACAACAGTATTTGCCATGATTGCCGGATTTTTCATGGCAAGATTCAAAATGCATCCGTTTATCTCTACCATGGCGAACATGCTGATCATCTTCGGTCTGGTTACCTATGCGACCAAGGGTGTATCCTTCGGTGCGATTGATTCTGCCATCCCGAGTACATTCATTCCGCAGATCGGAAAATTCCCGACCATCATTCTGTGGGCTGTTGCAGCAGTTGCCATTGTATGGTTTATCTGGAACAAAACAACATTTGGTAAAAACCTGTATGCGGTAGGTGGAAACCCGGAAGCTGCAGCAGTATCCGGTATCTCTGTATTCAAAGTAACGATGGGAGCATTTATGCTGGCAGGTATCCTGTATGGTTTCGGTTCCTGGCTGGAATGCAACCGTATGGTTGGTTCCGGTAGTGCAGCTTACGGACAGGGATGGGATATGGATGCCATCGCAGCCTGCGTAGTTGGTGGTGTATCCTTTACCGGTGGTATCGGTAAGATCTCCGGAGTTGTAACCGGTGTACTGATCTTTACCTCCCTGACATACGCCCTGACGATTCTGGGTATTGATACCAACCTTCAGTTCATCTTCGAAGGTATCATCATTCTGGCAGCCGTAACACTTGACTGTCTGAAATATGTACAGAAAAAATAATTAAATACTCATAAACAGATAGAATATAAGACAGCCCGGTCGTCCGATGGATGACCAGGGCGGTCTTTTATTCTGTTTTGGGAAAATTTTATAACTATTCATTCAGCAGAGAGCAATCTTCTGCTATAATAAAGGAACAATAATATGCTCCGCAAAACAGGAGGATAAGGATGGAACAATATAAAGTGATTCTTGTCGATGATGAAGTAGAGGTCATCGACGTTATGAAAAAAAAGATCCGTTGGAATGACCTGGGATTTGATGTAGTGGGAAGTGCCACCAACGGTGTGAAGGCTCTGGAGCTGGTGGAAAAACTTCAGCCGGATGTGGTACTGACGGATATTAAGATGCCTTACATGGATGGACTGGAACTGGCAAGAAAACTGAATCAGGACTATCCCAATATTTACATTATGCTTTGCAACGGTTTTGACGAATTCGAATATGCAAAAGAGGCCGTCCATCTGGAAATTAAGGAATATATGCTGAAACCCATCAGCGCCACCGAGCTGTCAGAAAGCCTGATGAAGCTGAAAGCCACGCTGGACAGGGAACGGGAAGAAAAGTTAAATGTAAAAAAACTGGAAGACTATTTCCAGGAGGTCTTACCAAAGCTGCAGTCCAATTTCTTCATTTCCCTGATTGAGGGAAGGGTCAGGGAAGAGGACTATGAACGATTCCTTTTGGACTATCGGGTGGATATGAAGGGACCTTTGTTTTGCTGTATGATTTTTCACACCTCGGAAAATGATGTGCCGGATGGCATGAATCCCTTATTGTTATCCATGTCCGTGGAACGTGAGATCAAACAGCGGCTGATGGAGAACTGTAATTGCCAGGAATTCATCTATATGGGTAATACGATTCTGATCATGGAACTCCACTCGGAAGATGAAATAGCTCAACTGACGGACAAGTGTGACCGGTTCTGCCGCTGGGCATGGAGAATTATGGGAGCGGCGGTTACCGCAGGAATCGGAACCGTCTGCAACAATCTGTACGATATCAGTATTTCCTATGAGGGAGCCAGAGAGGCAGTGTCCTACCGTGTCCTGTACGGAACGAAACGGGCCATCAATATCGCAGAGATCGTTCCCAAAGAGTCAAAAAAGGCGGTTCCCTTAGAAGAAACAAGGATGCAGGAGCTGTTTCGTGCCATTCATGTAGGGGATCAGGAGAAGATCCGGAAAGAAGCCATCAAGGAGACAGAAAAGCTCCATAAGAATGCAGCCACCATCAGCCAGTACAATCTGGCTACCATGGAGATCGTCAGTGGATTTTTCAAATTCTGTGCCAATAATTCCATGGATTTCAACGAAATTTCCGGAAATGTACAGAATCTTTACGAAAGAGTGACTCAGTTAGATGAAAACTCTATGACAAACTGGATCATCAATATGTCTATGGCCATCAGTGAAAAACTGAGAAGTACCAGAAACAGTACCTCCAGACGGATGATTACCGATGCACAGAATATCGTAAAAGACAGATATATGGAACCGGCGCTCTCCCTGGATGACGTGTGCGCAGATCTTGGGGTGTCCAATTCTTACTTTTCGTCCATTTTTAAAAAGGAGACCGGTCAGTCCTTTGTCTCCTATCTTACCGATTACCGAATGGACAGGGCAGAAGAAATGGTGCTGAACACCGATGAAAAGAGCTACAAGATCGCAGAAAAAGTAGGATATCAGGATGCGAACTACTTCAGCTATGTATTCAAAAAGAAATTCGGTGTGTCCCCTTCCAAATACAGAGCTTCCGGGAAAGAGGGAACAGGTGAAAGGGAAGATACATGAAAGACAGAAAAAGAAAGCCGGATTCCCGGAAGAATATCGTATTTAACATACAGTCGATCATCCTGTCTGTCCTTATGGCGATTTCACTGGTTACGATCATTGTAATGGGATTGCTGCTTTACCATCGATTCAAGCTGGCTCTGGAAAAAACAGCGGTAGACAACACGGAAGCTACCGTGGAGGCTACCGTAGACCGGTTAAATGCAGATCTGCTGGATATCCGTCAGATCCTGAACGGGGCAAACTACAACGTAGTCCAGCAGTTTGATATATCCAGCCGGGAATTCTCGGAGCAGTTCAGTCTGCTCTATGAGACCAATTCCGATAAGATTCAGAGTCTGGCTTTGTATGACCCCAAAGGAAATCTGATCGCATCGGAGCCGGTGGCGGCAGAAAAGAAAAACGTAAAGGTGCCGACGCAGGAATGGTACAAAAATGCGGAAGATGCCATTGAAAATATACATTTTTCCACACCGCATATCCAGGAGCTGTTTGAGGATGGATCCTATCGGTACCAATGGGTCGTTTCCCTGAGCAGGTATGTAGATGTCAACAAGGGAGAGACACCGGAAACAGGTATTCTTTTGCTGGATATGAAATATTCTGTGATCAGGGACGTGATGAAACAGATCAATGACTGTTCCGGCGGAATCTACTATTATCTGACCAGTCAGGACGGAGAGATGATCTACCATCCACGGGGAACGGAGTTAAACCGCGGATTATTTGAAGAAAACAGTCTGGACGCGGCAAAATACGAGGACGGAACCTACGAGATCCGTTCTAACGGTCAGAACGAGACCGTGATCGTCGGCAGCGTGGCCTACACAGGCTGGAAGATGATCGGTGTTGTGCCGGAGAGCGTGCAGGCAGCAAACTATAAAAACTTCCGTTACTATGTATTTGCTACCATTCTGGTCCTTCTGGTTATGCTTTTGGAGGGAAACCAGCTGGTATCCCGGAAGATATCCAAGCCGATCCGGGAACTGGACGCTTCCGTCAAGGCCCACGAGGCAGGAGGAAAACCGGATATCTATATCGGCGGCTCCTCGGAGATCCGCCATCTGGGATATTCTGTGCAGAAGTCCTATGAACAGATCGAAAAACTGATGGACGAGATCATCCGGCAGCAAAATGAACGAAGAAAAAGTGAACTGGATGCCCTGCAAAGCCAGATCAACCCCCATTTTCTGTATAATACGCTGGAGTCCATCACATGGATGGTGGAAGCCCAGGAAAATGAAGCAGCGGTTCGTATGATTTCCGAACTGGCAAAATTACTTCGTGTCAGCCTGTCCCGCGGTAAGACCATCATTCCCATTCAGGATGAGCTGCAGCACAGCAGAAGCTATATGAATATCCAGCTGGCCCGGTACAAAGAGCGGTTTAAAACAGAATTCCGGATTGAGGAAGAGATTGAAAACTACTGCATTGTAAAGCTGGTGATCCAGCCTATTCTGGAAAATGCCATCTATTATGGTGTCGGCAATATGGATGAGGATGATGATGGTATGATCATCGTCAGTGGAAAAAAGAAAGACGATGACATCCTGATTACGATTGAAGATAATGGGATGGGTATGCGGGAAGAGGTTCTGGAAAATATTCTGACGGATAACAGCAAGGTTCCGAAGCATGGCTCCGGCGTGGGCGTGATCAATGTGCATTCCAGAATCCAACTGATGTTTGGAGAGGAATACGGACTTTCCATAGAAAGTGAGCCGGACGAAGGAACAAGGGTTACGATCCGTATTCCGGCAGTCCCATATACACCGGAAAACGCAGAAGCATTGGAATTACAAAAATATATACAGAGGAGACCGGGCAGATGAAAAAGAACAGAATAAAATTTCTTATAATTGAGTTTCTTTTGCTGCTGCTGGCAGTATTCTTTGTATGGAAGATTTTCGATCAGAACGTAGCGGAGCCCCGGATTGCCGTGATTCTTCCGGAGTCCGGTGACAAACGCTGGGATGCCCTGATCAAGGGAATGAAGCAGGCTGCGGCAGAGAACCACGTCCATATGATTATCTGTAACACGGAAGAGATCGGCGGGCCGGAGGCGGAAAGAGAATTTATCAGGGAACAGAAGGACAACGATATTGATGGCTTTATCATATATCCGGCACCCGGTCATGAGACGGAAAATATGCTGAAAAAAGAGTGTGGAAAGAAACCGTATCTGCTGATTGCAGATGGTCTGGCGGTAAAAGAAGGGGAAACTGCCAGTCCCACGATCCAGCCGGATTACCGGGAGATCGGAAGGTGGCTGGGAGAACAGCTGAAAATAAAAAAGCAGAAGATCGGAATTATCGCCGACTGGAAAATGTCCGAGGCTGTACAGGCGGAGATTGGTGGATTGAACGAGGCGCTGGAAGGCAGCGAAAGCAAGATCAGCTGGTGTATTTACCGGAGAAAAGAACAGGATATTGTGGAGCGGATGAAGAAGGAAACAAAAGTGGATGTTCTTGTCATCCTGGATGCAGGAATCCTGGAAGAATTTGGAGAGCAGGCAGAAAACGGAACATATAAGGGGGCAGAGCTCTATGGAGTGGGTTACAGTCTGAAGACGATTGCACTTCTGGATAACGGAAACATTCAGGGGCTGGCTGTGCCGGACGGATATGAAATCGGCTATAAAAGTGTGGAAGAAATAACCAAAAGGATCGAGCACAGGTCTTATAAAATGCAAGGATATATAACCGAATATCAGGTACTTGGCAAGGAAAATTTCTCTATGAACGAAGATTTAGAAAGGTTTTTATATTCCTATGAATAAAAAGAAAAGAAGGGTGGCAGTATCATTATCTGCCACGATAGGGAGTGCGGTGCTTGTGCTGTCGGGGTGTTCCGGCAAGTCGGACCAGACAGAGAAAACCCTGCGGGTCGGAGTGATAACCTACACGCAGGATGATCCTTTTATCAATGGACTGACGGATGAACTGAAGGCGCAGCTGAAAGCCATGGAAAACAAAGAACGAAGGATTATCGTATCGACAAAAAGCGGAAACGACGATCAGCAGGAACAGAACGAAAAGGTAGAAGAAATGATCGATGCAGGCTGTGATGTGCTCTGTATTAATCTTGTGGACCGGACAGCTCCGTCCCGGATCATCCGAATGGCAAGAAACGAAGATATTCCGGTGATCTTTTTTAACAGGGAACCGGTAAGGGAAGACCTGATGCAGTGGGAAAAGCTGTATTATGTGGGCTGTGATGCAGAACAGTCCGGGATTATGCAGGGTGAGATCGCAGCAGAATACATCAACAGCCATCCGGAAGTCGATAAAAATCAGGACGGAAAGATTCAGTACGTGCTTCTGGAAGGAGAAGCAGGTCATCAGGATGCCATCAGCAGAACAGAGTATTCCGTAAAGACATTGATGAAAAATAATGTTATACTGGAAAAGCTAAGCTATCAGTTGGCGGACTGGAACCGGGGACAGGCGGAGAACCGCATGAACCGTCTGATCAGCCAGTACGGAAAAGAAATTGAGCTTGTCATATCCAACAACGATGAGATGGCACTTGGGGCTGTGGAAGCGTATCGGAAAGCAGGCTATGTCCGGGAAGACTGGCCGGTGATTTTCGGAATTGATGGTCTGGAAGAGGCTCTGGAAGCCGTAAAGGCAGGAGAAATGCAGGGCAGCATCCTCAATGACAGAGTAGACCAGGCAAAGGAAATGGCGAAAATGGCAGTGGAGCTGTTCGCGGGAGAGGAATTTGACCAGGAAATCCTGAAAGAAGGACGGTACTATTTTTCGGAATATCAGAAGGTAGACAGCAGCAATATCAATGAATATCTGAACGCAGAAGAGGTAAGTTCCCATTCCGGAATGTAAGCAGAAAGGCTGCGTTTGCAGGCAGAAAGAATGAGGAAAAAACAGATGGAACATACATGGACCAAAGATTTTTATCAGGAGACAGATCCGGCGAAACGGCAGCAGATCTTAAAAGCACATATCGGAGAGGAGGAAGCCTGGGCAGAAGAATACCGGACCCGGCTCTGGACGGCCCGGTACGGGCAGCGCAGGCTCCAGAAGGATGAATTTGTCAAATGCCTGATGGAACTGAAGTATCTGGCGGAAGGAACTTCTCTGGACCTGGGAGGCGACAGAAGAAAGATGGGAGCCCGGATTCTCTCCACATTGTGCCTGGCAGAAGCCATGCAGTCAGAGGAGGGATATCAGAAGATTCTTGCGGATGAACTGTACAATGTATTCCTGAAATTTATTCAGGTCAGCAGAGGAGGAAGAGGATTTACCTCTATGGTCTTCGGCATGGGACAATTATCCGAAGAAGGAATCGCAAAAAAAATCGCTGAACAGATCAGCATGATCGCCTTTAAGGCACCTCACCTGCTCCGCATGGAAAAAGAATTTACCCTGCTCCGGGAAGCCGCCCTCCGGGCATATCGGCAGGAGTACCCGAACAGGGAGCATTTCCTGAATAAATATTGAGGTTATTGCAGGAGTGGGAGAAACAGGAATGTTCCTGCGTTGGCAGTGGGGAGCGTCAACCGCCTGGAGCAAGAATCTGCCATGCGATGAGCAGCAGGAAATGTCTGAAAAGTGACCGGGCGAAAAAAGAAAGGAGAACGAAATGGAATACAGAAAATTTGACAATGTTATAGTAGCAAGGATTGACAAAGATGAGGAAATATTGGAGCAGCTGAAGGTAATTGCCATAAAGGAGAATATAAAGCTTGCCAGTATCCAGGCTCTTGGAGCGATCAACGATTTCACAGTCGGAGTATACAAGACAGACGAGAAGAAATATGATGCAAACAGCTTCCAGGGGTATTATGAAATTACATCACTGACAGGTACAATCAATACAATGGATGGGGAATATTATGCCCATCTTCATATGAGCGCCGGAAATCAGAACGGCGAGGTGGTTGGAGGACACCTGAACAGAGCGATTGTCAGTGCAACCTGTGAACTGGTCATTACGGTAATTGACGGAAGAGTGGACAGAGTTCATGATGAAGAAACCGGACTTAATATCTTTCAGTTTGATTGAAGATTGACAGGAAATAGCGATAAACGTATTATTGAGGAAAATTGGATTTCCCACATTAGTGCCTGAACTGGAGGTGTATGGGCTATGAGAAAAGAACATTATTCGATCCTGTTTTGCAGCTTAACGGGTAATACAAAGAAGCTGGCTGATGCAATCTATGAAACGTTGCCAAAGGACAAATGCGATTATTTTGGCACAAACGATTTGCAGGTACCGCAATCCGACGTATGCTATATCGGATTTTGGACGGACAAAGGGAATGCAGACCAAAAGACATTAGAATTGCTGTCGAAATTAAAAAATAAAAAGATTTTTCTGTTTGGAACAGCTGGTTTTGGCGGAAGTGATGCCTATTTTGAAAAGATTCTCGGACAAGTCAAACAGTCGATCGATGCAAGCAATACGGTCATCGGGGAGTATATGTGTCAGGGAAAGATGCCGCAGTCTGTGCGTGAACGGTATGTGAAAATGAAAGAAAACCCGGAGCATCCGGCGAATCTTGATCTGCTGATTCAGAATTTTGACCGTGCTTTGTCACACCCGGACAAGGAAGATTTGGAAAGACTGAAAAAGTCATTATGAGATAGAAAAGTATGTTGTGCTTGATAAAAATAATCAGATAAGAGCAAAATTCGCGAAATGATTGCAATGGATCGTCAAATGGAATAGAATGGAGAGAAAAAAGAAAGGTGTGGAAAAGGCAGGGCTGGCAAAGCATATTCGGCAGATGAGGTCATGCAGAAGCAAAAACAATGAAAACTACAACAAAACAAACTCATTTATACAGTAACACGGATCTTCGCAAGCTTTTAATTCCGATCATCATTGAACAATTGCTTTCTTCCCTGATGGGAACCGTCGATACGATGATGGTCAGCAATGTCGGTTCTGCCGCAATTTCGGCAGTCTCGCTGGTGGATTCCATTAATATCTTAGTCATTCAGGCGCTTTCTGCGCTGGCGGCAGGAGGAGCGATTCTCTGTTCGCAGTATCTGGGAAGCGAAAAACGGGATGGAGCAATCCGCTCGGCACAGCAGGTGCTTTTTGTTATGACAGTGCTGTCCGTCGCATTATCCGCGGGCTGCCTGATTTTCCGTGTTCCGCTGCTGCGCGTGATTTTCGGGGCAGTGGAAGCGGATGTTATGAAAAATTCGCAGGTGTATTTCCTGTTTACGCTGCTGTCATTCCCGTTTATCGGGCTTTACGATGCGGGCGCATCGATTCTGCGGGCGCAGAACAACAGCCGCAGTCCGATGGTGATTTCGGTGATTTCCAATTTTATGAACATCGGCGGAAATGCCATTCTTATTTTCGGCTTCCACATGGGTGTCGAAGGAGCCGCGATTTCGACTTTAATTTCGCGTATTTTCTGTGCGGTTGTCGTACTGTGGAAGCTTCGGGATGAAAGCAAACCGATTTTTGTGAAGCAGTATCTTTCCATTCGGCCGGACTTTGGTTTGATTAAAAAAATACTGTTTATCGGTATCCCATCGGGAATCGAGAACAGTATGTTCCAGTTTGGAAAGCTGGCGATTCAGTCCACCGTGTCCACTCTTGGCACGGTTGCCATTGCCGCGCAGGCGATGACGAACATCCTTGAAAATCTGAACGGTGTCGCTGCGATCGGTGTCGGCATCGGACTGATGACAGTAGTCGGTCAGTGTCTTGGCGCAGGCCGGAAGGATGAAGCAATCTACTATATTAAAAAACTGTGCTGGCTGTCAGAAGTGGTTATCGTTGCAAGTTGTCTGCTGGTATTTGTGCTGACAAAACCGATTACGATGATCGGCGGTATGGAGGCAGAGAGTGCAAAGCTCTGCATGCAGATGATGATCTTTATCACAATTGCAAAGCCGCTCTGCTGGGTCATGGCGTTTGTCCCGGGATACGGCATGCGGGCTGCCGGAGATGTAAAATTCTCCATGATCACATCCTGCTGCACGATGTGGCTGTGCCGTGTGAGTCTCTGTATTTATTTGTGCCGTGTATGGGGATTCGGCCCGATTGCCGTCTGGATCGGTATGGCGGCAGACTGGAGCCTGCGTTCCATTCTCTTTACCATCCGGTTCAAGTCAGGAAAATGGCTGAACCATCATTTGATTGAAGAAAAAGCTGCAGAAAAATAGAATACGAATTTTAATTCTCTGGTAAAAACGAGAGCGCATATTTGAGAGAGTCGTCGAGATGAGATTTCATCATCTGGACGGCTTTTTCAATTTCACCATTCTGATATGCGTCAAAAATGGCCTGATGCTCGTCATCAATCTGCGTCTGAATTACCGTCTCTTTGCTGTACTGATTGGAAAAAATCGAGATTCCGCTGCGCAGGCGTTCGGCGGATTCGGTCAGGCGGGAATTGCTGCAGTAGCGGTAAAAAACGAGATGAAATTCATCGGAGCAGTTGTTCCAGGTTTCGGCATCACCTGTTTTTGCAGCTTTTCGTCCGCTTTCCAGAATCGCTTTCGCCTCGGCGAGCAGCTTTTCCTGTTCCGGGGAAGCGGAGGCATAGCGGATGGCAAGGCCGTCCAGGTCACCCATGAAAGAATAAATTTCCCGAAGATCGTCGGTGGTAAAGCTGATGACGTTGACGCCGATATTTGAAGTCAAGGGGAAGTTTTGGCTATTGTTTACTTAGCAGAAGAAAGGGATTTATTATTGTTTAATCAGCAGTAAAACTTTTTAAACCACAGGTAGAATGACAAACCGTGCCGGAAAAAGTATAATAAAAGATAACTATTTTTCAGGAAAGGGGTGCGGTGCAGAATGATTTACATAACCGGCGACTGCCATCGGGATTTTCGGAGATTCAATACGCGGATATTTCCGGAGCAAAAAGAGATGACGAAGGATGATTTTGTCATCATCTGCGGGGATTTCGGCGGGGTCTGGAGTGAGGGCGGCGAGGATAGTGAGGAACGGTATCTGCTCAAATGGCTGCAGGAGAAACCGTTTACGACACTGTTCGTGGACGGCAACCATGAAAATTTCGACCGGCTGTATGAAGAATACCCGGTGAAAGAGTGGCACGGCGGAAACGTGCATGAGATCCGCCCATCGGTGCTGCATCTGATGCGCGGGCAGGTATTTGAACTTTGTGGAAAAACGTTTTTCACGTTCGGCGGGGCGAGCAGCCACGACGTGAGCGGCGGCATTCTGGATCGGAGCGATCCCAGTTATCAGGAAAAGAAAAAGAAACTCGACCGCGGCTGGAAGCCGTACCGGATCAATCACCTGAGCTGGTGGAAAGAGGAGCTTGCATCCGAAGAAGAGATGGAAGAGGGACGGAACAATCTTGCAGCACACGACAATCGGGTGGATTTTATTGTAACCCACAGCTGTGCATCGTCTGTGCAGGATGCCATCGGCGAAGGCCTATTCCAGAAGGATCGCGAGACGGAATATCTCGAAGAAATTTTACAGACCGTACAATTTCAGAAATGGTTCTTCGGCCATTATCATGACAATCGGAATGTAGATGAAAAGAAAATCCTTTTGTACGAACAGATCATTCGGGTTGTGTAGAAACAGGAAGAAAAAACTGGATTTTTCCAGTACTGGATGATAAGATAAAACTGTGTTTCGGGATGGCTTAAACATATGGAGGTGCAGGATGGAACCAATTTATTTGTCAATCCAGCAGAAAGAAACTGGCAGCCGCATCAAATCCCTTCTTCGTGAAAGCGGATACACCGTGAGAGACATTCAGAACGCCATGGGTTTCGAAAATCCACAGGCGGTCTACAAATGGATCTCCGGCAAGTGCCTGCCAAGTCTGGACAACTTTCTCATTTTAACATCAGTAGACAAGAAGTCCCCCCGCTTCTAAAGCGGTGAGATGAATTGTTAAAAGAAACATAACGGCAGTGGCGGGCGGAGAGAAATCGGTATCCTCCACTGGCATGAGGCAAGTCATAGTCGAACTATTTTCGACATGTCAGACTCCGTGAAAATACCGACTGTGAGTTGAAACAAGCAGATTATTAAACACAAGCATGGAAGATAGCCTCGTCATTGACGGGGATATTCCTCTTTTCCGGGTAATTTTAAACTACTGGTATAATGACAACCGCGCTGGTTTATGATACACTGGAGAAAAGCAGAAAAAAGAATCTGTCAAAAAGGTTTTGGAAAGGAAAAGCAGATGTCAGCAAGAATACGTTTCAGCTATTGCAATTTAGAGCATACCCCAGAAGCAACGTTTGCCGTCAAACAGCGTGGCTTTGTTTTGATATGTTCAATTAAGAAAAGCGATGAAACGGATTCTGTGGAATATGATGCGGGAGGAACAAATTAGGCAAACGCATCAGACAACTGGATACGAACGAAGAGGAGCCGCTTATCTTATGTTGAACACATGGGATAGGTGGCTTTTTATATTATGTACTTTCGAAGTCTTTCTGCTCGTAAAATCAAGCGCAGAAAGACTCCGAGAGTACCTTATTTGGAAAGGGGGGGACCCGAATGGATCAGATCGAAATTAAAGGAAAAGTAAATACAGCCATCTGTTACGCAAAGGTCGTGGAAGAGGAAGCCATCGAGCAGATCCGCCGCATGTGCGATTATCCGATGACGGAAGGCTCGCGGATCCGCATCATGCCGGATGTACATGCGGGAAAAGGATGCACGATCGGAACAACAATGACCATCCGAGACAAGGCAGTGCCGAATGTCGTCGGCGTGGATATCGGATGCGGCATGTACACCGTAAAGCTTGGAAAAGCCGAACTTGATTTTGCGAAAATCGACGAGGCGGCACATGTTATCCCGTCCGGCATGAATGTCTGGGAGGGGAGACAGGAACGTTTTGACCTGATGACACTTGCCTGCAGCCGGGAATTAAAAGACACAAAACGCCTGGAGCGGTCGCTTGGAACCTTAGGCGGCGGCAACCATTTTATCGAGATCGATGAAGCTGCCGACGGCACAAAATATCTCGTCATCCATTCCGGCTCGCGGAATCTCGGAAAACAGGTGGCAGAGTATTACCAGAATCTGGCAGTGCGGCTGGACCGCGGTTATGACGAGTACCTGGAAAAACGTGAGGAGCTCATACGGACCTACAAAGAGCAGGGCCGCAGAAAGGAAATCCAGGAGGCGTTAAAACAGCTGCAGTGGAAACCGGACGAAGCGCAGATGCCGGAGGATCTCTGCTATCTGACCGGAAAATATCTGGAAGCCTATCTGCACGACGTGGAGATCTGCCAGCAGTTTGCACGCCGGAACCGGGAAAAAATAGCGGAAATCCTGCTGGAGCGAACCGGCCTTACCGGCACCGATGCGTTCCACACGATTCATAACTATATCGACACAAACGAGATGATACTCCGAAAAGGCGCAATCGCAGCGCACAAAGGAGAACGAGTGCTGATTCCGATCAATATGCGCGACGGCAGTATTCTCGCCGTCGGAAAAGGCAATCCGGAGTGGAACGATTCCGCCCCGCACGGAGCCGGACGGCTGATGTCGCGCAAAAAAGCGAAGGAAACCCTGGCACTGGAGGAATACCGGAAGAGTATGGAGGGAATCTATACGACTTCCGTCAACAAACATACCCTGGACGAGGCGCCGATGGCGTACAAATCGCTGGATGACATTCTCGATATAGTCCGTGCATCGGTCGATGTCGTGGAGGTGCTGCGTCCCGTTTACAATTTCAAAGCATCAGAATAGAGGCGGGGGAAACCAGTAAAATTCCTCCGCAAGAAGGAGGAAGAAAAAAATGATGGCAATTCCGTCAATTGATATGGAAGCAACAGGAAGAAACATTACAAGACTGCGGCAGCAGGCAGGCCTTACCGTCCGCGACCTGCAGGAAATTTTCGGTTTCACCACCCCGCAGGCAATCTACAAGTGGCAGCACGGCACCGCCATGCCGGCGATCGACAACCTGGTCGTGCTGGCAGCGGTGCTGCATGTGTCGATCGATGAGATCGTGATTGTGGAGACAAGAGAGCTTGTACTTGCAAGTGCATGAAATCCGGTCCTGATCCGGCGCGCCGGAGCGGAAAGTCTCCCCCGGCTCCGTTGACTTTATATCGGCAAACTGATAAGATACTCATAAATGTTCCAATGAGTATCTTATTTTTATGTTTCAAAAAATAAAAGGGGAGTAAAAATGACAAAAAAGAAAATCATTGCTCTGTGTGTCAGTGCTGTTGTTCTTGCAGCGGCAGCGGCGGGAGTGAAAGGAGGAAGCTGGCTGATGAAGCATCAGCGGATGCAGCATGAGTTTACGCATGAGATGAATGCATTCACGACCAAAACAAACGCCGAGCTGATCCAGCCGACGATTGTTGCGGAAGATGATATCTACGGCTGGTTTTTCCATGAGGAAGATGACGGGCTGTACATGAATCTCTATTACCGGATCAAAAACGAGTCCAATCAGCACGAAATTGCATCCAGTGAATTTCCTGTGAAGATCAAAAAGGAGCTTCTTGCGGATGATAAAGTGTGGAGCAGAACGACGCGGACCGCGAAAAATCAGGTTCACGCGGAATACCTGGAAGGAGAAGATGACATGACGGTTTCGTTTGACGTCTATTACCAGTGTGAGGGTTCCTGCGGGGAATATTTTGCGGATATTACCGTGACGGACAGTGAGACCGGAAAGCTCTACTACAGCAGTGAAGCAGAAAATGAAGCGGCAGAATAGGAGGAGCAATGGCCGAAAAAGAAAGCAAAAATAAATGGCATACCCCGGCGGAGCGGATTATGATGCTGGGATTTGCGGCGGTAATCCTGCTGGGAACGATTCTTTTGTGCCTGCCGGTTTCTGCGGCGGACGGAAAAAGCGTTTACTGGCTCGACGCTCTGTTTACCGCAACGACATCTGTCTGCGTGACGGGCCTTGTCACCGTTCCGACGGCGACGACATGGAGTACCTTTGGAAAAATTGTGATCCTCGGGTTGATTCAGTTCGGAGGTCTTGGCATCATGGCGTGCCTGACGATGGTGTTTCTGATCCTGCGCCGGAAAATCAGTCTGCAGAGCCGCAAACTGATCCAGGACACTTACAATCTGCCGGTTTTAAAGGGCAGCGTCGGTATTGTGCGGAAGCTGCTGATCGGCACGGCGGCGGTGGAGCTGGCGGGAGCCTTTTTCTACAGCTTCTGGTTTGTGCCGGAATACGGTTTCTGGAAGGGAATCGGCTACAGCCTGTTCCACTCCGTATCCGCCTTCTGCAACGCCGGAATTGACCTCGTCGGGGAATCCTCGTTCGCCCCGTTTGTGACGAACCCTCTCATCAACTTTACGACGATGGGCCTGATTCTCTTAAGCGGCCTTGGCTTTCCGGTCTGGTGGGAAGTGCTGGAGCGCGTGCAGGATCTTGTAAAAGGAAAACGGACCCGGAAAAACTTCGTGCGCGGCTTCACGCTCCACACAAAACTGGTTCTGACGACAACCGTCATTCTTCTGTTCGGCGGGGCGCTTCTGATCCTCGCGCTGGACTGGAACCACGTATCCTCGCTTGGCAGCTTAAAACCAGCGCAGAAGGTTATGGCGGCCTTCTTCCAGTCCGTGACGACGCGAACAGCCGGCTTTGAGACGATCCCGCAGGCAAACTTCTCGGACGGTTCCGCGATGGTGAGCATGATCCTTATGTTCATCGGCGGCTCTCCGATGGGAACGGCGGGCGGTGTCAAGACGACGACTGTTGCGATTCTGCTCGTGGTCGTCGCATCCTACATCCGCGGCGATTCCGACACCGTGGTCTGGGGACGGAAGGTCATGGAAGAAAACATCCGCACCGCGATCGTTATTTTCTTCTTCGCACTGACGATGGCATTCACCGCGACGGTGCTTCTGATCTCTGTCACCGGAAGTCCTCTGCTGGACTGCCTGTATGAGATCGTTTCCGCTGTGGCAACCGTGGGACTGACGCGGTCGCTTACGCCGACCCTTCCGGCGGCGGGAAAAATCATCGTAATTCTGGTCATGTTCATGGGACGTCTTGGACCGGTTACGCTGGCCATTGCACTGCGGCGGAGAAGCGGAAGAAAAGATGTGGATATCCAGCGCCCGGAACAGCGGGTGCTGATTGGATAAAAGAGGAGAAAAAACATGAGTAAACAATACGCAGTCATCGGACTTGGAAAATTCGGCTTCGCCGTGGCAACGACGCTGGCACAGGCAGGAAAAGAAGTGCTTGCGGTCGATAAAGACCCGGAGCTGGTACAGGAGATCGCCGATCTCGTCACATATGCGGCACGCGCAGACATCACCGACAGCCGTGTCTTTGCATCGCTTGGCATCAGCAACATGGATGTGGTGATCGTCGGTATTGCCGAAAATATGGAGTCGAGTATCCTTGCCACCCTGCAGGCAAAAGAGGCGGGCGTGCCGCTCGTCATCGCAAAGGGCATGAGCCAGATGCACGCCAATATTTTGAAAAAAGTCGGCGCGGACCGCGTCGTGATGGCGGAGAGTGAGACGGGCATCCGCCTCGGAAAAAGCCTGATTTCCGGCGGCTTCCAGGACTTCTTCATGCTGTCGGATTCGTTCTCCATGGTAGAACTTCCCGTGCCGGAAGCGTGGACGGGGCATAACCTCGAGGAGCTGGATCTGCGGAAGAAATACGGTATCAACGTGATTGCCGTCAAGGACGGGGACAACATCCGTGTCACGGTCAATCCGAAGACGCTGCTTCGCGCAGAGGAAGTGCTGATTCTGGTCGGCGAAAACAAAGAACTTGCCAAATTGATGAAAAACAGGAAATGAGGGAACCATTCATGATTACAAGCAGCAGCAATGCACAGGTAAAAAACATTATTGCGCTGAATAAAAAAGCAAAAGAACGCCGGGAGCAGGATGTTTTCGTGGCAGAGGGCTGGAAAATGTTTCAGGAAGCGCCGCGGGAATGGCTGAAAAAAGTATATGTGTCTGAGAGCGGCAGCAAAACGCATGAAATGCCATCCGACGGGACAGAATACGAAGTAGTGGACGACCGCGTGTTCCAGTCCATGTGCGACACGAAGACGCCGCAGGGTGTTTTAAGTGTGATCCGCATGCCGCATTACACCGAAGAGGAGGTGCTGGACAACGGAAAGACACCGCTTCTGATGGTACTTGAGGATCTGCAGGACCCTGGAAATGTCGGAACAATCATCCGCACCGCAGAGGGCGCAGGAGTCACCGGCATCATCATGAGCCGCGGTACCGCGGATATCTTCAATCCGAAAACGATCCGCTCGACGATGGGCTCGATCTACCGTATGCCGTTTCTGATCGTCGACGATGCGGCCGGATTTGTAAAAGGCTTAAAAGCGCGGAAGATCTGTACGTACGCGGCACATCTGCACGGCGTGCATTCCTACCGCGAGGAGGATTACACAAAAGGAACGGCATTCCTGATCGGAAATGAGGGAAACGGCCTGACCGACGCAATGGCAGAGGCCGCCGAGTGCCTGATCCGTATTCCGATGGAAGGAAAAGTGGAGTCGTTAAACGCGGCGATTGCATCCGCCGTTCTCATGTATGAGGCACACGGCCAGCGCGCATAAAAGAAAGAGCGGTACCGGTTTTCTTACATTTCTCTTAACCTGTGGGAATCCACTCGACAGAACCGGTATTTTGAGCTAAAATAAAAAGAACAGAATCCGGGCTGGATTTCTGTCAGTCCGGTAAAACTGTAATATTTGCCAGAAAAGCAAGTTACAGTTACAGTTTGCAGGGAACCTGTGAACTGTAACAAAAACTGTTTTGGGAGGAAGGAAAAATGAGTGAGAAAAAAAACATCAGCAAAAAGGAGCTCCGAAGAAGAAAGCGGAAGCGTGCGCTGATGATCAAAACAGGAATTCTATGTGTTCTGCTTGTCATCCTCGGCATTGGAATCTGGGCTTTGGCCGGAGGAACAGAAAAAATCCAGCAGAAAGCACAGGAAAAAGAGGATCAGAAAACAGCAGAAGTGGACGGTTCCGTATCGTCGGACAGCACGGGAAGTGCTGAAGCGCCGACAACGAAAGCACAGATTATGGCGGAAGCCGATGCACTTGCGCAGACATACGATTACGATGGAGCCATTGAAAAGCTCCAGAGCGTAGAGGGCGCAGCGACCGACGCGGATATCATCACAAAAGTAGCAGAGTACACCAGCACGAGAGATGCCTGTGTGCGCGTCAACATCAACGAAGTAACCCACATTTTCTATCATTCTCTTGTAGTCGATCCGCAGAAAGCGTTCTATCAGGACAACGCACAGACCGCAGGCTTCTGCCAATGGATGACCACCGTGGATGAGTTCAACGCGATCACCCAGCAGATGTACGACAGAGGATATGTCATGGTTTCGATCAACGATCTCGTGAAAAAGACCGTAGATGAGGACGGAACCGTTCATTATGAGGAAGGGGACATTTACCTGCCGGAGGGCAAGAAAGCATTCGTTCTTTCTCTGGATGACCTTTCCTATTACCACTCTTACGACGGACGCGGCATTGCCAGCAAGATGGTAGTCGGCGACGACGGAAAACCGACCTGCGAATACATTCAGGATGACGGAACTGTTGTGACCGGTGCTTACGACTGCATCCCGCTGATGGATCAGTTTATCGAAGCGCATCCGGATGCCGTATACCACAATGCGCGCGGAACCGTAGCACTGACCGGCTACGATGGAATCCTCGGATACCGCACCGACGGTGATTACAAGACGAGAGAAGATCTGACGGATGATCAGGTAGCATGGCTTGATGCACACCCGGATTTCGACTGGGATAAAGAGTGCGAGGAGGCGAAAAAAGTAGCCGATGCGATCAAAGCAGACGGCTGGACATTCGCAAGCCATACCTGGGGCCATATCCGTGTCGGCGACAAACCGATCGAGACGATCCAGGCGGATACCGAGAAATGGCTGACGTATGTTGCACCGCTCATTGGCGGAAGCGATATCATCATCTTTGCACATGGACAGGATCTTTCCGACTGGCACGATTACACGATGGACAATGAGAAGTTTGCTTACTTAAAGAGTCAGGGCTTCAACATCTACTGCAACGTAGATTCCTCCCAGTATTTCGTTCAGGTAAGAGACAATTACCTGCGTATGGGACGAAGAAACCTGGATGGATACCGTCTGTACCAGAACCTCTACGGAGGCGGCGAGGACAGAACAAGCGATCTGTTTGATTCTGCCTCTGTTATTGATCCGCAGCGGCCAACAGATCCATCTCTTTACAATTTAGGTTAAAGAATTTTGAAAATGAAAAAGATCTCACAGAACTTTCTATTATTTATAGAAGAAAGTCTGTGGGATCTTTTTTTTTCAGCAGGGCGAACCGTTTACAGATATTTTTCTACGAGCGGAAACGGCAGAGGGCCGAGACGGAGCAGTTTTTCATGGAAACCGATCAATGAGAATGAGCCGCCTTCCTGTTCCTGCACTTCCGAGAGGAGCTGCGAAAACGAGAGCGATCCGACACAGTATTTCAGATAGTTCGCCGGTGTCTCGAGAATATACTGATATAAAGAGGCAGCGGCCGACGCATCCGTGATGCCGAACTGCGCCAGAAAGGCTGACGCATCCGAGAGGAGCCATCCCTGGCTGTGGATGCCGAGATCCAGCAGCGAGCAGAGGGTAAGATGCACTGAGCGGTTCAGATACCAGAGATGGCAGAGCGCCTGCGTGTTCGCATCGAGATTACGTGCGGCGTAGCGGCAGGCATACGATTCAACGTAGGTTGCCCATCCTTCCACATAACCCGACGGCGCGTAGAGATGGCGGATCAGAAGCGGGTCGGAGCGCGAGAACGAGACGGTCTGGTACAGATGGCCGGGAAAGCCCTCGTGGGCAAGTGTGGAATACAGCTCGATGCCGGTCATCTCATCCGCGGGATTCAGGTAAATGGAGTTGGGTGAATTGACATCGGCGGGCGGTGTGAGATAAAAGGCGGGGCTTAAAAAATCCTTGAGGGAGTCATCCACGGTCTTTACTTCATATGAAATATCCGAAAGAACGGGAAAATCCTCGGAAATAGCATTTTGGAGATCGGCAAGCATTTCCTCCGGCGTGGAGAACGGCAGCACGAGCGCCTGCCCGGAGAGGGAGAGCGACGGATTCTGATCGAGAATGATCTGCATTTCGGCACACTGGTCCGCAAGCTGCTGTGTTAAAAGGCGGGTCAGCTCCTCCGGTGAAGCGTCAACACCGACGCGGCTGCGGAGAAGATACGCATAGTAGGAAAGTCCGCCTTCCTGCCGGGAAAGACCGCCGGTGTTCTGCGTTCCTTTGCCGCGGAGTGAAGAAAGCGCATCGGAAAGAGAGCGGTAGGCGGGAAAAACACAGGAGGTAAGGAGTTTTTCATGCGTCTGCAGACAGAGATTCCTTTCCGCCTCAGAAAACAGTGAAGACGCCTGCAGTTTATTCTGAAAAACGGTGTGGAGCAGATGGCTTTCCGGTGTATCCGCGTCGGCGAGAAAAGCACTGCACTGGCGGATAATGCCATCGACCGCAAGGTCATTCTGAAACACGCCCTGCCGGGATTTTTCCTGCTCGAGTGCGATGAGGTCGGAGAAATAGCGCGGGAGGTCCTGCAGAAGATGGAGGTAGTCGGCGACATCCTGCTGTGCGCGGAACGGGTACTCCGCGAGCAGAATGGGAAGCTGTGCCTGAATTCCGAGCGACGGACCAAGCGGTTCCGCAAGAAGGCTGGTGCTGCCCGGCATTTTCTCACAGTCCAGCTCGTAGAGCAGAAGATCGAGCGTAATCTGATTTTCCCGGGAGAGGCGGTTTCGATGAAAGGATGTGAGCGTCGTTTCCACACTCTGCAGCACGGCATCATACGAGGTGCGGTCAGGGATAGAAACCGTGCCGAACGAGGCGGTGCCGGGGGCAATTCCACGGGAAGCCGGATCGGCGAGGGTATAGTGGAGCGTGATGGCAGAAGAGGTTACCTCGGAGTGGAACCGTTCCTCCACATACGCGGAAAACCGGCGGTTCTCACCAGGGGAAAAGAACGGGGAAAAATACCAGAACAGCAGGGCGAAAAGAAGTCCGCCGCACAGAAGCAGAGGGAACAGGATGCGGCGGTGCAGAGAAGCTGGTTTCATAGAATAGGCTCCGGTGCGGACAGTTATCATAAAGTATGTAAAAAATGCTGATTTTATGCGCTTTTTCCGTGGTCTTTCATTTGACTTTCCAAAACGGCTTTGCTATAATCAGAAACGAACGAAATAAGGGACTTTTCAGTGCGGAGCGGATTTGAAAAGATTAAAAACAGAATCCGCGAAGGTAAAAGGAAATCAGGTGGAAATCCTGAGCGATCCGGTCACTGTAAGCAGGGAGTGTTAGTTGCAGAAATGCCATTGTGCGGAATGCATGAGAAGGCGCGGCTGCCGTGAAGATCTGCGAGTCAGGAAACCTGCTGGAAAGGTTAGTGAATCGCTTCCGATGAAAGCATATATTCATGGAAAGATGTACGAAGTTAAATCGGACATCTGCTTTTTTGTCGCCATGCGTCCGAAAGAGAGCTCCGGTGGAGAAACTCTTTTGCAGAAAAAGCAGATGTCTGTTTGTCTTTTCGCAGAAAAAATGTGTCCTCAAAAACAAGATTACTTGCAGGGAGACATCATTGACGGGGACAGGCACCGCCCAGCTGCCTGAAAAAGTCAGACGGAATCCGGAGCAGATGCGCGAAGGATATCCGAAGAAAAGGAGAAGTTATGAAAGGAAATTCAAGCAAATTTCTGGCACTGCTGCTGTCGGCGTCCATGATCATGAGCCCGACTGCCAGCGTATTAGCAGATACGCAGGAAAAAGCAGCACAGACAGAAAGCAGCGCAGCCGCAGAGGAAGCGCCGCAGAGCGAAGAAACAGCAGAGACGGCAGAACCGGAAACAACACCGGCAGAAACCGAGAGCAGTGAAAGCACTGCAGAGACTCCGGCAGAAGAGCCGACGGAAACACCGGCCGCGCCTGCAGAGGATCAGACACCGGCAGGATCTGACGAGACCGGGACACCATCCGCAGATGAGGATGCTTCGGAAGATACTGCAGAGGACACTGCAAAAGACGGTGAAGAGACCGCCGATACCACAGAAAAAGAGCCGGAAGCAGCAGATGAGACTTCCCAGGATGCTGAAAAAGAAACACCGGCAAAAGAAGAAACCAAAGATGCTGTAAAAGAGAATACCAGTCCGGCGGCAGAACAGCCGAAAACGGAAGTAAAAGAAACGACCAAAAATGAGGCATCCAATACAGCCGAGAAGAAAGAAACAAAAGCAGCGGAAGAAGCAAAACCGGCAGATGGTGAGTATGAGACTTCTGCAGAAGCAACCGGAAGCATGTTCAGTGTGATTTCTTCCAGACTCATCGTAAAAGATGGAAAACTGAAAGCATCCATTCTGCTGAGTGGAACCGGCTATGATTACCTGTATATGGGAACAGCAGCAGAAGCTGCCGCAGCAGATGAAAAGAGCTGGATTGCTCCGACAGGAAGCGAAACCTATACGGATACGAAGACCGGTGCAGAAAAGACCGGATATCGTTTTGAAATTCCGGTGGAAGAGCTTGACAAACAGATGGATGTTGCCGTTCGCTCAGCCAAGAAAAAAACATGGGCTGATAAAACCGTTACGATCCACAGCACCGATGCAATCCCGACGGTAACACCGGAACCAACCGAGACTCCAAGCGAAAATCCAGGTGAGGATTCCTCGAATAAGCCAGCCAGTGTAGAAGCACCGGTTACCAAAGAGGACGGCAGCGTATTCAAAATGTTCGTCATCTCCGAGGCAACAATGATCAACAAGGGCGATAAACTCGTTCTTACACTGAAAACAAACAACGTATCATTTGATAAACTGTATCTTGGAAAGAACGATGACCTTGCAAAAACACCGGCTATCCAGGGAATGCAGGAAGCAAACGGCGGTTATTCCTTTGCATTTGAAGTAGATGCGGACAAAGCCGGCACAACCGTTCCGATCGTTCTTGGAAAGCCAGATGGAACCTGGTACACCAAACAGCAGCTTTATCTTGCAGTTCCGGGAAGTAAAACACCGGAAGTAACTCCGACACCGGAGCCGACCGAGACTCCGGTCCCGACTGCAGCCCCGACTCCGAGTGAGACTCCGGCTCCAACCGCAACTCCAACTCCGGAACCGGCGAAAGTAGAAAACGGTATCTACAGCGGAACCGCGGAGACCGGCGCAGCTATGTTCAAAGTAGTCGGCGTAGAGCTGACCGTAAAAGACGGCGACATGAAAGCACGCATCACGTTAAGTGGTGTTGCCTACGATTATCTGTACATGGGAACACCGGAAGAGGCAGCTGCCGCAGACAAGAGTGCATGGATTGCAGGCGTCGGCACCGTTGGTTACACAACAGCAGACGGCGAGACGAAAACAGGAATGCAGTATGATATTCCGGTAGCAGCACTCGATCAGGCACTTGTTGTTTCTTCCCATTCTGCAAAACAGGATAAATGGTATGCAAGAACCATTACTATTGCATCTTCCAGTCTGAAAAAGACCGGAGATCTTCCGGCAGATGAGACCAATAAAGTAGCAGATGGTATTTACAGTGCAGAGGCAACAACTAATGCAGCAATGTTCAAGGTAGTCGGCGTAAAACTGACCGCGAAAAACGGAAAAATGACAGCAGTCATCACCTTAAGCGGAAGCGGCTATGATTATCTGTATATGGGAACCGGAAAAGATGCGGCAGCAGAGAGCGGCGCATGGATCGCTTCCACCGGAAAAGTGGACTACACCTTGGACGGTGAAACCAAAACCGGAATGCAGTTTGAAATCCCGGTAGAGGCACTTGATCAGGAACTTGCTGTAGCAGCTCATGCAGTAAAGAGCGGCAAATGGTACGACAGAGCCATCACGATTGCATCTTCCAGCCTGAAAAAGACCGGAGATCTGCCGTCGGATGATTCCAACGATCCGAAACCAACCATCGTTCCGACCAAGACCCCAACCGTATCTCCATCTGAGACACCGGTTGTAAAACCGACCAGCACCCCGGCTCCGGCACCGACCCAGAAACCGGCCGATACCAAACCGGAGCAGGAATCCAAATATGAGTCTGACTTAAGCGGCGGCACATCCAAAGTAGACAGTGCAACCACACTGGCAGACGGCGTTTACACACCAGACGGATTCTCCTTCTCCGGCGGATCCGGAAAGGTAACCATCTCCTGCAGCAAGATTACTGTAACGAACGGACAGGCTTATGCAACGATCGCATTCAGCAGTCCGTACTACGGATATGTAAAAGCAAACGGAAATAAATACATGGCAAATGTCAGCGGCGGAAGCAGCATCTTCACCATTCCGGTTGAGCTGAACAAGAACAATACCATCATCGGTATGACCACCAGAATGTCCGTTGCCCATGAGATTTCCTACAACATCTTCATCTCCCTGGCAGCAGCAAAGAAGGGCGGCAGCACTTCTTCCAGCACAGGATTTGTAAAAGCAGACGGAACAACCTCCACGATCAGCACCGATAACTCCAAGCTGGATACCACCGCTCCGGAGATCATGGGACTGGAATACAAAGCAGAGACAAAACTTGCTTACGCAGAGTACTTCAAGATGTATCATTACGACGAAGGCATCACCCTGCTGGAGATCGATATGACAAAAGATACCGAGCGTGATCCGGAGAAACAGACCGAGGACGACAAGAAAGCAGAAGATACCGATACCGCAGCAGAGGATACCGCAGCAGCAACCGACGAGGAAGAAGCGGCAGCAGCATCCGATTCCAAAAAGACCAGCACTGAGAAAGCGAAAGATCTGACCGAAAAGACAAAAGAGCTGTACGAAGGCAATGTTGTCAAATATCTGATCGTTCCGAAAGATGTTGAGATTCCGGCAGGACTGGACAAAGATATGATTGTGATCCAGCTTCCGGTTGAGAAAACATACGTAGCATCTGAGGATGCCCTGAAACTTCTCGACGAGCAGTTAGACGCAGCAGAGATCATCAAAGCAGTCGGCATGGAGCAGAAAGACTGCCAGATCGAAAACATTGCAAAAGCAATGGAAGACAAAAAAATCTCTTTCGACGGAGCATTCGATGATCTGGACTACAAAGCTCTGGTAAAAGACGAAATCGACTTTGCAATTCTTCCGTCTGAGTTCCTTCCGGGAAATGTAAAAGATGAGAAAGCAGACGAAGACAAGACTCCGGAAGAACTTCTGAAAGAGGAAAATGAGCGTCTGTCCGACACCGCAGAGCGTCTGGCAACCCTGACCATTCCTATGCTGGTTGACCGTTCCGCAGACGAGAAGACCGATCTTGCGAAAGCAGAGTGGCTGAAGGTCTACGGCGTGATCTTCGGATGCGAGGATCAGGCAAACGAGCTGTTCCAGCAGATGGTAAAGGCAGAAGAGAATAAATAAGTACAATAATTTGCAGCAAAAAATGAGAAAGGGCTGCTGCCGTATGGCAGCGGCTTTTTCTTTAAGAAAGGAATATCAAATGACAGGAAAAAACGAAAGAAAGCTGAAAAAATGGGCCGCACTTTTTCTTGCAGCAGCGATGTCACTGACGGCCTGCGGCAGCACCGCATCAACGGGAAACAGCACATCGTCCGCGTCGGGCACTTCGGCAGTTTCTGAGAGCAGCACATCCACAGCATCCGCAGCAGACGTTTCCGAAAGCCAGACGGAGAGCACATCCGTCTCGGAAAGTACGGCTGAAAGTGAAAGCACCTCCGAAGCCACTGCTGCGAGCAGCACCTCCGGGAGTGATACCGCATCCGCGGATGGTTTCGCAACGACAGACGATGTCAGCGACGCACCGGACATCACCGGAATCACCATCGAGAGCAAGATGGTCCTGAATTACGCCGAGTGCTTTAACGTATACTACTGCACAGACGGCTATAAACTGATCGATGTCAAAGACGGCGCGCAGTATCTGCTCGTCCCGGACGGAAAAGAGGCACCGGATGACCTCGATTCCGACGTAATTGTAATCCATCAGCCGCTGGAACGCATCTACATGGCAGCAACCTCTCCGATGGCGCTGTTCGATGCCGTCGACTCCCTCGATACGATCCGTCTCTCCGGTGAAACCGCAGACAACTGGTACGTACAGGATGCCGTTGACGCGATGAATGCCGGAACGATGATCTTTGCCGGAAAATACAGTGAGCCGGATTACGAACTTCTGGTCAGTGAGAACTGTGATCTGGCCATTGAATCTACGATGATCCTCCATTCCCCGAAGGTACAGGAGATGATCGAGATGCTCGATATACCGGTATTCATCGACCGTTCCAGCTACGAATCCCAGCCTCTTGGCAGAACCGAATGGATCAAACTCTACGGTGCCATGCTGGACAAAGAGGAGGAGGCAGCCGACTTCTTTGCAAGTCAGGCAAGTGTTGTGGAAAATCTGAAGGATTTCCAGAATACCGAAAAAACGGTCGCTTTCTTCTATATTAATACGAGCGGAGCTGCCGTTGTGCGGAACCCGGAGGACTACATTTCCAACATGATCGAGCTTGGCGGTGCGCGCAACGCCTTCCGTGATCTCCAGGACGACAGCGGAAAAACATCCGTGCCGATCACGATGGAGCAGTTCTACGATACAGCCGAAGATGCGGACTACCTGATCTACAACGCAAGTATCGATTCCACCGTCAAAACCCTGGACGACCTGCTGGCAAAGGATTCCATGTTTGCCGATTACAAAGCAGTCAAAGAGGGCAACGTCTGGACAACCGAGAAATCCATGTATCAGGCAACCGATAAAATTGCACAGTTTACCAACGACATTAACCTTCTGGTAACGGGCGGCGATCCGGATCAGATGGTATTCTTAAGAAAATTATCCTGATGGAGGAACGTATGTCAGAGAAGAAAAATATGACAGGAAAAGAGAACAGTTTCCATATGGAAAACTTCCGGCGCCGTTCGCGGTATGCCGCTGTGTTCCTGGTGCTGATTCTGGCGTTCGCCGCCATCACCGTGCTGAATATCAATTCCGGAAACGTAAATATTTCGATTCCGGAAATTTTCCGGATTCTGCTGCGGCGGACCGGAGAGGGGAAAGAGTACAATATTATCTGGAAAATCCGCCTTCCGCGTATTCTGATGGCGGCAATCCTGGGCGGTGCATTGTCGTTGTCCGGTTTCCTGCTGCAGACCTTCTTTGAAAACCCGATTGCCGGCCCGTTTGTACTTGGAATATCCTCGGGTGCCAAAATGGTCGTAGCGCTGACTATGATTTTTTATCTGGGGCGGGCACGTAATATTACCTCTTATACGCTGATTATTGCCGCATTTATCGGTTCCCTGATTTCCGTCGGCTTTATCCTGCTGATGTCGCGGCGGCTGAAACATATGGCAACGCTTCTTGTTGCCGGGATTATGATCGGCTATATCTGCTCGGCCGTAACAGATTTTGTTGTCACCTTCGCGGAGGATTCCGATATTGTCAATCTGCACGGCTGGTCGCAGGGAAGCTTTTCCGGCATGAGCTGGAGCAACGTAGCGATCTCTGCGGCTGTGATCGGCATCACCTTTGTCATCACGTTCCTGATGGCAAAACCGATCGGTGCATACCAGCTCGGTGAGGCGTATGCGCAGAGCATGGGTGTCAACATCAAAGTATTCCGCATCGCGCTGATTCTGCTCTCGAGTATTCTCTCCGCATGCGTTACCGCATTTGCCGGTCCGATTTCGTTTGTCGGCATTGCCGTCCCGTTCCTCGTCAAACAGAGCCTCGGCACATCGCGTCCGCTCGTCGTAATCCCGGGAACGTTCCTCGGCGGAGCTGTCTTCTGTATGATGTGTGACCTGATCGCGCGTATGGCGTTTGCGCCGCTGGAGCTGTCCATCAGTACGGTCACATCGATCTTTGGTGCGCCGGTCGTCATTTTCATGATGCTGCGCCGGAAAAGGGGGTAAGAGAATATGAATGAATATTATTTTCATCTGGACCACCTGACGGTCGGCTATGATAAAAAGCCGCTGATCAAAGATATCTGCATCGGCATCGAAAAAGGCGAGATCGTTACGCTGATCGGACCGAACGGCTCCGGTAAATCAACGATTCTGAAAAGCATCACCCGCCAGTTAAAGCTGGTCGGCGGAAATGTGGAATTTGACGGGAAAAACCTGCATGAGCTTTCGTTCCGCGAGCTGTCCACGAAAATGGCGGTTGTGCTGACGGAGCGCATGAAGCCGGAATTAATGACGTGTCACGATATCGTGGCGACGGGCCGTTATCCGTACACGGGACGGCTCGGCATGCTGACCCGCGAGGATGAGGAGAAGGTCGAGGAGGCGATGCGCGCCGTTCATGCCGAAGAGCTCGGCGGCCGCGATTTCAACGCCATCAGCGACGGCCAGCGCCAGAGAGTGCTTCTTGCGCGTGCGATCTGTCAGGAGCCGGAGGTCATCATCCTCGACGAGCCGACTTCTTTCCTCGATATCCGCCACAAGCTGGAACTGCTTGCGATTCTGCGCCGCATGGCAAAGGAGAAGGGCATCACCGTCATCATGTCGCTGCATGAGATCGATCTGGCACAGAAAATTTCAGACAAGATCATCTGCGTCAAGGGCGATGCTATTTCCCATTTCGGCGCGCCGGAGACAATTTTCCGCGAGGATATCATCCGCGAACTGTACGAGATTGACAATGGTTCGTTCGACCCGTGCTTCGGAAGCATCGAGCTGCCGCGGCCGGAGGGAACGCCACGCGTCTTTGTCCTCGCAGGCGGCGGAACGGGAATCCCGGTTTTCCGGAAACTGCAGAAGGAAAATGTCCCGTTTGCAGCAGGCGTCCTGTATACGAACGATATCGATTACCAGCTCGCCCGCATTCTGGCGATGGAGACGGTAACCGAAGCACCGTTCCAGGAGATCAGCGACGAGGTATTTGCCCGCGCCTGCGAGCTGATGAAGAGCTGTGAACGTGTCATCGACACCGGCGTCCCGGTGGGCATGTGCAACCGTCGGATCGAAGAGCTGAGGACAGAAGCAAAGCGGCTTGGAAAGCTGGCGGAGTAAAACAAAGAAAAATCCAATCAAAATCTCCTGTCTGGGAACGAAACAATCGTTTTCCGAACAGGAGATTTTCTTTTTTGCAGCCATTGTAAAAAACAGCAAAAGAACACGAAAAATGCAATATTAAATTGTACGAAAAATTCACACAATTCAAGTCAAAAACCAACAGAGATTGACACTTAAAAAGTCAAGTGCTTTGTAAAATCTTTTGGCAAAATAACGGTTTTCTCTGTTATGACCAAAACACGCGTTCTGATTTCGCAAGATTTAAACACATGATTTCCACACCGTTTTTCGTGGATAATGTGGATAACTCGGTGTATAACTTGTTTTTAGGCATGTTTTCGGTGGTTAACTATGTGGATAACTTGTGGACGGGATGCTTATAAAATTGACCCATGTGGAAAAAAAACGGTTTCTTTGTGCAATTTCGACAAAAAGGGGTTTTAAAGTTTTACACGACTGACATGAAAGGTTTTTCAGATTTCAGAAACTACGGAAAAACAGAAAAAAGCAGGCAGTTCTCCGTACAATACGAAGAATGCCTGCTTTTGCTGTATCCTATTCGAAAGAAGCCATCAGTGGCTGATCAGATATTTCTCCACGGAAGTCACGCAGTTCGCGCCATCGGCGGCTGCCGTGATGATCTGGCGGAGCTGCTTCGTGCGGACATCGCCTGCGGCGAACACGCCCGGCACGCTCGTCACACCGTCCTCGCCGGCTTTGATGTAGCCAGCCTCATCGGTTTCTACGGTGCCTGCGATCAGTGCGGAGACCGGAACGATGCCGACGGCAATAAACACGCCGTCTACCGAGATCACACCGGCTTCCCCAGCCTTTTTGTTCGTCACCTTCACGCCGGACACCATCTCGTTTCCCTCGATGGAATCTACAACCGTATCCCACACCATTTCCACATTCGGCAGTGCCAGCAGTGCATCCTGGAGAACACCGGCTGCCCGCAGTTCACCGCGGCGGTGGATCACGTAAACCTTTTTGCACGTTCTGGCAAGGAAAATCGCATCCTCCACGGCAACATCGCCGCCGCCGACAACGGCAACGGTTTTGTCTTTGAAGAACGCGCCGTCACACGTTGCACAGTAGGAGACGCCCATGCCGGAGAGCTCCTTTTCACCAGGTACATTTAACGCGCGGTGCTCCGCACCGGTTGCAAGAATGACCGTTTTGGCATGATACTCATTTTTTCTCGTGCGGACAATCTTGAGCTCTTCGTCAAGAACAAGCTCCTTCACACGCTCGCGGGAAAATTCCGCGCCCATTTTTTCAGCGTGTGCGCGCAGCGTGCTTCCGAGATCCATGCCGCTGATGCCCGGAAGGCCGGGATAGTTGTCTACTTCATAGGTATTCAGCACCTGGCCGCCGCTTGCAAAGTTTGCCTCAATCGTAAGAGAGGAGAGCTTTGCGCGTTTCGCATAAATCGCGGCAGAAAGACCCGCCGGGCCGGAGCCGATGATGATAACGTCGTATAAGTTTTCCATAAAAATCCTCGTTTTCGTCTGTAGTAAGCTGCCATGCAGCCATTTTTCTGAAAGTACCGTTACGGAGCCGGTGTTTCGGACGGTTCCTGGCTGTCGGAAACGGAAGATGAATCTTCCGCGGAAGTTTTTTCAGCTTCTTCTTCCGGCGCTTCCGGCTGGTTGTGAACCACCTTGATGCTGCGTACCAGCTTCAGATCGTTGTCGATGCCGACTTCAGTGTAGTCCAGCTTTTCGTCATCACTATAGAATGTGTAGAGTGTCAGGTTACTATCCTCTTTTTCCGTTTTTTCTGATTTGGCGTCCCCTGCCTTCGCCAGAAAATCGCTCTCGGAAGTGCCGAGCGTGATGCCGTTTGTGATTGAAATCGGAATCTTTGTCGTATCGAGATCGCCGTACAGCGAAGTAACGAAACAGTTGCGCACTGTCGTCGCCTCCGCGCCGTAATTATGTACGGTGCAGTAAAGCTTCTGACCGCCCTTTTCCAGCGTGACGTAGCCGTATTTTCCGTTTAAAACGGCCGTATCGGACTCTTTCGTATTGATGGTCCAGTCGTGGTCCAGAAGTTCACTGACCGGAACGGGAAGATGATAGAGTACATCGTCAAAGCGGACGGTCCAGTCGTTGATTTCACTGCTGTCGGCTTCCGGTGCCTGGTAGGCCTCCACTTCCGGTGTTGTGGCATCGCTGACACCATCGAGCGCTTCTGCATCAGCCGTGGTCGTAAAGTTCTGCATATCGAGGGAATACAGAATTCCCGTTTCGTTATTGAAGCCGAGCGTGATCGTCTGGTACAGCCCGTACTCATACGTGAACTGCACAGAGGTATCGGCCTCATAACGGTCCTTTGGCGAACCGTAGATGCTTTCCACATCCTCCATGAGCGACTGCTGCAGGGTGACGCCGTTCGGCAGGTCGACATAGATATTCTGGCCCTCAGCGGTCGAGGTATCGATGTGAATGCCTCCGATCAGGCATTCCGCCACCGGTTTTGCCGTGGTGTCCGGATTGGCAATATCGACGGTAATCTGGTTTCCGTCCTTTTCAAAGCTTTCGCCCTCTGAGAAGGATTCCGGCTGGATTTCCTTCGTGTCGTCGCCGCTGTAGACCCAGCCAAGCGCTGTAAAATCCGCGTAGGATTCCGGAATTTCGTACGTATCGCCCCAGATGGCAAGCTGAAAACTGTTCAGGTTCTTCGAGAGATCCACATCGTATTCCGGAATCTCATCGGAATCGCCGGAGGCCGCCAGATTGTCTTCGGGGTCGTCATCGTCGGTACTCTGACTGATGGTTGTGATCGGAATCGTTTCTGTTTTCTTTCCGCAGCCGCTCGTTCCCACGAGGAAAGCGGCAAATACTGCTGTTAAAACCCAACGGTATTTTTTCATCAAAACCTCCTCATAATAAATGGTTAAAAATATTTGAAAGTTACTTCATGTAAGTAACGATATCAGTTCTCCCTATTCTAACACATTCCGCTTCGTTTTCCAATGTCTGAAGCGGATTTGAGAAAAATGGTTTTTCAAAAGCGCGGTGCGGAATACATATTTAGTAAGGAACTGGAAAGGGCAGAAGTCTGGGAGGAGGCTGTGTATGCGTTTTACAAAAATGCAGGGCTGCGGAAATGATTATATCTATGTAAATGCCATGGAGGAGCGGGTGGAGAGTCCGGGACGGCTGGCAAAAGCGGTAAGTGACCGCCATTTCGGCATCGGCGCGGACGGGCTGATTCTGATCGGGGCATCCAAAACAGCAGATTTTTCGATGGAAATGTACAACGCCGACGGCTCGAAGGGCGCGATGTGCGGCAACGGCATCCGCTGTGTGGGAAAATACGTGTACGAGCATGGGCTGACGAGAAAAACGACGCTGACTATCGAAACCGGCAGCGGAAACCGTGTGATTCATCTGCAGACGGGGAAGAATCCGAATGAGATCTGTCAGGTGACAGTGGAGATGGGAACGCCGGAATTCCGCGCCGCACAGATCCCCGTTGTTTCTCTGGGGGAATATGTGCTGGAGCATAAAATTACCGTGTGCGGGGAAAATTATACGATGACCTGCCTTTCGATGGGAAATCCGCATGCGGTGATTCCGGTGGAAGATGTGGAAAAAATATCCATTGCAAAGACCGGTTCCGCTTTTGAACACCTTTCCTGCTTCCCGGACCGTATCAATACAGAGTTTATCCAGACTTTAGATCAACACACAATAAAAATGAGAGTCTGGGAACGTGGGAGCGGTGAAACGCTGTCCTGTGGAACGGGAGCGTGTGCGGCAGCCGTCGCGGCGATGCTTTCCGGCTGTGTTTCGGAGGGCGAAACTGCCGTAGAACTGCGCGGCGGCAGGCTTTTCGTTACATGGGACCGGACGAAAAATAAGGTCCTTCTGACCGGCCCGGCCGAGACCGTTTTTGAAGGAACGCTTGCAGAACGAATTTGAAAAATGCAGATTTCTGTCTGCACGAAAAAGCAGTATGCAATATTCTGAAAATAAAAACTTACAGGAAATGCCTTTTCTTTTCAAAAGAAACATGCTACAATATGTGGTGCCCGCTACAAGAAAAGGGTGGGGGACACACAAGATATAGTGTTTGATTTGGAGGACACCACAATGGTTTATATTATCAAAAAGGACGGCACCAAAGAAGAATTCGACGCGCAGAAGATCGTCCGTGCCGTAAATAAATCCGCACAGAGAATCCTGTATACCTTCTCACAGCAGGAGATTGACTTTATCTGTAAGTTCGCAACCGAGCACGTATATTCCCTTGGAAAGACCGAAATTCCGATCAGCGATATGCACAATATCGTGGAGGGAGCACTCGAAAAAGTAAACCCGGCTGTGGCAAAAAGCTACCGCGATTACCGCAATTACAAAACTGATTTTATCCATATGATGGACGAGGTCTACACGAAGAGCCAGTCCATCCGCTACATCGGCGACAAGAGCAATGCCAACACCGACAGCGCCCTCGTTGCAACGAAGCGAAGCCTGATTTTCAACGAGCTGAACAAAGAGCTGTACCGCAAGTTCTTCATGAACCGCAACGAGCTGCAGGCCTGTAAGGACGGCTACATCTACATCCACGACCAGTCCGCACGTCTCGATACCATGAACTGCTGTCTGTTCGATGTCGGAAACGTTTTAAAAGGCGGCTTCGAGATGGGAAATGTCTGGTACAACGAGCCGAAGACACTCGACACAGCATTTGATGTCATGGGCGATATCGTCCTCAGCACCGCTGCACAGCAGTACGGAGGCTTTACCGTGCCGGAGGTGGACAAGATCCTTGCTCCGTACGCACAGAAGAGCTACGATTACTACGTAAAAGAGTTCCTGAAATATACCGACGCATCCTGGGAGGGTGCACAGGAGAAAGCCATCGAGTATGCGATCGACAAAGTAAGAAGAGAGTGCGATCAGGGATGGCAGGGAATTGAGTATAAACTGAACACTGTTGGATCTTCCCGCGGTGATTATCCGTTCGTTACCGTGACCCTCGGCCTTGGAACGAGCATGTTCGAGAAGATGATTTCCATCTCCCTTCTCGAGGTCCACAAAAACGGACAGGGCAAGAAAGGCCACAAAAAGCCGGTGCTCTTCCCGAAAATCGTCTTCTTATATGACAAGGCAATTCACAGAGAGGGCGGCATCGCAGAAGATGTCTTCGAGGCAGGACTTGACTGTTCTTCCAAGACGATGTATCCGGACTGGCTGTCGATGAGCGGCGAGGGCTACATCGCCGAGATGTACAAGAAATACAAGAGAGTCATCAGCCCGATGGGATGCCGTGCTTTCCTTAGCCCGTGGTACGAGCGCGGAGGCATGGAGCCGGCAGATGAGAACGACAAACCGGTCTTTGTCGGACGTTTCAACATCGGAGCCGTTTCCCTTCATCTTCCGATGATCCTGGCAAAATCCCGTTCCGAGAACCGCGATTTCCATGAAGTGCTCGACTTCTACCTCGAGATGATCCGCGATCTGCACAAACGGACTTATGATTACCTTGGTGAGATGCGTGCTTCCACGAACCCGCTGGCTTACTGCGAGGGAGGTTTCTACGGCGGCCACTTAAAACCGTCCGACAAGATCCGCCCGCTGTTAAAGCCGATGACCGCATCGTTCGGTATCACGGCGCTGAACGAGCTGCAGGAACTGTACAACGGAAAATCTCTGGTAGAAGACGGACAGTTTGCGCTCGACACACTGAAATATATCAACGACAAGGTTGCCCAGTTTAAGAAAGAGGACGGCATCCTCTATGCGATCTACGGCACACCGGCAGAATCCCTGTGCGGTCTGCAGGTAGAGCAGTTCCGCAAACAGTACGGCATCGTCCGCAACGTTTCGGACCGCCCGTATGTGAGCAACAGTTTCCACTGCCACGTAACCGAGGACATCACCCCGATCCAGAAACAGGATCTCGAGGGACGTTTCTGGGAGCTCTGCAACGGCGGAAAAATCCAGTACGTGCGCTATCCGGTCGGCTACAACAAAGGCGCGATCAAGACACTGATCGAGCGTGCGATGGAGCTTGGCTACTACGAGGGCGTCAACCTGTCCCTGGCTTACTGCGATGACTGCGGCCACCAGGAACTCGACATGGATGTCTGCCCGGTCTGCGGTTCCAAGAACCTGACAAAGATCGACCGTATGAACGGCTATCTTTCCTACAGCCGTGTCCATGGCGACACCCGTCTGAACGAGGCGAAGATGGCAGAAATTGCGGAGAGAAAATCGATGTAAAATCATTGCGATATTTGTAATACGATAAAAGAACGAAATCCCCTGCGGGAAATCCATTCGGTTTGGATTTTACGCAGGGGATTTTAGAGTTCGGCAATTATTCTTCGATATCGCGGGTGATGTTGCGTACCCAGACGTATTTTTTATAATGAAGATAAACCGCAGGCAGTTTCACGATCTCGTCGAGGTTTACAATACAGTAAACGATCATGACCGGCAGCTTCAGCCAGAACGCAGCGAGGAAGCCAAGCGGTACGGAAAAGCACCACATCGCGCCGATATTTCCCTGCATATCGAATTTTGCATCGCCGCCGGCACAGAAGATGCCGTCGAGAACGGTGGTGTTGACCGACTGTGCCATCAGGTTCAGGCCGCAGAAGAGAAGCATGTACTGCAGATATTCTGCCGCGGTATCCGTAAGCGGAGCGAAGTGGACGATTGCAGGAGAGATTAACATCAGAAGACCGCCGGTCACAACGCCGATGGCAATTGCAAGATGCGTCAGGCGGCCGCCGTATTCGCGTGCTTTCTCGAGTTCATCTGCACCGAGCAGGTTTCCGACCAGAACACCGGCACCGCCGCTCACACCGCGGATCAGGCAGGAGAGGAGACTCTTTGCAATCGAGGTAATCGAGTTTGCTGCAACGGCATCGCTTCCCATGTGACCCATGATGACAGAGTACAGCACGTAGGCAACTCCCCAGACGAGCGAAGCCGCCAGAACCGGGAGAGTGTAGCGCCAGAAATCTTTCGAGAGTATTTTGCCGGCAGAAGAGAAGAGACGCTTCCAGAGAATCCGCACGTGGTCTGGTTTCTTAGTTTCAAGGCAAGCCCAGATCAGCTCAAGCACACGGGCAGCTACCGTTGCATACGCCGCGCCGCGGATGCCGAGTGCCGGAGCGCCGAAGAGACCGTAGATCAGGACGGCATTTAAAATAATGTTCAGCACAACCGCCGTGGAACTGATGCGGGAGCTGACGGCGGCGTGGCCGGTGTTTTTCAGCAGAATCAGGTAAACCTGTGAGATACCGCAGAGCACGTAGGAGAGTGCAACGGCGCGCAGATACTGGCTTCCGCTTGCAACGAGGGCTGCATCGTTCGTAAAGATCCGCATCAGCAGATCCGGGCAGAGACCGGCGAGAATCGTGAACAGACCGGAGAACAGCAGGTTTGCACGCAGCGCAATCGGAATGACCTTCTCAATCGAAGCCGCATCCCGTTTGCCCCAGTACTGCGCCGCCATAATACCGGCACCCGCCGCAATACCCGTGATAAAAAGGTTCAGAACAAACTGCACCTGCCCGGCCAGCGAAACCGCTGACAGCGAGGTCTGGTCAATCCATCCCAGCATGATTGCATCCGTCGCACTGACGAGAGCCAGCATAAAGTTCTGAATCGCAATCGGGAGGACGAGGAGCTTTAATTTCTGGTAAAACTCATCCTTGAAATTCATTCGTGTTTTCATAAAATTCCCCCAAAGTAGTAAGTGATGGTATTCTGCTGTATTATAACGGAAAGAAAATGGGAAAACAATGGCTAAAACAAGCTATTTTCTGGTCATTATTGACATTCCCTGTATAATATAGAAGAAAAAGAACTTTTCCGGTGCCCGTGTCCGGTACGCCGGAAAGCGGAGAAGAAGTTTGATCAGAAAATCAGGTTTCCTTCAGCAGAAACTCCAGGATTTCTGCTATCAGAATAAATATGCCGGCAGCGGCTGCCTTTATAAAATCCAGAAATCCATGCAGGAGCTGGAGAAGCTTTTGAAAAAGAAAGATAAGAAACGGAAGTAGGTTCGGCTGCCATTGGAGCCGTCGTCGAAACAAACGGAAATATACGAAAAAATTGTGAAATTTAATAGAATTATAAGACCTGTTTTCGCTGTTTTTAACAAAAGTAAAGAAACAGTGAAAAAAAGGTTGCTTTTTTCGGCAGAATCCTTTATAATCCTATTTGTGTTCAGCGAGTGGATCATCCAATGAAACACAGAAAAACAAAAGTAAGCGCCTTTAGCTCAGTTGGTAGAGCAGTAGACTCTTAATCTATTTGTCCAGGGTTCGAGTCCCTGAAGGCGCATCAAAAGCACTGTTTTTGCAGACCTGAGAGCTGCGGGGACGGTGTTTTTCTTGTTTACGGCAAAAATATCGGAAATCTACGTATTAACTTTTTGTTATCATAGCATCTGCAAATGAGAAAAACCGGCAGCAAAAAGATCCGTTTTAAAAAGATCTTTTTGCTGCCGATTTGTGTTTCAAAAACGATATTAATAGTTCTTCAGTCCGCTCGCCGAGTCAATGATGATCTGGCAGCCCGTCTGAATATTTTTCATGATCGTGACCATCTGCTCCTCTGGAACTCCGATGCATCCGCCGGTCGGGCGGTGTTTTGCGGTTCCATTCTGTGTTTTCCCCCACGCCGCCGGAGCCGACATAGCCGCTGGCGCACAAATCCTCGCTCTAGGTTCCGTCCGTCTGATTTTCAGACGCATAAACCGGTGCCGCACCAATCAGCGCGCCGCATAAGAGTGCAACCAGAACTTTTTCTTTCATATTCAAATCCCCCTTATGTGCAGAACTGCTTTTACAGAAACCGTGCCTCCATCTTACAGATCGGGTTTCCGATTGAGGAAAACTTCTCCTCATATTCCGTCATTACATTTCCTTCTGAGAGAACCACATCGTGGTGCAGATCGTATGTGAATGCAGTGAGTTCCCATCCC
>NZ_JBNMHD010000029.1:0-40402 GCF_050872605.1 Fusicatenibacter sp.
TGCAAGCTTAACCGCCTGTACTTTGTACTCGTGATCGTATTTACGTTGACTTCGTGCCATAGTTGGGCACCTCCTTATTCTCTTGATTATACTATGAAATCCTTGAGAATAGGCTGTCAACTTTATTTATACACCATCATGGATGGATTGGCTAAACTGGAATACAGAGGATATGATTCGGCAGGCCTTGCTGTCCGTGATGGAGAAAAGCTTGCTGAAGTTGTAAAATCCAAGGGACGGCTGAGCAATTTAATTGAAAAAACGGATTCGGGAAAAGCTTTAAAGGGAACCTGCGGTATTGGACATACCCGCTGGGCAACGCATGGTGAGCCAAGCCAGACAAATGCACATCCGCATGTCTCCGGAAATTGCAGCAGATCCGGATCTGGTGCTGTAGAGTCCGAAGTGGTCGGTGTACATAATGGTATCATTGAAAACTATACAGAGCTGAAAGAAAAGCTTTTAAAACATGGATATACATTTTACAGTCAGACAGATACTGAGGTTGTCATTAAGCTGGTAGATTATTATTACAAAAAATATAAACTTGGACCGATCGATGCGATTGCAAAAACAATGGTGCGTGTCCGTGGATCGTATGCTCTGGAACTGATGTTCCGTGATTATCCGGGTGAAATCTGGGTGGCACGAAAAGACAGTCCAATGATTATTGGTATCGCAGATGGTGAAACTTATGTAGCATCCGATGTACCGGCAATTCTGAAGTATACAAGAAATGTATATTATATTGGAAATCTGGAATTTGCCAAATTAACACCGGGGGAAGCACATTTCTACAATCTTGATGGTGATGAAATTGAAAAACAGACTACTGAGATTAAATGGGATGCAGAGGCTGCAGAAAAAGCTGGTTTTGAGCATTTCATGATGAAAGAAATCCATGAACAGCCAAAAGCAGTTCAGGATACTCTGAATTCTGTGATTAAAGACGGAGCAATTGATCTTTCAGCAGTAGAAATTACAGAGGAAGAGATTCAGAATTTTGAGCAGATTTATATTGTGGCCTGTGGTTCCGCATGGCATGTAGGGATGGCTGCGCAGTATGTTCTGGAAGATCTGGCAGATATTCCGGTAAGGGTAGCGCTGGCATCGGAATTCCGTTATCGAAAAATGCCATTGAATCAGAAAGCTCTTGTCATTGTAGTAAGCCAGTCGGGTGAAACGGCAGATACTTTAGCTGCGCTGCGTCTTGCGAAAGAAAAGAATATTACTACGATGGCGATTGTAAACGTGGTGGGAAGCAGTATTGCCCGCGAAGCGGATAAAGTATTCTACACCCTTGCCGGACCGGAAATTTCTGTTGCTACGACAAAAGCATACAGCGCACAGCTTGTTGCTATGTACTGCATTGCAGTTCAGTTTGCAAAGGTGAGAGAAAAAATTACAGAGGAACAATACCATTACTATATTTCTGAAATGCTGACACTTCCGGAAAAAATTCAGAAAATCCTGGAGGATAAAGAACGGATCCAGTGGTTTGCAGCAAAATATGCGAATGCACATGATGTGTTCTTTGTAGGACGCGGAATCGACTACGCTGTCTGCCTGGAAGGAAGTCTGAAACTGAAAGAAATTTCTTATATCCATTCCGAGGCGTATGCAGCCGGAGAACTGAAACACGGCACGATCAGTCTGATTGAGCAGGGAACACTTGTGATCGGATCCCTTACGCAGAGTGAGCTTTACGAAAAAACAGTCAGCAACATGCTCGAGTGCAAGAGCCGTGGAGCGTATCTGATGGGCCTGACGACGTATGGAAATTATGAGATTGAAGATCAGGTGAATTTCGCAGTGTATGTGCCGAAGGTCGATGAATATTTTGTCGGAAGCCTTGCGGTGATTCCGCTGCAACTGATGGGTTATTATGTTTCTGTAGCAAAAGGTCTGGACGTGGACAAACCGAGAAATCTGGCAAAGAGTGTTACGGTAGAATAAAAAATATCGGAGAATGCCGTTTCAAAACGGACGGCATTCTCCGAACACTTTAATTGCCTGTTCAGGCAGTTCATGATTTAGCAGTAGAGCTCCTCCAAAGTGATCAGATGAACCTCTCCCTGCTCCTGTGCCTGAAGAAGTCCTTCTGTAAATCCACCTTTGGAAAAGATATAGTAGTGATAACGATTTCCATTTCCAAACACGGATGCATAATTTTTAATCAGCTCAAGCTCGTCCACGCCAATCTTCTCATTTCTATATTTGCACGAACCAATGATATATTCCTTTCCCTCTACCGGTGTTCCGACAATATCTATCTGTATCTGCTTTTTCTCTTTTGGATCGGTGCCCCACCACTGCCCGATCTCACTCAGCTCAATCGGTAAATCATCACAATAATAAAGCAGGTAATCCTGACACATCTTTTCAAAAATAAGTCCCATATAATCATGCAGATGCTGCTTCACAGCATGCGGATACGTCTTTGCAATTCTGCCGGAATCGATCGCACTTACGTTAGCTGGTACAAAGCGATACCAGAAGCGGAAAAAATGATCCGCTAACAGGTAAATCGTTTTTTTGCCTGGTTTTTCTGTAATTGGTGTTTCCTTTTTCACAATACCAAGATCAATCAGCGTTTTCAGATATTTCGAAACAATTGAATTTTCCTCTCCGACCTTCAGCTTAATATCGTTCATACGGGAAGCGCCCTCTGCAATTGCCTTGATAATGGCATTGTAGATTGCCGGCTCTCGAAGCTCCTGTTTCAGAAGATTTCCAGGCTCCTCGTACAGATAACTGGAACGGTCGAAAAAATTGTCCAGCAGTGCTTCATCTACACTGCCTTTCACATCTAATTTATTAATATAATGAGGAACTCCGCCCGTAATTCCATAAATCAACGAATTCTCTTCTGCTGGCAGATGTGGATGGAATACCGCTGTCTCTTTGTAATCCAACGGTTCAATCTTAAACTGTGCTGTTCGTCTGCCGTACAACGGGCTTTCATTCCCAAGCACCTGATTTTCCATAAAACTCATAGACGAACCGCAAAGAATCAGATACATTTTTGATTCCGTCCACTTGTGATCGATGATATGCTGCAGCATGGCAGAAATGGCGGGCTTTGCTTTTGCAAGATACGGATACTCATCCACAACAAAAACGATTCGTTCTTCCTTGGAAAGTGTTGTTAACTCATCCAGTGCAGCATCATATGACTGAAATTCCGGTGTCGTTTCCATATCCGGCCGTTCAAAATTCATAATAGCCTTTGATAGAACTTCCAGATTTTCTTTTCCGGTCGTGTTTAATGCAGAAAAGAAAATGGTTGGTTTATCTTTGCAGAACTCATTGATCAGGGCAGTTTTTCCAACACGCCGTCTGCCGTAGATAACGATGCATTCAAATTTGTCACCTTTGTATCGCTTATTTAGTTTTCTAAGTTCCTCTTCACGACAATAAAACTGGCTCATCAATTTGCCTCCTATAAATACACTCACGAGTTAGTAACTCGTGAGTTACTTTCTTTCACGCTAGTTACCAGACCCTCTTACAATTTTCATTTGCTGGAAAATTGCTTTCATTATCCAGTTTTCTGGAATATTTGGATTGAAATAGTACTACGTTTAACCGGGAATCCTGTGCTTCTGCAATGTCCATTCTGCTCACCTAACCTCTCTTTTTACGCTATCTTAAAATTATAGCAAATATTGACGTTAACAACAAGGTATGGCAAGTAGAGTTTCTGATATTGTTTCAAAATTTTAGCAGATGAAACCACAGTGCCTTTCTATTCCCCTAAAAATATGCTAATATATAACTACCATATATGCAGAAAGGGGGCCATATAATAATATCATGGGAAGATTTGTTAATCCAGGCGGCAGCGCCTTTCAGACTGCTCTGAATTCAGAAATATACGTGGACAAGACTGGCTTGATTGAATACACCAATCGTGTGCTTGGCACAACGGATGCTTATATTTGTAATAGCCGGCCGCGCAGATTTGGAAAGTCCTATGCTGCGAATATGCTGGCTGCGTATTACAGCAAGGGTACGAGTTCGGAAGAAATGTTTTCGGATTTGGAGATTAGCAAAAACGTCGATTTTCGAAAACATCTGAATCAATATGATGTTATTCACATAGATATTCAATGGTTTCTGACAAATTGCAGGAATTCTGATCAGGTCGTAGATTTTATTACGCAGAGCATATTGAAAGAATTAAGAGAAATCTATCCGGGAGTTTTTCCAACAGAGGAAGAATCGTTACCGGAAGTGCTGTCGATTATCCGTGAAAAACTGGGATATAAGTTTGTCGTGATTATTGATGAGTGGGATATTCTGATTCGCGATGCTTCTGCTGATCCCAAAATTCAGGAGCAATATATTAAATTTCTGCGTGGTATGTTTAAGGGAACTGAGCCCACAAAATATATTCAGCTTGCATACCTTACTGGAATATTACCAATTCGAAGAGAAAAAACGCAGTCTGCGTTGAATAATTTCCGGGAATATTCTATGCTGAATGCAGGGCCGCTTGCTTCCTATATTGGTTTTACAGAGGCGGAAGTAGAGAAGCTCTGTAAACAGTATCATCAGAATTTTGCAGAAGTAAAGCGGTGGTATGATGGCTATCAGCTGGGAAATTATCATGTGTACAATCCTAATGCTGTTGTCAATGTGATGATGGAGGGAAACTTTCAGAGCTACTGGTCTGGGACGGCTTCTTACGATACCATTGTTCCGTTGATCAATCTGGATTTTGATGGATTAAAAACTGCAGTGATTGAAATGTTGTCCGGCGCTGCGATTGAAGTAGATGTGGGATCCTTTCAAAATGATGTTTCAAAAATCTACAATAAGGATGATGTCATTACCTATTTAATTCATCTGGGATATCTGGGATATTCCAGCACGTTTCGAAATGCGTTCGTGCCGAATGAAGAAATCCGCCAGGAGCTGAACCGTGCGACCAGAAGGAAAAAATGGAATGAAATGCTTCTGTTTCAGAAAGAATCCGAAGAACTGCTGAATGCAACGCTGGATATGGATGAAGAAACGGTAGCGGATCAGATCGAAAAAATTCATGAAAACTATGTTTCTGTTATTCAGTATAATAACGAAAATTCTCTCAGCAGCGTATTAGCACTGGCTTATTTGAGTGCCATGCAATATTATTTCAAACCAGTTCGTGAACTGCCGACGGGGCGCGGATTCGCAGATTTTGTATTTCTCCCGAAACCAGAGTACCGAATGGACTATCCTGCCCTGCTTGTGGAACTGAAATGGAACCAAACTGCAAGAACTGCAATAGCGCAGATCCGGGAAAAGAAATATCCTGAAACGATCGAAAGTTATACGGGAGATATTTTACTTGTTGGCATTAACTATGATAAAAAGACGAAAGAGCATCAGTGCTTGATCGAGAAGTATGAAAAATAGCAAGATACGCAGAAATCCTGAGCCTCAGAGGGGGCTCAGGATTTCTGTCTCTTATGCTAATTCTCTCTCACACATCTCCAATACAGACGCAATAACCGCATCCATATCATAATACTTATATTCTCCCAGTCTTCCACCGAAGATCACTTTAGATTCTGTCTCTGCCAGTTTCTTATACTCTGCATATAATGCACCGTTTTTCGCATCATTAACAGGATAATACGGCTCATCTCCCGGCTTCCATTCAGAGCTGTACTCGCGGCTGATAATGGTTTTCGGCAGTTCGTTGCCGTCTTCATCTTTTCCGAATTCAAACCATTTGTGCTCAATAATTCTGGTCCATGGGGTTTCACGGTCTGTGTAGTTTACTGCAGCATTTCCCTGGAAATTCGGAATGTCTAATGTTTCGTTTTCGAACTGAACAGATCTGTATTCCAGCGTTCCTGATTTGTAATCGAAATAAGCATCGATTGGACCAGTATAAACGACTTTTTCTGCCAGGGCATCTAATTCTTCTTTATGCTCCAGATAATCGGTATTCAGGCGAACTTCGATACCATCTAAGATCTTTTCTACCATTTTGGTATATCCACCCATCGGAATTCCCTGGTATAATGCATTAAAATAGTTGTTGTCGAAGGTTAATCTTACCGGCAAACGTTTGATAATAAATGCCGGGAGCTCTTTACAGTCACGTCCCCACTGTTTCTCGGTATAGCCTTTTACCAGCTTTTCGTAAATATCCCGTCCAACAAGAGAAATTGCCTGCTCTTCCAGATTCTGCGGCTCGCCGGTAATTTCTTTTTTCTGCTCCTCAATTTTTGCAGCAGCTTCTTCCGGTGTTACAACACCCCACATTTTATTAAAGGTGTACATATTGAACGGCATAGAGTATAATTCGCCTTTATAGTTTGCAACCGGTGAATTCGTAAAACGGTTGAACTCTGCGAACTGTGTGATATACTCCCATACTTTTTTATTGTTTGTGTGGAAAATATGAGCACCATATTTATGTACGTTGATGCCTTCCTGTTTCTCTGTGTAGATATTGCCTGCGATATTTGGACGTTTGTCCACTACCAATACAGATTTACCGGCTTTTTTTGCTTCGTGCGCGAAAATTGCGCCGTAGAGGCCGGAGCCGACTACTAGATAATCATACATGTTATTTTTCCCTTTCTTTACTCTTCAATTAGAGTATAATTTCAGAAATTTAAAATTAAAAAACGCCTACTGTCTTATACCTATTGTTTTATATTAACACAAAACTCAAAAGAAAAGAAGAGCATTGGTGCCAGACTCTCTTACAATTTCGGACTCACCATTTTCATTTACATTTGGAAATTATCATTTAAAAACCTCAATAATATATCAAATCTTCGAAAGACAGCAGCCATTGTCCGACCGTCAATGTCGTCCAGATTGTTCTGGTTGAAGTATATTTATAAATGATTTTTAAATGGTTGATATGGGGGAGAAAAGAAGCTATACTGAAAAGAGACGAAAAAGGGAAAATGTTGTTTGAGTTTACGGTCGCCCTCTGAGGGGCGTGAGTTGCAATATGTTACAAGTCATGTATGCAAAGCTCAAAAGAAAGGAGCCAATAATACAATGGGAAGATTCGTTAATCCAGGAAGCAGTGCATTTCAGGCAGCTTTGAATTCAGAAATTTATGTGGACAAGACAGGTCTGATTGAATATACGAATCGAGTTCTCGGCACGACGGATGCCTATATTTGCAATAGCCGCCCACGCAGATTTGGAAAGTCGTATGCTGCAAATATGCTGGCAGCGTATTATAGCAAAGGTGCAAATACAGAAGCAATGTTTTCAAAACTGGAGATCGGTAAAAGTGCCGATTTTCGAAACCATCTGAATCAGTATGATGTCATTCACATGGATATTCAGTGGTTCCTGACAAATTGCAGAGATGCAGCGCAGATTGTGACTTTTATTACGCAAAGTATATTAAAAGAACTGAGAGAACTCTATCCAGGAGTATTCCCGATGGAGGAAGAATCATTACCGGAAGCATTATCAATTATTCGAGAAAAATTGGGATATAAGTTTGTGGTGATCATTGATGAGTGGGACGTTTTAATTCGTGATGCGTCTGCCGATCAGAAAGTACAGGAACAATATATTAATTTCCTGCGTGGTATGTTTAAGGGAACGGAACCGACCAAATATATTCAGCTTGCATATCTGACAGGGATTCTTCCCATTAAGAAAGAAAAAACACAGTCAGCACTGAATAATTTTGATGAATTTACGATGCTGAGTGCAGGAAATCTGGCACCATATGTGGGTTTCACCGAAGAAGAAGTACAAAATCTTGCAGAAAAATATCATCAGGATTTTGAAAAAGTAAAGCAATGGTATGACGGTTATCTGTTAAATGACTATCAGGTGTACAATCCAAGGGCCGTTGTTGGTCTGATGAGAAGAGGGGAATTTAAGAGTTACTGGTCAGAAACAGCTTCTTATGATGCAATTGTTCCGCTGATCAATATGGATTATGATGGATTGAAAACAGCAATCATTGAAATGATCTCTGGTGCAGCAGTAAAGGTAAATACGGCAACCTTTAAAAATGATATTGTAAATATTCGGTGTAAAGACGATGTATTGACGTATATGATCCATTTAGGGTATTTGGGATACGATGAAGCCAGAAAGCTTGCATTTGTACCGAATGAAGAAATACGGCAGGAACTGACAACAGCGGTGGAGAGTAAGACATGGAATGAAATGCTTAAATTTCAGCAGCAATCGGAAGAACTGCTGAATGCGACCCTGGATATGGATGGAGCAGCTGTTGCAGAACAGATTGAAAATATTCACAATGCATATGCTTCTGCAATTCAGTATAATAATGAAAATTCACTCAGCAGCGTTCTGGCCCTTGCCTATCTGAGTGCGATGCAGTACTATTTCAAACCAGTTCGGGAACTGCCGACAGGCCGTGGATTTGCAGATTTTGTATTCCTTCCAATGCCGGAGTACAGAATGGATTATCCGGCATTAGTCGTAGAGCTGAAGTGGAACAAAAGCGTCAAAACAGCTCTGAATCAGATCAAAGAAAAGAAATATCCATCATCGATTCTGAGCTATACAGGGGATATTTTAATGGTTGGAATCAATTATGATAAAAAGAATAAAGTGCATCAATGTCAGATAGAGAAGTATGTGAAATAGTCCAGAAACCCCTCTTGCAGTCCCCACCATTTTGTGTTAACATAAGACACGCAAATAACCCAAACAGCAAGGAGTTTACATGAACATTACCTCAAAATACCGTTCTCTCTCCGTCCAGGCGAAGGCGGCGCTTTGGTTTACGATCTGCAGTTTCTTACAAAAAGGCATTTCGTTCATCACCGTTCCGATTTTCACGCGTCTGATGAGCACCGAGGAGTACGGAACCTATACGGTTTATCTGTCCTGGCTGCAGATTTTGACGATTATGACATCGCTGTATTTATTTAATGGTGTTTATGACAATGCGATGGCAAAGTACGAGAAGCAGCGGGATGAATATACATCTGCAATGCAGGGACTGACGCTTGTGATTACGGGCGCGGTTTTTGCATTGTATTGTTTTACATCGGGTTTCTGGGAGAAGATTTTAAATCTGCCGAAATCCATGATTCTGCTGATGTTTCTGGAAGCGCTGCTGAGTCCGGCGCTTTCCTACTGGTCGGGGCGGCAGCGGTTTGAGTATCGGTACCGGATTCTGGTCTGTGTGACGATTCTGCAGGCGCTGATGAACCCGATTGCGAGCCTGGTGCTGATCCGCATGAATGGCGGTACGGCCATGATGCGGATCTTAGGTATCGTCGGGGTGCAGGTCTGCATCTGTGTGCCGATTATTGTGTTCCAGTTCTGCAAAGGAAAAGAGTTTTTTTCGAAAGAATACTGGGGCTATGCGCTGCGGATCGGGATTCCGATTGTGCCGCATTATCTGTCCGGCATTATCCTGAACCAGGGCGACCGCATCATGATCGACAAGATGGTCGGAAAGACGGAGGTTGCGCTGTACGGGCTGGCGTACAGCATTGGTATGCTGGTGCAGCTTTTCATCAGCGGTATGAACAGTGCATTGACACCATGGATGTACAGCAAGATCAAAAAGGGCGACATCCGCTCGATGCGGAAGGTGCTGCAGCTGCTGAGCATTGTAGTGGTCGGCATAGCCGTGGCGCTGATGCTGATCAGTCCGGAGCTGGTGCTGATTTTTGGATCACCGAAGTACCGTGAGGCGGTATACGTCATTCCGCCGGTGGCAGCGAGTGTATTTTTTATCTTCATTTATAATATTCTTTCGATGCCGCAGTTTTATTATGAAAAAACACAGTTTCTGATGGTGGCATCCATGGCTGCGGCGGGAGCGAATGTGGTGCTGAACTTTATTTTTATCCGCCTGTTCGGTTACATCGCGGCCGGTTACACGACGCTGGCATGCTATATGCTGTATTCAGTCGGTCATTATATTGTGAGCAAACGGATTCTGGTGAACGAAGGAATCCAGGAAAATCTGATGAATCCAGGATTTCTTCTGGCGTGCTCCGCTTTTCTGATTGGAGCAAGTATCATCTGCAATCTGATTTTCCCGTACAGAATCCTGCGTTACGCGATTCTGCTCGCAAGTGCAGGGCTGGTCTTCTGGAAGAAAGAACTTCTGCTGAAGACGATGGCGGATATCCGGAAAAAATAAAAAAGTGGGGGAGGATTTGAAACGAATGTTCAGAGACTCCCCGTTTTTGTGCGTTTTTTCTTGACAGTCACAGAAAAAACGATACAATGAAAGAATGAAGAAAAGTAAGGCATTTTAATTAGAAAAGGAAAAATTACATGAGTACCAGTATTTCAATAAAAGAACTAAAAGAGCTCGATCCGTCAAGCTATCAGATCGTCGATATCCGCGATGCGGTAGAGATCTCCCACGGCGCGATTCCGGGAGCGCTTGTGATGAAGACAGAAGAAATCGAGACAAGTGATGCGATTGACCGGAGCAAAAAGACGATTATCTGCTGCAGCCGCGGCCGGTTCAGTGTCGCAGCGGCGGAAGAATTACAGGAAAAAGGCTGGGACGCTGTGAGCCTGGAGGGCGGTTACATCGCCTGGCTGATGGACGTGATGAGCGCGCCGGAGGAGCAGGACAAGGCAGCTGATGTCGAGAAGAGTCTCCGCAAGAAGTTCAAAAAGGCGATCTGGTCCAAATTTACGAAAGCGATCAATACGTACGAGCTGGTAAAACCAGGCGACAAAATTGCTGTCTGTATTTCCGGCGGAAAAGATTCGATGCTGATGGCGAAATGCTTTCAGGAGTTAAAGCTTCACAATAAATTTGATTTCGAAGTAAAATTCGTTGTCATGGATCCGGGATACAGCCCGGAGAACCGCAAAGTGATCGAGGACAACGCAAAGAGTCTCCACATTCCGATCACCATTTTCGAGACAGACATTTTCGATTCGGTCTACCATGTGGAAAATTCCCCGTGTTATCTCTGCGCGAGAATGCGCCGCGGCCATCTGTATCATTTTGCACAGCAGCTCGGCTGCAACAAGATTGCACTCGGCCATCATTACGATGATGTCATCGAGACGATCCTCATGGGAATGCTCTACGGTGCGCAGGTGCAGACGATGATGCCGAAGCTTCACAGCATCCACTTCGAGGGCATGGAGCTGATCCGCCCGCTGTATCTGGTGCGTGAGGATGACATCAAGGCATGGAGAGATTACAATGGTCTGCATTTCATCCAGTGTGCCTGCAAGTTTACGGACACCTGCACGACCTGCAATAACGAAGAGAACCGCTCGAAACGTGTGGAAATCAAGGAACTGATTAAGAATCTGAAAAAGGTGAATCCGTTTGTCGAGAGCAATATTTTCCGCAGTGTGGAGAATGTCAATATTGATACGGTGGTCGGCTATAAGCAGCACGGCATCCGCCACAACTTCCTGGAAGGATACGACGACAATCCGGGCTATGTGCCGGAGGCAGAAAAAGCGGCGGCGGAGACGGAATAAAAAGAAGGAACTCTATGCACAGAAAAATAGAAGAAACGCCGGAGCGGGAGAAAATGCTGATCCGGCTGAAAGAGCTCCGTCTGGAACGCGGTTATTCGATGACACAGGCGGCGCGGAAGATTTTCAGTCACCCGGACACCTACAACCGGTATGAAAAAGGCATCCGTGAGATCCCGCTGGATTCGCTGATGCTGCTGGCGAAGACGTACGACTGCAGTCTTGACTATCTGGCAGGTGTTTCAGACCGGCCGCGAAAATATGGAAGGTGATGCAGATGGCAATTCCTCTTTATCTGACAACGATTGAACAGGATATTTTTGATACATTCCGGTATCTGCCGCATGCCGTTGCGGTTGGTGTCGGCTTTGTGACGGTTGCGGCGGCGTGGAAAAATCAGCAGATCCAGAAGAAGCGGAAACGGCTGGAGCAGTACCACGCCATTCATGGTGCCCAGCTTCTGCTGTGGTTTCTGGTAGCAGTTTATTTTGCGATGATGCTTTCGATTACACTGCTTTCCAGAGAGCCGGGTTCAAGAACGGGCGTGGATCTGAAACTGTTTGAAACCTGGGGAAGCCAGAGACTGCCGGACCGGTATTTTGTGGAAAATATTCTGCTGTTTCTGCCATTCGGTGCATTGCTGCCGGCGGCAGTGCCGTTTCTTCGGAGATGGTGGTGTTGCGTGTACGCAGCATTTGCCACAAGTATGATGCTGGAAACCGTGCAGCTTTTAACAGAACGCGGTTTCTGCCAGCTGGATGACGTTGTGACGAATACGCTCGGAGCGGCCATGGGATATCTGGTGTTTGCGCTGGTGTGCAGATGGTGGAGAAACAGAGAAAACGGAAAAAAGATTTTATAAATGGATAGTAAAAAGGCTCTGCCCATTTTGGACAGAGCTTTTTCGTTTCCTGTTTTTTGCATAGAAATGCAAGAGGGTTAATCCACCCGTTCTTTCCCCCAGAAAAACAGCGCGACTGTTCCAGGCCCGGTGTGGCTGCCGATGGTGGTTCCGATGTTGTTGATCTCGACTTTTCCGTTCAGATGCGGGAAGCGTTCCTCGACAAGATCTGCAACGGCCCGCGCATCGTCATAGCAGGCGGACTGGGAAATGTAGCATTTGCCGGAGTAGGAGAGGCCGCCCTCGGCGTTTTCTTCCATCTGGTCGACGATTTTTTTGATGACTTTTTTCTTGGTACGGATTTTAAACCGCGGAATCAGACGGCCTTCGTTGTCCATGTTGAGCAGCGGGCAGATGCCGAGGAGGCCGCCGATTGCGCCGGAGGCTTTGGAGATGCGGCCGCCGCGCACGTAGAAGGTGAGGTCCGTGGAGAAGAACCAGTGATGGACTTTGAGGCGGTTTTTCATCGCGAAATCGAAAACCTCTTCCAGCGGTTTTCCTTCATCGCGCAGGTCGGCAAGGCGGTCCATCAGAAGACCGTAGCCGGAGGAAGCGCCGAGGGAATCCACGATGAGGATTTTCCGTTCCGGGTAGCGCTCTTCAAGGTCGGCTTTGGCGATCATCGCAGAATTCAGGACACCGGAAATGCCGGAGGAGAGGCAGACGTGGAGAATGTCTTTGCCGTCCTGCAGGAATGTTTCAAAATAGGCCTCAAACTCATCGGCATTCACCTGGGATGTTTTTGTGGAAGCGCCGGCGGCCATGGCGGCATAGAACTGATCGAACGGCATGGATTTGCCGAGATCGTCCGCGTACTCGGTGTCATTTAATTTGTAATGGAAACAGATGTATGAGATTTCTCTTTTGGAAAAATGTTCTTCGGTAAGATCTGCCGTAGAGCAGCAGCTGATGACATAGGAACTCATAAAATAATCCCTCCTCGTAAAGATGAAAGTAAGAACTCTGGTTTCTGTGCCTATTGTAGCATCCCGAATGGGAAAAGGCAACCGCGAAACGTGATTATATCCGTAATGAAAGGGGCGGTGAAATGGTGTCAAGCCTTGTATTTGCGGTGCGGCCTGTGGTAGAATAGAACTATGAGAATACGAAAATACAAAAATGCAAAGGAGGTTTTTGCATATGCAGAATTATTCAGGAGAAGAAGGGCTGCAGTATCATCTGCAGATCCGAAAAGGCGATGTGGGACGGTACGTGATTCTGCCGGGAGATCCCAAACGGTGTAAAAAAATTGCAGCTTACTTTGAGAACCCGGTGCTCGTCGCAGACAGCCGGGAATTTGTGACTTATACGGGTACTTTGGACGGTGTAAAGGTTTCCGTTACATCTACCGGCATCGGCGGTCCGTCGGCTTCCATCGCGATGGAAGAGCTGATCCAGTGCGGCGCCGATACGTTTATCCGCGTCGGAACATGCGGCGGTATGGCACTCGATGTAGAGGGCGGCGATATCGTGGTGGCAACGGGAGCGATCCGTGCGGAGGGAACGTCAAAGGAATACGCACCGATCGAGTTCCCGGCGGTAGCAGACCTTACCGTGACGAATGCGCTGGTGCAGGCGGCAAAGAATCTGGGGAAAAAATGGCATGCGGGCGTGGTACAGTGCAAAGATTCCTTCTACGGCCAGCACGATCCGGAGCAGATGCCGGTCGGTGATGAGCTGCTGAAAAAATGGGATGCATGGATGAAGCTTGGATGCAAAGCGTCAGAGATGGAATCGGCGGCACTCTTTATCGTGGCAAGTGCCCGCGGCGTCCGTGCCGGATCGGATTTTCTTGTGATGGGAAATCAGGAGAGAGTGAAACGCGGCATGGAGAACCATATTACGCACGATACGGAAGGTGCGATTCAGGTAGCCATCGAGGCGCTGCGGATTCTGATCCGGGAAGACCAGAAATAAGAAAGAAAAAATAAGGGGATACTGGAAAGGGGATGCTGGATATGAAACAGGAAATCAGCACAGAAATAAAACAGGAGCTGGTAAAACAGGCTCTGGCGGCGCGGAAATTTGCGTATGTGCCGTATTCGAAATTCCGCGTAGGTGCGGCGGTTCTGGCAAAGAATGGAACGATTTATACCGGTTGCAACATTGAAAATGCGGCGTATACACCGACAAACTGCGCGGAGCGCACCGCGGTCTTCAAAGCCGTATCCGAGGGCATAACGGAATTTGACGCGATCGCCGTCTGCGGCGGCCCGGGAGAGGCAGAGCCGGAGGATTTCTGTACACCGTGCGGTGTCTGCCGTCAGGTTCTGCGGGAATTCGTTGATCCGAACGAATTTCTCGTCCTTCTCTGCAAGGGCGACGGTTCCTGGAAAGAAATGACACTCGAGGAGCTGCTGCCGATGGGATTCGGAAAAGAAAATTTATAAACAGAAGCCGGACAGAAAAAATCCAGGGCAGGTACGGAAAGTACCGTATGCCCTGGATTTTTTCTGTCCAAGATATAAAAATTATTTACTGAAGTTTCGGCTCACAGGTCAGATCGCATCCCAGACGCTGGAACATTTTGCGGTCCACATCGGAGAGCATAACGCTGGAGTGTACCTGGCAGCCCTTTAACTGCGGCAGGCAGGACAGCGCTTTCTGTGCATCCTCGCTCTGTGCAGCAGTAGCGGACAGCGCGATCAGAACCTCGTCGGTATGAAGACGCGGGTTCTTGCTTCCGAGGTACTTGGTTTTCAGGGTCTGGATCGGAGCGATGGATTCCGGTGAGAGAACATGTACGTCATGGTCGATGCCGGAGAGCTCTTTTAACACATTCAGCAGAAGCGCTGCACTCGATCCAAGCAGATCGCCGGTCTTTCCGGTGATGACGCGTCCGTCCGGCAGTTCCATGGCAGCAGCCGGTGCGCCGGTCGCCTCGGCACGGACGAGAGCCGGGGAAACGGTGGTGCGGTCTGCGGCAACGATGTTTTCCTGTTTCATCAGAAGCTCAATCTTGTAAGCCTCGGTCTCGGAACGGGAACCGTCTGCGATGCCGTCGACAGCGGTGTAGTAGCGGCGGATGATCTCCTGACGGGAAGCCTCGCGGCATGCCTCATCATCAATGATACAGTTTCCGGCCATATTGACACCCATGTCGGTCGGGGATTTGTACGGGCTCTCGCCGAAGATCTGCTGGAAGATCGCACGCAGAACCGGGAAAATCTCGACATCACGGTTGTAGTTGACGGTTGTCACGCCGTATGCCTCGAGGTGGAACGGGTCGATCATGTTGACATCGTTCAGATCGGCGGTAGCAGCCTCGTAAGCCAGGTTGACCGGGTGCTTCAGCGGCAGATTCCAGATCGGGAAGGTCTCATATTTTGCATAGCCGGCGTTTACACCGCGTTTGTGCTCATGGTAAAGCTGGGAAAGGCAGGTTGCCATCTTTCCGCTTCCCGGTCCCGGTGCGGTAACGACAACGAGCGGGCGGGTTGTCTCGATGTACTCGTTCTTTCCGTATCCCTCATCGCTCACGATCAGCGGCACATTGTGCGGATAGCCCGGAATCGTGTAGTGAATGTAAACCGGGATGCCGAGCTTCTGCAGTCTCTTCTTGAACGCGTCTGCACTGTGCTGTCCGGAATACTGCGTGATGACAACACTGCCGACATAGAGGCCGCGTCCGCGGAACTCGTCGATCAGACGGAGCACGTCGCTGTCATAGGTGATGCCGAGGTCGCCGCGGATTTTGTTTTTCTCAATATCGGCTGCGGAAATTGCCATTACAATCTCTGCCTGGTCGGAGAGCTGCATCAGCATGCGCAGTTTGGCATCCGGTGCAAAGCCCGGAAGAACGCGGGATGCGTGGAAATCATCGAACAGCTTTCCGCCGAATTCCAGATACAGCTTGTTGTCAAACTGGTTGATGCGGTCGCGGATATGCTCAGACTGCATTTTCAGGTACTTTTCATTGTCAAATCCAATTTTCATGGTATTTTTCTCCCTTTTTTATCCATGGTGTCTGTTAAAAAACAACTATTTTTATTCTACTATACGGGAAAGTCACGTGCAAGAAAAAATTATCGTGGGAACTTTAGAAAATTAAGGAAAAAAAGAGCTGAAAATAAAAAAATCTCCTAAAAAGGAGAGAGGCCGGGACTTGTCAGGGTCCCGGCGGTATGAAAAAGAAATCTATCTATTAGAAAGGTTGGCATTGGAGACATGCTTCCAAGGGTGCTTTGCTGTCTCCTGGTTAAAATTTATAGAAAAACGATGGAGGTTTGTGTTTGTTTCCTTCGTTGTTGATGAGATTAGTATACGGAAAAATTGTGACCAGAATGTGTACATGAGATAAAGCTTTTCTGAAGAGAAGATGAAAACAAAACAAAGAAAATCTGACGGAATCGTAAACAGAGGAAAGTTTTGGCGGAAAAAGGGGTCATGCAGAGGGGCGGCGGTGCATAGAATGCAGGGGAAGAAGGAAAAAGCAGCGATTCCGTGACGCGGAGCAGAGACGGGAAAACGCCGCAGGTCTCAAAACGGTGCGGAGCTGCTGGAACGGAGAAAGCTTGCAGAATGTAATTCTGGATATGGTCAACCGCTTTGGATATGTCGGCGTCCTGATTCTGATTGCCGTGGAAAATGTCTTTCCGCCGATCCCCTCCGAGGTGATTCTGACGTTCGGCGGTTTTCTGACGACATGCACCCGTCTGCATCCGGCGGGCGTTGTGCTGTCATCCACGGCAGGATCGCTTCTCGGGGCGCTGGTTCTCTATGGAGCGGGAACGCTTGTCAGCACGGAGAGCCTTAGTGAACTGCTCGACAGCCGCCCGATGAAGCTTCTCGGATTTCACGCGGAGGATGCCTGGAAAACGATTACATGGTTTCAGAAGAAAGGCCAGCGGGCCGTTCTGTTCGGCCGGTGCATTCCCATCATCCGAAGCCTCATTTCCGTCCCCGCCGGGATGGCACGGATGGAGATGCCGAAATTTCTGCTGTTTACAATCATCGGAAGCACGGTGTGGAACGTTCTTCTCGTCGGAATCGGTGCTGCGGTCGGTGCGGCGTGGGAGCAGGCGGCTGGATATGTGAAGATGTATGCAGATATCGTTTTTCTTGTGCTGGCAGTCGGAGCGGTATGCTTTCCGGCGGTGCATTTATATAGGAAGAAACACAAATGAAAAAACGTAAGTTGCATGAAATGAGGGACAAAATGCAAAAAATATACTTGCAATTCGACAGGAAGTGTGCTAATATACACATCAACAAGTAAAAGGGAGTAGCGAAACGCCGCGGGAAACAAAAACGCATCCCGGGTGGGTTTGAAATCGTCAGCCGATGTCGAGAGACGTCCGTATCAAATGAGAACGCAAGACTTTTATTGTGGCAGTCGTCATGATAGGAGTCTTTTTTTATACTCCTGAATACCAAAGACAACATGAACTGCCGGAGCAATCCAAACCGTTGCCAGCGGAACAAAAGTGGCGGAAAGAGGAATGTATGAGCAGCGAGAGAGTGAAAAAAGAATTATATGAAACAGCAATGACCGGAGAAAAGGCGCTGACCAGTCTGATGTATGTACAGATGACATTGTATGCAGCCAAAAGCCAGAGAACGTACGCAAAGGTACGCGGCGAGGGCAGAGCGATGATGCGCCACACAGGGATCCACATGAATCAGTATCTGAGGGCTGCAGGGAATGACCTGGAAAGCTTTCGGAACCGCTTAAAGGAAACGCATCTGCCGGAGGAGCTTCAGCCGAAGGCCGGAGCGTTTCTGGTCCAGACGGTACATGTACTGGATACGGAAAAGAAAAATCAGATGTACCGCCAGGAACTGCTGGGACTGGAAGCGAAAGTAAAAGAAATAGCAGAACAGATCGAAGGCCTGCTGAAAGGCATGCGGGAACTTGGAGCATAAAGAGGAGAGAACAGGAATCGGAACAGCAAAACGGTTCCTGTTCTTTTTTTCGGTCATAGGATAGAAAAATGGATTTGCAAATTATGAGAAATCCGTCCTTTTCTGACACTTTTCCACCAACCGCCGGCTGGCAGGTGGACTTTTTTCCGGCAAAATGTTAGAATAAACCTATTCAGAGTCTGGTAAGGATAAAGGAGAAAACCGTTTTGGCAGAAGAAATTGCAGTGAAAGTGATTGCCCGGATCCACACGGATTTCCCGGAAAAGTTCGGGATTCCGCGGCAGAGCGGGCTGATTGAAGAATTAAAGAGTACGATCGTCTTTGAACCGGAGTTCCGCGATGCGAATGCGCTGCGCGGCATCGAGGAATATTCCCATCTCTGGCTGATCTGGGAGTTTTCCGAGGCTGTGCGCGACACCTGGTCGCCGATGGTGCGGCCGCCGCGGCTTGGCGGAAATAAGCGGGTCGGTGTATTTGCAACGCGCTCCCCGTTCCGGCCCAATCCGATCGGTCTTTCTTCGGTAAAGCTGGAGCGTGTGGAGCAGCATCCGGCACTCGGGCCGGTGCTTCATCTGTCGGGGGCAGATCTGATGGACGGCACGCCGATTCTGGACATCAAACCGTATCTGCCGCATGTAGACAGCCATGCGGAGGCACTTGGCAGTTTTACGGAAAGGACGAAGGAATACTTTATTCCCGTTGAAATTCCGGATGAGCTGCTGGAAAAAATTCCGGCGGACCGCCGGGAGGCACTGAAAAAAGTGCTGGAGCAGGACCCGCGCCCGTCGTATCAGAACAGTGAAGAGCGCATTTACGGGCTTTCCTTTGCGGGAATGGAAATCAAATTCCAGGTAAAGAACCAGGTGCTGCATGTCGTGGGGGCAGAGCGCGCCGGAACGTAAACCGGCAGGAAAAACAGGGGGACATACAAGAAAAATGGTATGAAAAGCCGCTGGCAGAGCCGCTTTCCATGCCGGTTCCGTCATCCTGCAACGATCTGACGGAGAGCATTGCAGACCGCGGGCACTACGGATGGGTCTTTTAGCAGAAGAAATTTTCCGTTCCGTCCTTTGTAAAGGGACAGCGCGTGGTGCTCCGGTGTGATGCCGTGACACATCATGCACGTATCTATCTGAATGGGGAACTTCTTGCGACCCATGAGTGCGGATTTCTGCCGTTTGAAGTGGAGCTGACCGAAAAACTGCAGCCGGGGGAAAAACTTCGCAGACTTTGCGACGAGCCAGAGCCTCCTGCGTGTACAGGGCAACAAAAAGGGAATCTTCACCCGCGAACGCAAGCCGAAACTGGCGGCACATTATTTCCGGGAGAGATGGCATCAGATTCCGGATTTTGAGTATAAAAAATAAAAAACAGACAGGAAGAAAGTATGGAACGTAACGTAGATATAGACAAGATTTCAGACGGAAAACGATATGGAGCGAATGATATGGTAAAAGTGGGCTGCGACGACTGCCGCGGATGCTCCGCCTGCTGCCATGGGATGGGCGACTCGATTGTGCTCGATCCGATGGATCTGTACCGGCTGGAGAGGAAGCTCGGCAAAACGATGGAGGAGATTCTGACGGCGGGATACATTTCGCTCCGCGTAGTGGACGGCGTGATTCTGCCGCATCTGAAGATGACAGAGCAGTCAGACCAGTGCAGTTTCTTAAATAATGAGGGCCGGTGCAGCATTCACGATGCGCGGCCGGGCTTCTGCCGGATGTTTCCGCTGGGACGGCTGTATGAGAACGGAACGTTTTCCTATTTTCTTCAGGTCAGCGAATGTCCGAAGGAGAATAAGACAAAAGTCAAAGTCCGCCGCTGGCTCGACACGCCGGAGCTCGGAAAGTATGAAGCGTTTACGAATGAATGGCATTACTATCTGAAAGAAAAACAGAACGAGGCGCGCCGGATAGAGGATGATGCGCTGCGGCAGCAGATCAGCATGGGGATTCTGAAGCTGTTTTATCTGCTTCCGTATGACATAAAGAACGATTTCTACGCGCAGTTTGCGGCGCGGATGGAAGCGGCAGGGAAAAAATGAAAAATAAACAGAAACAGGGCAGCAGCCGTTGGTTCAAAAACAGAACCAGCGGCTGCTGTTCTTTGTATCGATGGATCAAAGGCTGCAGGACATAGAAAATCATATTATAAGCGGCGGGACGGTGTTCTGGCATAAGCGAGGAAGGCTTCGCGGGTTTCACGCTTCCGTCTGCGGCTGCAGAAGACGGTCTGTCCGTTTTTCAGCAGAACCTCGCCGGTTGCCTGTACGAGTGCAACGTGGGAGAAATTGATCAGCAGACCTTTTCCGTTGCAGAAAAAACGGCCGGTTGGGGCAAGACATACCGTCAGGCCGGCAAATGTGCACCGGGTTGTAAAATCCCCATGAATTGTGTGGAGAATCAGTCGGTGCTGGCAGGCCTCAACGTAAATCAGGTCGTCCAGCGCCAGCTGACATTTTTGGGAGACACCCTGTGAAATAATGACTGGAATTTCGAGCAGAACAGAACTGTTCGGATTGAGTGGAAAAATTAATTTGGAATACAAGAAAAACACCTCCTGACATGATAGGGTACAAAATAAAAGCAGGAGGGGTGCATTACGGCAAACATCATAAAAATACAAAGTGTAGTTTAGCACAGTGACAGGATCTCATTCAAGCCGAATTGCCGCACTTCTGTTAAAATCGTTCGACAGAAAACGACACCATAGGGCGGAAAGGGGCGAAAAAAGTAAAAAAAGATAAAAAAAAGGAATCATAGACAGAAAAAACAGTAGAAAAAAACAGGTAAATCGAAAGAAAATCGAAAGAAAAGAAGGCGGAGAAGATTGACGATGGGAGATTGATTTGGTATAATATTCCAAAAATAATTATTGCATATAACATTACTGTAAAAGAATAAATATCATATGGAGAGAAATATGAACATAGAAGTAGAAATAATCAGAGAAAAAGTACATACAACAGCAGATGCAGCATTATTTTTATGCTTTCAGGAAGTGAAAGGGAGCCATTCCAAAGGAGTGATCCGGCTGCCGTTGCTTCATTATGACATTCCGTTTGAGGGATACGGGGAAATGCTGCTTCGGATGAACCGCATTTATGACTTGCTTGGCATGCCGGATGCAGGAAGCTGCATGCGGAGCCTTTCGGAAGGGGAAAAAGAAGAGTGGGAATTTACAGATGAAATGAAGAACAATCAGGATACAACGCTTCCAGCCGGAACCGAGCGTATGGTCAGTATTCAGATTCAGTTCCGACAGCACTGTAGTCTGCAGGGATTTTTGACCTGTGGAAAACAGAAAGCAGGTTTTCGTTCAGCACTTGAAATGCTGTATTTGCTGGAGGATTGCCTGCAGGAACAGGATAACTGAATACGGGAGAAAAACGCAATAGAGTGAGAGTGGGAGCTATGAAGGAAGAAAAAAAGATCAGAAAGAAAATAAAAATTGAGGATTTGCTGCCAAGAGATCCCATCCAGGTGGATCTCGATGCAATCCTTGGCTATGTGAAAGGGAAGACAATCCTGGTAACAGGCGGAGGCGGTTCGATCGGAAGTGAGATCTGCCGCCAGCTGGCCGGACACGACGTCGGGCATCTGATCATTTTTGACATTTACGAAAACAATGCGTACCAGATCCAGAAATCTCTGGAGTGGGAGTTCCCAGATCTCAATTTGACAGTACTGATTGGTTCTGTGCGCGATGAACGGCGGCTGCAGTCGATTTTTTCGAAGTACCGGCCGGACATCGTCTTTCACGCAGCAGCCCACAAGCATGTGCCGCTGATGGAGGACAGTCCGAATGAAGCGATTAAAAACAATGTTATCGGAACCTTAAAAACGGCGCGCACAGCAAGCCATTATCAGGTAAAGAAGTTTATCCTGATATCAACAGACAAGGCAGTCAACCCGACCAACATCATGGGAGCGAGCAAGCGGCTCTGTGAGATGGTGATTCAGCTGATCGGAAGACACAGCACGACAGAGTTTGCAGCGGTGCGTTTTGGAAATGTACTGGGAAGCAACGGAAGTGTCATTCCGCTGTTCCGCCGTCAGATCGAACACGGAGGTCCGGTGACGGTTACGCATCCGGATATCATTCGGTATTTTATGACGATTCCGGAGGCAGTCAGCCTGGTACTTGAGGCAGGTGCCTATGCGAAAAACGGTCAGATCTTTGTCCTGAATATGGGAGATCCGGTCAGAATCGTAGATCTGGCAAAAAATATGATCCGCCTTTTCGGGTATGAGCCGGAAAAAGAAATCAAGATCAAATATATTGGCCTGCGGCCTGGCGAAAAGCTGTATGAGGAGCTTCTGATGAATGAAGAGGGCATGCAGACTACAGAAAACAGCCGGATTTTTATCGGCAGACAGATTGCATTTGATGAGAAAGTATTCCGGGAGCAGATCAAGGAACTCGCAAAGGAAGCGGAAAACGAATGTCCGGACATCTGTTATCTGGTAAAGAAAATGGTGCCGGAATACCAGTACGAAGGAGAAAAACAGGGATGACGGACCTTCATGTACATATTCTGCCGGGAGTGGACGACGGATCCCCGAATTTGTCCACCTCCCTTGAAATGGCAGAAATGGCGGCACAAAGCGGGGTGCGTATCCTCGCGGTGACGCCGCATGCAAACCAGACGGGAATCGAAGGCGTGGAAGATGGATATGTCAACTACGAATCCGAACAGTTAGAAGAGCAGTTCTACCGTCTGGAGAGGGAAATCAACAGAGAACACATTCCCATCAGCCTGGTGCGCGGCATGGAAATCATGAGCATCGGACCGCTGGGGAAAAAAATCAGAGAGAGAAAGCTGATACCGCTCCATGAGAGCCGCTATTATCTGATCGAGGTGCCGTTTGATATGGCGCCGGACGGAATCAGAAAGCGGCTGCTGGAATTTCCGGCGATGGGAAAAATCCCGGTGCTGGCGCATCCGGAGCGGTATTTCTGCGTGCAGGATACACCGGAGCTTCTGTACGAATTCCGGGAAATGGGCGCGGTTTTGCAGATCAACAAAGGAAGCGTGTTTGGAAGATTTGGAGAAGAGGCGGAGCGGACAGCGAGGTTTTTGCTGGACAACCGCCTTGCAGGCTGTGTGGCAAGCGATGCCCATGGAGCTGATTACCGGACCACGGACATGCGGCCGGTCCGGCAGTTTCTGGAGGAGCGGTATGGAGAAGCGTATGCACAGCTTTTATTGAAAGTGAATCCGAGAAGAATCCTGGAGGACCGTCAGATTTTCTATGAACCGTCCCAGGAGCGAAAACGGAAAAGACGCTGGTTCCTCTAAAAACAGGAAGAATAGCGTTACAGAAACGAAAGGAGCATCTTTGATATGCACAAAACGAGAGCGGCAGTTCTCATTCTGTTTCTGGCTTCCACACTTGCCTTTGGCGGGTGTCTGGTGCGGCAGCAGACGGGAAAAGACGGAAAAGGGCCGGAAATTACGATGGACAACAGTGAGATTTCTGCCAGCATCCATGCAGAGGAGTCAGAACTTCTGGCCGGAGTAACTGCTTACGATAAAAAAGACGGCGATGTGACGAGTTCTCTTGCTGTGGAACATATTTCGAATTTTGTGGAAAAGGGGCGGCGGAAAATCAGTATCGTCGCCTTTGATTCCGATAACCACGTTACGCATACGGAGCGGGAACTGGTGTATAACGATTACACCTCACCGGTTTTTTCCCTGGATCGCCCGCTGCGGTTCAGCCTGAATGCGGATGACCTGACAGAGGGACTTTCCGCGGAGGATTGCCTGGACGGAACGATTACCGACCGCATCCGGATTTCCTATGAGGATGAGATCAGCAGTACACCGGGACTGTACCACGTGACATATTCGGTTGCAAACCGTGCCGGAGATGTGACAAGCCTTCCGGTGACAGTAGAACTCTACGATCCGGCAGAGGAGAACGGAAAGCCGCAGATTACCCTGAGTGATTATTTGATTCATCTGGACCTGCAGCAGCCATTTGACCCGCAGGCATATCTGGAAAGCGTGAGTGTGGATCAGATGCTGTATGAAAAGAGAGAAGACGGTGCGCTTCATGCAGCTTCGTATGAAGAAGAGCTCCTGGGAGAAAATCAGTTTTCCATTGACAATCCGGTCGATACCGGCAGTGCGGGTGTTTATGAAGTGACATACACTGCGACAGCGGCGGATGGGCAGACAAGCTCCGTTCGCCTGATCGTCTGTGTAAACGAATAGGGGGGATCCAGATGGGAGAATACGACAGAACAGGAAACGGGCAGAACAGCAAAACAGACTGGGATCTCCGAAGTATCCTGTGCGACATTGCAAAAAACTGGTGGGTCATCCTTCTGATTGCCTGTTCGGCGGCGATGATAACCTATACCGTATTGACGACCGTACATAAAGACCGGTATACGGTAAAAACAACATTTGCCGTTATGGGGCGCGGCGTGGATGCAAATGCAGCATCGAGCCTGTCGGCCACATATGAGATGGCACAGAAATTTGAAGCAATCCTGGAAAATACGATTCTGAAGAAAAAAGTGATGGAGGAGCTTAACCTGTCCTCCTTTCCGGCAAAAATGAATGCTTCCATTGTGCCGGAATCCAATCTGATGGAACTGTCAGTGACCGCAGATTCGCCGGAAATGGCATTTCGGATTTTAAAGTCGGTGCTGAACAATTATACGAGCATTTCCGACTATATTATTCCGAATGTAGTGTTGGAGACACTGCAGCAGCCGCAGGTATCCGGCGTGCCATCGAACCAGATTCCGATCAAAAAATACGCCGCGACCGCATTTCTTGCAGCAGCCCTTGCTATGGCGGCACTCATCGGACTCTTCTCCTTTCTGCGGGATACCGTCAAAAATGAGGCAGAATTCACCCGCAAAATTGATGCGGATCTGCTGGGCGTTGTGTATCACGAAAAGAAGAAGAAAAACAGCTCCATGCTGATTACCAATCCGGCGCGGAGCTTTCCGTATGTAGAATCCTTAAAGCGTATTGCATCGCGTGTGCGGGGACGCCTGGATCGAAAAGGCGGAAAAGTGCTGCTGGTGACCAGTGTAGCGGAAAATGAAGGAAAATCGACCCTTGCGGCAAATCTGGCGCTTGCCCTTGCAGAAGAGCAGAACCGTGTACTTCTGCTGGACTGCGATTTCCGTCAGCCGGCGTTACATAAAATCTTTGAAATTCCGGAAAAAGACGGAAAGGATTTCGGAAAGGTCGTCCTCGGAAAAGAGTCGGCATCCGGCGTTTTTGAGAAATATAAGGATACCAACGTGTATACCGGAATCTGCCGCAATCGTCTGGACGAGCCGTCGCTTGCAATCGGCGGTGAGATTTTCCGTCGGATTCTGGAGAAATGCCGGACCAATATGGACTACACTATTCTGGATACGCCGCCGATGGGAATGGCTGCGGACGCAGAAGAGCTTGCCGAGTATGCCGATGCGGCGGTTCTTTCCGTGCGGCAGGACGGCGTACTGACGAGAGATATCAACGATGCGATTGATGCATTAAACCAGAAAGAGGAAAAAGTAATCGGCTGTGTATTTGACAATGTTTACCCGGGATTCGGTGAGCGGATCGGCAACAGCTACGGTTACGGATATGGATACGGCACCTACAGCAGGGCAGAACGATAAGAGGGAGCAAAGAGCATGAGCAGAGAAACGTATGAAACCTATTCGGCGGAACCGGAGAAAATCGATCTGATCGCCTTTCTGGCAGAATATTTCCAGGCGTTCCGAAAATTCTTTTTGGGCGTGCTGATTCTTGTGATCCTCATGGGAGGCGGCTCCTTTCTGACGGCAAAGCTGCGGTATCAGCCCATGTATGAGGCATACACCTCATTTGTGGTCGGATCAAACCGCGCGGTCGGCTATTCCTATTATGACAATGTGACGGCGCAGCAGCTTGGAAAAACCTTCCCTTATATCGTAACAAGCGGTGTATTAAAGGATGTAGTAGCGCGGGATCTTCAGGTGGGAGCAGTGACATCCCAAATTGAGGCGAGCGTGATGGAAAACACCAACCTGTTCACAATTCGCGTCAAAGATTCTTCACCGGATACGGCGTACCGCGTACTTCAGTCCGTCATAACCAATTATCCGGAGGTGGCGGAGTATATTATCGGTGCGACAACGCTGACAGTGGTAGACGACAGTGGCGTACCGGTATCCCCGATTAACAGCCAGGATGCGGTACATGCCGGAATGATCGGAGCAGCGGCGGGACTTGCTGTTGCACTGCTTTTGATCTTCATCTATGTGAGAACAAGAAAAACAATTCGCCAGGCAGAGGATGTGAAAAAGCTGACGAACGCAACGTTCCTTGGAAATCTGCCGGAGGCGAAAATCAAGAAACGAAGCAACGTAAAAGAACAGACCATCACGATCTGTAACCCCAAAGTGCCGGATTCCTTCAAAGAAGCGATGCAGCTGGTCCGGACAAGAACAGAGGACGGGCTTGGAAAAGCCGACTGCCCGGTTCTGCTTGTGACAAGCTCTGTGCCGGGAGAAGGAAAGACAACCGTTGCCGTGAATCTCGCAGAAGCATTCGCAAAGAAGAAATACCGCGTAGTGCTGATGGACGGAGATCTGCGAAATCCGTCGGTGCTGAAATGTATCGGACTTTCCGAGCGGAAAGGACGTGGAATCATAGGAGTGCTGAAGGGACAGATCAGCCTGGATGAGGCACTTACCGATTATCGGGATCTGTCACTGAAAATCCTGCCGGGCGTCGGAAGTACACAGAATCCGGCGGGTCTGCTGCGTTCCGCACGGATGAGAACGCTGATTGAAAACCTGAAAGAAGATGCGGATCTTCTGATTATTGATACGCCGCCATGCGGAGTGCTGTCGGATGCATCCCTTTTTGGCGGAATCGCAGATTCTGCAGTTCTTGTCGTACATCAGGGAACCACAAAGGACCGTGAAGTACAGCGGGCACTGGAATTCTTCGAGGATTCGCGAATTCCGGTCTGCGGCTATGTACTGAACGGCGTGCCGGAGGGTGCGACAGGTTATGGATACAGCAGCCATGGTGGTTATGGCTACGGAAAATATGGTTATGGTTACGGAAAATACGGCTATGGAAAAGAAAAAGAAGGCCGGAGAAGTAACCAGTCGGTGAAAGAATAGGGGGAAGAAAACATGAGGGAATCTGGAATTTATCAAATGTATCTGAAAAATCTGCTGGACCGGCTGCTTGCATTGGTTGGAACGGCTGCACTGTCGTGGCTGCTGATTCTGCTCGGCATAGCCATCCATCTCGACTCGCCGGGACCGATTTTTTTCCGGCAGAAGCGGGCAGGAAAGAACGGCACATATTTCTACATATATAAATTCCGCACGATGCGTATCGATACCCCACATGATATGCCGACCCATATGCTGAACAATCCCGATCTTTTCATCACAAGAGTCGGACGTTTTCTCCGGAAAACATCCCTCGATGAGCTGCCGCAGCTCTTCAATATCCTGAAGGGCGATATGGCACTGGTTGGCCCGCGTCCGGCGCTCTGGAATCAGGATGACCTCCTTGCGGAGCGTGAGCGGTACGGCGCAAACAGCGTCCGTCCGGGTCTTACCGGCTGGGCACAGATCCATGGACGCGATGAGCTGCCGATCCGGCAAAAAGCGGAGCTGGATGGATATTATGTGCATCATATCCAGCTCAAAATGGATCTGGAATGTCTCTGGAAAACAGCAGGAGCTGTACTGCGACAGGATGGAATTCACGAAGGAAGACTAGAAAAACAGCAGATGCAAGGGGCAAAAGAGGCTGTGAAGGTTGGAAAATAGAAGAAAATAGGAAAAGACGGGGCAGGATGCTTTTGAGGATAAAAGCATGTTGCCCTGTTTTAGTGTGAGGTGTGGAAGATAACAGTCTGATTCATCTTATTGTGATATATGGAAATAACAGGTATGGGAATTGCAATTATAGATCAGGAGTGTTCTTTTTTAGAAGTTTGGGCAGGATAGGAAATTATAGCAATTCCATAAATTAGTGCATATATCCACACGCATGGAACCATCCCTCACAATCCGTATGCCTTATCATTTCCAGAGCTTTTTTTACAGCTTCAGGCAGCTCAGAAGCGACACGTACTTTTTGTTTTCTAAGAATCGCTTTCATTTTTGACCACATTTTCTCTATTGGGTTCAGGTCTGGACTGTACGGTGGTAGATAAGCATAGTGAATTCCTGCTTTATCCAGATATTCTGTCACTGTTTTGGCATGATGGGAACGCATATTATCCATAACTACAAGGTCTTCCTTTTTGAGACTTGGAACTAGCTGATTTTCTATGTATTCACGGAATCGCGCTGCTGTTGTGCCACCCTGATAGGTGGTAAATATAGTTGTACCATCCTGACGGATGGATGAAAGGACAGTTGTTGCTGTTGGTGTATTTAATGGTGCAGCGTCAACCGCCCGTTTCCAGTGCAATGCATGTGCATAGAGTCTTGTGAGATTTGTATTAATACCACTTTCATCAAGAAATACCAAGTGTTCAGCATTTATGCCAGACATAGTCCCGTTCCATGAGCGGCGTTTCTCCTGTAGATCGGGGACGCTCCTGTTCGGAGGCATGAAGGGATTTCTTTTTATAAGAATATCCCAGTTTTATTAATGCTTTTCTGACAGTTTCGATGCAGATTTTTAGCTGAAGGGTATCTATAATTTCCTGGAGTGTAATATCGGGTTTTTGTTGTACAAGTTCTTGTATTTTTTGCAGGTCAGCCTCTTTGAGAGAAGATTTACGCCCCCTGAGACTTGTCTTGACAGAAACAGAACCTTCCCGTTTCATTTGTTCAACCAGACGGTATACGGTACTGACATCAACAGAAAAACATTCTGCTACTTCTTTTGCGTTGTGTGTTTTGTTATAAGCTTGAATTAAAAGATTTCTGGTTTCGTTGTGTAACATATCTATCACCTCTTAGCTTAAGCATATCACTTTAGTCAAGAGTTGCAGTAATTTATGGAATTGCTATAGTCAATGAAAAATGTGATGGAGGAAAAAAGGTAAGAATATAACAGTGTTTGGCAAAGGAAAAAGCATAGAAAATAATGAGAAAAATAATTGCATGAAACTCAAGAAATGGTATAATCTAAAATGAAAAGTAATAAAAAAGGTAATGATAAGGAGAAAGAAATGACATTATCAAATTATTGGTATATGTACATATGGATTTTTCTGATTGGCATATTCGGAAAATTTATGCCACAGGAGACGGTGAAAAAGAAAAATAGTATATATAAAAAATGGGGAATGATATCTGTATTAATTTCCATCATTCCACTTATTGTATGGGCTGCTTTTCGTTCCAGTGCATGGGGGGATACGGGAGCATATCGAACAATGTTCTATCGTGCACCGGAAAGGTTGAGTGAACTTTCATCCTACATGAATACGGTAACAAAAGACAAGGGATTTACCATACTTGTGGTTTTGTTAAAGATAATACAAGGAAGAACACCGGGCTTCTGCTTCTTTGTCATCGCGGCAATTCAAATGACCAGTTTGGCAATTATCTATAGAAAGTATTCCTGTGACTATTGGTTTGCACTCTTTGTGTTTGTTGCGAGTACAGATTATATGTCATGGTGTCACAATGGAGTAAGGCAGTTTCTGGCAGTTACCATTATTTTTGCAGTTTCTAAATGGATTTTTGAAAAAAAATATGTGCCACTTATTATTGTGATTCTGCTGGCATCAACAATACATGGATCAGCATTGTTGATGATTCCGATTATTTTTATTGTACAAGGAAAAGCGGCAAATAAAAAAACTTTGTTATGTATCGCAGCTGCACTGTGCGCATTAATTTTTGTGGGGCAATTTACCAATATGCTGGATGGTTTACTTGCGGATACACAGTATACAAACGTAGTTACAGACTGGACAACAGGTAAAGATGATGGAATGAATCCAGTTCGAGTTTTGGTATATGCAGTCCCAACGATACTGGCTTTTGCTGGAAGAAAATACATCAATGCAGCAAATGATAATGTGGTAAATGTGTGCACAAATATGAGTATTGTCAGTACAGCATTATCAGTAGTAGCAATGGGAACATCAGGGATTTTTATTGGCAGACTTCCTATTTATTGCAGTCTATATGCAAATGGAATTTTACTTCCGTGGGAAATAAAAAATATGTTTGAGGAAAAATCCTCAAAAATAGTGATAAGTCTGGCTGTTGTTTTGTATTCGTTATTTTTTTACTATCAGATGCATTATACCTGGGGATTGTTATGATGAAAAAGAAATTAAATTATGCAGAAGTCAATGTAATTATGGGTATTTACAATTGTGAGGATACATTAGAAGAAGCAGTAAATTGTATTGTGGCGCAAACCTTCCAGGATTGGATTCTAATCTTATGTGATGATGGATCGACGGATCGTACAACACAAATTGCAGAAAAAATAAGAGATACATATCCAGATAAGATTGTCTTGCTTAAAAATCGAGAAAACAGGGGTTTGAACTTTACACTCAATCGGTGTTTAACATATGCTAACTGTAAATATATTGCAAGAATGGATGGAGATGATAGATGCGTTCCGGAAAGATTTCAAATGGAAATTGAAGTGTTGGATCAAGAACCAGATATTGCAATTGTCAGTTCGGATATGTCGTATTTTGACGAGAAAGGTTCTTGGGGAAGAATTAGTCATCCAGAGTATCCATGCAGACAGGACTTTATCGCTGGATCGCCATTTTGCCATGCACCGTGTATGGTACGAAAAGAAGCATTTGATACTGTGGGAGGATACAGTGAATCAAAATATTTGTTAAGGGTAGAAGATTATCATTTGTGGATGAAAATGTATTTGAATGGATTTAAAGGAAAAAATATTCATCAAGTTTTGTACGAAATGCGTGATGATAGAAATGCATATCATCGAAGAAAATTCAGATATCGAATCAATGAGGCATATGTAAAAAAAATGGTGGTGAAAAATTTTAAATTATCTCCTATTTATTATTGCGCCATGTTAAGGCCGATTTTGGTAGGGGCTTTGCCAAAATTTATTTATGATTGGTTGCATAAATGGAGACTTCAAAAAGGAATAATGGATAATGAATAAATTACTGATTATAGCAAATGTATCCAGAGAGCATATTCGAAAATTTCATATACCTTTTATTTTATTTATGAAAAAAAAAGGCTGGATCGTAGATGTTGCCTGTAGATTGGATGCGGATATTCCAGAAGCGGATCATGAATTTGATCTGCCATGTGATAGAAATCCATTTTCAGGCGGAATGAAAAAAAGTATTGCGATATTGAAAAAAATAATAAATGAAAATCATTATGATGTCGTTCATTGTAATACGATTACCGGGGGTATGATTGCGCGAGTAGCAGCTCGTACTGCGCGCAGAAAAGGAACAAGAGTGTTTTATACCAATCATGGGCTTCACTATTTTAAGGGGGCGGGTTTGAAACGTTGGGTGATGGGATATCCGATGGAATGGATTCTTGCTCCACTCACGGACGTTTTTATTACCATAAATCAAGCTGATTATGAGATGGTGAGGAAAAGTTTACCTGTTTCGGGAAATATAGAGAGAATTCATGGCATTGGGGTAGAATTGGAACGATTTCGAGCAAAAAGAAACCCGTATCAAATTGCGCAGGTACGAAAAAAATTGAAAATCGAAAAAAATGAATTTGTACTTATTTATGTGGCTGAAATAACAGAGAATAAAAATCAGATAGCATTGCTAGAGGTGATGGAAGAAATATCTAGAAAGTATTCAGACATTGTATTGGTATTAGCAGGTCCGGATCATACCAAGGGAAATCTGCAAAGAATAGTAGAAAAAAAAGATTTGGCAAAAAGAGTAAGATTTTTGGGGTGGCGTGATGACATACCAGAACTACTTGCAATGTCAAATGTATATGTTGCATCGAGTAAATCAGAAGGACTGGGATTAAATATTATAGAAGCGATGGCGAGTGGACTTCCAGTTGTCGCTTTGAAAAATCGTGGACATAATGAATTGATTCAGGATGGTGTGAATGGATTTTTAATAGAGCAAAATGATATACAGAAATTTACGGAAAGAATTATAGAGCTTTATGAGGATGAGCAGCGAAGAATGGAAATAGTAAAAAATGCGCAAAAGTCAATTGAACGGTATGAAACAGAAAATGTGCTGAACGAGTTATGGAACATTTATCAGAAATTTGGAGCAAAGGATGCGGCAAATGATTAAAGTTTTGTTTTTGATTCATGATCTTGGGCAAGGTGGGGCTGAGAAAGTTCTTGTGAACTTAGTCAATCATCTAGACAAAAAGAGGTTTGATGTAACCCTGGTTACACTTTTTGCAGGCGGCGTGAATGAACAATTTTTAGATGAAACAATACATTACTATTCTGTACTAAAAAAAATTGTCCCTGGAAATAGCAAAATTATGAAACTATTCTCGCCTGAAAAGTTACATTCCATTTGTATAAAAGAAAAATATGATATAGAAATCTCTTTTCTTGAAGGGCCATCGGCAAGAATCATCAGTGGATGTACAGAAAAAAATACAAAATTGATTTCATGGATTCACTGTGAGCAGGCAACAAAAAAACAGATAGCAGCAGCATTTCGCAATTTTTCAGAAGCAGAAAGATGCTATAGAAAATTTGACAAAAATGTATTTGTAGCAGAAGGTCTGAGAAAAGTATTTTGTGAGTGGGTGAACGTAAAGAATAAAAGCTGTGTTCTCTATAATGCAATAGATACTGAAAAGATCAGAAAACTGAAAGATGAAGAGATAGGAATACCTTTGAAAAGAACATTTTCTATGATTGCAGTTGGAAGTTTAAAGAAAATAAAGGGATATGATCGGCTGTTAAAAATTGCGAAAAGACTGTATGATGAAAAAAGATTGTTTCATTTGTACATTCTTGGAATTGGTCCGATGGAAAAGGAGATTCGATCATTTATTTCGAGAGAAGAGCTGAATGAATATGTAAGTTTGTTGGGATATGATACAAACCCTTATAAATATATTGCAAGAAGTGATGTGTTTGTTTGTTCAAGCTATTCGGAAGGATTTTCAACAGCAACGATTGAGGCTTTGATTACCGGGACACCGGTTTGCACCGTAGAAGTTGCCGGAATGAAGGAGATCCTTGGAAATGGTGAATATGGACTAATTACGAAAAATACAGAAGAGGAACTCTATAAAGGGATAAAGAAACTAATGGATGACGAAGAACAGTTGGAATTTTATCGCGAGAAAGCGACAGAGAGAGGAAAACAGTTTTCATTAGAAAAGAGTGTAGGGGCGGTAGAGCAATTTTTGGAGGAGTGTGAAAAAGAATAGTGGAAGTAGCATTACAGGTGTGTGCTCAAAAATATATGGTAATTAGAGGAGAAAAGGGTAGATGAAAAAGTTTGAAATTCTTACTCTTAGAGGAGCTTCGAATTATGGATAATAAAATATCAATTATAGTGCCTGTATATAATATTCAAAATTATGTTGAACGTTGTGTGAAAAGTATTTTAAGACAAACATATAAAAAAATTGAAGTGATCATCGTAAATGACGGTTCAACTGATGACGGTTGGAATATAATTCAAAAACTTTCAGAGATAGATACTCGCATTGTTTTGGTGAATAAGGAAAACGGCGGTGCGACATCTGCCAGATTAGCTGGAATTGAGAAGGCAACGGGAGAATGGATTGGATTTGTAGATGGTGATGACGAGATTGAGCCTGATATGTACGAGTTACTTATTGACAATGCTGTGAAATATCATGCAGATATCTCACATTGTGGTTATCAGATGATTTTTGATGACGGGCGTGTGAATTTTTTTCATAATACAGGCTGTCTTGTAAAGCAAGATAAAATGACAGGTTTAAAAGAACTGTTAGAGGGTTCTCGCGTCGAACCGGGTCTTTGTAATAAACTTTTTCGTAAAAACTTGTTACAAAACGTGTTGCACAGTGGCATAATGCCACAAGATATTAAAATAAATGAAGATTTATTAATGAATTATTTTCTTTTTTCCCAGGCTAAATTATCTGTATTTGAGGATGTATGCAAATACCATTATATTGTAAGAAAAGATTCGGCATCTAGAGCTAAGCTGAATGAACATAGAATTTTCGACCCGATTAAAGTGAAACGAATTATTTTGAATCAGGCAGAGTCTGAGATGCTGCAGTTTGCACGAAAGGCTTACATTAGTACATGCATTAATGTATATAATGAGTTAGTGCTGGAAAAAGGTTATACAGATGAAAAAAAAGTGGTTAGAAAATATATTTGCGACAATAAAGAATGGCATAACTTGTTGAGTAGAAAACAACGTTTGCTGGCAAATTTGGTATGCAGAATACCGATGTTGTATCCATTTTTATATGGAATTTACGCTCGCTTTTTTCAGCAGAAACGATATTGTTAAAGGAAATAGAATATGAAAAAGATTATGTATATGCATACGGGAAGTGCAAATCATGGTTGTGAAGCGTTGGTGCGGACATCAGCGCAAGTATTAGACGGTCCGGAAGATATTATACTATGGTCATTTGCAAAACAGGAAGATGAATATTATGGATCGGCAAAGAAAGTAGAGAGAAAATTATGGAACACTTACCTTTAATCAGTGTGATTGTACCTGTTTATAAGGCTGAACTGTATCTTGATCAATGTGTACAGTCTATTGTCAATCAAACTTTTAAAAATCTTGAGATTTTACTTGTTGATGACGGTTCACCAGATAAATGTTCTGAAATATGTGATATTTGGTCAAAAAAAGATGGCCGTATCAAGGTGATTCATCAAGTGAATAGTGGAAGTGGAGCTGCTAGAAATGTAGCGTTGGATAAGGCCAAAGGTGATATAGTTTCGTTTGTAGATAGTGATGACTATATAGCCCCTGAAATGTATGAACATTTAGTTAGGCTAATGGTTGAAGATGTAGATATAGTTGAATGTGCATATGTATATACTTGGGGAGATAAAGAAACATTTGATATTTCAAGTTGCGATGTACAATATTATTCTGTGGGAGATGCTATGAAAGAACATATCCAGGATCATTTTTTTCAGCAGGTAATATGGAATAAATTATATCGTCGCAGTGCAATAGGAGACATTAGATTTCCGATTGGAAAAAGAATAGATGATGAATTTTGGACATATCGTGTGCTTGCAAGGGCGAGAAAATTGGCAAGGACATCTTGTAGTATGTATGCATATCGTCAGCAATCGGAATCGGTAATGCATAATACATTTACTTTAGCGAGGTTACAAGCAGTAGAGGCTAAATGTCAACGCTTGGAATTTATAGAAAAACAGTTTTCGAATCTAAGTTCGTTGGCACGCATTAATTTATGGTATACTTATTTGTATTTGGGACAGATGTCGTTGAAATATATGGATATAAGTGAACAAACGAAGGCATTTGAAATATTAAATAAAGCGTGGAATGAGCATCATATTGTAGTTGAGGATATACGAAACGTCTCTAAAATACAACAAATATGGGCGCTACTTACAAAGATTTCTATAAAAAATACTTGCAGATTGCGAAATTGTCTAAAAATAGGTATGTGAGTAAAAATATTGTTATTGTGCAATAAGATTATAAATCATGAAGAAAAATTGTTTTGGTAGGCATTAGTACTATTGGTATGCCAACCATAGTTTCTTTTGAAAAAATTAGAATTTAAAGACATGAATAAGAAAAGAGGATAGATAAAATGCCAAAAATCAGTGTTATTGTGCCAGTTTATAAAGTAGAAAAGTTCATAAATAAGTGTGTAGATAGTATTCTTGCACAATCGTTTACTGATTTTGAATTGTGGTTAGTTGATGATGGTTCACCAGATAACTGTGGCGTAATATGTGACGAATATGCGCAAAAGGATAACCGAGTAAAAGTCATTCATAAAGAAAATGGTGGGCTTTCTGATGCAAGAAATACAGCATTGGACGTAATGCAAGGTGAATACGTTTTTTTTGTGGATAGCGATGATTGGATCGCTAAAGATACTTTTGAAAGCATGTATGCTGCAGTAAAGAGAACAGGAGCAAAAGTTGCTACTGGGAACATGATTTCTGTAAATGAAGATGGAAAAGAAAGAGAACTTTATTCACCCACACAGGAAGAAAAAATTTTGAAAGGTGAGGAAATGTTGACGACATTGCTTCGACCTAATGCATGTAACAGATTATATAAAGCTGAAATATTCCAGGATTTGAGATTCCCTGTGGGTAGATTATATGAAGATGTATTTGTATATCATAAAATTTTGACTCAGATTGACAGTATGGTTCTTACGGGGAAGAATACTTATTATTATTTGGTCAGAGATGGAAGTATCATGAATAGTGAGTATAATATTAAATTTACAGATATTGTAGATGCTGTTTATGAACGTGCTAAATGGTTAGATAGCATAGGACAGAAGAATCTTGCTGATGAGACAAGATTGTTTGTGTATTCTCAGGTGGCAGTTGCTTATGCGCATCTGGATAAAAGGAATTGTGAACATTTTGAAAGATTAAATCAGATCAAGTTATTATATGATGAATGCTATGAAAAAATGATTAAAGCAAAACAAATTGGATGGAAACAAAAAATTCGTCTGTTTGTTTTGAAAAATAGCCCTTCGTTACATACAGCATTGTGGGGAAGAAAAATGGCTATTAATTTAGGAGGGCAATAATGCCAAAAATAAGTGTGATAATACCAGTTTTTAATATGAAAAAATTTGTAGGAGCCTGTTTGGATTCTGTTTTAGCGCAGACACTTACCGATATAGAAGTAATTGTAATTAATGATGGTTCAACGGATAATTCTTTGGAAATAATTCGAGAATATCAAAAAAGAGATAGTAGAATAGTTGTTATTGATAAAAACAATGCTGGAGTTGGTGCAGCAAGAAATGATGGAATCAGGGTGGCAACTGGAGAATTTCTGGCGTTTATGGATCCGGATGATATGTATGCTAGTGATGAGGCTTTGGCTCATTGTTATGAAGCAGCTATCAGAGAAGGTGTATCGATAGCAGGGGGAAGAAATGTTCTTTTGTATGAAGATGGAACAACAAGGGAAGAAGTTGAGAAGAAAATAGGTGATATTGTAGTTTCAGCGAATGGCCTAACTGAATATAAAGAATATCAGTATGATTACGGGTATCTTTGTTTTATTTATAAAAGGAAACTTATTATTGATAATCAAATATTTTTCCCATTGTACAGTCGATTTCAGGATCCACCATTCTTTGTGAAAGCAATGATAAAAGCAGAGCGATTTTATGCATTAGAAGAACCCGTTTATTTATATAGACAGCTTCCAGGAGCTGCAAAAATGACACCGATAAAAACATTGGATTGTTTACAAGGTATTATAGATAATTTACAGATTTCGAAGGAAAATAATTTGGTTCAGTTACATTATATTTCAGCAGAAAGATTAAATAGAGAGGGATCTTACATGGCTTTGCATAACTTGGAAAGTGCTGAAGCCAAGAAAATACTTTATAAGTTCATTCAAGCAACTGCGATGATAGATGTAGAATGGTTGAAAAAAGAAGGATTTGTGCCATCAGATTATTTCTTACCAGAAGTTTTCGATTATGTATTATCAACATCAGTAAAATATGAAAGGCTAAGGAAAAATGTGTTTTTGCGAACAGCATTGGGCATATTTTCACGTGTGACTAAATGGATAAAGAAATGAATATGTTATTAGATTTTATAGTACGAGCAGAACATAAAATTTACATTACAATAAAAAGAATGCGTTTGAAAAACAAAACAATGACAGTGTTTTCGAGCAACTGTAACGGTGGCTATATGTTACATGATTTAGGATGTCCATTTAATTCACCAACAGTCAATATAGGGTTTTATCCGGAACAATATTTTAAATTCTTGAATAATCCGAAAAAATATTTATCCGCTGAGTTAGAGGATACACAAATGATGGATGGACAATTTTGGGTTGGACGGTTAAATGATATTACAGTACGCGTAGGGCACTACAGTTCTTTTAGTGAAGCACAAGAAGCATGGAAAAGACGTGCTAAACGAGTAAATATGGATAATGTTTACATTGTAATGACCGACAAAGACGGTTGTACTTACGAGCATATAAAACAATTTGATGAATTACCGTATAAAAACAAGGTGATTTTTACACATAAAAAGTATTACGAATTTTCTTCCTCTTATTACATACCTGGTTTTGAAGAGGATGGCGAGGTTGGCATTTTATCAGATTGGAAACCACAGTTCTTTAGACGTAGATGGCTGGATGACTTTGACTATGTAAGTTTTTTTAATAAAAATAGAGACAATTGAAAGGATAGTAGGGAATTTGGTATGAAGCAATTATGCGGTATATTTGATTTGCAAACTAATCAATACTGTAACAAATCGAAAGATATTCGTAAATATGCTAATGAAGAATGTGAAGTATACTTTTACGGAAAAGTTAAATTGGATCAAAACGATATAGATGAAGTGTTGATTTTGGATAGCTATAAAAAATACGGTGATACGCTCACGGAACACATAACAGGAATCTATATTCTGATAGTATATGATAAAACTGAAAAAAAACTTCAAGTATTTCAAGATAGGACAACCTCGTCATTGACACTTTATTATACTTTGCATAATAACAAAGTATATTTAGGTACGTCATTAAAATGGTTATTAAGGGAGTCTGAAATTGAAAGAAAATTCAATGATAAAGTTTTGGAAGAATTCTTTGTGAATGGTTTTATTTATGGAAAAGAAACCTTGATGAAAAATGTTTATAAAATAAGAGCGTTTACAAGCCTTGTGATTCGAGAAAACAAAGTTGAAGAGATTCCTGTAAAATACTTTATGAATTATATGTCTAAAGGTGAGGCAATAGATAAATGGGATGCGACATTATCAAATATAGTCAACCAGTGTCTTGCGGATAAATCAGAAATTAATATCCCTTTATCTAGTGGCTATGATTCAAATTATATTGCATATATAGCAAGCACAAAATGTAAGCGACCAATTAATGCTTATTCTGTTGGGGGAAAATTTGGAAAGAATGAAGTGCCTGTTGTCGAAGAAAATGTGTCTGCGTATGATAATATGAAGCTTAATACATCTTTGACAGATGAGTTTACATTGTCTAATTTTCCTGATATTGTATGGCGTTTAGAAGGTGCTGTATATGAAGTGGGGATATTTCTTCAATATGAACTTGCAAAGTTGGTGTTTGAAAGTAAAAAAAACAGTTTAATTTGCGGAGAATGTGCTGATCAAGTGATGAATCAGTATTATTTAGATGAAGAACGTATTTTTATACCAGAAGAAAAAGGAACGCCTGTATATTATGAGTTTTCAGAGTATCCATATATTTTTGGTAGCTATTTAATTCTTAAGAAGAATGGAATCATCTCTAATTCTTTCGGGATTGAAACGGAATATCCATATTTAGACGAGGAGTTTGTATCGATTGCATATTCACTTAAAAATATAAATGAAAAGGATAAAAGAATACATAAGGCAATTTGTCAAGAGCATTTGCCAGATATAGTTTTAAAAAATATAGCTAAAATAGGTGGCTCTACAGATTTTCATTCATTATTTGCTGGTAAAGACGAAATTAGTAGATTTTTATCTCAAGTTGAAAAAAGCGATTTTTATCAAAAGTATATTCATATGATAAAAAAACTAAGTTATGTGGAGAAAGAAAGACAGACGGGTATCAAAAAGTTCAAAACAAAGATCAGAAATGTAATTTTGGATACATGTCATATAAATGAAGCAGAAAGAAAACAATCAGCATATTATTTTGAAGAAATAAAATTAAAAGAATATATGTGTTGTGTGTATTTGATGTTATTTGATAAGTTGTTCATTTCGGGTGAATACGATGATAGATTAGATTGTGAAGGTATCGATATTAATTTGAATGATATTATCTATCATTAATACTTAGTGGATATACTTTGGATATCAAAATAGTAGGGTTATCTGCAGCTGAATTAGCGTCATGCAAGATGGTTTGCATAAAAATTATAAAAATAGAAAGAAGCTTCCTGTATAATAAAAAATGTGGATGTTGAAAATTGAAAATACCTCAGAGTACAATAAGACTACTGACTGGCAGGTTAGTAAAAATCTTATTATACAGAGAGGTATCTACAATGAAGTCTAACACACAGAACGCAAAA
>NZ_JBNMHD010000030.1:0-39867 GCF_050872605.1 Fusicatenibacter sp.
ATTATACAATAAAAGGTGTCCTTTTTGGTTGTTTATCCAGAAAAAACAGTGATTTTTCTTTCAATAAGGGAATTCCCCATTCTGCTGGATGCGCTCTCGGCAAAACGGGGATATTATTTTCTAAAAGCGAAATCTCTGTTCTATCTGTATCAACCTTTGACTGCGCCAAGAGCGATACCTTTTGCATAATATTTCTGGAAAGATGGGAAAATCAGCATAATTGGCAGAATTGCTACAAATGCGATTGCCATCTGGATTCCCGTTGCCGGAATGGTCGATGCAGCTGCTGTCACGTTCGAGTTGGAGCTCTGTGTCAGGAACTGAATATTCTGTACCATCTGGTTCAGAAGGTTCTGTACATTATACAGACCTGTATTCTTAACGATATAGTACAGACCATTGGTCCAGTCATTCCAGTAAGCAAGGCCTGCAAAGGTGCCCATTGTTACCAGGATCGGTTTTCCAAGCGGAAGTACGATTTTCCAGAAGATGGTAAACTGGCTTGCACCGTCAATCTCTGCCGCCTCGTATAATCCATCCGGAATGCTTGTGGTAAAATAAGTACGAATCATCATAACGTTCCATGCAGAAAGCAGGAAGTTTGGAAGCAGCTGTGCAAAAATCGTATCTTTGATATGGAAAGTTCCTGTCCACATGATGTAAGATGGAACGATACCACCGTTGAACAGCATGGTAAAGAATACGAAGAACATCATCACATTTCTGCCCGGAAGATTTTTCACCGACAGTGGATAAGCCATCAGAGCAGACAAAAGGACATTCAGCAGGGTTCCAACTACCGTAACACCAATACTTACTCCATAGGCCTTCAAAATCTGACCTCCGGATTTGATGATGTAGGAATAGGACGCGAGGGAGAACTTCTTCGGAAAGAAGGAGTATCCATTCGCTACCAGTGTGTTTTCATCTGTAATAGAAGACATAAATAACAGAATAAACGGTAAGATAATGGCAAGCGTCCAGATAATCATGACAACGTTTGCTAAAATCTGATATTTGGAAAATGGTTTTTCTTTCATACGTGATCTCCTTAGAACATTGCGTTTTCTTTGCTGACTTTACGTACGATTCCGTTTGCGGTAAGGACAATAATAAATCCGATGATGGACTGATAGAAGCCGGCTGCTGCAGACATTCCGACATTTCCGGATTTCATCAGGCCACGGTATACGTAGGTATCAATAACATTGGTTGCCGAGTACAGAAGTCCCGAATCACGCGGTACCTGATAGAACAGACCGAAATCGGAATAGAAGATACGGCCGACACTCATCAGTGTCAGGGTAATTACGGTTGGTTTCAGGAATGGAAGCGTAATGTTTTTGATCTGCTGCCATTTGGTTGCTCCATCCAGAGAAGCTGCCTCGTACAGAGACGGGTCAATGCCGTTGATGGTAGATATGTAGATCAGACATCCATACCCTACACCCTTCCAGGTATTTACAAAAATCAGGATAAACGGCCAGTATTTCGGTTCTGCATACCAGTTCACAGTATCTTTTCCAAGTGCGCTTAAAATCGAATTATTTACAATACCTGTACTCTGACTTAAAAATGCATATACAATGTAGCCAAGGATAACAGCTGACATCAGATATGGGAACAGGATTGCACTCTGATAAATCTTCTTTAATTTTTTATTGAATGTATCACAGATAAAGATTGCAAAAATAATTCCGACTACTGTGTTCAGAACAATAAACGCCAGATTGTAAAGTAATGTATTTCTTGTAATGGTCCATGCATCCGATGATGCAAACAGAAATTCAAAGTTCGCCAGTCCGCAGAACGGGCTTTTCCAGATTCCCAGACGGGCATTGTACTTCTTGAATGCTACGATAATGCCTGCCATCGGAATATAATTGTTAATGAGCAGATAGATCGCGCCTGGAAGGAACATCAGATACAGCGGAAGGTATCGTTTGAATTTTGCTGCTTTGCTGTGGCTGCTCCCGGATGATGCATGGGATTTTTTTAAAGATGCCATGTTTTTCCTCCTCGTTTCCTCTTTGTTTTCTCGTTTTCTTTGTCGTTGCAAGCATGTTCGAACAAAATTGCTTTGACTATCAACTGTTGTTATTATATAATTTCAATAAACTTTTTAGCAATTCACAAAACTTATGTATCATTGCACTTTTCTTAGAAATGGTATCTATTTTGTACAAAATAACGGAGGTGGCATCCTTGTTTTCGTCAAGACAACAAATTAAACCGTGCGATTGCAAATTTTTTAACAAAATCATGCACAAACACGGGACATATTCGTTGAAAAAGAGAGCATTCTGGTACTGGATACGTATTTTAGTAATGTTCAGTATTTTACTCCTGTTTTTAATTCTGTATATCTCCAAACAGCTTCAGCAGGAAACTTACAACGGGTTGTACCAGACGATGGATCTCTATGCAAAACAATTAAATGGAAATATGAAAACCGCCGAAGACTGTCTCTGGGAATTTGCAAATAACAATACCGATGTTGTCGATACGATCACTTCCAAAAACAGCCCAAACGCAGTGATTTCCCAGATTAAAGCTTCCAGGCTTTTAGACAATACCTTAAGTTACATGACAGATATTGACGGCATGTTCATTTACGGAAAAACAAATGACTATTTTGTCTGCCGCTATAAAAACGGCGGCTCCAACGACTGCAGTACCTACATTAAAAACACGCTGCGGCATTCCAGGGATGCCGCAGGTCTTAATACAAAAACCTGGTATTATATGAAACTGGACCGTCACACGTATCTGGTTCGGATTATCAATGACCTTCATGGCTATCTTGGGGCCTGGATCCGACTGGATGATCTGAGCATTCCTTTTGATAATACCAATACGGTTCTGCTTTTTGCGGATGAGAACGGAATTCCCTATGGAGAAAAAAACTGGTCCAGTGTCCAGCTGTCTACCGATTTTTCCAGCAAAAAGCTTCATCAGATCCGCAGAGAGGACGGAAAGCGGTATCTGCAGGTCGCAGAAGAGTTTCCTCTTTCCTCCTGCTCCATCAATGCACTGATCCCTTTTGAAGAAGTCAATACTCCTATTTTCAATATGATCAAGCTTCTGATCGGAGGTGCTCTGCTGATTTTCGTGGTTTCCCTTTTATGGACTTTTTCCTATGAACACCTGATCTCAAAGCCTCTCTCTCTGATCCGGAAAATGGCATCGCAGGTCAAGGAGGAACAGCAGGTGCCGCACCCGGATCTCTCCAATGAGCGGTGCGAGGAGGTTCTGGAACTCGGTGAGACGCTGAATAAACTGATGAACCGGATTGAAAAGTTAAAAATCAATGTTTATGAGGATAAACTAAACCTGAAGGCACTGGAAATCCAGTATCTGAAATCCCAGGTTGCGCCGCACTTTCTGATCAACTGTCTCTCTGCAATCGGCTCGATGCCGTTCACGGAAGAGGGACGGCGGCTCACAAATGAATTTATTCGCGCGCTGTCGGATCATATCCGCTACACACTGCAGGATAAGACTGCAGTTCCTTTAAGCGAGGAACTGAAATATGTGGAGAATTATCTGAAACTGACGGCGCTCCGGTTCCCGGAATGTCTGAAGTGGGAAATTGATGTAGCAGAAGAATGCAGAAATGCTTCTGTTTTTCCGATTATTCTGCTGATGTTTACAGAAAACACCATCAAGTACAACATGATCATGGGCGAAGAGCTCCGTGTCCGGATCACCGTCAGTCTCGTGGAACGCAATGGTGAAAAATATGTGGTTCTCATTCATCTCGACTCCGGAAGCGGTTATTCTGAAGAGGATCTGGAATACCTGAACCGGCCGGTTTCGCAACAGGTTCACGACTTTGATGGAAAAAAAATCGGAACCTACAATCTGCTCAAACGCCTTTATCTTGTTTATGGAGAAAAAGCCCATGTGCATTTTTCCAATGAACCCGGATGGGGCGCGAAATCAGAAATCACGATTCCATATATTCCATACCGTGAGGATGACGATCCGCCGGAGAGCAAAATTGAAAAATCGGAACCTATTTTTTCACCTGCCTCCGACATACCTCCGGTCCCCGGAAAAAGAAACGAGAGCTAAAGCTTGTTTGAAAAAAGCTTTTCGCTAGCCTTTTGTAACAATTCAGATCCATGCGAAACAGAAGAAAGGAACAGGGCTTTTACAATGAACATTTTAGTAGTGGATGATGAATATTATATCGTGAAAAATATTATCGAGACGACAGACTGGTCGGCACTCGGGATTGAGCAGGCGTTTCCTGCCTACAGCGCCAGCCAGGCAAAACAAATTTTTGAGGGTTCCCAGGATATTGATATTCTTTTGACTGACATCGAAATGCCGCGCGAAACCGGTCTGCAGTTAGTGGAATGGCTGCATGAGAACAATTTTCATCCCATCGTACTCGTTCTGACCGGCCACCAGCGGTTTGATTATGCGCAGGAAGCGCTGAATTTACATATTTTCTCCTACCTGTTAAAGCCAATCGACCCGGACCAGCTCACGGAAAAGCTGGCGGCGGCTGTACAGGAGGTGAAGAAAAATGCGTGGTATGAAAAGGAGCGGCTGAATATGGAAGAGCACCTCTCCACCGACACCTCAGACCCGATCAGCGTCATCAAGGACTATATTCGTTCGCATCTTTCCGATCCTGAACTGGGCCGCACCTCCATCGCCGAGGAAATCCACATGAACCCGGACTACCTGTCCCACATTTTCAGCACGAAGGCAGGAGCATCGCTCAGCAGCTACATCACGGATGAACGTATGGCAGCTGCAAAACGCCTGCTTGCCACTACCGGCTTCTCGCCCCAGCAAATCTGTGACCAGATCGGAATCGCAAACGTTTCCTACTTTTACCGGCAGTTCAAGAAAAGCAGCGGGGTGACACCGCAGCAGTATCGGGAGAGGCATTTTCATGGATAATCACGAGCACTGGAGCGTGCCTGAAAAAGGTCTCCAGCGCGCAAAAAAAAAACAGAGTGTATTGGGATTTTTCGTTCCCATGCACTCTGTTTCATTTCTTACCCGCAAAAATCCGCCAGATCCTCTTTCAGATAATTCTGCGTCTTCTCCAGATCTTTCTCCCGGATGCTCTGCATAATATCGTTATGATGCGCAATGTCCAATGCCGGGTTTACGTTGGACCAGGTCTGCCAGTAAAACTGGGCGTAAGCGCGTTTTAAAACGTTCATGGTGCGTTCAAGCTCCTGATATGCGTAAGCGTTGCCGGAGAAGGAAATCAGCTTCAGATGGAATGCTGTGTTTGCCTCCCAGTGATCCCAGACGCTGTCGGTGCTCTGCTTGCATCTCTCGTCGATTTCGGCGAGCTCCGCCAGGTTTTCTTCGGTGATGTTTCCGATCGACTGGCGAAGGTATCCGCCCTCAAGAACGAGACGGAAATCCAGGATATTCTGTGCCTCCTCGCGGGATACGCTGACGACCTGATAGCCGAAGCGCGGGAAGCTGCGGAGAATTCCCTCGTTGCAGAGCGTTACCAGCGCTTCACGGATCGGCGTCTTGCTGCAGCCGAATTTCTGCACAAGCTCCTGCTCATTGATAATCTGGTTCGGTTTATATTCATCGGTAAAAATGCCGTTCAAAATGGCCTGGTATACCATGTTTTTGAGACTTTCCTGCTGTTTCTTCATCCGGAAAAACTCCTCACTTTTTCATATTCTCGGCGCCGCAGAAATGTGCTCCCGGCGCTGTTTTTTATCATAACAAAATTTTTTTCACTTGTAAATGGCAGATCCCGCGTTTTCCCAGCCTTTGCTTTCCAAAGACCTTTTTTAGAAAAAATTCAGAAAGACATTGTGGCAAACATAATACAAATATGATATAGTATTAGAACAAAGTCGAATAGGTTTCAGAAGGATTCTTACCTTAAAAATTCCCGGAAGAGTGGATAAGCGGAAAGGACAAGGTAAGGAACAAATGAGTAAGAAAGACACTGTTACAAAAGCATTCATGCGTGAAAACACTGTGTTTGCGGACGCTTTTAATTACCTGATTTTCAATGGAAAAAAGGTGATTCAGCCGGAACGGCTGCAGGAACTTGACACAACGGAACTGGTGCAGCTGATCGCAAAAGAGAAAAACAACAAAAATGAGTCCGTTCAGAAATACCGGGACATTTTAAAGGCTGCTGTTATTATGGAGGATGAGAATGCGGATTATCTTCTGCTTGGAATCGAAAACCAGACGGAGATACATTATGCAATGCCTGTCCGAAATATGATTTATGATGCTCTGCAATATGGAAATCAGGTTGCAGCAATTGCAGCACAAAATGTAAAAGAAAAGAAAGCACCGACACGCGCAGAATTTCTGTCCGGCTTCTACAAAGCAGACAAACTCCGGCCAGTCATCACTCTTGTGCTTCATTTTGGAGCGGATCCATGGGATGGCGCTACTTCCCTGCATGAAATGATGGATTTTCCGCTGGAAGAAATGCGGACATTCATTCAGGACTACAAAATTCATCTCATCGATCCGCCAGCGCTTGAACCAGACGAACTCGAAAAATTTTCCACCAGTCTGCGGGAAGTGCTCGGCTGTATTAAGTATTCAAAGGATAAAGAAAAACTGTCTTCCTTTATCCGAAATAATACAAGAATGATGTTAGAAATAAACGCCGCCAGAGTAATTCAGGCAATCACAAACATAACCTTAGATCTTTCAGAAGAAGTGGAGGAAGTAGACATGTGTAAAGCAATTGATGACATGATGCAGGACAGCAGAGAGGAAGGACGCGCCGAAGGAATCGCCGAAGGACGTGCGAAAGGAAAAGCGGAAGGTATTCTGTTTGCACTTACCGGGCTTGTTCGCGATGGAGTTCTGAGCATAAAGGATGCAGCTTTTCGGGCGAATATGACAGAAAGTGCATTTGAAGCCGCAATGAAAAAAATGTAAACCACTCAAAAAAAGGATGTACTGCAGTAATATTATTAATCATTACCGCAATACATCCTTCTCTTTTACTCTGAATCTCAGATCACATATTCATTCGCCTTCTGCATCTGCCATTCCACGAGGTCTGCCAGTGTGATATTGTCCACTACACCGTTAATTGCATCGTTCAGTTTCTGCCACAGCATGACCGTGACGCACTGGTCGGAACGGCCACAGTCGGTGCCGTCTTCGACACAGTCAACCGGAGCGAGGCTGCCTTCTGTCAGGCGCAGGATCATGCCTACGGTGTATTCTTCCGGTTTCCGCTTCAGGGAGTAGCCACCTGCAGGGCCACGGACGCTTTTTACAAAACCTGCCTTATTTAAAATCGAGATGATCTGCTCAAGATACTTCTCGGAAATTTCCTGCCGCTTTGCCACATCCTTCAGGCGCACCGGCTCTCCGGTATTGTTCATCGCCAGATCCAGCATTAAACGCAGCGCGTATCGTCCTCTTGTTGAAACTCTCATTCACATTTCCTCCGAATCTTTATCCTATGACTTATTGTATCCCACATTCTCTACATAATCAATAGGAAATAGGAAATTTCAACGAAGTTTTCTGTAAAGCAAAAAATACGCCTCTGACACGAAATCTTGTGCCAGAGGCGTACGTTTTATTTTACTATAACCTGTTTCTTACTTCTTACTGAACTGCCTTAAATGCCTCATCCAGATCCTCGATGATATCGTCAACATTTTCGGTACCAATGGAAAGACGGATGGTGTTTGGTTTGATTCCCTGATCCAGCAGTTCTTCCTCGGTGCACTGGCTGTGTGTGGTGGTTGCCGGATGGATCACCAGAGATTTTACATCAGCAACGTTAGCCAGCAGGGAGAACAGCTCCAGATTGTCGATGAAGTCTTTTGCTTTCTGTGCATCGCCTTTGATTTCAAAGGTGAAGATAGAACCGCCGCCGTTCGGGAAGTATTTTGCGTACAGTGCCTGCTGCTCTGGATCTTCGGATACAGACGGATGATGTACTTTTTCAACCTGTGGCTGGCTCTCCAGATATTTTACAACCTTCAGTGCATTCTCAACATGACGTTCTACACGGAGAGACAGAGTCTCAAGTCCCTGCAGAAGCAGGAAGGAGTTAAACGGAGAAAGCGTAGCTCCGGTATCACGAAGAAGGATCGCACGTACTTTTGTAACGAATGCAGCAGGTCCAACTGCTTTTGTGAAGCTGATGCCGTGGTAGCTCGGGTTTGGCTCAGTCAGAGATGCGAATTTGCCGGATCCCTCCCAGTCGAATTTACCGCTGTCTACGATCACACCGCCAAGGGTAGTTCCATGACCGCCGATGAATTTAGTTGCGGAATGAACAACGATGTCTGCGCCGTACTCGATCGGACGAACGAGGTATGGAGTTGCGAAGGTATTATCAACAACCAGCGGAATCTTGTTCTCATGTGCAATTTTTGCAAGTGCTTCGATATCGACAACATCAGAGTTCGGGTTTCCGAGGGTCTCGATGTAGATGGCTTTTGTGTTCTCCTGAACGGCTGCGCGAACCTCATCCAGATCGAATACATCAACAAATGTGGTGCTGATGCCGTACTGCGGAAGGGTGTGTGCCAGCAGGTTGTAGGAACCGCCGTAGATGTTCTTTGCGGATACGATGTGATCGCCCTTCTGAGCCAGGTTGATGATGGTGTAGTTGATAGCTGCTGCTCCGGAAGCTACTGCAAGTGCTGCAACGCCGCCCTCCAGTGCTGCCATTCTCTGCTCGAAAACGTCCTCGGTCGGGTTCGTCAGACGACCGTAGATGTTTCCTGCATCCTGAAGTCCGAATCTCGCTGCCGCGTGATCGGAGTTATTGAATACGAAAGAAGAGGTCTGATAGATCGGCACTGCTCTTGCTCCTGTTGCCGGATCCGGATTTTCCTGTCCTACGTGAAGCTGTAAGGTTTCAAATTTAAGATTTCTTTCTGCTCTTGTTTTTTTGCTCATGATTGTATTCTCCTGTTCTGTTTTTCGTTTTTTTATTTCTTTTCATGTTCGATTTTCTATTCTTTATCGGAACCGGTTGTCATCCTGTTCTGTCCATGCTGCAATGCGGCTCCGTTTTCTTTCGGTTTTATCTGCTTACGCTGCAACACATGACATCATAGATCACGATTCGATTCTCTGCGAAAACTGCTCTCATTCTCTTCGCTTCCTCTCGTTTTTGTGATATTTCCTATCTGTTTACAAGGGTTATTATAGCGACAGTCTTCTGTTTTGTCCAATATAGAAAATTGATGGCTGGTTATAGGTTTTTCCTATAACATCTCTTTATCGCCAATATCATTTCTTTTAAAATTCCTATATCCAATCAAGCGGCATAAAACAAGATAACGAACGCAATTCATCTCCCACAAGCTGGGACTCGCAGCTTGCGAAAAGCCTTTTTCAGACACACTCCGGAGGTCAAAGTTTTCTTGTTTCTCTCTTTTTACAGCACAAACTCCCTGTATTTCCGAATTTCTTCCAGATACTGCTGTCCCAGCGCACTGATCGACATACCCTTCCTGGAAACATAACCGATCATCATGTTCTCCTCTGCATGAAGCGGCACAGCGCGGTAATCACTGCCGTTTAATTCCTCACAGATAATGCCGGAGCAGAGCGTATAGCCATTCAGTCCGACCATCAGATTCAGCATGGTCGCGCGGTCATTTGCCTTAATGATTCTCTTATATTCATACGTTGAAAGTACTTCCTCTGCCAGGAAGAACGAATTATTGCTTCCCTGGTCAAATGACAGGCACGGATACTCTTTCAGCTCCTCCATTGTAATCTCTGCCTGATCTGCAAGCGGATGATCCTTCCAGAGATAGACGTACGTTCCACAGGAAAACAGATCGTGGAACTCAAGGTTATTGTCCTTCAGCAGCTTGTTCAGCACCTTCGCATTAAAATCATTCCGATACAAGATCCCAAGCTCACTCTTGAAGTTCTTTACATCCATCAGCACATCGTACGTTCTCGTCTCATAAACCGCAAACTCGTACTCATCCATACCAAACTGCTTCACCAGCTCCACAAACGCCTTTACGGCAAAGCTGTAATGCTGCATCGACACGCTGAATTTTTTCTTTCCCCTGGTGCGGTAAATATAGCGGTTTTCGAGAAGCTGATACTGGTCTGTGACCTGGCGTGCATAACCCAGAAACTCCTCGCCCTCCGGGGTCAGTACCGTTCCATGGCTGCTGCGCTTGAACAGCTCTATTCCAATCTCTTTTTCCAGCTCCTTGATTGCTCCTGAGAGACTCGGCTGTGAAATATAGAGTGCCTTTGCCGCCTCATTCATGGATCTGGAGTCTGCGGCCTGAATTACGTAGCGAAGCTGTTGTAGTGTCATAAGTAAAGTTCCCTTTCTGGTATAAATTGATATGCGAAACTGCCATTCGCGGTGGAGAGAAAATGCCGCGGATGGCAGTGTTTGCTGATATCTATCATTTGTAACCGTTCAAAGCCATGCGAAGATGGCGCTCTGAATCGTTACCATCATAATTTTTTAACCTGAGTCTGTTCCCCTTTATTTGGCAAACAGAGCTGTAGAATAGTATCTGTCTCCGTTATCCGGTAAGAGCACAACGATCGTTTTTCCTTTATTTTCCTCTCGTTTTGCGAGCTGAATTGCCGCATACAGCGCTGCGCCGGAGGAAATTCCTGCAAGAATGGCTTCCTCGGCTGCCAGATATTTTCCGGTCTCGAAAGCATCCTCATTTTCTACCTTGATGATTTCATCGTAAATGCTGGTGTTCAGAGTCTCCGGCACGAAACCTGCGCCGATTCCCTGGATTTTATGCGGTCCGGAAACACCCTCAGACAGTACCGGTGAGGATGCCGGCTCTACTGCTACAATTTTTACTTCCGGTTTTTTCTCTTTTAAATACTCACCCGTTCCGGTGATCGTTCCGCCGGTGCCGACACCTGCAACGAAGATGTCAACCTCTCCGTCGGTATCTTCCCAGATCTCCGGACCTGTTGTCTTTTTGTGGGTTGCCGGGTTTGCCGGGTTCACGAACTGGCCTGCGATGAAGCTGTTCGGGATCTCTTTTGCAAGCTCATCGGCTTTCTCGATCGCACCCTTCATACCCTTTGTTCCGTCCGTCAGAACAACCTCTGCGCCGTATGCCTTTACAATGTTGCGGCGCTCTACGCTCATGGTTTCCGGCATCGTAAGGATCATACGATAGCCCTTTACCGTTGCTGCCGCTGCCAGTCCGATTCCGGTGTTTCCGGAAGTCGGCTCAATGATAACGGAACCTTCTTTTAAGAGACCTTTTGCCTCAGCATCCTCGATCATCGCTTTTGCGATACGGTCTTTGACGCTTCCTGCCGGATTGAAGGATTCTACTTTTGCGATCAGTTTCGCCTGCAGTCCTTCTTTTTCTTCAATTCGTTTCAGCTCCACCAGCGGAGTTTTTCCTACAAGATCTAAAATGCTGTCATATACCTTTGCCATCGTTCATTTCCTCCTGATTCTGCACTTTTTTATTTCCTTATTTCCTATTGACTTTGTATGTTTTAAGTTGTTTCCATCTTATTCCAATCGTTTCGAAATGTCAACACATTTCACTGGTATGATCAGAAAAGATGGTCAGATCAACCGTGCAAGCAAAACACCGACTGTCATTCCAACAAGAGAAGAAAACAAGGCACCCGCCAGAGTATACCGCGTTTTCTTGATCCGAACCGCACCAAAATAAACCGTCATCGTATAGAAAACGGTCTCGGTACACGACATGATAATGGAAGCTGCCCGTCCGGCAAAGGAGTCGCAGCCCGCCTCCTTGTAAAGATCCAGCAAAAGGCTCACCGCCGCGCTGTTGGAAAACAGACGCACAACACCGAGCGGAACCAACGCAGATGGGATTCCCGTCGGTTCCAGCACAGTTCCGAGCAGTTTTCCAAAATCCTCCAGAAATCCCGATGACCGCAAAACTCCGACCGCCGCCATCAGCCCGATCAGCGTCGGCACAATCCCGATCACAGTCCGCATGCCATCCTTTGCCCCGTTCAAAAAATCTCCAAACACATCCTGCTTCATCAAAAGTCCCAATCCGACCACATAAAAGATCAGCAGGGGAACCATGAGATCTGAAAGTACCGTAAGAATACGCAAAAAATCCCCTCCCCGGAAAATATTGCTGAAGATACACTCCATACAACTTATTCCGTGGGTGGGGATTTATGTTTTTATTTCGTAACGATTCAGCGCCATGCGAAATGGGGCTCTGAATCGTTACTTTATTTCACTTTAATCTGAAACAGCCGCGCCATATACGTCTCCGGAAAATGGACCTTCAGTTTTTTGCTGTAATCATCGTAATGGAATACATCTCCGCACGCTTTCGGATAAATACAGCTTACTTCCAGCTCTTTTCCCGGAAAGGCACGATCAAGCGGAACTTCAAAATCCGTCTCTCCGCCGCGTCTCCATACACCAAAGTAAATCACATCTCCGGGTACCCGGATTCCGGCTGCAAGATGCTTGTCCTCATTGTCCGCCCATCCCATTGGCCAGAATGGAACACCATCCTTGATTCCGCTGCGGATCTCTTTGTAACAGTCGATTCCCTCTTTTACCAGTGCAAACCGCTCCGGCGAAATTTCTGCCAGATGACCGCTCTGGTGAATGCGAAGCAGAAGCGCGTTGACCATGTTGAAAATAACTTCCTCTTCGGTACCATCCCGCAATGGGTACGACCAGATCGCAGCCTGCTCCGGCGTTACACCAATCGCCGCATTCGCCGAAATCGTCGCGTAGTTGCGGTAATCCTCCTGATCACTGGTGGACTGAATACTGTTTCTTGCCAGCATCGCATAATCCATCCGAAGACCGCCGCTTGAGCAGTTCTCGATCACGAGATCCGGGTATTTTCTGTAAATGCCATCCAGCCATGCCAGATATGCTCTCTCATGCTCTAAGAGACCATCTCCAAAGCTGTCTGCATCTACTTCCGTACCGATACCAGGTTCGATATTGTAATCCATCTTAATATAGCCGACACCATAATCTCTGACCACGCGGTCGATCACTTCCGTTACATGCTCAACGACCAGCGGATGACGGAAATCAAGCTGATAACGGCTTCTGTCATACACACGTTTTCCATGACGCAGGAAGAAACACTCATCCGGCAGAATAGAAGCCTTTTTACAGTTAATACCCATAACCTCAAGCTCCAGCCATACACCCGGAATCATACCCTTGGAACGGATATAATCTGTCACTTCACGAACGCCGTTCGGGAAACGTTTTCTGCTCTCCTGCCACTCGCCGACACTGTCCCACCAGTTGCCGTCCGCATACCAGCCGGCATCAATGACAAAGTATTCACATCCGGCTTTTTCGGCAGCATCCACCAACGGAAATTCTTTTTCTGTCGTCGGATCTCCAAACAGACAGTTCATGTAATCGTTGAAAATAACCGGCAGGTTCTCATTGTCCTTATTCGGACGGCGAATTCGTCTACGGTACTTCGTTAAGGTACCGATTGCCTCCTCAAAATCATCATGACCGACACCGACAGCCACCGGCACGGTTGTAAAGCTGTCTCCCGGCTTCAGGTTTTTCGACCAGTGCGACTGGATTTCCGTCGGGCCGCTCACAGCCAGGTAAAAGTGGCAGTTCTGATCTCCAATTTCATAATGCCAGGAACCGCTGTGATCGATCTCGAAAAACAAGCTCGCATCTGCTGCGCTGTTCCCAATATATCCCATCGGAATATATTCCTTCGCCGACCAGTTACCCGTATTTGTAATCTCCATCGTCTTCGATGTTCTCTGATAGTTGTGCGGCTGCGTCTGCGCCATGCCAAGATCTGCAAAGCGGTATTTTTTCACCGTCAGCTCCTTCTGCCAGCCATTGTGAACCACTATCATCGACATCTTATCATCTGAGCTGATAAACTCCGGAATGCCCTCTTTCTGCTCTTTTTCGATGCCCCAGTAGCTGAAGCTTGAGATATATTCCAGTGTCTGGTTCTCACTGCCCTCATTCGTCACGGTATTGTACATTCTTGCAACCGGAAGGCCGTCATAAAACTGCATGACCGACTCCACCTTTGCTCCCGTCACATCATCCTTCTGTACAATGCGAAGCAGATCGCCATCTTCGTTTCTTTCTTCCGAAATCGAATCAAATTTCAGCATAAAGCCCGGCGCCGTCACAATATACTTATTTCCGTGCTTTTCATACGGCCGGTTATAACCGGAAAAATTCACCTGTACCAGCTGGAAGCTCTCCTCGATCTGAGCCTCCCTCATTCCCTCCATCGGCCACCAGTTATCCGGCTTCCGGCAGAGATTTTCTGCATCAAACGGTGCACTTGAAAAATGAAACAGCTTTAACGCCTTCTCTTTTGTCACCCCAAACACAATGTGAATTCCATTCACATCATAACAGATCAGCTCCGCCTGAATCGGAGTTTCCATTCGGTCTGTCCATTTCTTCATGTAAAAGCCCTCCTGTAAAAAATCATTTTTTACTTATACCAAAAGCATATAACTTGTCTTTCCTAAAGTCCACCTTATTCTTGCTTTTTCCCCGTTTTTTGCAACGATCGCATGCCAATCCGCCCATCCGTCCGTGATTCCGGTCACAGGGCGTTCGAGCGCCCACTTATTTCACGATACCAAACGTAGCAATCTCAAACTCCCTCAGCGACACATGATAAATACCGTCCGCATCCGGTGTCAGCACATCCTCCTTCTCTTCGATGACATTGCTGCGATAAACCTCTTTCATCCAATCTTCTTTCTTAAAAGAAAGGATTTCTCCCTGCTCCATATGATTCACGAACCGCACAAACAGATCGTCCTTCTTCTGACCTTTCTTAAATGCAGTCATATGAATACCATTGCCTTCAAATGCAAGAAAACTCATCTCTAACGGAAGTTTACCTTCTATCAGTTCCGGTTTCACCTGACCCGGCTTCCGAAGAAATGCTCTCTCCAGTCCGGCCTGCGCCACCGTCAAATCCTGCTGGAACGCATACCCTTCTTCAAATGCAGCGCCGGTCTCCTCCGCCGCATATGGCACAACCTCAAACTCCAGACAGAAGGTTCCAGGCTGCTGTGCCTTCGGTGTCGGGAAGTATCCCCAGTCACCCATCTCCGCAACACAGCGAAGCAGCGTCACCGCAATTGCATTCTCCTGCTCTTCCAGAATCTCATACTCATACAAACCGCGGTTGGCAACCAGAAGACCGCCCTTTTCGTCCTCCATCGCCGCAAAACACTGCTGTCTCTCACATCCGCATGGGTTCGTCCAGGTATCGTTATGACGGTTATTTCTCCGAACCACCTCAAACGCAGAATCCGCCATATGCATCGATGTATGCAGCCCCGTCGGAAGAATCACACGAACCCGGTGATCCTTCGCCTGATTGCAGATGGTGGTAGCCACCCGCAGCCCTTTTGCCGATTTTTCCAGCGTAAGAACCGTTTTCACATTCATTTCAACCAGCTCCAAAGAGCGGTTTGCCACCCGCGTATACGGATCAATACACATCTCGCGCTGCCGCTGCAGCTCTTCACCCATGCCGGACGGAACCATCATTTTGTGGCGGATTTCAACCACTGTACGGAACGCATTTCGCTCCACGCAGGAAACCTCCGCCTTTCTGCCCTTCGTGGAAATCACCTGTTTTCCGGTATCCTGAATATAAATATACTCATTTCCCATATCCCCGGTGTCTTCATAGCAACCCAGGTTCTCATATGTTCTGCCCGTCTTCTTGTCCAGAAGGCTGTAAGAACCATCCTCGTTCACAACAACCTTCATTGCATCATTTTCAAGCACATTCGCGTCACCGGAAACTACGTCCACGTTTTGTAGCTGTTCTGCGGTTTCCAGATAATACGTACGGTATCCAAGAGCCGGAACTTCTGCCTCAAACGTCACCTGTACCTTCTTCGCCATGTACGGCTGACGGAACCGGTCGTCCGGCAGATCGTATCCGAATGCAATCCCCGCATCCGCAATTTTCGCCGGAACTTCATTTCCGTCTGCATCGCGCAGCACCATTGCCGGAAGCTCCACCTGTTCTGCTGCCTCATAGCCATCCCACACAAACAGATTGTAATCCCGGAACACGTGAATTTCTTTCTCCACCACCTGTGTTTTCGCTGTTCCCGATGTATTCCATACCACGAACGGAATCTTCTCACCGTCGCCCGGAAGCGCTGCCGTGTTCACCTTGTTCGTCAGATACTCCACGCTCTCATCGTAAATCGCATCCGCAACCTGTCTGCTCTTCGCAAAACGGGTCTTCATCTCCTCATTGACCTCATCCACGCTGCAGCCGCAGATGCTGTCATGCGGATGATTCTGCATCAGCTTCTTCCAGCTGTAGATCATCTGGTCTTCCGGATAAGCCTTTCCCATAACATCTGCCATCGCAGCTGCCGGCTCTGCTTTCCGCTCCAGCGCTGTCTCACCCGCGCGGTTGTCCACTTTTAATCCGATCCAGGAAGATGCCGTATTGGCCAGCGTCCATCTTCCGTCGGTCTCCTGGCTTGTCAGCTCGCCTTTAACGGTAGAGAAATTCTCGGAGATTTCTTTCTCCATTGCCTCTACATAAGTTTTAAAATCAGAATGAATAAACTCGACATCCGGATACAGCTTTCTCGCCACGCGGATCGCCTCGGTGATATTCTTCTGCAGCGGCTGATGGTCGCATCCGTTCATCATCAGAAGCTGATGGGTTGCTGCGAATTTTCTCGCATCTGCCAGCTTTTTGTCCCAGTAAACCTTCGCTTCCGCCTCGTCTACCGGAATTTCCACGCCGTTATTATACCAGTTTGCAAACAGAATGCCCGGCAGCTTCGTTCCGTCCGGGGATGCCCACATCATCTCAGAATACGTAGACTCATACTGTCCGCCGGTCACCTCGTTGTTCGGTCCGATCGGTTTTACACCGCGTCCGAAAACAACCGCGTCCATACCGGCCTGTTTTAATACCTGCGGCATCTGGCCTGCATTGCCGAACGCATCCGGGAAATAGCCGACATTGCCGACAGCACCGTACTGTTCTGCTTCCTGCATGCCGACCTGAAGATTGCGGACACACGCCTCGCCGCTTGTCAGGAACTCATCCTGCAGAATGTACCACGGACCGGTCTGCAGCTTGCCCTCGCGGATGCATTTTTCCACCTGCGCACGTTTCTCCGGGCGGATTTCCAGATAATCATCGATTGCGATGACCTGGCCGTCCAGGAAAAATCCGCCGAACTCCGGATCGTTCTCTGCCTTGTCCAGAATGTTGTCCACCAGCTCAATCAGTTTCATACGGTGCGATTCAAAAGACTGATACCACTCTCTGTCCCAATGGGAATGGGAAATAATATGTACGGTTGTTTTCATCATTGTCTGTTTCCTTTCGTTCCTTATTTTATAGAAGTTTTTTGTTTCGTTCTGTCAAATTTACTATATTCATTTTGATATATCATATTATAGAAATCAGACGGTATTCTGTCAAGAGTTTTGCTCTATTTTTCTATTTTGATATATCAAGTTTGTGTTTGACTTGTTTTTTCACATACGCTATAATAACAAATGTAACAGGAAAACATAACAAATGCCTTTTTTACAGACTTTTATCATAGAGGAATTTTATGGACTCACAGAACACGAAAAACAGACCAAAATATGAAATGATCGAAGAAGCGCTGCTCGAACGCATTCACGCCGGTGATTTTTCATTTGACGAAGCGTTCTGCACAGAAAAAATGCTGTCGGAACAGTACGAGGTGAGCCGCATCACTGCCAAACGCGCCATTGAAGATTTGGAACAGCGGGGCATTCTGTACCGGAAACGCGGTGTCGGAAGTTTTGTTTCGCGGAATTTCCCGTCGGACGATGATACAGCAGAAGCGCCGAAGATGATCTCCCTTCTCGTTCCCTTCGCCACCACGCAGGGAAATATTTCGGAGGCAATCGGAACCCTGAGTGCCGTACTGGCAGAGCAGGGCTATTTCTTAAGCATTCACGTCACCGGCTCTTCCTCCCCGAAGGAACGCGCAACGCTGGAACTGCTCCGGTCGCAGAACATCGCCGGACTGGTTTATTATCCAAAGCGCGACAATATCCACCTGGAAGAACTGAACGATTTCATGTTCGCCGGCCGCCCGATTGTCATCATCGACAAACAGACGGACTGCCCGTATCTGAACAATGTTGTCTGCGACAACTATGACGGCGGACGCCAGACGGCACGCCACCTGCTCGAGCAGGGGCACCGGAACATCGCGTTTTACACTGCGGCACCGCTCTCTGAAACTTCATCCGTGCGTGACCGGTTCGCCGGATTTCTGCATGAAATGAAAGCCGCCGGAATTGCGCCGAACCCGCAGCAGCTCGTCACCTGCTGCCAGGAGCTCTCCGATGACGCTGCGCTTTCCACGGAACGCACCCCGTTTCAGGAACAGCTTCTCGCCATGCACCGCGACGGCATCACCGCCATCATCGCCGAAAACGACCGCATCGCCGAGCTGATTTTCCTCGCCTGCCGCACAATCGGCCTTCGCATCCCGGAAGATTTCTGTCTCTGCGGCTTCGATGACACAAACGTCAGCCGGAGCCTCGGCATCACCTCCATCCACCAGGACTTCGCCGGCATCGGACGCGAGGTCGGACGGGTTCTGCTCGCCGCGCTTGAAAATCCGGCCGCCGAGACAGAAAAAATCATTCTCCCGGTGACACTGGTTCCACGGCCGTCGTCCTTACGGTAAGCAGCATATCCCGACGACTCTGATCGGAGCCGCCGATATTATAGCAATCCTGTCTTTTTTCCGCATGAAACAGATGGTAAACGAGGCCGCACACAATGGAATCACGCTGCTGCATGAAAATAAAAAAGTGTCAGAGACACTTTTTTATCTTATCCCAGTCCACCCAGAAACTCCCGGATCTGCTCCGGAGACAGGAGTGCGTAGATGCTTTTGTGAAACGTTGCCGCCACCTCCAGTTCGCCGTAGTAGCCGGTGCGGACGTCGCAGTTTCCGTTGAAAGCTTTGTTCAGCGTTGCGTTCAGGGCGGCGCCTTCGGGGCTGTCCATGAAATCTTTTAAAAGGCGGCAGCAGGTGTGCGTGTTTTCGTAGTATCGGCGGTAGGCCGGGTGGAATTCACGCATCCAGCCGCTGACGGAAACGCAGAAAAGGGCCGTCGGATGGATGACGGGCTGGTAGAGGAGGCGCCATTTTTCCTGCTGTACCGGGTCGGAGGCGAAGGCGAGGAGGGAGGTTTTCAGTTCCTCCACAAACGCCGGGTAGTCCGCTTCGGTGAGTGCGATGATTTTCTGGTTCCGCAGATACTGATTGATATTCGTCGCGTCGATCTGCTCCGGGGAAATGAACTGCAGATAGCGGGACATTGTTTTCAGGTCTGTGCCGGCATGCTCCATGGTATGCTGTGTGATTTTCTGCCACAGGAACTGCTGATATTCTGTGACCGGCGTGTCCAGATATGCCATCCAGAGATACTGCGCCAGCAATCTTGCATCGCGCGATTCGATCGGGAAACGTGATGACGCATCCGGATGGAAATTCGTTTCTTCCAGCATTCCCGCAAGCTGATCGAGCGACTGGCAGACCGGAAGCTGGCCGGTCAGGCGGTCCATTTCGCTGATCGTCTTCTGGATCGTGAGTATCTGCGCCTGCAGTTCATTCAGCTGCTTGTGCAGATAGAACGGCGTTGTCCGCGGCTTGCACAGGATTGCGCGGATATCCGCAAGAGAAAGACCTGCCTCCCGCAGCTTGCGGATGATAAAAAGTTTCTGCACATCCTGCTCCGTAAAATCATGATACCCATTGCTCCCGTTCACAGGGGGAATAATTAATTTCTGATCAATATAATAGTGAATCGTCCGTCTGGACAGACCCGTTTTTTCCATTACTTCCTGTATTCTCATGGATTTACACCTCGTTTTCCCTTCTCTTTTTTACCCATTTCCCCCGCTTTTTTTGACTGACCATTTTAAAAGTGTACACCTGCTGTATACTTTTTGCTTTTATTATAACCATTTACCGCACAGAAATCCACACTGCAATTCGATTTACCGCCAAAAATCGTCTGTTTTTGAGAAAATAACTTTATTTATTTCTGAAAAATTCCGCATTGACTGTCCACCAACGGAATCAATTATAGTAGAGACAAGAAAATTTATTGTGAGGTGGTTTTTATGTTACAGAATAAAATAGCAGTTGTTACCGGCGGAACCAGAGGAATCGGATACGCCATTGTCCACAAATTTCTGCAGAACGGCGCGAAAGTTGTCCTGTTCGGCTCCCGTGAAGAGACCGTTGCAAAAGCCATTGCTTCTTTAAAAGAAGAGAATCCGGACTGGGAAGTTTCCGGCGCATGGCCGAAGCTGACTGACGCGGCTGCCATGGCAGATGAAATGGCAGAAATCAAAGAAAAATACGGAAGAATCGACATTCTCGTCAACAACGCCGGCGTTTCCGACAGTACACCGCTCGACAAATACAGCGCAGAGCATTTTGCAAGTGTCATGGACCTGAACGTGAACGCCATGATGAATGGAATCCTTCCAGTCGCTGCCATCATGAAAGAGCAGGGCGGCGGATGCATTCTGAACACCAGCTCCATGGTCAGCATCTGCGGCCAGCCAAGCGGTGTTGCCTATCCGTCCAGCAAATATGCAGTCAACGGTCTCACCTGGTCACTCGCAAGAGAGCTCGGACCGTTCCACATCCGCGTCAACGCCGTTGCCCCTGGCATCACCAGAACCGATATGGTTGCGGCACTTCCAAAAGAAATGATTGAGCCGCTCGTCAACCGCATTCCGCTCCGGCGGATCGGCGAGGCAGAGGATATCGCAAACGCCTTCCTCTTCCTGGCAAGCGATATGGCTTCGTATGTCACGGGTGAAATTCTTTCTGTGGATGGAGCTATGAGAAACTGATATCAGACATTATAGGATCCCCTTCAACGTAAAAATCCTGTCCGCGGCAAAACCGGACAGGATTTTTTACGTCTCGCAGGTTATTCAATTTTAAAAGAACAGCATCACCAATCCCAGTGCACACAGCACGATTCCGGTTACTCGGTTCAGCATTTTTACGTTTGCGCTGTTCGCCCATTTCGCGCCGAGCTGTGCGAAAACCAGCGTGCTGATCACACATGCAATCATAACAGGGATGTCCGGTTTTCCGCCGATGTAGAAATGAGAAATGGCTCCGGTCAGCGCGGTGAAGGTCATGATGAAGACACTCGTTCCGACTGCCGTTTTCAGTTCGTATCCGAGGACGCTGGTCAAAACCAGAAGCAGCATCATACCGCCGCCTGCGCCGACGAATCCGCAGATAAAACCAATCATCACACCACAGAGAATGGACTGCTGGATTTTCTGTTTCTCGGATTTATTCGCCTGCACTTCCTTCGTCGTCATGATCGGGCGGATGATGAATTTCAGGCCGACGAACAGCGTCATACACTTCGAAAAGCCGCCCATCGTTCCGTTCGGCACGAGGGAGGAAACGAAGCTGCCGACCAGTGTGAAGATCAGCACGGAAACCAGCATAATCAGGCCGTGGCAGATGTCGATGTTTTTGTTTTTCTTATACGTCCACGCGCTGACACCTGAGGCGAGGACATCCGACGCAAGCGCAATTCCGATCGCCTGGTACGCCGGCACGTGCAGGAACGTGATCAGCATCGGGGAGACGACTGCCGCCGCAGAGAGTCCCGCGAGCCCTGTTCCAAGACCGGCGCCGAGGCCGGCTGCGATACATACAATCAATTGTGTAATGGTCATATTTTCTTCCTGTCTTTCTGTTTTTTTATAACGATTCGATTTATCCAGTTTAGTTCCCTTTTTCCGCTTTGTCAAACAGTATTTTCCGAATCTTTTCTTGACTCTCCAATTATTATAGGGTTTACTATAACCGTAACATTTTTACGACAGGAGGTTTCCTTTCATGGAACGTAATTTAACCACAGGCAGTGTGTGGAAAAATATTTTTTACTTCTCTCTGCCCTATCTTTTATCGTATTTTCTGCAGACGCTCTACGGCATGGCGGATCTTTTCATCATCGGCCAGTTTGACGGGGCGGCGGGAACGACAGCCGTTTCGATCGGCAGTCAGGTTATTCACATGATCACGGTTATGATCGTCGGACTTGCGATGGGAACGACCGTCACCATTGGGCAGGCAGTCGGCGCGAAGGATCGAAAGCAGGCATCCCGTTTCACAGGAAATACAATTGCGCTGTTTCTCGGTGTTGCAGTTGTTCTGATGGTCGTTCTGCTGCTCCTCGTACGGCCGATTGTTTCCGTGATGTCCACGCCATCCGAAGCTGCTGCCGGAACGGTTTCCTATCTGACGATCTGCTTTATCGGCATTCCGTTCATCACCGCATACAATATTATCAGCTCGATTTTCCGCGGACTTGGGGATTCAAAAAGTCCGATGTATTTTATTGCTGTTGCCTGCGCGGCCAATATTATCCTGGACTATGTATTTATCGGCGCACTGCAGCTCGGCCCGGCCGGTGCAGCGCTCGGTACGACACTGGCACAGACGATCAGCGTGATTCTTGCATTGATCGCGATTCAGAAACGGAACACCGGCATTAAGGTCACAAAATCCGATCTTCGGCCGCAGCCGCCGGTCATGGGACAGATCTTGAAAATCGGTATTCCGATTGCACTGCAGGACGGATTTATCCAGATCGCCTTTATTGTCATTACCATCATCGCCAACCGGCGCGGACTGACCGCGGCTGCGGCGGTTGGTATTGTGGAAAAAATCATCAGTTTTCTGTTTCTTGTACCGTCCTCAATGCTCTCGACCGTCTCAGCGCTCGGCGCGCAGAATATCGGTGCCGGAAAGAAAAAGCGCGCAGAACAGACCATGTGGTGCGCTGTCATGATCGCGGTCGGATTCGGGCTGATTGTCGCGGTTACCATGCAGTTTATTTCCGTTCCGGTTGTCAGCCTGTTTACAACAGATTCTGAAGTTGCACGGCTCGGCGGACAGTACATCCGCGGGTATATCTGGGACTGCATTTTTGCGGGAATCCACTTTACCTTCAGCGGTTACTTCTGCGCCTGCGGACGGTCGGAATTTTCCTTCCTGCACAACATCATCGCCATCGTGCTCGTCCGCATCCCGGGCGTCTACCTGACCTCCCTCTGGTTCCCGGACACCCTGTTCCCGATGGGAATTGCAACGGCGTGCGGCTCGCTGACTTCGGTTGTGATCTGCCTGTTTGTGTTCCGGTATCTGAAGCGGAAGGCATCGTAAAATCGCGGAGGTTTTTTCATGGCAGACAAACAGCTTTTTAAAATCGGTGAAGTTGCCCGCATGTATCACTTAAGTCTTGGGATCCTGCGGCATTATGAAAAAGAAGGGCTTCTCGCCCCTGAATATACCGACCCGGAAACCGGCTACCGCTATTACAGCACACGCCAGTTTGAGGTGCTCAACACGATCCGTTATCTGCGGATGCTGGATCTGCCGCTTGCAGATATTAAAGAATACATGCAGAACCGGGAAATTCCAGTAATTGAAGAGAAACTGCGGCACCAGAAAGCGCTGATCCAGCAGAAAAAACGGGAACTCGAACTGATAGAACGGAAAATTGACCACCGGCTCCAGCATATTGAGGATGCAAAAGATTCTATTCTCAATCAGATTTCTCTTGTGTCTCTGCCGCCGCTCCGTATGGTGCGCATCCGCGATTCCCTGCAGCCGAAAACGTATCTCGACCTGGAATTTCCGATCCGCCGCCTGCAGGAGGAACAGCCGGATGCGCTGGTCTTTCTCGGCAAGGTCGGCATCGGGATTCCAAAAGAAAAACTGGAACAGAAATGCTTTTCCCAGTATGATCTTGTGTTTCTGCTTCTGGATGAAGAGGACGAATACTATGGTCATGTGGAGACACTTCCCTCTTCCCTTTATGCCATAATCCGCTTCCGCGGAAGCCATCAGGAGGCACCGGTGTATTATCAGAAGCTGATCGATTTTCTGGCACTGCATCAATGGGAAGCCGCTGGATTTTCGCAGGAAATCACATTGATTGATAATGGAATGACGAGCGATCCGGAAAAATTTGTAACAGAGATCCGGATTCCGGTCCTGGCTTCTGCTCGCTGCCAGTGTAAATAGCTGCAGGGGAATATCTGAAGTTTTGATTTCAGATATCCCCTGTTTTCTTTTTGTTCACTTTTGCTGATTTTTTATGAACATTTTGTTTAAAAATAAGGGGTGACTTTTTAACATTTATATGGTATGCTATAACCAACACAGACGGAGACTCCGGGCACCGGGGAATCCGTACACACACTATCTCGAGGGCCGGATTCCTGTCCGATCCGCGGCCGCCTGCACGTATCGGGCCGCCGCGGTTTTTTTACATTTTGCTTGAAAAGAACTGCTAACAGCAGGTTTTTCGAGTATCTTCGAGTGTTGGTGTGAAATTCTATCTGACGAAAAGGAGACTCTCTCATGAGCACAGAGAATTTAGAAAACGAGAATCAAACAGCCGCTGATCCGGAACAGGAAATTGTTTCCCAGGGTGTTCACAACTACAGTGCCGCTGAAACGTATGTGCGTCCGACCGATCCGGCCATTCTGCAGCAGCTTGAATGGTTCCAGGACCAGAAACTGGCACTGATGATGCATTTCGGTCTGTACTGCCAGCCAGGTATGGTTGCTTCCTGGGCATTAAGCGACAAGGATTCTGACTGGTCCCGCCACCAGGTAAACTGGGCAGACGGAGAAACGTTCAAAAAACAGTATTTTAATCTGAACCGTTCGTTCAACCCGGTCCGTTTCCAGCCGGAGGAGTGGGCACAGATGGCAGAGGATTGCGGATTCCGCTATCTGATTCTGACCACAAAGCATCACGACGGATTCTGCCTGTGGGATACGAAATATACCGATTATAAGACAACCGCAGAGGACTGCCCGTTCCATGAGCACAAGAATGCGGATATCGTAAAAACCATGTTTGATGCATTCCGTGAGAAAGGTATCGGCATCGGCGCTTACTTCTCCAAAGCAGACTGGCACTGCCCGGACTACTGGAATGAGGAATTGAGAAAAGATGGTATGACTTCCCGCGGACCGTCCTACGATCCGAAAGAGTACCCGGAGGTGTGGAACCGTTTCAAAGAGTATACAAAGAATCAGGTGCTGGAGCTCTGCGAGAATTACGGCAAGCTGGATATTCTCTGGTTCGATGCCGGCTGGGTATGCGAGCATAACGGACAGGATATTGATCTTGGAGGAATTGTTGACGAAGCGCGTAAGATTCAGCCATGGGTTCTTTCCGTTGACCGTACGATCGGCGGCGCTTATGAGAACTATGTAACACCGGAGCTCTGCATTCCGGAAGAGCCGCTGAACGTTCCGTGGGAGAGCTGCCTGACACTCGGCGTGGACTTTACGTACGAGTACGGCGATCACTACAAATCCCCGCGTGAACTTGTCGGCCTGCTTGTCAACATCGTTGCCAAAGGCGGCAACATGGCACTGAACGTCAGCCCGCAGCCAGACGGCCGTATCCCGGTCGACGCCTGGGACAGCCTGAACGGCTTTGGCCAGTGGATGAAAACATACGGCGACGCCATCTACGGAACCCGCATCTGCGCACCGTACCAGAGCGGAAACCTTTCGTTCACACAGAAGGGTGACTCCGTGTATGTATTCCGGCTGTATCCGACGGTGCAGGAGTCGATAGAGGCTGAGATTTTTGTACCGTATACCGAGACGAAGATTTCGGAGATCTGCATGGTGGAGAATGGGGAGGCAGTCGCTTTCAAGGAAGTGGAAGGCGGCCTTGTCATCACCGTTCCGGCAGGCTACAGAAGAGGCTCGGCACCGATTGCGCTGGTGTTTGAGATGAAGAAAGCGAAATAAACTATGAGAAGCCCCAGAGACACTTATTTTTTGTGTGCTCTGGGGCTTCAATAATTTCCCAATATTCTACTTCTGATATCTTTCTATTCTGCATTCATGCTCCTTCGTAGCCTTATCATAGTTAACCGCTACGAGCAGCAAATTTCCCTGATATTCTTCCAGACTTCGGCAGTATTCTTTTTTCTTGATCTGCTGAATCGCACCTTCTGCTGACTTATCCCATTTCAGTTCTACAACTAATGCTGGTTTATCTGCGAATTTTTTTCTCGGTACAAAGACCAGATCGGCGAATCCTTTTCCACCCGGCAGTTCCCGGTATACCTGATAGAAATTTCTTGCGGCGTAAAGTGCAAGAGAGACGGTATAACTCAATGCGTTTTCATCATTATACTGAAGCATTGACGTCTCAAAATGTGCTTCTTTGATTCCTTCTGCTACCTGTTCCGGACGCATCTGCCAGATTGCCTGCAGGGTGTCTGCTGAATTTTTAAGTGCTTTTGAAATCTCACCCCAGTCTGAAACGGAAACCGCATTGATATATTCCGCCCGTACTTCTGCATTCGGAATGAAAACACATTTATTTTTTTCATCGTATCCCAGATAACCAAGATGAATCAGCAATGTAAATACATCATCTTCCGTCCGAAATGTCGCCATATCATTTGTGAAACTGCCTGTGTTGACTGGTACGGTTTCTCCGGCGATCATGCTCAGTACGTCGTCTTTCAGGCCGTCGAAGTTGAGATCAATATAGACCTGCAACGCTTCAAATGTTTCTGTCTGATTCCAGTAATTTTCGATTTTATGGAAACGCATGCAGTTTACGACAGATCGCGGGCTGTAAACAGACGGTACTTGTTCGAAAGAATATCCGTCGTACCAGTTTTTCACTTCTTCCAGATCCATCTGATACTTTTCGCAAAGCTGTTTTACTTCTTCTTCCGTAAATCCTACATATTCTGCCAGCGGCCCCGGGCTGATCATGGAAAATTCGTCGAACATGTTTAAAGCAGAATGTGTTCCATATTTTTTAATCGGCAGGATTCCTGTCATGTATGCCAGATGAATGTAGCTCTTGTCCTTCATCAGATTCCGCAGAAAATCCAGATATTTTTCCTGCGCTTCCCGATCGGTTTTAAATTCCCGGAACACGCAGTCCCATTCGTCGATAATGATTACATACGGTATTTTCGTCTGCTGATACACATCCTGCATTGTCCGTGCCAGGTTGGTCTCGTCAAAATATCGAAAACCCGGATACTCGCCCAGCAGCTCCCACAGAACGCTTTTTTGCAGCAATGCGATCATCTCCGCAACATTCCCGCTCTGGCTCAGGAAATCCTGCATATTCAGAAATATCGTGTTATATTGATTGGCGTACTTCTGAAAATCCGGACTTTCGGAAATTTCAAACCCCGAAAACAGTTCCTCAGCTCTGCTCTCACGACTGTAATAGGCAGCCAGCATATTGGCAGCCATTGATTTTCCAAAACGACGCGGTCTGCTGATGCATAGGTATCCCTGCATTGTATTCAGAACGCTGTTCGTGTAATTCAGCAACCCTGTTTTATCAACATAAATTTCAGACTGAATCATCTTTCGAAACGCTTCCCCATCCGGATTAAAATAGGTTCCCAATCTGCTGCTCCTCCTTCTCCTATTTAATAGTTATAGTATATTCTTCCACAGAAACTTTATCAACAAAAAGATCGAAACAACGACATTCTGTTTTTGACATTGTTTCGATCTTTTTCTTTTATAATTCCTGCTTATCTTCTTTCTTTTTCCTGTATACCGCCGCGAGTCCAATGCCTGATGCGATTACACCGAAGATCCATTTTCCCGGGGAGGTCTGGTCGCCGGTGGATGGGTTGTCTTTTCCGGTCTGGCTGTCTGGGGTTTTTGTCGGGGACAGGGTTGGTGAGACGGATGGGACTCTCGTTGGTGATGGGGTCAGGCTTGGGGTTTTCGTTGGGGTTCTGGTCGGCTCTTTGGTTGGGAGCGGCGTTGGGGTATCAGCGGTTCCTTTCCACCAAACACGAAGGCTTTGGAACGGGAACCTCATCGGTGCAGAGCACAGCCGAACGATACCACGGAACAGCGCAGTTCCGGTGCGCGAACGGGGTGTTTTATGCTTCGGTATTATTGTATGGAGACGAAAAGAACGAAGTTTACAATCACTCTTAAAAATAATCTTATTTAAGAGTAAACGTAAAGTTTATACAAAACCAGCTCAAGTACATTTCTGCACCTGAGCTGGTTTGTCAATTTTTTTGTGTAAGTTTTGAAAAATATTTTCTTCTGCAGTTGTTATCTTTTCTCTACAACTTTATATTGCACCTGCAGTTTTTAACTGTTATAACCGATACATGGGTGCTACCATAACGGTAGGCGGTTAGTCCTTCTCCAGAGGGACTGTGGTCTACACTCCGTTTCGGTCGGTGCTAAACGAGTGCCACCGGCACTCAGCACCCCTCTGATTACATAGAAACCCGAAAGGGAATCCACTGGAAAGGAGGGCTAAGCCATGAGTATTGTTGACTTCATAGCGGTTGTAAGCTTCGGCTTAACCTGCTTTGGTCTTGGATATACCTTTGGCAAGGATAATAATAAGCCACAAAAATAACCGCCCTGTCTGCAAACTAAGCGGTTATCTTTGATATTCTAAATAGTAAAACGGACTAACCGTCTATCGGTATCACCCTTTTTCTATAATCATATTAGCACGCATCTGTGAAAATGTCAAAAAAATTCTTATGTTTATAATTCGATTATTTCGTTTCCTTCCGTAATTCCATTCTCATTAAACGCATCCACTCTCACATACACCGTTTCGCCTTCTACCAGCGCGCCGATGTTCTGCTCTGCGGCAAAGGCCATGCAGCTGTGATACAGTTTGTCCGGTGCAAAGCCCCAGAGGACGTTGTATCCGACGGCATCTGCCTGCGGCTCGATGGTGATGTGCATGTCCATCGTTCCGATGCGCTCTGCCTGGTACTGCGGTGCGGACGGTTTTTCGCCGTTTCCAAGTCCAAAAACTCGGAGACCGGAAACGCATGGATTCTGGCTGTACGGTACTTCGAAGACGGTGAGTTTCAGATAGCGGATCTGTACGCCTTCTTCTTTTACAACGAAATCATGCGGCAGGTTTGTCTCTGCGTTGGATTTGTCTTCTAATACAAAATAGTTCGTGCCATCGGCGGATGCCTCAAGGAGCCATCTTGTTTTGTGCTGGCCCGGGTCGATGTATCGTTCGCCCTGGCGCTCGCCCGGCAGGGGTGCGTCGATTTTATCGTCGGCAAAGTTCATCTGCACGGCGTGGACATCTTTTACCTCGCCAAGATCCATTGCCAGCCACTCGCCCGGCTGATTTCCGGCAGCGCGCCACCAGGTCTGGACATTTTCATCTGCTGCAAACGACGGCTCTCTGCCTTCTTCGCAGGAGGAGGCGGTCATCGCTTTCTGATAGCTTAAGAGATACCACTCCGGTTTTGCCCACGGATCTTCTTTCGCCTGCTCGACTGCCATCGGCCAGTCACCGAACTGCTGATTGCAGAACAGGACACCGTCTTTGTCAAAGCCAGCCCGCCAGATGCCGACGCGGCGCTCCATATCGTGGTTTTTGCTGATCTGCATCGTCGCGGTGTGCCACCAGTTTCCATAGCGGTCTTCCATCGTGGAACCGTGGCCTGCGCCGCGCAGGAATCCGCCTGGTTTGTAGGAGTACGGATTATTCTTCGCCAGATGGAACGGGCCGAGCGGAGAATCGCTCTCGTAAACACCATCGCCGTAAACGTTAAATTCCGTTCCCGGACCGGCATACTGGAGGTAATAGATTCCATTGTGCTTTGTCATCCATGCGCCCTCAATGAATGGTCTCTGGCTGAACATGATTTTGGCAAATCCAATCTGCTCCTCCGTCAGTTCATCGACCGGTTTTCCCTGTGCTTTCAGAAATTCTTTAAATTTTTCTACAGCTTCCTCTTCGCTGAGCGGCATTTTGGAATGGTTTTCTCCCACACGCTCATATCCGATTCTTTCCGGATTTCCGTAAATCAGCTCGATCCGCTCGGTCTTCGGCACCATTGTCTCTTTGTCGAGCTCGACGCCCCAGATCGGCGTTACGTTGTTGCAGCCCCAGTAAAAATAGAGCTTTCCATCATCATCCAGAAACAGGTTCGGATCCCAGAAATCGAAAGTTCCCGGGATGCGCTCGAACGGGCCGTTCAGGATATCTTTTGTGCGGTAAAAATCACAGATCGTGCCGCGGCGGGATGCGCTGAAATAGACGTAATCGCCAACCACGCGCACATCCGGCGCATAGTCATACAGCGGCAGGCTGTCCGGCAGACGGTGGCTCTCCCAGTGAACCATATCCTCCGAAACCCAGACGCTCAACGTCATGGATGCAAAAATATAATATTTTCCCTGAAATAAAATCATCGACGGATCGGCGGCCTCGCGGGAAATCTTGTCCTCGCCGCTCCTCATATCCTCGATAAACTGGTAACGGTAGTCCATGTTTAATGGATTGCAGAAATACTGTTTTTTCATGAAGTTTCCTCTTTCCGGACCGTACGTAAAAACCCCTGTTCGTACATCCTTTTTTCTCATTATAAAAAAGTTTAGCATATCCTGCGCGGAAAGGAAATGTTCTGATTTGACTTTTTTGTTGCACTTTTTGGACTCTTTTCATCCCCGGACAGAAAAAGAACGGAAGCCGCAAAGCTCCCGTCCCTTTTCATGCTTATTTTCTATTTGATGATATATTTCGCAAACTTCTCATCCACCAGTTTCTCATCGTCCGTATCTGCAATGAGTTCCAGCGGCAGATCGAGATTCAGGCTGAAAATTCCCATGATGGATTTTGCATCCACATAATATTTTCCGCCGACCAGATCCATGTCACAGTCGAATTGGAAACAGATGCGGTTGAATTCCTGAATTTCGCTGATTTCTTCCAGTTTTACTTTTCTGCGTACCATATGATGTCTTCCTTTCCTGAAATAGTTTACTCTACGTCTGCGTGATCGTCGGCCTCATAATCGAAGAAATCGAAGTCGGCCGTGTGGGAATGCATCATGCGGTCGCCGCAGGTAATTCCCACGAAGGTTCCCGTGAACTCACCAAAGTTGGAATACTCATCCGAGAATTTCGTCGTGTCGAAGCACGGGCCGATCTCCTCGTATGTTTCGCCGTCGAGAGACCAGTAGAACTGCGATTTTCTGCCGCGGATTTTCATCTGCATCCAGATATCTTTTCCGTCCTCGACGAATGTTCTTGCCTCCGGGAATTCGCGTTTTTCTCCATTCTCGACCTGCATCACAGAAATGGCGCTGTGGTTCAGGGTTTCGCTGAAGTATTTGTAGAGATACACGAAGTTCATGTTGTCATAGTACAGGATCAGTCCCGCGGTGTGCTGATAGCTGAGCGGCGTGAAATCGAGTTTTGTTCCGATCGTCGCCTGTACACTCGTCAGCTTTCTTGCCAGAATACTTGCCTTGTTCAGGGAGCATCCCGACTCCTGTCCGCGCAGTCTTGCCCAGCCCGGTCTTGCTTTTAAATCTACGAAGGAAAGCGGGTCGATGCGCGGTGCATAGTAGCCGATCGACAGTTCTTCCGAATCAAAATCGTCGTGCGTCGGGAGTGCTTTCACCGGTACTTCCGGCAGGCTGCTCTCCTCGACAAACTCCTGCGCCAGATTTCCGCCGTCTTTCATGCGGAGCCACCCGTCGTCTGTCCACTCCATGCGCTGGATCGCAGTCTCACGGCCAAGGGTACAGCGCAGCTCCGGCACAAACGGACGGGAAGTCAGATGCACCAGCCAGGTCTCGCCGTTCGGCAGATCGACGTAGCTTGCGTGGCCGGATTTCTGCAGTTTGCTTGCCGGGTTGAAGTACCGCGGTTTTAAGTGATCCCAGTCGGCACGCTCGTTGTGCTCTTCCGGATTGGAGGTTACGATCGGATTGCACGGATCTGCCTCGTACGGGCCGTAAATGTTTTTGGAACGTCCCATCGTCACACCGTGGTAATAACCGGTGCCGCCCTCTGCGCACATGATGTAATAATACTCGCCGCGTTTTGTCAGATGCGGAGCCTCGATGCATCCGCGGTCGGTGCCGCCGCGCCAGAAGCGTTTCGGCATTCCAACGATTTTTTTCGCTTTCGGATCGTACTCGACAATGCTGATCGGACCTGGTTTTTCGTACTCGGTACGGGTCTCCCATTCCAGTGCCACGACGTATTTCTTTCCATCATCATCGTGGAACATGGCTGCGTCGAAGCCGGTGGAATGCAGATAAACCGGCTCGCTCCACGGACCTTTTGGATCTTTTGCGGTGATGACGTAATTGTCTACATCGAAGTATCTTGCATTCATGGAATTCATGACGCCGTACACCACATAGAAGAGATCCTCCGCCTCGCAGTAGGTCAGGCACGGAGCCCAGATTCCTTTTGCACTCGGCAGTTTTTTCAGGTCCGGGTCGTCTGCATTCTGCAGGGCGTGGGAATACAGCTCCCAGTTTTTCATATCTTTCGAATGGTAAATCGGGATGCCCGGGAACCATTCGAAAGAAGAAACAGCGAGATAAAAGTCGTCCCCTTTCCGGCAGATGCACGGATCTGCGTGGAAGCCGGGAAGAATCGGGTTCTGAATCATGGGGAATGCCTCCTTTTTTATTTTCTCAGTGTGCAGCTTTCTCTGCACGATCTCTCAGGTCTTTTAAGATGCCGGCAAATTCGGTATCCAGGTGATAGAAGCGCAGGATCACAAAGCAGATCTCAAAGATCGCAATCGGAATCCAGGTGTAGCACAGGCGGATCGCAAGCAGTGCGGAGGAAGACTGTGTTGCTGCCTCTCCGACATAACCGCTCACCTCGATAATCAGACCAAGAAGTGCAGAACCGATGCCGTTTCCGATTTTGTATCCGAAGCTGCAGGCACTGTTGACGAGACCTTCGGTACGGATTCCGGTTTTCCACTCGCCGTAATCGATGGTGTCTGATACCATCGCCCACATCGTTGCGCCGCCGCAGGCATTTCCGACACCGCGGATCAGACTGGAAACGAGGATAACCGGCATGGAGCCGCCGCCGAATTCCAGAACCAGCATTCCGATGGTGGTCAGAATCAGACCGCAGGAAAATACATTTCTTTTTCCGTATTTCTTTACCATTCCCGCAATAAAGAACATAGCAGCAATCTGAACGGCATTGTAGATTCCGTTGATGGTACTTACGAGGTTTTTGTCACCTAAGATATCTTTTGCATAGTAAACGGTTGCTCCGCCGTTGATCGCGTAGTACAGGAAGAAGAAGGCCAGAACACAGGTCATCATGATCCAGTATTTGTTGGCAAACAGTGCTTTGATTCCATCAGCAAAGCTGATCTTTTCTGTTTCTCCATTCAGCTCGGAAACGGCATGGACACGCTCTTTCGTTCCGATGAAGGTCAGCAGGAACGCAACGACAGCCAGCACGTCGAGAACAGCGAAGGTTTTGGTCCATGCAGCTGCATTGTCACCGAAAAACTCGACCATCGGCAGGGTAACCAGGTTGATCAGCAGGGTTCCTGCGGTTGCCAGAAGGTTACGGAAAATGCTTAAAACGGAACGCTCATACGGATCCTGTGTCATCAGGGCATTTAAGGATGAGTATGGAACGTTGATGGCGGTGTAAACAACGGTGGACACCAGGTTATAGGTAATGAAAACGTAAACGAGTTTTGCCGTACTTCCAAGGGATGTCGGAACGGAAAACAGCAGAATGCCGGCGAGCGCAAACGGTACGCACATCCGCAGCATCCAGACTCGTGCCTTACCGTATTTCGACCGGGTCCGGTCTACGATCGTTCCCATGATGATGTCGCTGACACCGTCGAATACACGGGAAATCAGCATGATGGTTCCTACTGCCGCTGCGCTGACTCCGGCGTAGTCGGTGTAGTAGAAAAGCAGGAATGCAGACATCGCAGTGTAGATGATGTTGCATCCGAAATCTCCGCATCCGTAGCAGAAACGTTCAAATAAAACTGCCGGGGTGAGTTTTCTTTTTTCTTTCATAAATTTCCTCCGTAAATCTTTTTTTCGCATTTATCATAAAGGGATTGCGGATTTTCTGCCAGATATGATAGTATCTTTTTTATAGGTCGATCGTATCTTTTTTTCTGTTTATTACGGGAGGGTTTTGTATGGAACGGATTCTGACACCGACAAATTATGAGCTGATTCCGCTGAATGATCTGACAAATGTGCGGTTCTATACGTCCGTCGACACGGGCAGCTACATTGCTTCGCACTGGCATGATGCTGTCGAAATTATCTATCTTCTGGAGGGGGAACTGATGATTACCGTGGAGAATTCTTCGTTTCGGATCTCTGCGGGACAGTGTGTGATGATCACGCCGAACCAGATCCACTCAACCCTCTGCGCCCAGCCGAACCGCGCGATTGTATTCCAGATCCCGGTGGCGTTTATGGAAAAGTTTATTCCGGATGTGAAGCAGATGCAGTTTGCGTTTCACGATCCGGCGGAGACGCGGATTATGCAGACGAAGGTGAAGCAGTTTAAAGATATTCTCCTCAAGATGCAGGTCCTCGTTGATTCCGGTGCGGACGGGGCGGTGCTGCGTTTTAACAGCCTGCTTTTTGAGGTGCTGTTCCAGCTTTATCACAATTTCGGAACGTTTTCCGCTTCCAAAGACACGGCGCGGCGGAACCGTGATCTGGAAAAGATTTTCCCGGTTTTAAACTACATCACCGAAAACTACAACCGCCCCATCCCCCTCTCTGAAATCGCCGATGTCGCCATGCTGCAGGCGAAATATTTCTGCCGGTTTTTCAAAAAATGCATGGGCGTTACTTTCCTCGAATACCAGAATGAGATCCGGCTGTCCCGCATCTATGACGACATCATCAACACGGACGATCAGATCTCACATATTCTGGAACGTCATGGATTTACAAACTACAAACTGTTCCGCCGCATGTTCCGCGAACGGTTCGGATGCACGCCGACAGAGCTGCGGAATGGAAGTCTTTCTGCGTCATAACATGCTCAAAAAACATACCCGGATGTTTGCCTCAGATATTGGACAAATTTTCGTGTTGGATTTACAATGAAGGTATCTTAGGGTAAAAAACAATACATGTACAGGAAGATATTTTTATGGAGTACACAAAGCTTGGAAATTCGGATCTGAATGTATCGAGGATCTGCATGGGATGTATGGGGTTTGGCAATGCGAAGAGCGGAATGCATTCCATTAACCTGGCTTAACGAAGAACGACACATGATTCCCATGCGAACAGATGGCTGCCGTATCCGGCATGGAAAAGTGCGTATCCACGTATGCTCTAAATACCGTTCAAAAGCACCGGCCAAATGGTCGGTGCTTAAATACTGGTTTCATCAAAAATGGTTCATCTTATACCACACATAAATATGCGAAATATCCTGCATAACATAAAAGCATAACGACACCACACGTTTTCCGTAATTCCCTGTTCTTGTACGTCCCAATCCATAAAACCAGACCTGCCAGAATTGCGATTCCTGTGTCTACGATAAATTTAGTTTCAAATGGCACCGGACAGATCAGTGCTGCTGTTCCAATTACAAACAAAATGTTAAAAATATTGCTTCCGACAATATTTCCGATTGCAATTCCTGCATTCCCTCTTTTTGCTGCTGTCACAGATGTTACCAGCTCCGGAAGGGATGTTCCGAGAGCAACAATCGTCAGTCCGATAAAACGCTCACTCATTCCAAAGTATCTTGCAATCTCGGTTGCCCCGCTGACTGCAAAATCACTTCCTTTTACAACCAGGACTCCGCCTGCTATCATCAAAAGAAGACATTTCCAGACAGGATAATTTTTCGCTTCCTCTTCTTCCGGATTTTCCCCTTTTTTTGACATTACAAACAAATAGCCAAGATATACAAGAAACAGTACCCATAAGACTATGCCCTCGGCAAACGTTACTTTTCCTCCTGTCATTCCGCATATCATTAAAACTACCGTAACAAACATCATAAACGGTATTTCATAAAACAAGGTAGACCTTTGTATTGCCACATTTGTTATCAATGCCGTAAGTCCCAGAATAATAAAAATATTCAAAATATTGCTTCCAACCACATTTCCTATCGTAATTCCTGCGTTTTGCTGCATCGCTGCGGTAATACTCACAGCAGCCTCCGGCATACTCGTTCCCATTGCAACAATGGTAAGTCCGATAATCAGCTGGGGAATTCCAAACTTTCTTGCTATGCTTGCAGACCCTTCCACAAACCAGTCTGCTCCTTTTACCAGAAAAAGGAAACCCACTATCAAAATTCCTGCCTGTAACATCATACGTATTTTCCTCTCTTTCTTTTGCATTCTTTGCAGCAGGTGTTATAGGCATAAAAAAAGAGACTCCTACTGCATCTACAGTAAAAGTCTCGCTATTTAATCACTTTCCGAGTTATTGAATATCAATAGCTGTACTGACGAAGAAGTGAACACGGTTGGCTAGCTACTCCCTTTTATTTTTCCAGTTTATCAAATTTCTTTTTTTTCGTCAACGTTTTTTATTTCTCTTTCCTATCCAATGGATAACTTCTTCTCTTCCATCGGGGTGTTTTTGCGTTTTCAGGTAGATGGTTACAAACAGGAATTAGTTAATCTGATTCGCAATAGAACAAAACGTCTGCCTTGCCTTCCTGCTTGGTATGACGGTAAACATTTGTATCTAATCCGCCAATGTAAAAGCCGGAATTCAAATAAAACAGACATGCTCCCGGATTGTTATCCTGTCCCTGCGTATAAAGTCCACAATAGCCGTTTTGCACGGCAATCTCTTTTGCCTTTTGCATTAACATCCTTCCAATATGCTGTCCGCGGTACTCCTTATTTACCTTCAAGTCATACAGATACATATACTTGAAAAAGCCCGGTTGCAGGATTGCCAGCCCCACACACTTGTCCCCATCGTATGCACCGAGAAAAACGCTGTCCTGCATGGAATCGTAGTTGTAGTTTTCGTCCGGGAAACACATCTCTGTAACGTCCTCGGGAGCAAAGCGAAGAAGTGTATATGTCCATTCCTTGCCGTTGTACGACGGGATAATACGCCCAAATATCTGAAACGGCTCATTTGGAATGTTGATGTCCACTTTATGCTGTGTGTCTATTGTTCTAATCTCAATCATTTTGTTTATACCTCCAAAATTCCGACTTTTCAAATTTTTTATTCAAAAGTAGCACAGTATTGCGAACAAATCAACCCATTTTGACAGTCCCAAATCAACTTTGGTCCTGTGCTGCGTATTGAACGCGGCACAGGGCTTTTTTTGTTTCTGACAATTTTTCTTCCATTTCGCATGGCTCTGAATAGTTACCAGATTTCTATGAAACAAATTTTGTCTATTATGTCTGGATCGTTTTCTGGATTTTATAGTTTCCTTAATCGCTTCATTCCATATTTGTTTTACGCTGCATACCTCTGCAGTTCTTTCGCTACTTCATCCATATTTTTTTCCGTAAATAGTCAGCTTTGCTTTTTTACGAACCGCCATACCCAGCACTCCCAAAATGGATTTCGCATCTACCATACAGTGTCCATAAGATAAATCTGCCTCGTACGGTACTTTCGATACGGTCGAAACAAAATTGATAGCATCTTCTGGTGTATTTAAATAAATGTTCATGTTTTTCATGGCTTATTACTCCTTGCTTTTCTTTTTTGTATTTCTCTTTTTAATATGCAATCATCGGAATGGAATCCGCTGTTTCCTCGCACGGTTCTTTCTGTCCGTCTGCGACTTCGTAGATTTCGCTGCTGCACAGTTTAATCTGTTCCATCATATCCGGGTACGGCTGTGAGCAGATGTCAAACAGTCCGATGTTGTAGTTTTCTCCATCAAAACGTCCCAGCACGAACTGGTCGTAGCACTGGAAGTAGTGGCAGCCGACGCCGTTTGGATGGGCCGCGGCTTTCTCGCAGTAATGGCGGCAGGCAATTCCACGGTCTTTCTGGGAAAGTACACCCTCAAGGCCCGTTGCCGGAAGACCTGCGTCAAGTGCTCCGAAGTGGAACTCTCCGATCATCACCGGCAGATCCACGCCGAGATCGACGATATTCTGAATGGCACTCGTCGGGTCAACCGCGTAGCAGTTGATGGAGAAGACATCGAAGTTCTCCCATCCCTCAACGAGATCCGGATCTGAAATCCAGGCCCAGCGCATGCCGAGAATCATATGGTTCTGATCGACCGCCCGGCAGGCGCGTGATGGGATTTCCACGTAGCGCCGCAGCATCTCTCTGGAGAATGCACGCATATCTTCTTTTGCCGCCGCAGAGCGTTTTGAAATTTCCTTCTGCGGTTTATACAGCTCGGTGAAGCTTGCAAACTCTGTCTTCCACGCCTCATTCAGTGCATCAATCGTCTGATATTTTTCCTCCATCCGCGCAATCAGCTTTTCCTTGCAGCTGGTGCGCGCCGAATTGTACAGCACCTCATCTGCCAGTACCAGATTGTCAACGAATGCCCAGCTCGGCTCATTCCGCAGGAAATAACCGATCATCCATGGATCGTTGGCACGCGGTGCTAATTCCTGTGCATTTTTCTTTGCCGCCTCTTCGTATTCCTCGTTGAACACATCCGGGAAATCACGGAAAATGTTCTGTTTCGTCGTTGGGAATTCCGGAAGCGATGTTACATAAGGAATTTCCGTTGTTCCAAACAGCTCATCGCTGCTCCAGTTGCCAAGGGTATTCATACCGTGGGCTTTCAGCTGTCCGACGATCATCGGCCGCCAGTTTTCTTTCCACTTTTCTCCCCAGACGCGGTACAGATTTGCTTTGGAATACGAAAAGCTCTTGAATTTTCGTCTTCTTCCAGGGATCACATGCTGGGAATGGAAAAATGTACCGTAGTCACCGTCGTCTTCGGACGGCAGCCAGTCGAGATTCTTTTCCAGTCCATCGATCCGGCAGTCGATTTCCGGGCCGACACAGTCCGGACCGACGCTTAAGAACGCATAGCCAAGTGGATCAGCCAGCCACCACTTGCCGTTTTCTTCTTTGATTTTCGAGAAAAATCCGGTTCCTTCCGTCAGTTTTTTGCGTGTCCAGCCGCCATATTTCGACCAATCTGCAAACGGGAACGGTTTTCCCTGCTCCGCAAGCTGGCAGTTCATTTTCTCTTTTAACTCCTCTTCGGAATGAATTTTTTCTTTCCACTCTTTCCGCTTATTCTGACCGAATGCATCGACCAGTTTTTCATCGGTCAGATTCACCTCCGGCACTTCTTTTACAAAATCCAGATCGGTCAGTGCAATTTTCAGATTATGAAACGCGGGCAGGGAGGAAAGCTCCACTTTTGTGATTTCCTCCTGCGCAATCCGTCGTCCATGACAGACGATCTTGAGGCCTCCCGGCAGGTTTTCCGGGAACAGTACATTGCCCTCGAACCATTTACGGTCAATGCACATCTGCGTTTCCAGCTTCGGCAGAATGCCAAAGCGGATGTTCATAACCGGCTCTGCAGGATCTTCCCCGTAAATCAGAAGATTCATGGAAACACTGTGCTCCTCCAGTGCTTTTACTTTAAATATGAAATATTGCTCTTTTCTGGAAAGGAACTCCGGAAGCAAAATGCCGGCTCCTTCTCTGTCCAGTTCCAGCAGTGCGCCTCTGTCGTTTGTCTCCAGGATTTTGGCGCCCTCTGTCAGCCTGTCTTCCCCAATACAAAAGCTCATTTTTCCGTCCCTCTCTTTCCGGTTTACCGTTTTTCTTACTTTCATTTTAAAACCTGTACAGGCTTTTTCTATACCCGGTTTTTAAGGTTCTGTCCACTCTTTTAAGGTTTCCAACGTATCGTCTCAATTCTTTTATCTGTTCTCCATTTTATAGCAAGACCCGAAAATAATGCAAAAAAGGCAGTGCTGCAGAGCGCGAATTGCAAGGAACAGATTTGAAGGCGTACCGGGGTACGACGAAAATCTGTGACGCAGTAATTCACGCTCTGCGGTGCTGAATTTTTTGC
>NZ_JBNMHD010000031.1:0-39833 GCF_050872605.1 Fusicatenibacter sp.
AATGCAAAAAATTCAGCACCGCAGAGTGTGAATTACTGCGTCACAGATTTTCGTCGTACCCCGGTACGCCTTCAAATCTGTTCCTTGCAATTCGCGCTCTGCAGCACTGCCTTTTTTGCATTATTTTCGGGTCTTGCTATAATTGATAGAAGAGACCGTAAAGGGCGATGCTGTGAAAAATAGGTACAGCATCGTCCTTTTTCTGCTTGTCTTCCGAAAATATGTGCAGTAAAATAAATTTATCGTGCTGTTCTCACAAAACAGAGCAGCGAGGGGTGGATTTTTTTATTAAATCTTACTATTGGAGGAAGCAAAACATGGAAAATAATGTATTGCAGCAATTAAAAGAAAATATCGCAAAGGTCATGATCGGAAACGAGCGCACGATCGAGCTTGTCCTGACCTGCCTTGTAGCCAAAGGTCATATCCTGCTCGAGGATGTCCCGGGAACCGGAAAAACCGTGATGGCAAAATCCCTTGCGAAATCCGTTGAAGCGGAGTTCGGCCGTATCCAGTTCACGCCGGATCTTCTGCCGTCCGATGTCACCGGCCTCAATTACTTCGATGCCAAAAGCGGAGAGTTCGTCTTTTCGAAAGGACCTGCCTTCTGCAACATTCTGCTTGCCGATGAGATCAACCGTGCGACACCGAAGACGCAGAGCAGCCTTCTCGAGTGCATGGCAGAGCGCCAGATCACCGTGGACGGTGTGACACGGCCGCTCGAGGAGCCGTTCCTCGTCATCGCCACGCAGAACCCGCTCGAGACGCTCGGAACCTTCCCGCTGCCGGAGGCGCAGATGGACCGTTTTTTAATGAAACTTTCGATGGAAGCATTAAGCCCGGCGGAAGAGACGCAGATGATCGCCCGTTTCCTGACCGAGGAGCCGCTCGCCGAGCTGTCATCTGTCTGCCAAAAAGAAGAAATCCGTGCCCTGCAGGAGGCGTGTAAAGAAGTCTACCTGCATCCGGAACTGGTACAGTATCTCGTCCGCATCGTACAGGAGACGAGAGCCAACAGCAAAATTGCAAGCGGTGTGAGCCCGCGTGGAACACTCGCATTTTTACGTGCCGTACAGGGCCACGCGCTGGTGCAGGGACGAAACTACGTTGTGCCGGAGGACTTCAAGACCGTGGCTGTTCCGGTACTCGCACACCGTCTCACCATGCAGATCGGCGCAGATGACGGAAGAGCCGCAGAATCGGTGATCGAGGAAATCTTAAACCGCATCGATCTGCCGACCGAAAACTGGTCAGGAAGGTAACAGACTATGCTTCTTTTATTACTATTTGGAATAGCGCTCGCCTGGTTTTTACAGAAAAAACTGTATCAGAAAAGCTGGCAGAAGAACCTGAAAATCCAGGTCAGTTTTCAGGATTCCGCGATCTATGAAGGCGAGGAGAGCGCGTTAAAAGAGGTCGTCGTAAACGACAAACTGCTGCCGATCCCGGCGCTCGAGCTTGGCATTTCGATGAGCCGCAATCTGGAATTTGACCGCGAGGCAAAAGCAAACGCGAGCATCACCGACCAGAGCTACAAACGCGATGTCTTTTCGTTCCTGTTTCATCAGCAGGTCACGAGAACACTGCCGTTTCAGGCAAAAAAACGAGGATTCTACGAGATCACCGGTGCGCATGCCGTAGCGTACGATCTCTTTTTCCGGGAGGGTTTTTACAGCGATTACCCGCAGCAGACACAGATGTACGTTTACCCGCGCCAGGTTGATACCGCGCGGATCCAGATGATCTGCCGTGCTGTATCGGGCATGGTTCTGTCGAGAAACCGTCTGTACGAGGATCCGTTTGAATTTTCCGGCATCCGCGATTACCGGAAAGAAGACCCGATGAACCGCATCAACTGGAAATCGTCGGCACGGATGGGAGATCTGATGGTCAACCAGTTCGACGCGACAACGAGCGTGGAAGTCACCGTGCTTCTCGATATCGAGGACGCCAACATTCTGCGCGAGGAAGCGCAGGTCGAGGAGAGCATCCGCATCACGTCTTCGCTTGCGGCGCGGATGGTGAAAAACAAGATGAATCTGTGGGTGAAGAGCAATGCGAAAGATGAGGAGACCGGCGAGGAGCTGCGTGTCCATCTGGCAGCGGGCGCCGGAAAAACAGCGGAGCTGAACCGGAAACTGGCGTGTGTGAAACTCGGAGAAAATCCGGTTTCCGGTGCAGAGCTTCTGCAAAAAGAGGCGGAAAAAGAAATCACCGGCCATACCTATGTTGTTGTATCGAAAAACAGAACGGATGAGGTGCGTTCCGCACTCCATCTGCTCTCCGGTGCGCAGAACCAGGTTCTCTGGGTGATTCCATATCTGCCGGGTGAAGAAGCTCCAGCGGAGCAGAACCGTGCGTACACCGCAATCGGCTGGGAGGTGAAACCATGGAAATAAAAAAGACACCGGTACAGATCCCACTGACCTGGCTTCATGTCTGGCTTTTATTTGCCGGCATCTATGGCTTTGCCGCCGGTTTTCTGGAGCTGACGGGACGGGAGGCGTTGTATTTCTGCGCCATATCCTTATTGCTGCTGATTCCGGCCGCCGCAAGCTGGATTCTGATCCGGAAAACGAAAGCACTCTGGCAGTTTCTGCTTGGCGGAATTGCGGTCTGCGCGGTGACGTATCTGGCAGCGAAATTTTTCTGTTCCCTGTTCAGTGTGCAGGCGGCAGCGGTAATTGAAGCGGCTGCGGCGGCAAACGATGGAAAAAACAAGTTTGAGAACGGCATTTCTCCTGCATTTCTGGAGAGCCTTTCCGGCGTGATGACAGGTCTTATGGCCGCTGTGATTTTCCTGATCCGCGGCTATGTCAGAATCCGCAAAGGCCAGTTAAAGAAAGCAGCGCAGGAACTGCCTGCCGGCTCAATGCCGCTGGCGGATATGGAAGCGTGGGAGATCCCGACGCTCCTCGATGAGCCAAAGCCCCTTCATTTTCTCTGGTTTATGATACAGTATGTGATCGGTGTGCTGATGAAAATGCCGTTCTACTGGCATCTGATCTTCTGGTTTTTCTTTGCAGATGTATTCCTGTGCTTCTTCTGCCAGTACCTCGACGGCATGCACGGGTTCATCCGTGACCACCAGAAAATCGCCAATCTCCCGGTGGAGACGATGCAGCGGACGGGAAAACTGATCCTGAAAATTGCAGTACTCCTTCTGGTACTGTTCGTGCTCCCATCGGCGCTCTACGGAAAGGATCCGATTGCGGAGGCGATCGCAGGATATGAGCCGAAAGAGCTGGAAAGCGATCTTACGATCGAAACACCGGAGGCCGAGACGCCGCAGGGCATGGAGCAGGCCGATCTGTCCGATATGCTGGGGGACAAAGAGTACAAACCGATGCCGCAGTGGATCCAGAATCTTTTTACGGCGGTCATGTATCTTGTGATGGTTGCCGTCGGAATCGCGGTTCTGCGGGCGATTTACCAGAGCGTAAAAAATGCGGGAAAAGCCTTCTCAGAGGATGAGGAGGACGAAGTTCTCTTCCTGCATCAGGGAAACGACGAACGGGAAAATCTGCCGTGGCGGCGGGAAAAGAAAGAGGGCTATCTCTCCCCGAATATGCGCATCCGCCGACAGTATAAAAAGGCCATCAAAAAAGCCGGAAAATACCAGCCGACCGGAGCCGAAACCCCGGCGGAGCTGGAAGAGAGAAACGGGCTTTCCGGCGACGGCATGAGACGGCTGCACGACGGCTATGAAAAAGCCCGCTACAGCCGCGAAGGCTGCACAAAAGAAGAGGCGGAAGCGCTGAAAAACTGATTTAAAACCAGTTCCCGGCGACGGTCCAAAGCCAATAGAGAAAGCCGAGCAGCCAGCTCGCAAAGACACCGTACAGAATGACAGGTCCGGCGATGGTGAAAATTTTTGCACCGATGCCGAAGACCTGTCCTTCTTTTTTATACTCAATTGCAGGTGCGGCAACCGAGTTGGCAAAGCCGGTGATCGGGACGAGCGCGCCGCATCCGGCGAAGGTGACGATTTTCTGATAGATGTTGAGGCCGGTTAAAATCACACTGCTAAGGATCAGGAGCAGCGAGCACCAGGCACCGGCGTCGTCCTTGTTCAGGGAAAACTGAGTTTTGCCGATGTGGAGCAGAATCTGCCCCACGACACAGATCAGACCGCCGACGATAAAGGCTTTTGCCATATTGCAGAAGAGATTCTGCTTTGGCGTCACCTCTTTGACAAACTGTTCGTATTCTTTTTTTGCCCGTTCACTTTTTAAACTCTGCATCACATCTTACCTCCAGTTCTTATTGAAATCCACTTGCAAAATAATAGAGAGAGCCCGCGATTTTCCCTGCCGCCATGCAGAGAATTACAAACGGCAGTCCGCGCGTCAGGCCGATCCGGCGGCAGAGGATCGAAAACAGGTTGACGACTTCGCCGAGCGCGATGATCCAGCTTCCCAGATAAATGCCCGCAAAAAGCCAGAACACACCGGCCGTCCAGGATGGCAGGGAAAACGAGAAGGTGCCAAGCGAGAAAAGATCGCCGAACAGCGCCCCGGCCATACAGCAGCATTCGTAAAAACGCAGGCTCCCTGCTGTCTTTGTGATGCCGGCGTACCGTGTCACAATGCCAAGGCCGATCACAAGCGCGACAAGGCCGCTCGCGACGAAAAAGCCAAGGCTAAGACCGGCCATGGCCAGCAGGATCTCTGGCAGGATTCGCATGAAAAGCCTCCTTTCCTTTACCGGAGCGGTCGTTCTGTTCGATAATGGTCGTATCGATATCATCCTCATAGACCCGCATTTCCACCTCGAGCGGCGTCGGGTCCTGCGTGAATTTCCGCCGTCCGAAATGGTTGAAATAGAGCACGACGCCAAGGCCGATGCCGATGGAATACGAAATTTCCAGTACGGAAAAGCCGGATGTCATCTGCGGCAGAAAGCGGATGTAAACATCGGAAAACAGCTTACGGACGCCGATATCGGTGTGAAACGTCATAATGGAAAACGAAGTTCCGATAAACGTAAGAATGCCGACGAGAATCGTCTTGCACCAGGAAAGCCACGTGTTTTTCTGACGCGGATCCTCGTACGTTAAAATAAAATTCGGCTCGCCGATGTGGGTGACATCGACGTGTTCCTCCGCCTCCGTGACGAGACGGACAAGGGTGGACGCGGAGCAGACGTAGCGCCCGTAGCCGTCATCGGGAAGATGCGCCACGCGGCGGACCTGATTGCGGGCGAGGACAGCGCCGTCTGAACAGGAAAGCTGCGCCACATCGCCGAGCGTCACGACGGGACTGGTGATTTTGATATTCCGCTCCGTCTGAAGATACAGCATTTCACTCATGAAAAAGATTCCTCTAAAAGTTTCTGAAACAGGATTTTCGTGCTACAGCGTACAGAGTGCCCCGAAACCGAAAAATCATGCGTAAGAACAGAAAAAACGGAAATACTGAAGGTCAGAAATGGTAAGATGCAAAATCAGAAAAACGGAGGAATGTGCCGATGAGACAGATGACAGGAAAGCAGAGCATCTCGTTTGCCAAAGCCGTCTATATCGAGGGCAGTGCGGCGATTGTAGGAGAAAAGGAAAAGGAGGGACCGCTGGGCGAATACTTTTCGCACACGCTTTCGGACCCGATGTGCGGGCAGGAGAGCTGGGAGGAGGGCGAGAGTGAACTGCAGCTTGCCACCGCGAAGCTGGCAATGCAGAAAGCCAATGTGAGGCCGGAGCAGATCCGCATGATTTTTGCGGGCGATCTTCTGGCACAGTCAATTGCATCATCGTTCGGCCTGGTAGATCTGAACTGCCCGCTCTACGGCCTGTTCGGTGCCTGCTCGACGATGGGAGAGGCGCTTTCGCTTGGCGCGATGGCAGTCGCGGGAGGATACGGTGACCGGGTGCTGGCGGTGACATCGAGCCACTTTGGAACGGCGGAGAAGGAGTTCCGCTTTCCGCTCGCCTACGGAAACCAGCGCCCGCCGTCCGCGAGCTGGACCGTGACGGGAAGCGGCGCGTGCGTGCTGGGAAAAACGAAGAGCCGGGTGAAAATCACGGGCGCCACGACGGGAAAAATCATTGATTACGGGCTGAAAGACAACCAGAACATGGGCGCCTGCATGGCACCCGCCGCGTGTGATACGATTGCACAGAACCTCGTCGATTTCAACCGGGAGCCAGCCGATTACGACCGCATTGTGACCGGAGATCTCGGCGTTGTTGGGCGGGAGATTCTGCTGGAACTGCTGAAAAAGAAAGGGTACGATATTTCCGAACAGCACAGTGACTGCGGCATGCTGATTTTCGATCCGGCAAAACAGGACACCGGCGCGGGCGGAAGCGGCTGCGGCTGTGCGGCATCGGTGCTGGCGGAGTATCTGCTGCCGAAACTGGAAAACGGAGAGTGGAAGAGGATTCTGTTTGTGCCGACCGGTGCGCTGATGTCGAAGGTCAGTTTTCAGGAGGGCAGCAGTGTGCCCGGGATCGCGCAGGCGGTTGTAATCGAGCGGGAGGAGGATGTGTAAGATGGGAACGTTTATGGAATATTTCAATGCTTTCTGGGTCGGCGGCCTGATCTGTGCGCTGTGCCAGATTCTGCTCGACCGCACGAAAATGCTGCCGGGAAGAATTATGGTGACGCTGGTGTGCACGGGCGCAGTGCTGAGTTTTCTGGGACTCTACGATCCATTTGCAGAATACGCCGGAGCAGGTGCGTCGGTGCCGCTGCTCGGGTTCGGGCATCTGCTGTTCCAGGGAGTGAAAGATGCAGTGAAAGAGAGCGGCTTTTTAGGATTGTTCCAGGGCGGATTAAAGGCGGGAGCTGTCGGAACATCAGCGGCGTTGATTTTCGCGTATCTTGCAAGCTGGATTTTCCAGCCGAAGATGAAAAAATAGCAGGTGAAAAATTGCGCGGAAGCAGGCGGACTGGTATAATGAAGAAAAAATGCCGCAGAAAAAAGCAGAATCGCAGCGGCAGGAGGAATACAGAAAAAGCGGGTGTTTTGCGGAAAAAAACATCAAAGCACCCGCGACAGGAAGAAAGGAAGTCTGCAATGAAGACAAGAGAAGAAGCATTAGCCTACGGTCTTTCCTTCCCGGACACATATCAGGAGGCGCCGTTCCACGATGACAACTGGCAGCTCATCCGCGTGAAAGGAAGCAGAAAGGCATTTCTGTGGGTCTATGAAAAGGACGGAATCATTCAGCTGAATGTAAAAGCAAACCCGGAATGGCGGGACTACTGGCGCGATGCATTCGCGTCAGTTATCCCGGGATATCATCAGAATAAGGAGCACTGGAACACGATTCTACTCGACGGAACCGTACCCGATGATGCCATACGCACCATGATCGCCGAGAGCTACGACATCATCACGGACAGCCCGACCAAAAGAATCTATGAGGCGGTAAAGCAGATTCCGCGCGGAAAAGTGGCGACATACGGCCAGATAGCAGCGCTTGCAGGCGAGCCGAAAATGGCGCGTGCCGTGGGAAACGCTTTACATAAAAACACAGATCCGGAGCACATTCCGTGCTACCGTGTGGTGAACTCCAAAGGCGAGCTGGCCGCGGAATTTGTCTTCGGCGGCGCCGGGAAACAGGCGGATATGCTGGAGGCAGACGGTATTGTGCTGGAAAACGGCCGCGTCAATTTAAAGAAGTACGGCATCAATGTGGAAGAGATGCTGGCACAGCGGGAGCTGGAGCACAACTGAAAAAACAGGATACACAAAACAGCGAAAGACCGGAACGGCAGAGGAAAATGCACGTTTCGGTCTTTCGTTATGTTTGGCTTATAAAATCAGAAAATACAATTATTTCGCATTAAATACATACTTATCCATACGGTCAAATGCCTCTTTTACAAGCACATGCGGCAGTGCCAGATTCAGGCGGATCGCATACGGTCTGTGGAACGGCCGTCCGTCCTGCCAGATAACGCCGACAGCAACACCGGCTTTTAACAGCGTATCCATATCGGTATCATGCTCTTTGCACCACTCTTCGCAGTCGAGGTACAGCATGTACGTTCCTTCCGGTTTGGAAAGCTTCACGCCCTTGAAATGCTCGAGAATGTAGTTATACGCATAATCCGCATTCGATTTCAGCACTTCGCGCAGCTCATCCACCCACTGGTATCCCTCCGGTTTGTAAGCGCCGATCAGCGCATGAACGGAGAGTACGTTCGGGGAATTGTAGTGGGAAAGGGACGAAGCCTTCTCCACACGGTCGCGCAGCATGCGGTTGTAGATGATGTGGTAGGAGCCTACAAGGCCGGCCAGGTTAAAGGTCTTGGACGGTGCATAAAGTGCGATGGTGCGCTCGCGTGCATCCTTCGAAACGGACTGCGTCGGGATATGTTTGAAGCCCGGCAGTGTCAGGTCAGACCAGATCTCATCGGAGATGACAACGCATTCGTTTGCTTTGTAAATTTCCATCGCCTTTTCAATTTCCTCGCGCTCCCAGACACGGCCTGTCGGGTTGTGCGGAGAGCAGAAAATCGCGAAATGAATGTTATGTTCTTTTAACTTGCGGTCCATATCGGCGTAGTCCATGCGCCATACGCCGTTCTCATCCTGAACAAGATCGGAGAGAACGATATTGCGTCCGCAGTTCTCAAGAACACCGGTAAAACCGATGTATGTCGGGGAATGCAGAAGAATGGATTCACCCGGGGATGTAAAAGCGGCAGCAGCCGAAGCAACACAGCCGAGCACGCCGTTCTCATAGCCGATCGCCTCACGCGGCAGATCTTCCACACCGTTGCGCTCCTTCTGCCAGCGGATGACGCTGTCAAAATATGCATCCGGCAGATTAAAGTAGCCAAAATGCGGTTCGTTGACTCTCGCGTGCATTGCTTCCTGAATGGTCGGAAGAGACGGGAAGTTCATGTCGGCCACCCACATCGGGATGCGGGAGAAGCCCTCTTTGACTTCCGCACCCGGAATCGGGATCTGATCGACAGCGATCGCATCGTGGCCGCTGCGGTTCATCAGAGATGTAAAATCGTATTTCATTGGTAAAAACCCTCCTTTGTGTTTGCTGTGCTCTCGAAGTAAATCCAAAAGCACATGGAAAACCGGATGCAGCTTCCTTTCCTCGCTGAAAGAAAAACCTGCAGCCGGCTGAATACCAATATTATAACACGGAGGGGAATTTTCGTAAACAAAAGAATGCTTTATTCAGCACCATTTATTCCGCGCCGATCCAGTTATCGCGGTTGATTGCTTCCGTGTGGCTGGTGCTTTCGTTCATGATTTTCTGCAGATCCGGCCGGTCATAGTTGACAATGCCCTTTCCGAGATATTCATGGCTGCCGCGCCGGAAGACGCTGACGACATCGCCTTTCTTAAAATCGCCTTCGACTGCCACGATGCCTTTGGGAAGCAGGCTCTTTGCCTGAACAGCAAGTGCTTCTGCGGCACCCTCATCGACGTAGAGATTGCCCGCACTCGGCGCATAGAACGCCATCCACTGCAGACGCGTTTTCATGTTGTGGCCGCTGGCGGTAAAGTACGTTCCTTTTGCGGTTCCTTTCACCGCACGCACAATGTTGTTTTCCTCCGCCGAGGAGCAGATCAGAACCGGCACACCGGCTCTTGTGGCAAGCGAAGCGGCGGAGAGCTTCGTTGTCATGCCTCCCGTTCCGTTGCCCGATCCCGCGCCGCCTGCCGCAGCAGTGAGCTCCGGCGTGATTTCATTGACCACGTCGATATGGCGTGCATTCGGGTCACTCTTTGGATTGGCAGTGTAGAGCCCGTCGATATCGGTCAGCAGAATCAGAAGGGATGCATGCATCATCGCAGCCACCTGGGCGGAGAGCGTGTCGTTGTCGCCGACCTTCAGCTCCTCAATCGCGATCGTATCGTTCTCATTGATGATCGGAATCGCACCGCGCCCGAGCAGGACGGAGAGGGAGCCGAAGATGTTTTTATAGCGGCGGCGGTCCTCAAAGTCACTGCGGTTCAAAAGAATCTGCGCGCACGGAATCTGGTACGCCATCAGATTTTTCGTGTATTCCTCCATCAGAAGGCCCTGGCCGACAGCAGCGGCAGCCTGTTTATCGGCAATTTTCGTCGGCCGTTTTTTAAAGCCGAGACGGGAAAAGCCTGCGGCGACCGCACCGGAGGAAACGAGAATCACATGGTGGCCTGCCGTCTGCAGCGCGGCAAGCTGGGTCGTAATGTTCCGTATTTTTTCGGCATCCATCGTTCCGTCTGAGAGTGTCAGGGAGCTGGTGCCGACTTTCACAACTATCGTCTGTTTTTCCATCATGAAAACCTCAAATGTAAGAAATGATAAGAAACGTTGTTTACGGGTGACAAAACATCAATTACAGACACTTTAACACAGTACTGTGTGAGAGTCAAGAAGGTGCGGAACGGTCGTTACATTTTTCGTGAAAGATCTGCAAAAAGATAGAAATTTGTTGCTGAAATTCTGAAAAAGTATGGTAGAATAGAAAACGAGAAAAAGGTGTGTGCAGGAATACATTTTTCCTGAAAAACAAAAGAAGCGGAAAGAAGTCCGGCACACGACGGAGGAGTGAAAGATGGAGGAAAAAACAGAAGAAAGAGGCAGAGGCTGCATGACAACGCTGTGCTACATCGAAAAGGATGACAGCTATCTGATGATGCACCGCACGGTGAAAAAGAACGATGTCAACAAGGACAAGTGGATCGGCGTCGGCGGCCATGCGGAACTTGGCGAAAGCCCGGAGGAATGCCTGCTGCGTGAAGTAAAAGAGGAAACCGGCTACACGCTGACGAGCTGGCGTTTCCGCGGTCTCGTTACCTTTGTAACAGAGGCAGAAAACAGCAAAACGGTGGAGTACATGGAGTATATGTGTCTCTACACGGCAGACGGATTCACGGGAGAACCGACTGCATGTGATGAGGGCGAACTCGCCTGGGTGAAAAAAGAGGACGTCCTGCACCTGAATCTGTGGGAGGGAGACAAAATCTTTTTCCGCCTTCTGAATGAAGACGAGCCGTTTTTCTCCCTGAAGCTGCGGTATGTGGGCGACACGCTCGCAGAAGCGGTGCTGAACGGAAAACAGATGGAACTTTTTGAGGAGCGCTCAGGCGACGGCACGCCGACCGGAACCATCGTAGAGCGCGGCGTGGCGCACAGTGAGGGACGGTGTCACGGAACGGCACATATCTGGATTGCACGGGCGAATGAGAAGAGCGGCTGTGAGGTACTGCTGCAGAAAAGGAGTGCCTGGAAAGATTCGAATCCGGGCTGCTACGATATTTCAAGCGCCGGCCATCTTTCGGCGGGCGATACATATTTGGAAGGGGCTCTGCGGGAAATCGGCGAGGAGCTCGGCATCCACGCAGAGGCAGAGGAGCTGAGGGATCTTGGCCTGCTGGAAAAAGTATCACACGGTGTTTTTTACGGAAAACCGTTCCACGATCATGAGGTCAGCGCCGTGTATCTTTACACGAAGCCGGTCGAGGCGGAAAAACTGCATCTACAGGAGTCGGAAGTAGAAGCAGTCCGCTGGATGGATCTGAAGGAATGTCAGAAGACGGTTCGGGAAGGAACCATTCCAAACTGCATTGATATCCGGGAACTGGAAATGATCGAAAAAGCGTGGTTCGCCGGAGAAAAAACAAAAGATGAGGAGTAAGAGAAGATGAAAGAAAATGGATTCATCAACGAGTTTAAGAAATTTATCATGCGCGGAAACGTCATGGATATGGCAGTCGGTGTGATCGTCGGAGGTGCGTTCACGGCGATCGTCACATCCCTGAACCAGGATATCCTGACACCAATCCTTGGAATCTTCGGCGGAACCGATTTTTCCAATCTGAAAATCACACTCGGACTTGGCGAGAATGCGCCGGTTCTGTGCTACGGAAACTTTATCACCGCAGTGATCAACTTTCTGATCACCGCATTCGTGATCTTCTGCCTGGTCAAAGCGATCAACACCGTCAGCGAGAAGCTGACCCCGAAGAATGAGGAAGAAGAGGCAGCACCGACCACAAAGATCTGTCCGTACTGCAAGAGCGAGATCGACATCGAGGCAGTCAGATGCCCGCACTGTACATCCATTCTGGAAGAAGAGGCAGTGAAAGAGGCAGCAGCCACCGTTGAAAAATAAAAAGAAATGCATGAAAAAAGTCACCGGTTCGAAATAGAACCTGGTGACTTTTTTTAATATCGCGTAAGTGCCCCTTTTTTTATTTCGCTGCGGCTTTTACCTGGCTAAACAGTCCGGATTTCTGAAGAGCCGGACGCAGTGCCATGTAGATGATAACGGAAGCGATGGTGGAAAGTACGGCGTTGATGGAAGTAGCCGCAACGTTCCAGCTTAAGGTAACCTCTGCTGCCGGTTTTCCGAGAAGAACCAGTTTGTAGAAGTAACCGATGAGCGGATCGAAGATCACGTTGAACAGAAGTCCGCCGATGGCTGCCAGCAGTGCCCATTTGAAGATCTGTTTCTGATCGGTCTGCTCGTTGATTTTACCGATTTTGTGTGCGATCAGTCCTGCGATAAGGCCGATGCAGAATTTTAAGAGGAAGGTCTTTGGTGCGTATACCACATAGACCGGATCGAGAAGATCTCCGATGGTCATGCCGATCGCACCGCCGATTCCGCCGTAAACACCGCCGAGAATCAGTGCACCGAGCACACAGACAGCGTTTCCGAAATGGATCGAGGTGGCATCTCCGCCCGGCAGCCAGATTTTGAACTGCAGGAAGGTGAAGACAACGTAGGAAAGGGCTGCAAAGACACCTGTCATTGCGATTTTCCAGACTTTTTCATTTTTCATAACAACTCACTCCTTTGGCATCTGGAACTTTCGTTCCTTGATTGCACCCTATTATAGGAAGTAGTGGCATGAAGAAAAAGTGCCAATTCCGGATTTTTTGACCAGACCAGTTATTTCCGGTACGATTTCATTTTTTCGTGTTCTTCTTTTAATTCTCTGTAGAGCTGCAGCGAATTCCACGCCTGGTTCTGCGTTGTGACGATGGCTTTGAGGGCGATCGGCGGCACTTTTTTCCGGCGCATTTCGGTGAGAAAAAGATCGAGTTTCCGCTCGGAAAAGCCGGCCATGACCATCATCGGCTCGTCAAAGCCGGCACCGTCGTAGGCTTCAGGGGATTCTGCAAATGCTTTATTTCCGGCAAGAAAGCCGATCGACTGTAAGTATTGCTCCGGTTCCACGATGCGCACGCGGATACCGAGTTTTAAGAGAACCGGCTTTAAAAGCGCAGCCGTTTTCGTTCCTTTGATCTGATATAAGAGTACGGTTTCCATGAGAAAAATCCTTTCCGTGGGCAGATTTCCGGACCAAATGCGCGGATGCCCAGAACTATGATATAAGAAATGTTTTGGAAAAACAATACTTTTATGGTATCATAGGGAGGTACAATTGAGAACACAATAAATTTTGAGATAAAAGAGAAAGGAAACCAATAAAATGTGGATAGCAGATGGATGGAAAGATTATGAAGTGCTGGATACGTCCGGCGGAGAAAAACTGGAGCGGTGGGGAGATTACCTTCTGGTAAGACCGGACCCGCAGGTCATCTGGAACACGAAGAAAGAAAATCCGGGCTGGAAAAAGAAAAACGGCCATTACCACAGAAGCAGCAAGGGCGGCGGAGAATGGGAGTTTTTCCATCTGCCGGAGCAGTGGGAGATCAACTATAAAGACCTGACCTTTCGCCTGAAACCGTTCAGCTTCAAACACACCGGCCTTTTCCCGGAGCAGGCAACGAACTGGGACTGGTTCGGCGATCTGATCCGCCGTGCCAACCGCCCGGTTAAAGTGCTGAACCTGTTCGCCTACACCGGAGGCGCAACGCTCGCAGCGGCCGCAGCAGGCGCAAGCGTCACACATGTCGACGCATCCAAAGGCATGGTCAACTGGGCAAAAGAGAACGCTGCTGCATCCGGCCTTTCGGACAAGCCGATCCGCTGGCTTGTGGATGACTGCACCAAATTTGTTGAGCGCGAGATCCGCAGAGGCAACCACTACGACGCGATCATCATGGACCCGCCGTCCTACGGAAGAGGACCAAAGGGCGAGATCTGGAAGATCGAGGAGTCGATTCATCCGTTCATCAAGCTCTGCACGCAGCTCTTAAGCGATGACCCGCTGTTCTTCCTTGTGAATTCTTACACGACAGGACTTGCACCGGCTGTCCTGACGTACATGATTTCCCTGGAATTAAAACAGTACAAAGGCCACGTAGAAGCACAGGAAATCGGCCTTCCGGTCAAGTCGACCGGCCTTGTTCTGCCGTGCGGTGCATCGGGAAGATGGCAGTCTGACAACGTTTAAAACATCTTTTGACAGCGGACGTATGTCCGTCATACGAAAAACATTTGGCTGAAATTGCAGGAAATGAAGTATAAAACTGCAAAAAGTGGGATAAAATGCCGAAAAGCGCATAAAACATGCAAGTTCTCCTTGACAGAAACTCATGATCTGGTAAAATGGTCTTTAGTTGAGCAAGAAACCTGAAAAAACGGGTAAGGAAAGTACAAGGGAGGACGTTTCATGAAACCGTATATCGAATGGACCAAAGAAGAATTAGTTGCCGAGAAAGCCAGACTGGAGCAGGAATTTGCAGGGGTAAAAGCAAAAGGCCTCAATCTGAATATTTCCAGAGGAAAACCTGCAGCAGCCCAGTTAGATCTCACGGAAGGAATGCTTACCGTTCTCTCGAAAAATGAAGACACCTTCGCAGAAGATGGAACCGACTGCCGGAACTACGGCGTGCTGACCGGTATTCCGGAAGCAAGAAAACTGATCGGAGATATCTGTGAGGTTCCGGCGGAAAACGTCATCGTTTACGGAAACGCCAGCCTTACCATTATGTTTGATACCGTAGCACGTTCGTTCCTGAAGGGCGTTGCAGGCTGCACTCCGTGGAACAAGCTGGACAAAGTAAAATTCCTCTGTCCGGTACCGGGCTATGACCGTCACTTCGGTGTAACCGAGTACTTCGGCGTTGAGATGATCAATGTTCCGATGACGCCGGAAGGACCGGACATGGACATGGTAGAAAAACTCGTTGCAGAAGATGACGCCATCAAGGGAATCTGGTGTGTACCGAAATACTCCAACCCGCAGGGCTACACCTACTCCGATGAGACCGTCAGAAGATTTGCAAACCTGAAACCGGCAGCCAAAGACTTCCGTATTTTCTGGGATAATGCATACATCATCCATCACCTGTATGATGACAGAAAGGATCACCTGCTGAACATCATCGAGGAGTGCGAGAAAGCCGGAAATCCGGATATGGTCTATGAGTTCGTATCCACCTCGAAAGTAAGCTATCCGGGAGCCGGAATTGCAGCTCTCATTTCTTCTGAGGCAAACCTCAAAGAGGCACAGGAGTACATGAACTTCCAGATCATCGGCCATGATAAACTGAATCAGCTGCGCCATGTAAAATTCTTCCGGAATCTGGACGGCGTGATGAATCAGATGAAAAAGCATGCTGAGATCTTAAGACCGAAATTCGAGGCAATTCTGCAGGTAATGGATCAGGAGCTGAGCGGCCTTGGCATCGCTTCCTGGACAAAACCGAACGGTGGATACTTCATCTCCTTCGATGCGATGGAGGGATGTGCAAAGAAGATCGTTGCAAAAGCAAAAGAGGCCGGTCTTACCATGACAGGCGCGGGCGCAACGTATCCATATCACAACGATCCGCAGGATTCCAACATCCGTATTGCACCGTCCTTCCCGACACCGGAAGAGCTGGAAATCGCAGGTCAGGTATTCGTGCTGAGTGTCAAACTGGTCAGCGTGGATAAGATTCTGGAAAGCAAATAACGGATAAGTAAAAATACAAAAGCCGGATTCTCCCGGGGGACACAGTTTTTGTGAACTCTGGTGTGGGAGTTCCGGCTTTTTTCTATTAGAAAGTTAAAAAGAAATTTTCTATGGGACAGAAAGGAAAAACATGAAAAAGAAAGTAATAGGAATTGCCGCAGGACTCATACTCCTTGCAGCCACAGGCGGTTACGCGGGTGTGGGGCATTACTATGCATCCCACTTTTTCCCGAAAACCGCGATCAACGGACTGAACTGCGCAGGGCTGACCGCAGAGCAGGTCAAAGAGGAAATTCAGAAGCGCATTGTGGATTATACACTTGGCATTACCGAGCGCGGTGGAAAAACAGAGACATTAAGCGGCACGGAGATCGGCCTCACGTATGTGGACGACCACGCGGTGGAAAAACTGCTGGAGTCCCAGAATACTCTTGCATGGCCTGCATTCTATTGGAAAGAGAAAGAAAACCAGGTGGCGGCGGACTCTGTCTATGACAAAGAAATGGTGCAGGAAAAACTGCAGACGATGGAAGGGTTTCAGGAAGAACAGCAGGAAGCGCCGACGGATGCGTATCTGACGGATGACGGAACCTCGTACGTTATTGTGCCGGAAACAGAGGGCGAGCAGGTGGACTATGAGAAGGCGGAGCAGGCTGTCATCGAGGCGCTGGATGCCGGAGCGGCGAGCGTGGATCTGGAAGAAAAAGATGTTTACCGGAAACCGGACATTACGCAGGATGATGAAGCACTGAATGGGGAAATGGCGGAACTGAACCACCTGACAGCGGCGCGGATCACATATGCAATCGGTGAAAACAGCTATGCCATAGACCGGGCGACCTTACAGAGCTGGCTCGTACAGGGGGAGGATGGAACCTACACGATTTCGCAGGACGAAGCGGCAGCTTTTGTGCGCCATATGGCGTATGAGACGGACACCTTCGGGCTGGCGCATACCTTCAAAACGAGTCTTGGCGCGACCATTAACCTGAATGCGGGCGGCGATTACGGCTGGTGCATCGACAAGGAGGAGACGATGCAGGCACTTCTGCAGGCGATCGAGGACGAAACACAGGGAAATCTCGACCCGGTTTACCTCTATACGGCCAATGACCGCTCGGCAAATGATATCGGAAATACATACGTCGAGGTGTGCATTTCCCAGCAGAAAATGTGGTGCTACAAGGATGGCGTTCTGGTGACGGAAACACCGGTCACAACGGGCAATCATGCGACGGGCTATGACACTCCGGCAGGCAGTGTCTGGGCGGTGGATGCGAAAAAAAGTGACTGTGATTTCAAGCTCTATCCGAGCCATGTCATGTTCTGGCTTCCGTTTAACGGCGACGTCGGAATCCACGATGCAAGCTGGCGTACCGAGTACGGCGGGGACATCTATCTGACGAACGGATCCCACGGATGTGTGAATACCCCATACACAGAAGCAGAAAAAGTGTTCAATGCTATTGAAATTGGTGACCCGGTTATCGTATACTATAGCCTGGACGATGTAACAGGGCCGCAGCCCACACAGCAGACCGGTCTATAAAGATAAAGGAGATTAAAATAGATGAAGATAGTAGTATTAGCTGGAGGAACCAGCACAGAACGTTCGGTATCCATCACTTCAGGAACCATGGTGTGCAAAGCACTCCGAGAGAAAAATCATCAGGCAGTTCTGGTGGACATTTTCTGTGGCATTAACGTAGAGGGAAGCCTGGAAGATGCATTTGCAGAGGAAAACTATGATGTAGACAAAGCAGCAGAATATATGCACAGTTTTGATGAGAAACTGGATGAGATGACCGCATCCCGCCGCAGATTCTTCGGTGAAAATGTGCTGGAGCTCTGCGAGGCGGCCGACGTTGTTTTCCTTGCCCTGCACGGCGCAAACGGAGAGGACGGAAAGGTACAGGCAACGTTTGATCTGCTCGGCATTCCGTACACCGGAACCGGCTATTTAAGCAGTGCCCTTGCGATGGATAAATCCATCACCAAACAGTTTTTCCGCGCACACAACGTGCCGACCCCGAACGGCGTTACCCTGAAAAAAGGCCAGGAGAGCGAGCCGCTGTCCAGCTTCGGACTGGAGCTTCCGGTTGTCGTAAAACCATGCTGCGGCGGATCCAGCGTCGGTGTTTATATTGCGCATACGAACGAAGAATACTGGCAGGCAATGAAGGATGCTTTCTCCTATGAGCCTGAGGTTGTCGTTGAGGAGTATATCGAGGGAAGAGAGTTTTCCGTCGGCGTGGTAGATGGAAAGGCTTACCCGATCATCGAAATCGCACCGATCGAAGGTTTTTATGATTATACGAACAAATACAAAGCAGGATCGACCGTTGATACCTGCCCAGCCGTACTGACGGAGGAGCAGACGAAAGAAATGCAGAAGCACGCAGAGGACGGCGCTGCCGCTCTCGGCATCGAAAACTACTGCCGTCTCGACTTTATGATGCGCAAGGACGGAAGAATGTACTGCCTCGAGGCAAACACCCTTCCGGGCATGACCCCGACCAGTCTTCTGCCGCAGGAGGCACAGGTACTCGGCATTTCCTATCCGGAACTGTGCGAGCTGCTGATCCAGCTTTCTCTCAGAAAAAGAGGTAACAACGCATGAAAAATATGACACTTGAACACATCACAGAGGTGTGCGGCGGAACCTACTTCGGACCGGAAGAAAAGAAAACAGCGGAAGTCGCTGATATCGTGACGGACAGCCGGAAAGCGGGAGAGGGAAGCCTCTTCGTTGCAATTCCGGGTGAGCGTGTGGACGGCCATAAATTTATCCCAAATGTGGCTGCTCAGGGCACACTTGCTGTCATTTCCGAGCAGAAACTTGAAACACCGCCATGCCCGTATATCCTCGTGAAGGATTCCATGGAAGCCATCAAGGCAATGGCAGAATACTATATGCAGCAGCTCAATATTCCGGTTGTCGGCATCACGGGAAGCGTTGGAAAGACCAGCACGAAAGAGACGATTGCGTCGGTGCTGGCGCAGAAATACCGCGTGCTGAAAACGGATGCGAACTTCAACAATGAGCTGGGCCTGTCGCTCACCGTTTTCCGCCTGCGCGAAGGGGATGAAATGGCGGTTCTCGAGATGGGAATCGACGATTTCGGCCAGATGCACCGTCTGGCGAAGATCGCACGCCCGGAGACTGCAGTCATCACGAATATCGGATGGTGTCATCTGGAAAATCTGAAGACAAGAGATGGTATTTTACAGGCGAAGACCGAGATCTTTGATCATCTGCGTGAGAACGGCCACATTATCATCAACGGGGACGACGACAAGCTGTCCACGGTTGGAACGGTTCACGGTATCGAGCCGGTTCATTTCGGACTGGATGCAAAGAATGAATATTATGCCGATGAGATCGAGAGCCAGGGCTTCCGCGGCATTTCCTGCCGGATTCATACCCCGCAGGGCAGTTTTTCCGCACTGATTCCGATTCCGGGACGCCATATGGTCTACAATGCGCTGGCTGGAACCGCAGTAGGATGCACGTACGGGCTGACGCTGGATCAGATCAAGCAGGGAATCGAGACACTGCAGTCGGTGAGCGGAAGATTCCACATCATCGAGACGGGAAAATACACGGTTGTCGATGACTGCTACAATGCAAACCCGGTTTCCATGAAGGCATCCCTCGATGTCCTGAAAGAGGCGAAGGGAAGAAAAGTGGCTGTACTCGGCGATATGGGCGAGCTCGGAACCGATGAGGCAGCACTCCACGCCGAAGTCGGCACACACGCCGGAACCTGCGGTATCGATGCTCTCTACTGCGCGGGACCGCTCTGCGAGCACCTTGCAAAAGCGGCAAAAGAGGCAGACCCGCAACTGGAAATCCGCCACTTCGCAGACCGCGAAAGCCTGATGGCAGAACTGCCGAAGCTCTTACAGGACGGCGATCAGATTCTGGTGAAGGCATCACACTTTATGGAGTATGGAAAGATTGTGGAGATGCTCTCCGCAGAGAAATAAGAGAATTGTTATAAGAAAAAAGCGCCGGGCGCTTCTGTTTTTTACAGATGTGTCCGGCACTTTTTTTCGTGCCAGTGTTTTTTATTTTGCCGGATTTTCTTTCAGCTGTTCCAGCAGAATGTTTTTCGTATAATTTCCGATTTCTTTTTTCTCTTCCTTCGTAAGCTCACCCGGAATGATCGGTTTGCCGTATGTCACGGTAACGTGTGTACCGCGGATCTTCGGAAAGTGTGCTTCCAGGATTTCTCTGGAACCGGAAATCGAAAGCGGAATGATCGGGCAGCCGGTTTTCGTTGCCATCTTGAATGAACCGTTGTGGAACTCGCCGAGCTCCAGCTCGCTCTCCGTATTGCCGCGGGTGCCCTCCGGGAAGATACAGATGGAAGTGCCGCTCTTGATCTCCTCACATCCGGCAAGGATCATCTGCAGGCCCTGTTTGATGTCGGATCGGTCGAGAAACAGGCAGTGGATGAGATCCATCCAGTTCTTTAAGAGCGGAATGCGCGCCAGCTCCTTTTTCGCTACGAATCCGCAGGAGCCCGGAACCGTTGTGTAGGTTACGAGAATATCAAAATAGCTGCGGTGATTGCCGATGTAGAGAACAGCACGATCTTTCGGAATATTTTCCTGTCCTTCCACCGTGACCTTCGTGCCGGCGAAAAACAGAATCACGCGGAAAATCCAGCGGATCAGCGCACGGCTTACCTTGTCACAGACCTCCGGCTTTTTCTTACGGATCAGAAGCAGAACAAGAAGCACCGGGATCGACAGAATCAGATACAGAAAAGCGGTCAGAATGACCAGAATAAAACGAATCATGAATCTTTTTCTCCTCTTGTAAAATAGTGATATTCAGTTATTGCGTACTTTTCAGTATACGTCATTGACGGGGCATGTTGCAATAACTTTCGTCTTTTTCAGAAAAAGATTTTGCGTCATAGAAGACCGCGGCTCGTCATACAATGGATAGAAAGAGCGGGAAGCGGCGTTTGGAATGATGGGGAAGAAAAAGAAACGGGGAAGAGTTCTTCTGGCGGCGGTGATCCTGATGCTCCTGGCATCGTGCCGGATTACGGATGTAAGCGAGGGCGAGCGGAAAGAACTGTCGTACGCGATTGTAAAGCCGGGCGATTTTCCGCCGGAAATTGATCAGATTCTGCGGGAGAAAAAAGAATCCGCGTTCCAGATGGCGTACGAGAGCGGGGACGATCTCTACATACTGCGCGGCTACGGAAAGCAGAAAAGCGGAGGCTTTTCCATACAGATCGAAGAAGTATCGAAATCGGAGAATGCCGTTTTCGTGCGGACAAAACTCGTCGGACCTGCCGCAAAGGAGGAGCAGAAAGGCGCCGCCTCCTGCCCTTACGTCGTGCTGAAAACGAAAGCAGCGGCGGGAATCTCAGTCGTATTTGAGGATTAGAGTGGGAGGAGCCTTATGGATTTTGTAAAAAAGATTCTGCATCAGATCAGCAGAAAAAGCGAAGCGGTGTCACAGATTACGTTTGATGAGGACTACAACGTGCCGGACGCACGGCCCGATGTGGGGCGGATGATTCAGAAAAAAGGTGAGGTGACGATCGGGGATGTGCAGATTTCGGAAGGAAAAGCGCGTGTATTCGGCGGCCTCACCTTTCATCTGCTGTACGTCTCCGACGGCGAACGGCGCCGGATCTGCCAGCTTTCCGGAGAGCTTCCGATTGACGAGACGATCCACCTCGATGGGCTGACCGGCGGCGACAAGGTCTGCATTACCTGGGAAGTGGAGGATCTGAACCTGCATCTCATCAACTCGCGGAAGCTGGGCGTGCGCGCGATCGTCACGCTGCACGCGTGGATCGAGGAACTGTGCGACCTCGCCGTGCCGATGGAAATCCGCGGGGAGAGCGATGTTGCGGTAAAAAGGCAGGAATACCGCGTGGTTGAGCTTGCAGTGCAGAAAAAGGATGTGCTGCGCGTCAAAAAGGAGCTTACGATTCCATCCGGTAAGCCGGAGCTGCACGAGATTCTCTGGCAGGATCTGGAAGTGCGCGGTCTCGATCTCCGTTCCGAGGAGGGCAGGGTCAGTGCGCAGGGAGAACTCTTTGTTTTCTGCCTGTACAGCGACGGCGAGGAGGATCACCCGCTGCAGTGGGTAGAGCAGGCGCTCCCGTTCCAGGCAGAAGTGGAATGCCAGGGATGCACCTCCGAGATGATCCCGCGGATCGAAAGCACACTCGGCCAGACCACACTCGAAATCCAGCCCGATTCCGACGGCGAGGAGCGGGTCCTGCAGGCGGAGGCCGTACTCGAACTTGACATCTGTCTGTATCAGGAAGAAACCGTATCACTTCTGCAGGACGTTTACCATCCGCACCGAGAATGCATTCCAAAAGTGCAGGAGGAGACACTCGAGAGCCTTCTGATCCGCAACTCCTCCAAATGCCGCCTGACCGACAAATTGCAGATGCGCGTGCCGAAAAACAAAATTCTGCAGATCTGCCACAGCGACGGCAAAATTAAGATCGACGAGGAAAGAATCGTAGAAAACGGCATCGAAGTAACCGGCGTGGTGGAACTTGGGGCGCTCTATGTCGTGAGCGACGATGAAATGCCGTTCTACGCCGCCGAAACCGCCATCCCCTTCCGCCACACCATCGAAGTCCCGGGAATCGGAGCAGACTGCCGCTACGAACTCCAGTCCTCCATCGACCAGCTCTCCACAACCATGCCGGACAGCAGCGACATCGAAGCCAAAGTCGTACTGAACCTGAATGCCCTCGTCTTCCGTCGCAGAAAAGAAATGGTAATGCAGTACGTCGAAGAAAAAGACCGCGACCCAGAAGAACTCCAGAGCCTACCGGGAATCACCTGCTACTTCGTCAAGCCGGGGGATACACTGTGGGATATCGCGAAGAAATTCTATACGACAACGGAAAAAATTCGGGAACTGAACGACCTTAAAACCGAAAATCTTACGCCGATGCAGCAGCTTTTAGTAGAGCGGGTATAGTAGGAAAAGACAGCCTCCTGCCTTAAGAATGGAGCCGATCCATCAGGCAGGAAGCTGTCTTTTTGCGAGTTAACGAAATTACGAAATTCATTTTGGAGGCATGCAGTGAGCGCATGACGGCGCAGTATACCTACACGGCAACCGGCCGAAATGTAAAAACACTGACAGATGCCAGAGGATTTGTAACAACAAACGAATACGACAGCAAAGAACGTCTGCTGACGGGCGTTACCGACGCAAAGGGAAATAAGGTAACGTATACGTATGATACCAAGAACGATCTTCTGACCGGTGCGACAGCTTCTGATGGAACGAATACGGTAAAACTGGGTTATACATACGATGATGGTGACCGGTTAAAAACGATTACCCACAATGGATTCGAGTATACCTATGAATATGATTTCCTCGGAAATCAGACCAGAATTCTGGCAGGCGGAAATGCACTGGAAGAATACGATTACCTTCCGTCGGACGGACCGCTCAGCGAAGTAAAGTATGCGACAGGAGAAGTGCTGAAAAACAGCTATGACAAGTACGAGCAGATCGTGGAGCAGAAGTGGAATGGAACGACAGTCTTCCGAAATGTCTATGATGACTATGGAAATGTGTTTTACCACGAGGATCTGGAAAACGACAGAAAGATTTTCTTTGACTATGATATGATCCAGAGAATGGCAGGATACCGTACAACAGATGGAGAAACGGCGCGTATTCAGTATGACAACAAAAACAGACGCACAGGCATGGTACATCAGATTGATGACAGCAGAATTTCAACATCATGCGTATTTGGCGAGGTGGGAAAAGCGCAGGCACCGGATGTGATTTACCAGATCAAGGTAAATGATGCAGTCAAAATTTCGTATACCTTTGACACGTTATGCCGTGTTACCAGAAAAACCATTCATCTGAAGGACAAAACATATCCGGTCGACTATACCTTTGTACCGGGAAGAAAAGCGGGAATTACAACCTTGCTTCTCAAAGAAATCAACAATAACGGAAAGAAACTGTCCTTTACTTACGACGCAGTGGGAAATATTATTACGATTTCCGAAAATGGTGTTCAGAAGGTAAAATATACGTATAATGCGCTGAGTGAACTGACCCGTGTGGATTCTGTATGGGAAAATAAGAGTATTACGTATACCTACGATGCCGGAATGAATATGACGTCCAGAAAAGAGTATTCCTATACAACAGGAACACTTGGCACTGCGGTAAAGACAGATGTGTTTACCTACCGCACTTCAGGGTGGAAAGATCAGCTTGTTTCCTATAATGGCAGCAGCATTTCCTATGACGCGGTCGGCAATATTACAGCTTATCAAGGAAGAACATTGACCTGGTACAGAGGAAGTCTGCTGCAGAACCTGACTTTAAACGGAAAGAAAGCAGTTTACCATTACGACAGCGAAGGACACAGAGTCCAGTGGAAAGACCTGAACGGAACCAGCCATAAGAACTACTGGTGCGGAAATAAACTGATGGGAACCAAATATGGAGATGTACTGGTTCAGTTTGTTTATGGCGCGGATAAATCCCCGCTGATGCTGAAAAAGGGAGAAAAAGAGTATTATTACTTGTACAACAGCCAGAACGATGTCATCGGACTGATTGACAGCGATGGAAAACAGGTAGTAAACTATTCTTACGATGCATGGGGAAAACAGACTGGTCTGACTGATACCAGCGGAGAAAATATCGGTAAACTTAACCCGTTCCGTTATCGCAGCTACTGCTATGACGACGATACCAAGCTCTATGTCACCGCCAGCCGCTATTATGATCCGGAACTGTGCAGATTCCTTTGCGCAGACAACTTTGATGTTGTAAAAGCGGAAATGTTCAGCATGAACGGAAAGAACCTTTATGTGTATTGCTGCAACAATCCGGTGAATGCGGTAGATGAGGAAGGCAGTTTAGCACAGGTAGTAGGGGTGATCGAAAAACTGCTTGAAACACCGTACGGAAGATTTTTAATATTCGGGCTGCTGGGAGGAGTCACATATTGGCTTCAATGTGAGCTTAGCGGGGAAGATGTAACAATGGAAGGACTGTGTGTTGCGGCTATTTCGGGAGGTATTAATGGCGCTGCTGGTGATATCCCAACAGCTATATTGGTGAGCTTTATGGGAGGCTTTTATTTAGAGTATAGGGAGACAAAAGATGCGAAGAGAGCTGTAGCAGCTGGAGTTTATGATGGGATTTCAACGTTTTTAGTGCCAAGTACTTATAATATTTACGTAAAAAAAATGTCAGAGGAAGTGGCGCTCTCTGTTTTTTCGGATCTTTTTCAAACACCAATACTTGGACATGGAAAAAGTGGCGTTTTGGATGGGATTTTTGGAAAAACAAAGAAGCAGGAAAATAAAAATGGATCAACACTTAAGAAAAATAGCAACAGCAATTTTAGTACGAAAAAAAATGGGAAAACAAAGAAAAACTGGCAAAATAATAAGCCTGCGATTTCAAAAAAAATGCAAGATATAGGACTTCCGGCACTTAGATAGAAAATCTATAAATCACCTTTGCACAAGATGAGAGTACCTTGTGCAAAGGTAAAAGTTAAATTAGTAGGTGGCAAATATGAAGGTAGGATATCGTGAATTTTATAAATATTTTAGTATATCGGTGTTTATGGGGTGCGGATACCTTATGCTGAATTTTTGGGAAGAGGCCAAAGGTCAAATTAGTTCCTATAATATGCAAGATAAAGCATTTATGATATTTTGGTTTATGATTTATACTTTTGGTGTAGCATATGGAATTATAAATGCTTTAACCAGTATTTATATTTATGAATGGGGAATGCAGATCTCATTTTTGAAATATAAGAAAAAAATTGAATGGGAAGAATTTTCTGTTATACGAAGATATCATAATCATTTTTTCTTTAATATGTCCAAACAAAAAGATCCAGGTCCGTATTGGGCAATGTTTCATCCATTTACTAGTTTTGTAATATTTGATAATTCGCGAAATCGTTCTGTTCATATTATACCGCTCAGCGCCGACGAATTTTGTGACCTCCTCACTTCATACGGTGTCAAGTATACGGAAAGTAAATAACATACAAAAAGAGTGGAAGTGGCTGTAAGATCCCACGAATTACCAGCCACTTCCCTTTTTATACGCAAATTTAGAAAAAGAAAGAAGGAAATGCCAATGAAATCAATTTATCGCACGATCATTGCCGCAGCAGGCAGCTTCCTTGCGGCACAGTTTGGAGGCTGGGATGCTGCGCTGGAAACGCTGGTCTGCTTTATGGCAATTGAGTGGATCACGGGAGGTGTTCTGCTTCCTGTCGTTTTTAAAAAGAGTCCGAAATCTGAAAACGGAACATTGGAGAGCCGTGCGGGATGGAAAGGACTTTGCAGAAAAGGTATGATGCTGTTCTTTGTGCTGATCGCGGAAAAACTGGATCAGCTCACACAGACCAATTACCTGCGGGATGCCGTCTGCATTGGATTTATTTTAAATGAAGCAGTTTCGATCCTGGAAAATGCAGGACTGATGGGAGTGAAAATTCCTGAGATTCTGCGGTCGAGGATTGATGTGCTGAGAAAGGAGGAGCAGAGCAAATGAGGATTGACAGAAGCTATTGCAGTAACCAGAATACCTGGCCGGAAAATCATCCGCAGTGTATTGTGGTACATAATACAGACAACTTTGCCGCCGGAGCCGATGCCCGCGCACATGCAAGAGCGCAGTACCAGGGAAATTTTCAGGATATGTCGGCGCATTATTACGTAGATGACGGAGAAATTGCTTATCAGGCTGCGCCGCACAGCAGAGGATGCTGGCATATCGGGAGAAATTATGGAAGTAAAAATCTGTTCGGCAGATATGGAAACCGGAACAGCATCGCAGTTGAGATGTGCGTGCAGAAAGGATATGATTACGAAACCGCATTTTTACATACAGTGGAACTGGTGAAAGACCTGATGAACGAGACAGGGATTCCGGCAGATGCAGTTTACCGGCATTACGACATCTGTAGCAAAAACTGCCCGTCCCAGATTCAGAAGCGGGGAGACTGGGAGCGGTTCCAGCGTCTGCTTCGAGAAACGGAAAACGGCGGTGGAAAAAGTGAATACAATCCCGGCATTTACCGTGTAACGGACCCGGCACTAAACATCCGCACAGGCCCCGGAGTAGAATACCCAGTGGTGGGAGTCATCAAAGATCAGGGAAGTTATACGATCACAGAAATCAGAAACAAAAGCTGGGGCAGACTGCTGTCGGGAGCGGGATGGATCAACTGTCATAAAGCATATTGTTTTTACGGAGGAAGCGTGTAAAACGCCATCTTTGACAGTTGAGTAAAATATTGGATTTCTAAATTTCTCTATTTCCTTTTACTCATGAATTGACATAGAGTGAAAGCTGGGGGTAAACTGTTTTTTGATGGAGGCAAATATGAGAGCAGGATATCGTAAGTTTTTTATGTTTGGACAAGTTGCTATATTAATAGGCATCGGGTATCTTATGACAAGATTTTGGGAAGAAGCAAAGAATCAATGCGAATTATATAATTTGCCTCAAAAGCTTTGGGTAATATTGGGAATGATGTTTATTTGCGGGATAGTGTCATGGGGAAGTGTAGATGCTTTAACACGTATTTACATCCATAAGTGGGGAATGGAACTTGCCTTTTTGGGATATAAGAAAAAAATTGTATGGGAGGATTTTTCCGTTATACAAAGATATAAAAATCATTTTTTCTTTAACGTATCAAAACAAAAAGATAGCGGTCTGTTTTTTTCAACATATCATCCATTTACTAGCTTTGTGATATTTGATAAGTCAGAATTTAGTTGTGTCCGTACTATGCCAATCAGTGCCGACGAATTTTGTGAACTGCTCACTTCGTACGGTGTTGAGTATGCGGAAAGTAAATAGAAATTGGAGGCGAAGATCGAATGAAAGTAATATGGGATGATTTGGGTAGAAGTATAAAGTTGATTGTGTGTGCTATGGGTAATTATTATTTGGCGAGTATATGGATAAAAGAAAAAGCCCAGATCCAATCGTATTCATTGAAGGAAAGTATTATAGTACTGATAGGAATGATGTTTTTTATTGGCTTATTTGGTGTTGCTGTAACTGTAGAACTTCTAAGACAAATTTACATTTACGAATGGGGAATAAAGCTATCTTTTTTGAGGTATGAAAAAAAGATAGAATGGGAAGATTTCACTGTGATACAAAGATACAATGATCATTTTTTCTTCAACATATCGAAACAGAAAGACGACAGTTTATTTTGGTGCACCTATCATCCATTTACCAGTATTATGATATTTGATAAGTTCCGCGGACCGGGCTGGGGAATCATACCGCTCAGTGCCGATGAATTTTGTGAATTGCTCACTTCATACGGTGTTAAGTATACAGAAAGTAAATAACGTACGAAATGAGAGAAAGTGTTCTGATTTCTGTTGTTTTTACGGGGGAAAGCGTGTAGAATAAATGCAGATATTATGACGGAGTTGGAGGAAAAATAGTTGCTTGACTGGATCAATGTTTTTAAAGTAAACCGAAAAATTAAATCCCGTCTCTGGCCGTGGATCAAGATTATTTTGAGTATTATTCTTTTCTTTGCGGTATTTTACGGGGATACGTATGTTCACATTCTGGATAAAACAAAGACGGGACGAATCGTGGAAGCACTGATTCTGGTTGTGTTTTCGTTTCTGGACTATCTGATCTGCTTTATTTCCGTAGCCGAAATGGACTGCCTGAAGGACCGGCGGTACGCGGCGGCGAAAGAAAGCGGCGAATTTTATAAGGTTTCTGAAATAGAAAGCGCTCTGTTTAATTATGTACCGCGTACCTATACGATTTATTACCGGAGGGGTAGCAGAAGACTTACATTCGGTGTACGGACAAGAACGACAGGAAATCCGCTGGAAATGGGAGGCAGGGAATATTTCATAGGACCGACAGGAAAGCGGGAGCAGATTGTGAAAGACCTCGATGCGTTGATGAAAGAAGTAAAAAAATACGCAAGATTTGACAAAGTCCTGGTACAGACAGTGAACGGAGAACCGGTAAAGAGATGATGATGCCGGTTCTCCGTTGTTTTTTGTAAATGGATTGACAAGGAGAGAACTTGCCATACGAAGGGATGAACTTTCAGAAGTAATTGAAAAATACCAGATTGAGTTAAAAAAAGTAAAGTAAGAGAAGGTGAATAACGAGAAATGAAAATAAAAAGTTTTCTGCCATCCAAAATAATTGCATGTATGGAGTGCTTTGGGCTTTATGTGACATTAGTATATTTGTTTGTTGAACTAAAACCTGAAAAGCATGAAGCAGTCATTTACCTATGTTTTCTCTATGGGATGATATGTCTCGGATTAACCGTGATATTCTATAATCTTCGAAGAGTATATTTTTATCGTGAAAAGTGTGTTCTTCATTTTGGAAAATATTCAAAAACAATTTCGTGGGATGAATTTGAAGTAAAACGAATCGTTCAGTTTAAAAAAGATACATGGCATGAAATTTGTTTTTCTTTATATCCAGGTATAGACGAGCATAACATGGATTATTTTCATCCGTTTACGATTGTTATAATAACGTTGGAAGATGGTTATTATTGGGCAGACGGATTGTTTATGAAAAGTGAAGATATTGTTCCTGTTCTGGAAGATTATGGAATTGAATTTACAGAGAGAAAATAAGGAAGAGGGCAGACAGTAAACGGAGAACCATAAAGTGATGATGCCGGTTCTCCGTTTTTTTTTTTTTTTTCTGTCACCTTTCCAGAAACTGATGCGCCCAGCGTCCCGCGTCCGTATTTTTGAGGTAGACGACATTCAGTTCGTGCGCCCCGGTGAGCGGGGGGCAGAAGAAGCGGCCGAAGCGGGGGTCGTCTTTGACGACGGCTTCGTAGACGAAGCTGATGCCGCAGTTTTCGCGGACGAGTTCTTTTAACAGTTTAAAGGAACTGATGCAGGCGCAGTCGGAGAAGGCGCTGACGTGGTAGCCGGACTGGGTGAGTTCGCGTTCGAGGATTTTCCGGGTGCCGGAGCCTTCTTCGCGGAGAATCAGGCGTTCGGAGAAGAGATCCGGGATGGGAATCTGTTTTCCGGCGAAGGGATGGCCGGCGGCGCAGATGCCGAGATACGGTTCCTCACGGAGCAGGAAAAAGTCATAGCGCTGTTTGTCAAAAAGCCCCTCGAGGACAACAAAATCGAGTTCACCGTCTTCCAGTTTGGCGAGAAGATGTGCCGTGTTGTCGACGAGAAAGTGAAGCTGCTGGGCCGGTTTGGCAAGAAAGCGGCGGATTTCCGGCAGCAGAATATAATCGCCGATGGATTTTGTCGCACCGATGCGGAGCAGAGTCTTTGATTTTTCGTGGAGACGGGTGAGAAGGGATTCCTCGTTATAGCGAAGAGAAAAAGCATACTGCTCGAGAAGATCACCTTCGCGCGTCTTCTGCAGCCGCCGCGCCTGATACGTAAAGAGGCGGACACCGTACTGCGCCTCGAGTGCCTGAATGTGCTTGCTGACGGCCGGCTGTGAGAGATGGAGCAGTTCCGCGGCGCGGCCGTAGTGCATGGTCTTGCAGAGTGTTAAAAAAGTTTCCAGTTTCTGATCCATAAAAACTCCTTTGTAAAATTCTCAATAACAAAATGGAATGAATACATTCTTACTTATGCGTTTATTTTATCATGAAAGCATATTAAAATAAACGGGCAAAGAGAGAAAATGAAAAAGAAAACTGGAGGAAACGTATTGTGAAAAACGGAAAGAAACTGATTCCCGGAGCGGCAATGGCGCTGGTGATTGCGGCTGCGGCGAAATTTCTGGAAAGCCTGGAAGAGAGCGCCGGTCTGCACTTTATCGGAGCTTCGGTCATCGCGATGTTTATCGGTATGATTGTAAATGCCTTCTACAAACCGAACAGCGTGACAGCGCCGGGAATTAAATTTACATCGAAAAAGATCCTGAAATTTGCGATTATTCTGCTCGGCGCGAGCCTGAATATCCGCACGGTGCTGACAGTCGGAAGATTTTCCCTCACGGTTATGGTATTTACCCTGGCAACGTGCTTCGGCCTCGGCGCTCTGATCGGAAAAGCGCTCGGCCTGAACTGGAAAACAAGCAGCCTGATCAATGCCGGTACCGGTATCTGTGGCGGTTCTGCGATTGCAGCGATCGCGCCGGTCATCGAGGCGACCGATATGGATATCGCCTATGGCCTGTCCGCAACGTTTTTATTTGACACGATCATGATCGTCGTTTTCCCGATCCTCGGCCGCTGGATGGGCCTGTCAGATGCCGCTTTCGGTCTCTGGGCAGGAACCGCAGTCAACGATACTTCGAGCGTTGTTGCCACCGGCTACGCATTCAGCGAGGCAGCCGGTGATTTCGCGACGATGGTAAAACTGACGCGAACCCTCGCCATCATCCCAGCCGTCCTTGTGTTTGCCGCCATCAACGTGCACCTGAAACGAAAAGCACAGGCAGAAGAAGGAACCGCCGTAAAGGTGAGCATCAAATCCATCTTCCCGTGGTTCATCTTAGGCTTCCTCGCCATGTCCGCCCTGACCTCGTTAGGCCTCATCCCGGCAGGCGCAGCAGCCGTATTAAAAACGATCAGCAAATTCCTAATGGTAGCCGCTCTTGCGGCCATCGGCCTGAACACCGATTTCAAATCCCTCTGCCGCTCCGGTGCAAAGCCGATGCTGCACGGATTCATCATTTCGCTGCTGGTAGTCATTGTGGCGATCGCTGTTGAATTTGCTATCGGCATTGCGCCGCATGGGGTACTATAAAGGAACAGAGGATTAAAAATCCGGACATCTGTATAAGATGCCTGGATTTTTTGAAGTTGCGGGATAATTGAATCTCTTACATATTACTGCTTATGCGAGGGATTGCAGATTCCCTTGCGGTTATAGACAAGATGGAGATAATAGCACGCCTGGAAGAGATACCGGATGGGTGTACGGAACAGATGTAGAATAATTGTGGAAGCAATGATTCTGGTTGTGAAGTCCTGGTACAGACAATCAATGGAGAACCGGTAAAGAGATAATGCCGGTTCTTCTTGCTTTTACGTAAAAATGCAGGTAAGATAAAAACAGCATGAGCGTAATACGCATGCGTGAAAACTCATCAACGGAGAAGGTATGAAAATGGAGGGAACCAAAGATGAATTATCTGAAGGAACGGGATGGTAACCTGTTCTCCAATGCGGATCTGAAACGGCTGATTGTGCCGCTTCTGATTGAACAGCTTCTTGCCATCGCAGTCGGCATGGCGGACTCAATTATGGTATCAAGTGTCGGCGAGGCGGCGGTGTCGAGTGTGTCGCTGATTGATACAATCTTTATTCTGCTGATCAACATGTTTACCGCGATTGCAACCGGAGGAGCCGTCGTGTGCGGCCAGTATATCGGAAAGAAGCGGCCACATAAAGCATGTGAGGCAGCTGACCAGCTTCTGCTGGTGACAACGGCGCTGTCAGTTGTAATCATGGCGGCGGTCTATCTTTTAAAGCCGTTTATTCTGCATGTTGTGTTTGGAAACATTACGGCAGAGGTAGAAAGAAACTGCAATATTTATCTGATGATCGTAGCGGCTTCCATTCCTTTTCTGGCGGTTTACAACGGCTGTGCGGCCATTTTCCGCGCGCAGGGTGATTCGAAAACGCCGATGAAAATATCCATCGTCATGAACCTGATCAATATTTCGGGAAATGCGCTTCTGGTCTATGTGCTCAAATTCGGCGTGGACGGCGTTGCGATTCCGACGCTGCTTTCGCGTATGTATGCGGCAGTGGCAGCATTTGTTCTCGTACATAATAAGCGGTATCCGGTGCGGTGCTCTTATCCGGTGAAATTAAAACCGGATTTCCATATGCTGAAAAAAATCCTTGGCATCGGCATTCCGAACGGCCTCGAGAACAGTATGTTCCAGCTCGGCAAAATTATGGTGTTAAGTATGATCACACAGTTCGGAACAGCGTCGATCGCGGCAAATGCCGTGTCCAACACGATTGCTGTCTTCCAGACACTGCCCGGTATGGCGATCGGAAATGCAGTGCTGACCGTAAGCGCACAGTGCGCGGGAGCGGGAGACTATGAGCAGGTAAAATACTATGCGAAAAAGCTGCACATCATCATTTATGGCCTGATGATCGTCTGCTGTCTCGGTGTCATCGCGGCACTTCCAGCGGTGCTTCACGTTTACAGTCTGTCTGCGGAGGCAACTGCCATGACGGAAGATATCATCGTTTACCACGGCATCTGCTGTATGATAATCTGGCCAATTGCCTTCACCCTGCCGAATGTACTCCGCGCGTCCAATGATGTGGCATTTTGCATGATTCTTTCGATCCTATCCATGTGGATCTGCCGAATCGGCATGAGCTATGTGCTTGGGGTGCGTATGGGATTCGGCGTCTTTGGTGTCTGGGTCGCCATGACGATGGACTGGGTTGTTCGTGCCATTTTCTTTGCCATTCGCTATCGAAGCGGGAAGTGGCAGCATCAGATGTGATGAAAAATACGGAATGTTTTGGGGAGAGAGAAAAAACGATACATCTGGAGGAAGCTGATTCCCGGAGCGGCGATCGCTGTTGAATTTGCTATCGGCACGGGTTTGTCGTTTACTTCAAAAACGTTTTCAGAACCTGCAGCACCCCGTTCTCCCAGTAAGGCGGGCAGGTGTGTTTTGCCGAGGCGATGACTTCCGCTCGGGCGTTGGAGACGGCGTAGCTTTCGCCGGCGTTCTGAAGCATCTCGATGTCGTTCAGGTTGTCGCCGAAGCAGCAGACTTCGTCTGGGGTAAGGCCAAAGTAGCTCATCAGGAACGAGAGACCGGTCCACTTGCTGACACCGCGGGCGTTGCAGTCCAACCATTCCTTACCGGCGACAGCGAGTTTTGCCTGATGCTTCCACGCCGGGATGAAATTTGGGGAGCAAAGCTCTTCACAGGAGGTTGGATGGTAGATTGTGAATTTGATAATGTCCTCGTTTTCTACCTTCGACAGATCCGGCACTTCGCGGACATCGAAGCCGTAGGAGTCGCGAAGCCAGTGAAACATGCGGCTTCCGGCATCTTCGGCGAGGCAGTAGTCCGGGGTAGCGGCGAAGCAGTCGCAGGACGGGAGTTCGTCGTGTACCATGCGGCACATGGATTTCCAGAGTGCCGTTTCCATCGGATATGTTTTCAAAATCTTTTCCGGTGTGCGCACGACAGTTCCGCCATCGGAGATGTAGAGCAGGCGGTCCTTGATCGGAGCGAAAAGCTTCTGCTCACTGGAAAACTGGCGGCCGGAACAGACAACAAAATGGATGCCCTGGTCGACAAGCCTGGAAACAACAGTCACATATTCCGGGTCGATCAGAAGTGTGCCGTCTTTGACGAGCGTTCCATCGACATCGGTTGCGATCAATTTTATCATAATAGAAAATCTCCTTATCTTATTGCAGAAAAAACTCAAACTAAACATGATTATATCGTGAATTGCTTCGGGTCGCAAGCCGGAACCGGAGGAACGCAAAACTTCACGTTGACGAAACGCGGAAATAAGGCGTAAAATAAAGAAAAATATATATCCACAGGGGGATTTTTATTATGGCATTTATTCAGGTAAGCTTCATGTCAAAAACTTTAATGCGCACCGTACCGCTGCAGGTTATTCTGCCGGTCGACAAATTTACCTTTGGGCAGCCAAAGCGCGAGGAAAAACCGTTTAAAACGTTGTATTTGCTTCACGGCATTTTTGGAAATGAAACAGACTGGGTTCATGGAACCAGAATCCAAAGATGGGCAGAGGAGAAAAACCTTGCCGTTGTCATGCCGGCCGGCGAGAATGCGTTTTATGTGGATCAGCCGTCCATCGGTGCCATGCACGGACAGTTTATCGGAGAAGAACTGGTTGAGATCACAAGAAAAATGTTTCCGCTGTCCAGAAAAAGAGAAGACACCTTTATCGGAGGCCTTTCCATGGGTGGTTTTGGCGCACTCAGAAATGGCCTGAAATATCACGATACCTTCGGGGCTGTGATCTGCCTGTCCGGCGCACTTCATGTGCTGGAAAATCCGGAAGAGAGCAGAGCGGACAGCTTTGCACATGAAGAAGGTTATTTCGGAAATCTGGTCGAAGCAGCAAAGAGTGACAAAAACCCGGCTGTTCTTATCGAGCAGTTAAAGGAAGCACGGGAAAAAGATCCGTCTGTCAATGTGCCGACCGTATTCCAGGCGTGCGGAACAGAGGACGGACTTCTGGAAGTAAACCGTCTCTACCATAAACGGATGGAAGAGAGCGGCATGGACATTGTCTACTATGAGAGCAAGGGTGGCCATGAATGGGATTTCTGGGATGAGTGGATCAAAAAGGCACTGGACTGGCTGCCACTTGAGGAAAAGACGGAAGGCCTGAACAGCGGAAACGTAAATGTTTAAAGAAAAAGAAAAATCCGGCGGATCAGACCGTATATACAAAAAAGGGAGACAGGCAATGCCAGAAACGAGAAATGACGAATTGTACCGTGCGTTAAAACACAACGGTTACCCCGATGACTTCTGCCGGGAAATTGCATACCGCCAGATGAATACGGACTTTACCGCCACGCGGATGCTTGGCTATCTCTACCGCGTCACAAGCCCGCGCGCCGAGGACGTTGTCGATGAGATGCTGGCTATTCTGAGTGACCGCAAAGCATGGATTGAGAAAAAACAGTCCGAGGAAGCCCAGGCGGCAATCAGCAGAATGTACCGGGAAGGCCTGTGACCTGTGCGGGCGTTTATGCAGAAAAAGCAGAAGGAACGGGCTTGCATTCTTTTCAGGTTTCTGCTACAATCAGTGCAGTGAAAAAGCGACGAAAAGAAACAGTAGCGACAGAGCGCATTCAGAGAGAAAGCGGCAGGTGAAAGCTTTTTGCAGAATCTATCGTGAACCGGTCTTGGAGCTGTGCACCGAAGAGAAGAAAATCCATCAGGGAAAATTTATTTCGTAGGCTGCACCGGGATCTCCCGTTACAGAGAAGGTACAGAGAGCAGAGATCACGCGTATTACAAAATACAAAAATCGCGGGGTACAAATGCTTTGTGTCAGAGTGCAGGAGTTTTCCTGAATTTAGGTGGTACCGCGGATACAAAAATTCGCCCTAAACTGCAGCTTGCGGTTTAGGGCTTTTTTCTGTTTGAAAACGAAGCATCGCATTCTCGTTACTTCCGTGATGAGCTAGATGCGTAAAATGTTGACTAAAAGCTTAAAATCGGACAGGCTGGAATGTTCTCGCGTCTGGAAGATTTCAGATGTTGAAAACCCAAAGAATAAGGAGGAAATCAGAAAATGAAACTTGAAAAATTAGTAGGAGAACGCTTCAAAGAAAGACCTGCTGACTGTGTCATCGACAGCCATGCCATCATGGTAAAAGGCGGATACATCAAATATATGGCAAACGGAATCTATTCTTCCTATCTGCCGCTGCGCCGCATTGTGCGCAAAATCGAGCAGATCCTGCGCGAGGAGATGGACAAAATCGACGGCCAGGAAGTACAGTTCCCGGTTGTCATGCCGGCTTCTCTGTGGGATGAGTCCGGCCGTTACGAGAGCATCGGCGATGAGCTGCTGCGCTTCACCGACCGCAACAATGCCAAAATGGTACTCGGTATGACCCACGAGGAGGCAGCCGTACATCTCGTTCGCGAGTATGCACAGAGCTACACCAAATATCCGTTTATGATCTATCAGATCCAGACAAAATTCCGTGATGAGGCCCGTCCGAGAGCCGGACTGATCCGTGTGCGCGAGTTTACGATGAAGGATGCTTACTCCTTCCATACCAGTCAGGAAGATCTGGAGCAGTATTACGAGAAATGCCACGCAGCATACGAGCGCATCTTCGAGCGTGTCGGCGTGCCGGAGGTGGTATCTGTCAAATCCGATTCCGGTATGATGGGAGGAAACATCTCCCACGAGTTCATGCTTCTGACTCCGGTCGGAGAGGATTCCATCGTTCTGTGTGATTCCTGCGATTACAGAGCCAACATGGAAGCAGCCGAGAATATCTCTGATCTTGCAAGAGATGCAGAGTCCGCTGTACTCGAAAAGGTTTATACACCGAACGTCCACACCATTGAAGACGTCTGCAATTTCTTCGGAGACGAGACAAAGAACTCCTGTAAAGCCGTTGTTTATCAGCAGAATGTCGATGATAAATACGTTGTCCTTTTCATCCGCGGCGATCTCGAAGTCAACGAGACGAAGTTGGTCAACTTCCTCGGCGAGCAGGTTCACGCAGCCGTGATCACCGAAGAATGCGGATTGAACGCAGGCTATATCGGACCGGTGAACCTGAAGGTGAACGGAGATGCCGTTGTCCTCTACGATAAATCCCTCGAGGGAAGAAATAACCTCACCTGCGGAGCCAACGAGGCAGAGCATCACTACAAAGGACTCGACATGGAGCGCGACGTTCCGAATGCCGAGTATCACGATTTTGCAAAAATCCAGGAGGGCGGCATCTGCCCGAAATGCGGCAAAAAGACCGTGAAGATCTCCAGAGGTATCGAGGTCGGAAATATCTTCCAGCTTGGAACCAAATATACAAAATCCATGAATATGACTTACGTGGATGCAAACGGCGAGAGCCAGACTCCGATCATGGGATGCTACGGTATCGGTGTCGGCCGTCTGGCAGCATCGGTCTGCGAGGCACATCACGATGAGTACGGCCCGATCTGGCCGAAAGCTATCGCTCCGTGGCAGGTACACCTCTGTGCAGTCCGCGTCGATGACGAGGAAGTCAGAGCATACGCGGACAAGCTGTACGAGGATCTGCAGAACGCAGGAATCGAAGTGATCTACGACGACAGAAGCGTCAGAGCCGGCGTAATGTTTGCCGATGCCGACCTGCTCGGTATTCCGCTGCGCATCATCGTAAGCCCGAAAAACATGAAACAGGGTGTTGTCGAGGTTGCATCCCGCGATAAGACTCTGAAAACACAGATTCCGCTGGAAAATGTGATGGAAGAGATTAAACAGTATCTGTAATGATTCAGAACCATGCGAAACTGAGATGGGGCTCGAAAGAAGTTCGACAGGAGAAAACACGATATGGAACTCTGGGATATCTATGATGAAAACAAACAGCCGACCGGCCGCACGATGAAACGGAATGACTGGCATATGAAGCCGGGCGAGTTTCACCTGACGGTGCTCGGCGTAATTGCAAGACCGGACGGAACCTTTCTCATCACAAAACGTGTCATGACGAAAGCCTGGGCACCGGGCTGGTGGGAGGTTTCCGGCGGCGCGGCACAGGCAGGAGAGAGCTCCTGGGAGGCCGTGCGCCGTGAGGTCAGAGAGGAAACCGGACTCGATGTGAGCAAGGCAGACGGCGGCTACCTCTTCACTTACCAGCGTATCAACCCGGATGAGGGAGACAACTATTTTGTCGATGTCTATCGCTTCGTGATGGATGTCAAAGACGAAGATCTCCATCTCCAGGAAGCAGAAACGGACGGCTACCGTTTTGCAACGCCGGACGAAATCAAAGGATACGCCGCAGAAGGTAAATTCCTGCATTACGACAGCATCCGCCAGGCATTTGAGCTGTAACAGAAAAATGAGATAAGAAAAACGCGTTCCCGCCGGAAACCACAGGGGTTTCCGAAAACGGGAACGCGTTTTCTTAGCCGTAGGGCATGCCTGAAAAAGGCTTTTCGCAAGCGATTCGCTGCGGTTAATCGCGATTGAACACTTCGCGGTTGAGTGCTTTTTCCTGATGGCTGACAATCGTTGTGCAGACAGCATCACCTGTGATGTTGACGGCAGTACGCAGCATATCGAGAATACGGTCGATACCCATGATAAGGGCGATACCCTCCGTTGGCAGTCCGACGGAATTCAGTACCATAGCCAGGGTAACAAGGCCGACGCTTGGGATACCGGCGGTACCGATGGAAGCCAGTGTTGCGGTAACAACAACCGTTGCGAGGTTTGCCGGAGTCAGATGAATACCGTATGCCTCTGCGATGAAGATGACAGCGACACCCTGCATAATGGAGGTACCATCCATGTTGATGGTTGCGCCGAGCGGAATGGTGAACGAAGAAATCTGCTTCGAGACACCCATCTTTTTGTTCAGTGTATCAATCGACATCGGGATTGTCGCGTTGGAGGTTGCGGTGGAAAATGCAAATCCCATAACAGGAAGGAATTTCTTCACGAATTTAATCGGATTCAGCCGTGTGAATACGAACAGCAGGATCTGGTAAATGACGAAGCACTGCAGTGCCAGCGCCAGTGTTACATTTCCCATGTATTTCAGCATCGGTGCGAACGCAGAAAAGCCGACCGTTGCAAAGGTACGTGCAATCAGACAGAAAACGCCGGCCGGAGCCACTTTCATGACCGTCATGGTCATTTCCATCATGACATCGTTAAACTGACTGATAAAGTTGGAAACGACCGAAGCGCGGTTTCCGAGCTTTGCAAGCATTACGCCGACAAACAGGGCGAATACGATGATGGGAAGCATATCGCCGTTTGCCATAGAACCAATCGGGTTCTTCGGGATGATGTTGAGCAGTGTATCCACCAGGCTGACGCTGGAATCTGCTGCTGTTGAGGACAGATCTGCTTTCTGAACCGCACTCATGTTAAGACCGAGGCCCGGGTGAATGAGCAGGGCGGTTCCAAGTGCGATGCAGACGGCAAGTGCAGTGGTGACAAGGTAAAAGCCGATCGTTTTTACGCCGACCTTTCCGAGGGTTTTGCTGTCTCCGATGGACATACTTCCGCAGACGAGGGAGCAGAAGACAAGCGGTACGACAAGCATCTGCATCAGGCGGATAAAGCCCTGGCCGATGACATACAGCACACCTTCTACGATGACGGTGTCCTTGATATAGCTGGACGGGATCCAATAGTGAATTACTACGCCGAGCAGCGCACCACGACAAACGCATGAATGACTATCTAATACCAATTCTGCTTTTTCAGTTTTTTTAAGCTTCTAAAAGTTCTTCCAAGTACTTAATTGGACGCAGGCTTACTACAAACCTTTTCTTTCTCATCGACAACTTATGTCTTGAT
>NZ_JBNMHD010000032.1:0-38522 GCF_050872605.1 Fusicatenibacter sp.
ATGTTTCATCTGGCTGCGGTCAATCTCTACGGAGAGGCGATCGCAGAGGAGACGGTCGCTGTGCCGTTTGCGCAGAGTGATGCGTATTATGACGGGCTTGCGGCGGCGCTGGAATCGTTCCTGGAACGCAATGGGTATGACAGGGAAAAAATTCTCGGTGTATCAATTGCGACGCAGGGAATCCCGGCGCCGGACGGGGAGTCGGTGCTTTACGGGGAGATTCTCCACAATACGGATATGAAGCTCGCCGACTTTTCCACACGGATTCCGTATCCGTGCCGCCTTGAGCACGATTCGAAAGCGGCGGCGTCCCTGGAACTCTGGAATCATCCGGAGATTGAAAGTGCGGTGGTATTCCTGCTGAACCGCAACCTGGGCGGGGCGGTGATCACGAACCACAAGGTGCATCAGGGGCTTTCGATGCACAGCGGAACGCTCGAGCATATCTGCATCGACCCGGAAGGGCCGGAGTGCTACTGCGGGCAGAGAGGGTGCCTGGAGACGTACTGTTCCGCAAATGCGCTGGAAGCGGCAGCAGAGATGCTGGTCAAAGAATTTTTCCCGGCACTGCGGGAAGGAAACGATGCGCGTCTTGCAGAAATCTGGGATGCGTACCTGTCTCATCTTGCCTATGCAATGAAGACAGCAAATCTGCTGCTCGACGGAGCGGTGATTGTGAGCGGTTACCTTGCGCCGTATTTCACAGAAGAAGACTGCCGGACACTGCTTGAAAAAGTCAATGCAGCCAGCCCGTTTCCGCTTGTGCGGGAGCAGCTTCTGGTCGGCACACACGGCCAGTACACACCGGCGATCGGCGCGGCGCTTCTCTTTATTGAAGAGTTTCTGCAGTCGGAATTTTGATTTTTAGTTATAGAATTTCAGGTATAGAAAATCCGGGAACGGAAAGTTTTAAAATGCTTTCCATTCCCGGATTTTTATGTTTTCTGCAGAGTTCGTTTTTAGATAAACATCGCATAAATTGATGCGCCGACCACAGTCAGAATACCCGCAACCGCAATCGAAAGGCTGCTCATCGCACCCTCGACATCGCCCATCTCCATGGCCTTTGCCGTACCGATCGCATGGGAGGCCGATCCGATGCCGATGCCCTTTGCAATCGGCTCCTCAATGTGAAACAGCTTGCAGAGCGTCTCCGCCAGCATATTTCCCAGCACACCGGTGATGATGATAACCGCAACGGTGATTGTCACCGCACCGCCGAGTTCCTCGGATACGCCCATGCCGATCGCCGTGGTGATAGATTTCGGCAGCAGCGTTACGTACATTTTATGATTCAGATTGAAGATCAGCGCCAGCACGAGAACCACGGTAAGGCTCGTCAGCACGCCGGAGAGAATGCCGGCGAGGATGGCTTTGATATTCTTTTTCAATGCCTCCATCTGCTCATACAGCGGAATGGCAAGGCAGACCGTTGCAGGTGTCAGCAGATAGCTTAAATATTTGGCTCCGTCATTGTAGTTCTGATAATCGATATCGAAAACAGCAAGGAATACAATGACGACTGCAATCGAAATCAGCAGCGGATTGAAGATCGGCAGACCGAATTTTTTCTTTAACAGCATGCCGAGCTCATACGCCAGAAGGCTGATGACAACGCCGAAAAATGCAGATTCACAGAGCATATTTGTCATTTTGCGTCCCCTCCTTTGTGTTTCTTTTCCAGCCGGATGACTGCCTGTGTCACGCGTCCGGACACAATCATAACGACGATGGTGCTCACCAGCGTAATCACGAGAACCGGAACGAGAACGGCTTTTAATTCACCCCAGGATTCCATCAGGCCGACGCCCGCTGGAATGAACATGACCGGCATGATCTCAATCATAAATTTGCCTGCGTCCTCGACGGCATCAAGTTTTAATGCCCCCGTCATCAGAAGCGCCAGCATCAGCACAAGGCCGTAGATACTTGCCGGAATCGGAAGCGGCAGCACGGCGTGCAGGATTTCCCCGACGAACGAAACCGCCATAATTACAAGGAACTGTCTTAATAATTTCACTTTGTCTGTTGTCCTTTCTCCCCATAACCCACATAACATCACTACTTCTCAATGTCACGACCCCGATTATACTACCCGCATAAAAGAATTTCAACCGTAAATGTTACTGCAATTTTGGCGATTTTTGCAAAAAAAAGCAAAAAAATGCCCGCCGATCAAACGAAAAAGTGAAATCGGTGGGCATTTTAACACGATTTTTTGAGTTGATCCGATACGGAACTTTTTAGACATTGCTTTCGGCTTTTTTCCGGTCCGGCAGGAAAAAGATAAAGATCAGCGAACTGACAAGCAGCATGCCCGGGTAAAAGAGGTTTGCCATGATTTCGAAGGCGGAGAGCTCATATCCCAGTTCATGCACCGCGGAGATTGCCACGAGCATCTGCGCGCCGTACGGCAGGATGCCCTGCGAGATGCAGGAGAAGGTATCGAGGAGCGATGCCGTTTTCCTAGGGGTGATGCCGTAGTCCTCGGACATCTGCTTTGCGATCGGGTTTGCCATGACGATCGCGACGGTGTTGTTTGCGGTCGCAATGTCGAGCAGCGCGACGAGAATGCCGACACCGAGCTGGCCGCCCTTTTTTCCGCGGAAGATTTTGTGAATGGCGCGAAGCAGGACAGTAAAGCCGCCGTTTTCCCGGATCAGCGCGCACATCGCAGCGACAAGAATCGCAACCATACATGTCTCAAACATACCCGAAGTGCCGCTTCCCATGCTGGAGAGCATCTCCCACAGCGTCGTCTGCCCCGTGCCGAGCATGATGACCGCACCGGATACAATGCCGACAAGGAGCACGACAAATACCTGAATGCCCGCGATGCCGCCGATCAGCACCAGCAGGTACGGAACCATCTGCAGCAGGTGGTATTCGTGGACGATCGGTGTGCCCGGCGCCTGGAGGAAGGAGATTACAAGGATCAGCGCCAGCGCGGCAAGAGCAGCCGGGAGAGCGATCCAGAAGTTTTCGCGGAACTTGTCTTTCATCTCGCAGCCCTGTCCGTTGCAGGCGGCGATCGTCGTGTCGGAGATGAAGGAGAGGTTATCGCCGAACATCGATCCGCCCATGACAGAGGCGACGCAGAGCGCCAGCGAAAAGCCGGAGGTCTCAGCAACAGCAGCGGCGATCGGCACGAGAAGCGTGATCGTTCCGACGGAGGTTCCCATGGCCGTGGAGACGAAGCAGGCAACGACAAAGAGAACAGCGACGGCATACTTTGCCGGAATCCAGGAGAGCATGAAATAGGCAACGCTCTCTGCACTGCTCCTTCCGACAACGCCGACAAACGTGCCTGCGGCGAGGAAGATCAGCAGCATTGTGATGATGTTTTTGTCCCCGATGCCCTGTCCCATGAGCGCGAGCTTTTCTTCAAACGGGACACTGCGGTTCTGCAGACAGGCGACGAGGATCGCAGCCAGAAACGCGACGACGATGGGGATGTTGTAGAAGCCCATCGGAATTTTTAAAATATACTCGGAATAAATGCCGAGCCCCAGATAAAACACCAGAAAAACGGCGATCGGGAGCAGGGCGGATGGCTTTCCTTTTTGCATAGAAATAAATACCAGACCTTTCGTGTGATTTTCCTTATTTTTCAATAGGGCGAATAGAATTATTTTATCATCTGGATCAGAAATCGTAAAGTAAAAAAGCAGGAAAAAACACGCCGGACATCTGGTAAATTCCAGAAATCCGGCGTGTTTTATAAGAGGTGCGTTTTGCTGTGCCTGTGCTTTATCATTTTGCAAGGAGCATCATAATCTGATTGCTTCTGCTTACGAATTTTGTCATCTCGTCCGGAGAGAGCGGTTTGTGGCTGATCATGGCCAGATCATACAGCTGCTCGCAGAACAGGGATGTGTTGTCGTTCTCGCCATTCTTCAGAATGTACTGAACGAGCGGATGTTTTGCATTCAGGATCAGAGTTTCCTGTCCGCCGAACATGGACGGATCCATGCCGGTCATGCCGTACATCTTCATCATATCCTGCATCCGGCGGCTCTCCTCGGAAAGTGTTACCATGGAGGATACGTTCTCATCTTTCAGGTTTTCAACTTTGACGGTCAGGTCTTTCTTGTCAAGGACTTTGCGGAAGAGATCGGTCAGTGTATTGGTAGCGTCAGTCAGATCCTCACCGGACTCATCTTTCATATCGTTGGTCAGATCTGCGTCGATGCGCTGGAAGGTCACATGTTCGTTGTAACGCTCTGCATGGGTGATGAAAGCGGAGTCGATGTTGTGTTTCAGGATGACAGCGTCCATGCCCTGGCTGCGGAACATGTTGATGTACTGGCTCTGCTGAACTTCGTCGGTAATGTAGTAAACTGTCGTTTTTTCCGGCTCTTTCTTCTCGTCAGCGTTTTCCGTATTTTCTGTATTCTCAGCAGTTTCAGACTTCTCCTCGGTGTTCTCAGCAGGAGCTTCTTCTTTCTTATTCTCGTTGATGCAGTCCTCAAGGGTCAGATATTTTCCGTCGATGTTCTTGAACAGAATGTAGTCCATCATCTTCTTGGAGAATTTCTCGTCCTTGATGCATCCGTATTTGATGAATGGGTTGATATCATCCCAGTATTTCTCGTAGTTCTCACGGTCGGTCTTGCACATGCCGGAGAGTTTGTCAGCGAATTTCTTGGAGATGTACTCGGAGATCTTCTTGACAAATCCGTCGTTCTGCAGTGCGCTTCGGGATACGTTCAGCGGCAGATCCGGGCAGTCGATGACACCTTTTAAGAGCATCAGGTACTCCGGAATAACTTCTTTGATGTTGTCCGCGATAAATACCTGGTTGTTGTACAGTTTGATGGTTCCCTCAATGGAATCGTACTCGGTGTTGATGCGCGGGAAGTAGAGGATACCTTTCAGGTTGAACGGATAGTCCATGTTCAGGTGGATCCAGAACAGCGGCTCGCGGTAGTCATTGAAGACTTTGCGGTAGAACTCTTTGTAGTCCTCGTCGGTGCACTCGTTTGGATGTTTCGTCCACAGCGGGTGGATATCACTGATGGAAACCGGGCGTTTGTTGATTTTTACTTTCTCTTTTGCTGGAGAAACCTCAACCTGCTCTTTGGTTCCGTCTTCTTTTTCTTTCTCTTCGTATTTTGCATCCTCGTGGATGTGCTCAACGACAACGTCGTCCTCTTTTAATTCACTCTCGTCGATCGTTTCGTACTCCTGCGGAGCGTTTGCTTTGGACAGGAAGATTTCAACCGGCATGAAGGAGCAGTATTTCTCGAGTACTTCGCGGACACGGTATTCATTGGCGAACTCGAGGCAGTCCTCATTCAGGAACAGGGTGATTTCGGTACCAACGGTTGTTTTGCTGCCCTCGGACATATCGTACTCGGTGCTTCCGTCACAGGTCCAGTGAACAGGTGTGGAGCCTTCTTTGTAGGAAAGAGTATCGATGTGCACTTCGTCGGCTACCATGAAAGCAGAGTAGAAACCAAGACCGAAGTGGCCGATCATCTGATCCGGGTTTGTTTTGTCTTTGTATTTCTCCAGGAACTCGGTAGCGCCGGAGAAAGCGATCTGGGTAATGTATTCTTCGACTTCGTCAGCCGTCATACCAAGACCGGTATCGATGAATTTCAGGGTTTTCTCATCCGGGTTTACAATGACCTGGATGGATGCTTTGTAGTCATCCGGCAGTGTATATTCGCCCATGCCGTCCAGCTTTTTCAGTTTGGTGATGGCATCGCAGCCGTTGGAAACGAGCTCGCGGACAAAGATGTCGTGATCGGAATACATCCATTTTTTAATAATCGGGAAAATATTGTCGCTGTTGATAGAAAGATTTCCATGTTTCGCACTCATGAGAAACACACTCCTTTTCTTATAAAAATATTTTGTCCCGGCAAAGCGGGAATACTATGCTTTTTTAGATGTCTGCAGCTTTTTTGCTGCCCTGATAGTTATAGTAATACTGGCACAGGGAAAAGTCAAGAAAAAATTAGCACTCAAGAAAAAAGAGTGCTAACAGAACGGCAAAAAGCCTTGTATTTACCGGTATTCCGGCATTTTCTAAACTTTTTGTAAAGTCCCATCAGAAGGGCTGGCGCGGTTGTTTTCGGAGGAGGGGTATGCTACAATGAAAAGCATAGAAGCGTTCCGAACAGACAGAAGAAAAGGGAGGAAATACATGACAAATGCAACGAAGGCGGCTCTGGAAGCGTCGTTAAAGAAGCTGCTTTTGAAGAAGCCGCTGGACAAAATTACGATCAACGATCTGACGACAGACTGCGGCATCAGCCGGATGGCGTTTTATTATCATTTTAAGGATATCTACGATCTCGTTGAATGGTCGTGCCTTGAGGATGCGACGCAGGCGCTGCAGGGGAAGAAGACGTACGAGACGTGGCAGGAGGGGATGCTGCAGATTTTTGAGGTGGTGCTCGAGAACAAGCCGTTTATTATGAATGTCTACCATTCCGTAAGCCGCGAGCAGATTGAGACGTATCTCTTTCATCTGACGCACGATCTGCTGTACGGTGTCGTGCAGGAGAAAGCAAAAGGAACCGGCATCTCCGAGGCGGACCAGAGCTTCATCGCAGATTTCTATAAGTACAGCTTCACCGGCGTCATGCTCGACTGGATCAAGGACGGCATGAAAGTAGATTACCATGTGATTGCAGAGAAAATGCACCGCACGATGGAAGGAAATGTCGTCAATTCCATCCGCAATTTCCAGAAAAACAAATAAAATACTTTACAAAACAGGGCGTGTGATAAAAATTTTATCATCCGCCCTGTTTTGTAAATGGAAAAGCGGGGAAAAATGAAGTAAGATTCAAACTGTCAACAGACAACAGCAACACAACAGAAACTTGTAAAACAAAGAAAGCAGCATAACCAATACGAACCGGGAATTCGAAAAACCATTTCGGCAGTCGTATTTAGAAAAGAAAGGATGAACGTCTATGTCAAAAAAAGGATTAAAATTCGGAATTGCATCAGCAGCAGTCATCGGAGCTGGAGCAGCAGTGCTGCAGGCAAAAAACAAGAGTGAAGCAAAAAAAGCAGCGGAGACAACCACTGTAACATCAGAACCAAAGAATGATTACCGCAACACCGAGCGCGGAAAAGATAAGAAAAACAGCAAAGGCATTTATTATACCAACGGAAACTACGAAGCCTTCGCAAGACCGGAAAAACCGGAAGGCGTCGATGAGAAGAGCGCATACCTTGTAGGAAGCGGCCTCGCAGCCCTCGCAGCAGCGTGCTTCCTCGTAAGAGACGGCCAGATGAAAGGCGATCACATCCACATTCTGGAAGCCATGGACATCGCCGGCGGTGCCTGCGACGGTATCTACGATCCGACCCGCGGCTACATCATGAGAGGCGGCCGTGAGATGGAAAACCACTTCGAGTGCCTGTGGGATCTGTTCCACAGCATCCCGTCGATTGAGACACCTGGCGTATCCGTTCTCGACGAGTATTACTGGCTGAACAAAAAAGACCCGAACTACTCCCTGTGCCGTGCAACGAAGAACCGCGGCGAGGATGCCCATACCGACGGCAAGTTCAACCTGAGCCAGAAAGGCTGCATGGAGATCATGAAACTCTTCATGACAAGAGATGAGGATCTGTACGACAAGACGATCGAAGATGTTTTTGATGATGAAGTCTTCAATTCCACCTTCTGGCTGTACTGGAGAACGATGTTCGCCTTCGAAAACTGGCACAGTGCACTGGAGATGAAGCTGTACTTCCAGCGGTTCATTCACCACATCGGCGGACTGCCGGACTTCTCCGCACTGAAATTTACGAAGTACAACCAGTACGAGTCCCTGATTCTTCCGATGAAGAAATACCTCGAGGATGCCGGCGTAGACTTCCAGTTCAATACCGAAGTAACCAACGTTATCTTTGAAATCAACGATGGAAAGAAAGTCGCAAAAGCCATCGAGTGCAAAGTAAACGGCGTCGAGAAAGGCATCGTTCTCACCGAGAATGACCTCGTCTTCGTTACCAACGGAAGCTGCACCGAAGGCACGATCTACGGCGATCAGAACCATGCACCGAACGGTGATGCAGAGGTCCGCACAAGCGGCTGCTGGAGCCTGTGGAAAAACATTGCAAAACAGGATCCGTCCTTTGGTCATCCGGAGAAATTCTGCTCCGATATCGCAAAGACGAACTGGGAATCCGCAACGATCACCACACTCGACGACAAGATCATCCCGTATATCACCAATATCTGCAAACGTGATCCGAAAACCGGAAAGGTTGTTACCGGCGGTATCGTAAGCTGCCAGGATTCCAAGTGGCTCTTAAGCTGGACCATCAACCGTCAGGGACAGTTCAAAGAGCAGGATAAAGACAAGGTATGCGTATGGGTTTACAGCCTGTTCACCGACGTACCTGGCGACTATGTGAAGAAACCGATGAAAGAGTGCACCGGTAAAGAGATCACCGAAGAGTGGCTGTACCACCTCGGCGTGCCGGTTGACCAGATTCCGGAGCTGGCAGAGAACAGCGCCGTCTGCGTACCGACCATGATGCCGTACATTACCGCATTCTTTATGCCAAGAAGAAAGGGCGACCGCCCGGATGTCATCCCGGATGGCTGTGTCAACTTCGCATTCCTTGGACAGTTCGCTGAGACACCAAGAGATACCATCTTCACAACAGAGTATTCCGTTCGTACTGCAATGGAAGCTGTTTACGGACTCCTCGGCGTAGACCGCGGCGTGCCGGAGGTATGGGGCAGCGTTTACGATATCCGCGACCTGCTGGACAGCTCCGTGAAGCTGATGGATGGAAAATCCCCTCTGGAAATCGAGCTTCCTGGACCGCTCAACCTGCTGAAAAAACCTCTGCTGAAGCTGGTGGATGGAAATGTAGTGGGAGATCTCTTAAAAGAGCATGGAATTATCAAAGAGGATATGCTGAAATAAGAAATAGAAAATAAGTAAGAAATGCAATAAGACCTGCGCCGTTTGAAAGCGCAGGTCTTATTGCGTTGCTATGTATACTCTCAAACAATTATAGCAATCCCCGAAAATAATGCAAAAAATTCAGCACCGCAGAGCGTGAATTACTGCGTCACAGATTTTCGTCGTTAAGCAGATTTTTTCGTGAAAAACAGCGCGGCGCAGACGGCGGCGATGCCTCCGGCGAGCTTTGCAACGAGAAGCGGCACGACAAAATCAGGATCGGTGCCGAACGTAAATCCCATATGTGCGGCGATGGTCGATGCGGCGGAGACGAGGAAAGCTGCGTTTACAATCTTTCCGCGCTCGTCCATCGTTTCCATCATTGTGATCGCCGGAACGGGGCTGACAATGCCCATCAGAAGACCGGCGGCACTGCTGTCGTTCATGCCGGTTTTTCTTCCGATGAAAGAGAGCGGTTTTTTGAGCGCCCGCTGTAAAAGCTCCGCCGTCGGAAGGCTGCCGAGCAGCACAATGCCGATCGAGGAGACAACCGCCATTGCATCCTCGAGAGGGGCAAGGTCCGGGAGCAGCGAAAAGCCGGTCATATAGCAGAACGCGCCCGCGATGAGGCCGATCGTCGTCAGAAGCCGGATCACATCTGCAAATACCGTGAACGCGCGCACGGTCTGATCCGGAAAACGCCAGATGCCGAACATCAGCAGAAAGCAGAAGAGGAGCACCGGGAGCGACTGGATTACGATCTGCAGGAAAGAAAGCCCCGAGAGCAGTCCGCCGACAACCAGAGTGACCGGAAGTGTGCCGGTGCCGATCAGCATACCGCGGGAGAAAAAGAGCCGGTCGCTTTTCTTTAACATCCCCATGCCGACCGGAATTGTGAATGTGATCGTACAGCCGAGCGTCGCCGCAACGACAAGTCCCGCGTAGCGCACCATCTCCTGCGATGCCGAAAGCTCTCCGGCGAGCTGGTAGCCGCCCATATCGATCGCGAGAATGCCGGAAAGCAGCCCTGCATCAAGCCCGAGATGGTTCCAGAGCGGAACAAGGGCAAAACGGAGAAAACGGGAAAGAAGCGGCGTCAGGCAGATGATGCCCGCCATGGAGAGCGCCGTCGGCCCGAGCAGGTTAAAACCCTCCTCAAACCGTTTTCCAAGCCCGAAGCGGTTTCCAGCGATCCGGTCGACACCGCCGAGTACCGCACCGACCGCCATGATCCACATAATAATCTGATTCATAAAAATAGAACCTTTCTATATAGAAGTATTTTGGTTTAAATCTGTTCTTCAAATGCAATTTCATGTTTCAGCAGAAACTGGCGGACTTCCTCATCGAAGACGCGGTTGAGCGACTTGTCCATCGTAAAAATTTTGAGGGAAGTGCCTGTCGTGAGAAGGAGTTTGCCGTCTTTATATTGAAAATTTAGAAAGCATCCGAAGATATTCTCAATTTCAAACGGCAGTGCGTGATCCGCAATCATTTTCTCACAGGCAGCCTGCGGGAGCTGAAACACAAATTTGAACTGCAGCGGTGTCCGCTTTCCTTTAATAACAGAGTAGCAAAACGATTTCACATCCTTCCAGAGAAGCCGCGTGCGTCCCTTTTCCTTTAAAAGCTGCGCGTCGTCGGGATCGAAAAAGTCCGTGTGGAGACTTCCGTCGATGGAGAACGTCGTAAACGTTGTGATCGACGCCTCGGAGACGGGAAAACGGTCAAATGTCTCGAGGCGGAGCAGCGTGTTCATAAAATTCTTTAACTGTGTAATCTGCAGAATAATCATCCGTAGTTAAAACCAGCCTTTCTTTTTAAAATACCAAATTTCAACAGCAACAATGAGAATACAGATGCCGATCAGGATAAAGTATGCGTACGGGGCGGAAAGCTCGGGCATATGCGTAAAGTTCATGCCGTACCAGCCGGCGATCAGCGAGAGCGGGAAGAAAAGGGTCGAGACGACCGTCAGAATCCGCATCGTATCGTTCTGACGCAGGTCGATCTGGGATTGCTGCATCTCGCGGATCTGTAAGGCGTACTCCCGCAGCATCTGTGTGTGGTCGTACAAGCGGTCCACACGGTTTCCAAGGCGCGCAAACTGGCGGGCGCATTCCGGGGGAAGAAAGTGATTTTCGTCCTCGGAGAGTATTTCGCACATGTCGAGAAGCTGCTGGTAATAGGCATGGAACACGAGCAGCTCCCGACGGATCGTGATCAGGGTCCGCTGCAGCTCTTTTGGCAGAGTGTCGAGAAGAGACTCCTCGATTGTCGCGAGGCGCTTCTCAAAATTCTGCAGATAGAGCATATCCTCCTGGATCAGCGATTCCAGAAACGAGAAAAACAGATGGAACACGTCGGAAGTATCGAGCGGTTCTTCCGGAAAGAGGCGGCTCTGCAAAGCCGGAAGTGTCTGTTCGTCGGATGCCAGAATAAGCTGTTCACGATCAAGGTAAAATGCCAGCGAGAATGCGTGATGAAGCGGATGTGTCTTGTCCGGGACGGCAAGGGATCCGACCAGGCAGTCAGGCAGCAGCTCCGCGCGGCAGTATTCGATGCGCTCCGGCTCCAGACTGCGTTTCAAAAGAGAGAATCCGGGCAGCGCCGCGCAGACCTTGGAAGCTTCCGAAAACGAAAGCAGGGAAAGCCGGACTGAATCCGAAAAAGTCCATTCCATACGTACCACCTCCTGAAAACAAGTCATGGAAAAGATCCATAAAAAGATCCATAAGCAAAAAAAGCCGTATGACCGTAGTATACCGCAAAAAGGGGAGTGCGACAAGAAAAGGAAAAAACTTTTAAAAAGAAAAAACTTTTTGCAATGGGGCACTAAGTGTGTTATGATAAAATGTAGTTATCAAAACTACATGACAAATTATCAAAAAATTCACTGTGTCGGATTCGTCCCTACAAGAAAAGGTTTGAAAAAGAGCGGTGATTGGAAATACGAAGGTCCGCTGTGAGCAAAAGGCGGAATTAAGTTTGGAGGGACTATAGATATGAGTTTTCACATTGTTGCAGACAGCTGCTGTGAACTGACAGCAGATATGAAAAAAAGAGGAAATATTGAAATTGCACCGCTGACCCTGGAAGTCGGCGGCGAATCCATTCTGGATGACGAGACATTCGACCAGAAATATTTTTTAAAGAGAGTAGCGGAATGCCCGGAGTGCCCGAAATCCGCCTGCCCGTCGCCGGATTATTTCCGGAAATCTTTTCTGAACGGAGCAGAACGGTGCTACGCGGTCACACTCTCCGCACAGCTCAGCGGTTCCTATAACAGCGCAGTGCTCGGTGCAAACCTGGCGCAGGAGGAGAACGAGGATCTGAAGATTCACGTATTCAATTCCAGAAGCGCATCGATAGGAGAGACCCTGATCGTGAAAAAAATCGTGGAGTGCGAGGAAGCCGGCATGAGCTTTGAGCGCGTCGTAGAGACAGTAGAACTCTATATCAGCACACAGCACACCTATTTCGTGCTGGAAAATCTCGAAACTCTGCGGAAAAACGGCCGTCTTTCCAAGGCGAAAGCGCTCGTTGCATCCGCCCTTAAAATCAAACCGGTCATGGGCTCCACACCGGAGGGCGATATCGTTCAGCTCGACCAGGCGCGCGGCATCAACAAAGCGCTGATGAAGATGGTTGATGCCGTTGTGAATGACGCACAGCATGTGGAGACAAAGACCCTCGCCGTTTCCCACTGCAACTGCCCGGAGCGCGCCGAGATGGTAAAAGAAGCCCTTCTGGAGCGCCTTGCGGTACAGGATGTCTTCGTACTCGATACCCGGGGCGTCAGCAGTATGTACGCAAATGACGGCGGAATTATCATTGTATTATAACTTTTCTCTTCCCTTTTTGTTGAAAATGTAGTATAATTTTCAACATGTTTGAAAGTGCCGCCGAGCACTTTTTAGAAATCAAAGGAGAAGTAGAACCATGAGTCAGGAAAAAGTTGACCGCTATAAAAAGGAAAAAGCGAACCGTGAGAAAATCATGAGACGTGAAAGATGGATCACGAGACTGGAAGTTACCGCTTTCGTCGTTGTTCTGGCTGCACTGATCGGCTGGTTCTCCATGGCAGTTTACCAGAACTCTGTAGCAGAGAAAAAGGCGAACCGCACGACAGAAACCACAACGATGAACGTGACGGATATTCAGAATTATCTGAGCGAGACTAACACATCCAGCGACAGCAGTGCAGATGACACCAGCGACAGCTCTGATGCTTCCGATACATCTTCGGACAGCACAGCAGATACGGCAAGTGACAGCACAGCAGATTCCACCAGCGAAAGTACAGCGGAATAAGCAGAATTGTTAAAGAAAGTAAAAGCGCTTACCACAGACGGGAAAATTCCGGAGTGATAAGCGCTTTTGTTATAGAGATTTGAAAAAACTATGAGAAACACGCTCCGCGAGTTTCTCAAGTTATCGCGGCAGTCGCCAGTGTCTCGTGCAGGCACGGACTTTTGCTCGTTGCCCGCGTAAATTAAAAAACCGGAGGACATACGTCCCCCGGCCTTTCGCTTATGGTTAATTAGCATTTAACAACGTTGGAAGCCTGCATTCCGCGAGCACCCTCGGTAAGATCGTAAGTAACTGCCTGACCTTCGTCAAGAGTTTTGAATCCTTCACCCTGGATAGCGGAGAAATGTACGAATACATCGTTTCCGTCTTCGCCTGTGATGAAGCCATAGCCCTTCTCTGCGTTAAACCATTTCACTGTTCCCTTGTTCATTGTGAGTTACCTCCATAAAATTAAAAAATAAGCATGATGTGGGAATGCATATGTTCCCCCATAAGCGAGTGAACTTTTGGTAAAAAAATTCACCAGCTATTACAGATTATATTGAAGGTGAATGCTAATATAATCTCTAATAGCTAGTGACCACGTATTACATCTCAACATCTTCTCGATTGAGACTATTATAATCTTGCAAATCAAAAAAGTCAAGAAAAAACTCTTTATTTCAGGAAAGATTTCGTGTATTATAAAAAGGAAGAATGATCGGGAATCCGGTCAGAAAAAAAGAAAGGATCAGAGAACGTAAGATGAGTATCTTAATCAAAAATGGACAGGTCATCGACCCGGCCACCCAAAAAGACGAAATCAGTGATGTTCTGATCGAAAACGGCGTTATTACACGGGTTGAAAAAGGAATCCGCGTAAAAGATGCGCAGGTAATAGATGCAAAAGGCTGCTATGTAATGCCTGGCATCATCGATATGCATGTACATCTCCGCGACCCGGGGCAGACATATAAAGAAGATATTGAAAGCGGTTCGAAAGCAGCCGCAAAAGGAGGCGTGACAACGCTGGTAGCGATGCCGAATACAAAACCGGTCATCGACAGCCCGGACCGCGTCAACTATGTAACGATCAAAGCAGACCGTTTTTCTCCGATTAATGTACTGCAGGCAGGCGCCATCACAGTAGGACAGAAGGGTGAAGAGCTCGCCGATATCGAGGGCATGGTAAAAGCCGGCATCCCGGCGATCAGCGAGGACGGAAAATCCGTTATGAACGCGCTGCTCTACAAAGAGGCCATGGAGATTGCCGCAGAGAAAAACATTCCGGTGCTGGCTCACTGCGAGGACAAGAACCTCGTAAACGGCGGCTGCATGAATGAGGATGCAAACTCGAGAGAGTGGCATCTGCCGGGCATCACAAACTCCGTAGAGAACACGATTGTTGCAAGAGATATCGTACTTGCCGCAGAGACAGGCGCACACCTGCATCTGTGCCACTGCTCGACCAAAGAGAGCGTGGATATGGTACGCGAGGCGAGAAAGGCCGGCGTTTCGATTTCCGCTGAGGTCTGCCCGCATCACTTTACGCTTTGCAGCGACGACATCGTAAAAGGCGACACCAACTACAAGATGAACCCGCCGCTCCGTACGAAAGAGGACCTCGAGGCACTGCGCCAGGGTCTGAAAGACGATGTCTTTGATGTCATCAGCACCGATCATGCACCGCATGCGCTGACCGAGAAGCAGGAGTCCTTCAAGAAAGCTCCGTTCGGCATCGTCGGACTGGAGACGAGTGTGGCTCTTACCATCACCGAGCTTGTGGATACTGAGATCATCACCCCGATGCAGATGGCGGAGAAAATGAGCTACAATCCGGCAAAAATCCTGCATCTGGACAAGAAAGGTTCTCTTGCACCTGGCATGGACGCCGATGTGGTTGTCATTGATCCGGAAGCAGAGTATGTGATCGATCCGAAGGAGTTTGTTTCCAAGGGCAAAAACACTCCGTTCGGCGGCAAGAAAGTCAAAGGAAAAGTTATGGCTACCGTATGCGGCGGCAAGATTGTATACGAAGCTAAGTAATTTCTATAAAAAAAGACAGAAGAGGGAGAGTAAGCAGATGATTAACAAACTGATTGCAAACATCAAAAAAACAAATGCACCGATCGTAGTAGGTCTGGACCCGATGCTGAACTATGTGCCGGAGCACGTACAGAAAAAGGCATTTGCCGAGTACGGAGAGACACTCGAAGGAGCTGCAGAGGCCATCTGGCAGTTCAATAAAGCGATTGTCGACGCAACATACGATCTGATTCCGGCTGTAAAACCGCAGGTTGCCATGTATGAGCAGTTCGGCGTTCCGGGAATGGCAGCGTATGAGAAGACCGTTTCCTACTGCCAGGAAAAGGGTCTCGTTGTCATCGGTGATATCAAACGAGGCGATATCGGTTCTACTTCTGAGGCGTATGCAGTCGGCCACCTCGGCCACGTGCAGGTGGGAAGCAAATCCTACGCCGGATTCCATGAGGATTTTGCAACTGTCAATCCGTATCTTGGATCTGACGGCGTAAAACCGTTCATCAAGGTCTGCAAAGAGGAGAAAAAAGGTATCTTTGTTCTGGTAAAAACCTCGAACCCGTCCAGCGGCGAGTTCCAGGACCGCATCATCGACGGACGTCCGCTGTATGAGTGGGTCGGCGAGCAGGTTGCCGCGTGGGGCGAGGAGCACATGGGCGATGATTACAGCTATGTGGGAGCTGTTGTCGGCGCTACGTACCCGGAGATGGGCAAGGTGCTGCGTAAGGTAATGCCGAAATCCTACATCCTGGTACCGGGCTACGGTGCACAGGGCGGAAAAGGAAAAGACCTCGTTCACTTCTTCAATGAGGACGGACTGGGTGCAATCGTAAACTCTTCGAGAGGTATTATCGCTGCTTACAAACAGGAAAAATATGCCGAGTTTGGCACTGAGAACTTTGCGGATGCTTCGAGAGCAGCTGTAAAGGATATGGTTGAGGATATCAGCGGGGCGCTTGCTGCTGCAAAATAAGAATACAGGGTGAAAAGCTCAGAAGGTCTGCCGGGTAGATGTTATGTCGGCCGGAGGATATTTTGGGCTTTTCGCCGATTCAAGAAAATAAAAGGAGTGTTCAGCTTATGAAAATCAAGGAATGCTGTACTGTGGAAAGTCAGGAGTGCATTGCAAAAGGGATTTACAGCATGTGGATTTCCACGAAAGTGATTGCGAAAGAGGCGAAGGCCGGCCAGTTTATTTCTCTGTTTTCGAAAGACGGCAGCCGTCTTCTGCCGCGTCCGATTTCTCTTTGTGAGATCGACCGCGAGGGAGGAAGACTTCGGATTGTCTACCGTGTGGCAGGTGCAGGAACGGAGGAGTTTTCGCATCTGAAAGCGGGGGATGAGGTTGATATTTTAGGGCCGCTTGGAAATGGATTCCCGATCGAGGAAGGTAAGGGAAAACGTGTGATGCTGATGGGCGGCGGTATCGGTGTTCCGCCGATGCTGCAGACGGCGAAGGATCTTGGAACGGACACGATCATCTGCTGTGGTTACCGCGATGAGTTGTTCTTAAATGAGGAGTTTGCTGCGGCAGGCGATCTTCATATTGCAACTGAGGACGGAAGTGCCGGTGTGAAGGGCAATGTGATGGATGCGGTGCGCGAGGATCATCTGGAAGCAGATGTAATTTTTGCCTGCGGTCCGGCTCCGATGCTGCGTGCGATTAAGGCGTACGGTCTGGAAAAGGGAATTCCATGCTGGATTTCGATGGAAGAGAAGATGGCGTGCGGCGTTGGCGCATGTCTTGCGTGTGTCTGCCAGTCGACTGAGGTGGATGGTCATTCGCATGTGCACAATAAGCGGATCTGCAAGGACGGGCCGGTCTTTTTGAGTACGGAAATTGAGCTGTAAGTGACGCGAGGAGGAGAAAAAGCGATGAAGACAAGTGTGAATCTGGCGGGTGTGGAACTGAAGAATCCGGTTATGACGGCATCTGGTACGTTTGGCTCTGGCGCGGAGTACAGTGAGTTTGTGGATTTGAAGGAGCTTGGCGCGGTTGTGACGAAGGGCGTTGCGAATGTGCCGTGGCCGGGGAATCCGACGCCGCGTATTGCGGAGGTTTATGGCGGAATGCTGAATGCGATCGGGCTGCAGAATCCTGGCATTGATGTGTTCTGTGAGAGGGATATTCCGTTTTTGAAGCAGTTTGACACGAAGATTGTGGTGAATGTCTGTGGACGGACGACGGAGGATTATTGTGAGGTTGTGGAGCGGCTGGCTTCGGAGCCGGTGGATCTGCTGGAGATTAATATTTCATGCCCGAATGTGAAGGAGGGCGGTATTGCGTTTGGACAGGATCCGAAGGCGGTGGAGGCGATCACCAGAGAAGTTAAAAAATATGCGAAGCAGCCGATTATTATGAAGCTGAGTCCGAATGTGACGGATATTACGGAGATGGCGCGGGCTGCGGAAGCCGGCGGGGCGGATGTGCTGTCGCTGATCAATACGCTTACTGGGATGAAGATTGATATTGAACGACAGAAGTTTGCGATTGCGAATAAGACTGGCGGTATGTCGGGGCCGGCGGTGAAGCCGATTGCGGTGCGGATGGTGTATCAGGTGGCGCAGGCAGTGAAAGTGCCGATTATTGGTATGGGCGGTATTGCGTCGGCGGAGGATGCGCTGGAGTTTATTCTGGCGGGGGCTACGGCGGTTTCGATTGGGACGGCGAATTTCTTTAATCCGTATGCGACTGTTGAAACGGTTCGCGGTATCGAGGAGTATATGAGAAGGCATAAGGTTGACGATATTAATGAGTTGATTGGAGCTGTGAGATAACGGACGACCTCGCTGGAATTTGCGCCTGCCGTGTGACGGGCGAGAAAAAGAGGGCGGAACTGTGGCCCGGAACAGGCACAGAAAAATGGGAACCAACGCAATTCGTCAGGAAATTTGATAATTTCCCGACTCAGTGCGTTTTGAGATCTGGTGTTGAGCACCAGATCTCATCCCATTTTTCTGCACCTGTTCCGGGCTCCCAGTTTCTGCCCTCTTTTTCTATGCCCGCCACACGGCAGGCGCAAATTCCAGTGAGGTCTGGTTGTGTGGAGCTGAAACGAAGTAAGTCTGGATCCGCCGGGGGCGGATCGGCGTGAGAGTGTTGTGGTGGGTGCATAGTATATAGAAAATGGAAGGTGGTATGTGAGATGAAGTATGGGATCATTAAAGTGAAGCGGGCGTTTTTGTATGAGGAGAATGGGACGGATGTGGTGGATGAGGTGTTTGCTGGATGGGGTGTGATGTGGGAAGGAGATGGAGAGTGGATTGAGGTTTGGACGCATTATGGGTATCGGGGGTGGATGGAGAGGAATTTGATTGAAGAGAGAAGCCGGGAGTGGATGGAGGAGAGGGAAAAGGCCGGGAATACGTATGTGGTGACGCGCGGGTTTGCGGATGTGATGAGGGGAGCGCGGGTGCAGGCGCGGATGTTGGAGACGCTGGGACGGGGGTGTTTTGTGGAGAAAATGGAGGAGACGGAGAATGGGTATTGCAGGGTGAAACTGGCGAATGGGATCAGTGGGTTTGTGCCGGAGGTGGCATTAAGAAAAAGACTGGATTCGGATCGGTTTTTGTGGGGAAAATCGGAAGATCGGTTTTTTGTGGAGCAGGGGATTCCAGAGGGGTGGTCGGAAGAGGAGTTTCGGAGGAAGGTTGTGGAGTGTGCGAAGGGGTATCTTGGATGCCAGTACCGGTGGGGCGGGAAGGCGGCGGATGGGATTGACTGTTCGGGTGTGGTGTTTATGGCGTATTTGATGAATGGGGTTTTGATTTGGCGGGATGCGGATATCAGGGAAGGGTATCCGATGAAAGCGATCTGGAGAGAAGGGGAGGAGATGTGTCTGGTGGAGGAACGGGCGAAGGCCGGGGATCTGCTGTTCTGGAAGGGGCATGTGGGGATGTATCTGGGGGACGGCAGGTATCTGCACTGTACGGGGCATGAGAGGGTGTTTGGGTGCAGGGTGAATAGTCTGCGGAGAGGGGATGAGGATTTTCGGGAGGATCTGGCGGAGGCGCTGAAAGTGGTTGGGAGTGTTTTTTCGTGAAATATCTGGAAGCGGAAAGCGATCATATGGTACAGGCCGGCGATTTTCCGACGAGTCTTATTATGGCGGACTGCAATTATTTGAAGCGGACAAACGACACGATGGGCCACGAGTACGGTGATCTGCTGCTGCAGCGGACGGCCGATGCGATCCGGGAGAGCATTCCGAAAAGCTGCGTGGCGATGCGCGTGGGCGGCACGGAAGTAAATAAGACATATATAATTGACATCAGGAAATATCATTTTTGTATTGGAAATCCCTGAAAAAGTTTGTTATAATAATAACAAAGTCGAGAACAAAAGACAAAAGGCGGCTTAAACAGAGAGTGGAAAAACAGAAAATCTGCTGATCTGATCTGCCGGAGCCGCCTGATCAGAAGCAAAACAAGAAAGGGGTTCTGAACAATGGCAAGATTTACATTACCAAGAGATTTATACCACGGAAAGGGTGCTTTAGAGGCACTGAAAACATTTGAGGGAAAACGCGCAATGGTCTGTGTAGGCGGCGGTTCCATGAAACGCTTCGGTTTCCTGGATCGTGCAGTGGATTACCTGAAAGAAGCTGGCATGGAGGTACAGCTTTTCGAAGGAATTGAGTCTGATCCGTCTGTAGAGACGGTTATGCGCGGTGCAAAAGCGATGGAAGAGTTCCAGCCGGACTGGATCGTAGCAATGGGCGGCGGATCTCCAATCGACGCAGCAAAGGCAATGTGGATCAAATACGAGTATCCGGACATCACCTTCGAGGAGATGTGCAAGGTATTCGGAATGCCGAAACTTCGTAAGAAAGCTCACTTCTGTGCAATTTCTTCGACATCAGGAACGGCAACCGAGGTAACCGCATTCGCAGTTATCACCGATTATGAAAAAGGTATCAAATACCCGCTGGCAGACTTCGAGATCACACCTGATGTCGCAATCGTTGACCCGGATCTGGCAGAAACCATGCCGCAGAAGCTGGTTGCTCACACCGGTATGGACGCTATGACGCATGCGATCGAGGCATACGTTTCCACCGCAAACTGTGACTTTACCGATCCGCTGGCGCTGTATGCGATCCGTATGATCCAGGCAGACCTTGTAGATTCCTACAACGGAGATATGGCAAAACGTGACAGCATGCACAATGCACAGTGCCTCGCTGGTATGGCATTCTCCAACGCACTGCTTGGTATCGTTCATTCCATGGCACATAAAACAGGCGCAGCATTCGCTGATTACGGCGCTCATCTGATTCACGGCGCAGCAAATGCCATGTATCTGCCGAAGGTTATCGCTTTCAACGCAAAAGACGAGACCGCAGCAAAACGTTACGCAGTGATCGCGGACGAAATGAAACTGGGCGGCGAGACAACCGAAGAGAAAATTAAACTTCTCATCGCTTATCTGCGCGGCATGAACGACAAACTGAACATTCCGCAGTGCATCAAGAACTACGGAAAAGACAGCTATCCGACCGAGCAGGGCTTCGTTCCGGAAGACGTATTTCTGGAGAGACTGCACGACATTGCCGTAAATGCCATCGCCGATGCCTGCACCGGCTCCAACCCGAGACAGCCATCTGTTGAAGAGATGGAAAAACTGCTGAAATGCTGCTACTATGATACAGAAGTAGATTTCTAAAAAGAAAACATACCAAAATCTCTCCGTTCTCTGGGCGGAGGGATTTTTTGCGTCAGAGAATGAAATTTATTTGTGTGGATTTTATGTTTTTTATGCGAAATCCTGTGTCTGGACTGGAAAAACAGAGGCATTTATGGTAGTATAGAACAGAATAGAAGTAAAAACGGGCGGCATTGCGAAAAAAGATGCCTTCCCCTGAAAATATGGAGGAAAAAAGATGGAACAGTACAAGCAGGAGTTTATCGAGTTTATGGTCGAGAGCCAGGTATTAAAATTTGGAGAGTTCACCCTGAAAAGCGGAAGAAAATCCCCGTTCTTCATGAATGCGGGCGCTTACGTAACCGGAAGCCAGTTAAAACGTCTCGGCGAGTATTATGCAAAAGCAATCCATGACAATTATGGACTGGATTTCGACGTTCTGTTTGGACCGGCCTACAAAGGAATCCCGCTCAGCGTGGTAACTGCCATTGCAATTCATGATCTCTACGGTGTGGAAGTACGTTACTGCTCCAACCGGAAAGAAGCAAAAGACCACGGCGGAGATGCCGGACTGCTGCTTGGAAGCAAGATCAAAGACGGTGACCGCGTTGTCATCATCGAGGATGTTACCACATCCGGAAAATCCATCGAGGAGACCTTCCCGATCATCCAGGCACAGGGCAATGTGGAGATCAAAGGACTGATGGTATCCTTAAACCGCATGGAGCGCGGAAAAGGCGACAAGAGCGCACTTGAGGAAATCCAGGAAACCTACGGCTTCCCGGCAAATGCCATTGTAACCATGGAGGATGTCATCACCTATCTGTACAACCGTCCATGCCAGGGCAAAATCCAGATCGATGACAAGATGAAGGCTGCCATTGATGCTTATTATGAGGAGTACGGTGTGAAATAAGGCGCGGTACACTTGAAAGAAGGAGTTTTGCACGATGAATGAAAAAATCTATAAAACCATGGGACGTGTCGGCGGCGGAAATATCGCCATGGGCGCAGTGCTGGTTGTGGTAGGGGTAGCAACCGGTGTCCTGATGATCGTAAGCGGAGCAGGTCTGCTGAAACGACGCGGGGAAATTATGTTTTAAGAAAAATGCCGGAATATTTTGGAAGCGCATGCGCCGAAGAGGTATTCCGGCGTTTCTGATACCACGCAGAAAGGGGAAACGAAGATGAAGCAGGAGACGAAAGCCAGAATCCGCGTTGTGGGACGGATTTTATTTCTGGTGTATCTTCTTGCGCTCGTTTATTTTCTGTTTTTTGCAGAAGAATACGGGAGAAGAAACTTTTTTGAACTGGATTACCGTTACAATCTGGTGCCGTTTCAGGAAATCAGACGGTTCTGGATTTACCGCGAACAGGTGGGATTCCTTGCCGCATTTTTAAATCTGGCGGGCAATGTGATCGGTTTTCTGCCGTTCGGCTTTATCGTTCCGGTGATGCACAAAAAAATGGAGAGCTTCTGGAAAGTATCGCTTCTTGGTTTTCTGTTTAGCCTCTGTGTGGAAACGATCCAGCTCATCACGAAGGTGGGCTGCTTTGATGTAGATGATCTGATCCTGAATACGCTTGGAGCCATGATCGGCTGCGGCGCATTCCTGATCTGCAATAAATTCAGGAGATGGAAATATGGCGAGGAAGAAGTATAATTACAATTTTGTCCGGAAGCCGTCGGAAGGCGGAAAGGAAGCCCTCTATATGGCAGGTGCTTCGGTCTTTCTGTTTCTGCTGGCTTCGGTCGTATCGTTTGCATTCCACGGAAATGGAGGCATTTTTCTCGGAGCAGCGGGACTGTTCTCATTCCTTTTGTCGGGATACGGCTTCTATGTGGGAATGAAGAGCTTTAAAGAAGAACAGGTCAGCCACAGAATGTCGGTTCTCGGCTCGATTACGAGCGGCGGCATGCTGGTCGCATGGCTGGCACTGTTTCTGGTTGGTGTAAGATAAAGAAGAGGGGAAAAAGATGGATCACGAACGTTTTAAAAAACAGCTGAATTTTATTCTGGAGATTGATAAAGAAAAACAGATCCTGCGCCAGACGCACATCCGCGGCTATTCCCGCCAGGAGGACGACGCGGAGCATGCATGGCACATGGCGGTGATGGCATTTCTGCTGCAGGAATATTCGAATGAAAAAATCGACATCGGCAGAACGATGCTCATGCTGCTGATCCACGATCTTGTGGAGATTGATGCGGGCGACACGTATGCGTACGACGCGGAGGCAAATAAAACAAAAGACGAAAGAGAACATAAAGCGGCCGAGCGCATCTACGGCCTGCTGCCGGAGGATCAGGGAAAAATGCTGATGGATCTCTGGCTTGAATTCGAGGCGTATGAGACACCGGAAGCGCGCTTTGCCCATGTGATGGATAATTTCCAGCCGCTGCTTTTAAATCATGAGAATGATGGAAAAGACTGGGCCCGCCACAATGTGCGGATTTCCCAGCCATTGAAACGAAACGAGAAGACGGCAACCGGATCCGAGGAGATCTGGAGTTATATGGAAGAGATTCTCGAGCAGAGCATCCGGGACGGAAAGATCATCGATGACCGGGAAGAAAAACAGGAATAAGTAAGAAAAATGAGGGGCAGATCTGCCCCTCGTAAAAGTTAGAGAGAGCATAGAAAGGAATTTTTTGCATGGATGAATTATTAAACGAGCGGTATGCGCTTGCAATCGAGCGGATCCGCCAGATTCCGGCGGAAAAAAGCGTTCCGCAGCCGTACCGCGATTTTTTTGCACAGATGGCACAGTACCTCTGCAAAATGGATCAGATCCGGACGAGAATCGCTGAAGGATATCTGAAAACAGCGCCGGAGGCAGAACTTGCCATGCTGAACCGTGAACCGTACGAAGATGTGATCGGGGAGCGGTATGAGACCTCCTACGGAAACCCGGCGTTTGCCGTGCGGGCGCTTGGTGAAACGCATGGAAGGAGCCTCTGCTGCCTGTACCGGGAGCTGGGAAATGCTGTTGTCTGGGTCTATGAGGACCGCCTGCTGGAGATGACTGCGGCGATGGAGCTGTATCTCGAGTTGTATGCGATGTTCGAGGAGGAGACGCTGCCGTCCGCGCAGTATGTAAAAGAGAGCATTTACTGGTATGTGAGCGATTACGCCGAGGAGCGCCAGGAATACCAGGTGCGCGAAATCGTCGACCCGTCGCTGCACTTTATGAAGGATATTGTGATGGAATCTGATCTGACGGATCTGCGGTATCTGTACCAGTACGGCGAATATATCACCGAAAATGAGAAGGGTACAGCCCGCTTTTTAAATACGTTCAGCCAGGAAGAAATCGACGCAATGGCACGCACCTATACAGAAGGCTTCCGCAAGTGCTTTCTCGTGGCGCGAAAAGATCTGTCGAAAAAGAAGACAGTCAGCATCCGCTTCCACATCGGTTTTGAGCGCATGATCCGTGCGGCAATATTACAGTTCCGCGAGATGGGACTCGAGCCGGTGATTTCCCGCGGTGCGCGGAGAACGTGGGTTGCCGGTGCGTCTGCGAATAAGCAGTATGACTACGATCACCGGAACGATGAGGCGCTGTATCTCAACGAGGATCTCGTGAAGAGACGGCTCCGCGCGATGCAGGTGAAATACGACGAGTACAAAGAACTGGCGGACGGCTATGCCGGCCCTGCCGTGGTGGAAACCTTCGGCGAAGTTCCGTTTGAGCCAGTAAATAAAAAACAGGCACTGCACTTAAATGAGCGTCAGCAAAAGCTCCGCGTCGGATTCCAGAACGAGGCGGGCCAGATTGTAAACCGCTATATCAAGGATGACGAGTACGGCTACACGATCATCGCCTACCCGATGCCGGAAATCGACCCGCGCTATGAAGAAATTTTCCGCGAGATCGTAAAGATCAACACGCTCGATTACGAAAAATACCAGCGCATCCAGCAGTATCTGATCGATGCGCTCGACGAGGGTGTTTCCGTGCATGTGCTTGGAAAAGGAGAGAACAGAACCGATCTGCGCGTGATGCTGCATCATCTGAACGATCCTGCGAAAGAGACGAATTTCGAGAACTGCGTTGCCGACTGCAATATTCCGGTCGGAGAGGTCTTTACTTCCCCGCTTCTTACCGGTACGACAGGCGTGCTCCATGTGACGGGAGTCTACCTGAACGAGCTGTATTACCGCGATCTCTGCCTGACGCTGACCGACGGCATGATCACCGCATATGACTGCGCAAACTTCGAAAAAGAAGAGGACAATCGTACTTATATAGAAGAAAACCTGCTATATCACCACAGGACGCTGCCGATCGGCGAGTTTGCCATCGGAACGAACACGACGGCGTATGTGATGGCGGAGCAGTACGGCATCGCCGGAAAGCTGCCGATCCTGATCGCGGAGAAGATGGGCCCGCATTTTGCGATGGGCGACACCTGCTACGCGTGGGCGGAGGACAGCCCGATGTACAATCCGGACGGAAAAGAAGTGATCGCACGCGAGAACGAGGTTTCGGCAAAACGGAAAGAAGATCCGTCGAAAGCATACTTCGGATGCCACACCGACATCACGATTCCGTACCGCGAACTGCAGTCGGTTGCGGTCGAAAAAGCAGACGGAACGACGATCCCTCTCATTGAGGACGGACGCTTCGTCCTGCCGGGAACGGAAGAATTAAATGAACCTTTTGGCTGATTATGGGTTGACATTTCAGCGCCTGCTTAGTATATTATAAGCAGAACTGAATGATTAAAACATAAAAATAAGTATAACTAATGAATAACGCTTAGAACAGTTAATCAGAAAAGGAGAACAACATGGCTAAAGTAGGAATTGTGATGGGCAGCGACTCTGATATGCCGGTAATGAGCAAGGCAGCCGACATGCTGGAAAAATTTGGAATTGAGTACGAGATGAAAATCATCTCCGCACACCGCGAGCCGGATGTATTTTTCGAATATGCAAAAACCGCAGAGGAGAAAGGCTTCAAGGTTATCATTGCAGGCGCAGGCATGGCAGCTCATCTGCCGGGTATGTGCGCAGCTATTTTCCAAATGCCGGTCATCGGAATTCCGATGCATACCACATCGCTTGGAGGCCGTGATTCCCTGTACTCCATCGTACAGATGCCGAGCGGCATTCCGGTAGCAACCGTTGCCATCAATGGCGGTGCCAATGCCGGAATCCTGGCAGCAAAGATTCTTGCAACTTCCGATCCGGAACTGCTTGAAAAACTGAAAGCATATACACAGGAAATGAAAGAGCAGGTTGAGGCAAAAGACGCAAAACTGCAGGAAACAGGATACCGTAACTACAGTAAATAAAAACAAAGGACAAGGGAGGTTCACCATGGATTACAAGAACGCAGGAGTAGATATTGAAGCTGGATACAAATCAGTAGAATTAATGAAAGAGCACGTAAAGAAAACTATGCGCCCGGAGGTATTAGGCGGCCTTGGCGGTTTTTCCGGCGCTTTTTCCCTGGCAAAAATCAAAGAAATGGAAGAGCCGGTGCTGCTTTCCGGTACAGACGGATGCGGAACCAAGGTGAAGCTCGCCATGATTCTTGATAAACACGACACCATCGGTATTGATGCCGTTGCCATGTGTGTGAATGATATCGCATGTGCCGGCGGAGAACCGCTGTTCTTCCTCGACTACATCGCATGCGGAAAGAACTATCCGGAGAAGATCGCTTCGATCGTAAAAGGCGTTGCAGAAGGCTGTCTGCAGTCCGATGCGGCACTGATCGGCGGTGAGACCGCAGAGCATCCGGGTCTGATGCCGGAGGATGAGTACGATCTGGCAGGTTTTGCTGTCGGCGTATGTGACAAGAAAGACATGATTACCGGTGAAAATCTGGCAGCCGGAGACGTACTGATCGGCATGGCTTCCACCGGCGTTCACAGCAACGGATTTTCTCTTGTCCGCAAAGTTTTCGATATGACAAAAGATTCTTTAAATACATACTATGATGAGCTCGGCGCAACCCTCGGTGAGACTCTGCTTGCACCGACCCGTATCTACGTAAAAGCACTCCGCGCCATCAAAGATGCCGGTGTAACCGTAAAAGCATGCAGCCACATCACCGGAGGCGGCTTCTACGAGAACATTCCGCGTATGCTCAAAGACAACACCGCAGCCGTTGTACAGAAAGACAGCTACACCGTACCGCCGATCTTTGATCTGATGGCAAAGAAAGGCAATATCGACGAGCAGATGATGTACAACACCTTCAACATGGGTATCGGTATGGTACTGGCTGTTGATCCGGAAGATGTAGACGCAGCGATGAAAGCCATCCGTTCCACAGGAGATACGCCATATGTGATCGGCCACATTGAAAACGGAGAAAAAGGAGTACAGTTATGCTAAGATTAGCAGTTCTCGTCTCCGGCGGCGGCACGAACCTGCAGGCGATTCTGGATGCGATTGACGAGGGAACCATCACAAACGCGGAGGTTTCCGTTGTCATCAGCAACAATGCAGGAGCGTATGCGCTGGAGCGTGCGAAAAAGAAGGGGATTGATGCGGTATGCCTTTCCCCGAAGACCTTTGCATCGAGAGAAACATTCAACGAGGCACTGCTGGCGAAACTGCAGTCGTACAACGTCGATCTCGTTGTGCTCGCAGGATGCCTGGTTGTGATCCCGCAGAGCATTGTGGATGCTTATCCGAATAAGATCATCAACATTCATCCGTCCCTCATTCCGTCGTTCTGCGGAACGGGCTATTACGGACTGAAAGTGCACGAGGGCGTATTATCCCGCGGCGTCAAAGTGACGGGAGCGACGGTTCATTTTGTGGACGGCGGAACAGACACCGGCCCGATTATTCTGCAGAAGGCAGTCGAAGTGCACGAGGGCGATACACCGAAGGCACTGCAGCAGCGCGTCATGGAAGAGGCCGAGTGGGTCATCATGCCGCGTGCGATTGATCTGATTGCAAACGGAAAAGTAACGGTAGAAGACGGACACGTAAAGATAAAGGAGTAAGAGCGATGAAAGTACTGATTGTAGGAAGCGGCGGAAGAGAGCATGCGATTGCCTGGAAGGTGGCACAGAGCCCGAAGGTGGACAAGATTTACTGCGCTCCTGGAAACGCAGGAATTGCGGAGTACGCAGAGTGTGTCGATATTGCAGCGATGGAGTTTGACAAGCTCGTTGCTTTTGCGAAAGAAAAAGAGATTGACCTGACCGTCATCGGCATGGATGATCCGCTGGTCGGCGGTGTTGTCGATGTGTTTGAGGCAGAGGGACTGCGCGTATTCGGACCAAGAAAGAATGCGGCAATCCTGGAAGGATCGAAAGCGTTCTCCAAAGACCTGATGAAAAAATACCATATCCCGACGGCGGCATACGAGACATTCTCCGATCCGGAAGCGGCAGAGAAATATCTCGAGACCGCAAAATTCCCGATCGTGCTGAAAGCCGACGGTCTGGCTCTTGGAAAAGGCGTTCTGATCTGCAATACCTTAGAGGAAGCAAAAGAGGGCGTCAAGACGATCATGCTCGACAAGAAATTCGGCAGTGCCGGAAATGAGATGGTCATCGAGGAGTTTATGACGGGACGTGAGGTTTCCGTTCTCTCCTTTGTGGATGGAAAGACGATCAAGACGATGAGCTCCGCACAGGACCACAAGAGAGCAGGAGACGGCGACACCGGCCTGAACACCGGCGGTATGGGCAACTTCTCCCCGAGTCCGTTCTATACCGAAGAAGTGGATAAGTTCTGTAAGAAATATATCTATCAGCCGACCGTAGATGCGATGGCAGCCGAGGGAAGACCGTTTAAGGGAGTTATCTTCTTCGGACTGATGCTGACACCGGACGGACCGAAGGTGCTCGAGTACAATGCCCGCTTCGGCGATCCGGAGGCACAGGTTGTGCTTCCTCGTATGAAGACAGACATCATTGATGTATTTGAAGCCTGCATCGACGGAACTCTCGACCAGATCGACCTGCAGTTTGCAGATAATGCGTGTGTCTGCGTCGTACTGGCTTCGAACGGTTACCCGGTTTCCTACGAGAAAGGATTCCCGATCCGCGGACTCGAGACATTCAAAGAGCATGAGGGCTATTACTGCTTCCATGCAGGAACGAAGTTCAAAGACGGCGGGATCGTGACAAACGGAGGCCGTGTCCTCGGCGTGACAGCCATTGGCGATACCTTGAAAGAGGCGCGCGCGAATGCATACAAGGCTGTTGAATGGGTCGACTTTGATAATAAATATTACCGCCATGATATTGGAAAAGCGATTGACGAAGCGTAACGTGAATTTTAATTTTGAGTAAAATGGAGCCGCCAGAATCCCTAAAAAAGGAGATCTGACGGTTTCGTTTTATTTGAAAAATGGAATAATGTACCGTCGTTCCGGATACAATAGTAAGGAGATCCTTTGCTTTTTTAGCAGAATCAGAACAGGAAAGGCGGTCGGGACATATGGGAATCGTTTGTCTGGCGGGGATTTTTGCCGTATTTCTTCTACTTGCATGGACGCTCTGCCGGGCGGCAGGATGGGAGAAAGAACGGGAAGATCTGGAACAGGAGCAGTATCTGAAAGAGTGGCGTGAGAAAAAGTTGAAAAAATCGAAAAAATTTGAAAATTAGTGTTGACATTTGGCGGGTGGAATGCTATACTAACGAAGTCGGTTGGTGATACAGATAAAAAGCCAACAGACAAAACACCAATGTGGGGTCTTAGCTCAGCTGGGAGAGCATCTGCCTTACAAGCAGAGGGTCATAGGTTCGAGCCCTATAGGCCCCATGTTTTATGAAAAACGGTGTTGAAAATGAATATGGCGAGATAGCTCAGTTGGCTAGAGCACGCGGTTCATACCCGCGGTGTCGAGGGTTCGAATCCCCCTCTCGCTATTTGTGAAACCCTTGAGAAATCAAGGGTTCTTTTGGTTTTACGGACAGTATGATGATATGGCTGTCATGTCAAAATCGTGTCTTGAAATCCACAGGGATTTGTGAGAAAATGAGACTACCTAAGAGCTTGTTTTGGGCTCTGAAAGTAAATAAAACAGTAATGGATAGAAGAAAGATAAGGAAAAAACAATGATAGAGTTTAATAAACCACCTTTTATTGGAACAGAACTGGAATACATCCGCCAGGCGGCAGAGGAAAACAACAAGCTGTGCGGCGACGGTCCTTTTACGAAGAAATGTTCTGCCTGGATGCAGGACAATTTCAACGTAAAACATGCGATGCTTACGACATCCTGCACCCATGCACTGGAAATGGCAGCTTACCTGTCTGAGATTCAGCCGGGCGATGAAGTGATCATGCCGTCCTACACGTTTGTTTCCACTGCAGATGCCTTCGTTCTGCGCGGAGCAAAAATCGTCTACGTGGATATCCGTCCGGATACGATGAACATCGACGAGACCAAGATTGAGGATGCCATCACCGAAAAAACAAAAGCGATTGTTCCAGTTCACTATGCGGGCGTTGCCTGTGAAATGGACACCATCATGGATATTGCAAAACGCCATAACCTGAAGGTTGTAGAGGATGCGGCACAGGGTGTGAGCGCGTACTACAAGGGAAAAGCCCTTGGAACGATCGGCGATTTCGGCTGCTACAGCTTCCATGAGACGAAAAACTATACGATGGGAGAGGGCGGCGCGCTGCTGTTCCAGGATGAAAATTATCTGGAAAAAGCAGAGATCCTTCGTGAAAAGGGAACGAACCGCAGCAAGTTTTTCCGCGGACAGATCGACAAATATACCTGGATCGACTACGGTTCCTCCTATCTGCCGAGCGATATGAATGCGGCTTACCTGCTTGCAGAGCTCGAGGAGCATGAGAAAATCGACAGAAAGCGGATGGCCATCTACAACTATTACCATGAGCAGCTCCGCCCGCTGGCAGAAGCAGGAAAGATCGAGCAGCCGGTGGTACCGGAAGGCTGTGTACATAATGCGCATATGTATTTCATCAAAGCGAGAAATCTGGAAGTGCGTACGCGCCTGATCAAATATATGAAAGAGCGCGGCGTCATGTGCGTGTTCCACTACGTTCCGCTGCATACCTCCCCGGCCGGACAGAAGTTCGGTGTGTTCCATGGAGAGGACAAGTATACGACAAAAGAAAGCGAGCGCCTGATGCGTCTGCCGATGTTCTACAGTCTGTCCGAGCAGGATATGGCGTATGTTGTCGAGTGCCTGATGGATTTCAAAGAGTGGTAAAATTTCATGTATGAGAAATTTCTGAACTGCTTTACCGATTACATTTTTGTAAAAGACGAACCGCAGAAAGCCGATGTGATTTTCGTACCGGGAAACGGCTATCCGCAGATGGCGGTGCATGCGGCAAAACTCTGGAAAGAAGGATTTGCGCCGGTTGTGCTTCCGTCGGGAAGATACAGTACTGTGATCGGGCATTTCGCCGGTGTACAGGATCTTGCGGAGCAGTACAGCGGGAACTATGAAACCGAGTGGGAGTTTCTGCGGACGGTACTGCAGAAAAACGGCGTGCCGGAGAAAGCGATTCTGCGCGAAGACCAGGCGACGTATACGTATGAAAATGCACTGCGGTCACGGGAAGTGACAGATGCGGCGGGCATCGAGGTAAAAAAAGCGATCCTCTGCTGCCGGAATCTCCATGCGAGACGGTGTCTTCTGTATTACCAGCTTGTGTATCCGGAGACGGAATTTTTTGTCTGTCCGTCGGATATTGAGTTCACCAGAGAAAACTGGCATACAAAGGGCGAATGGATCGACCAGGTGTTAGGAGAAATGGAGCGCTGCGGCGGTCAGTTCCACAAGATTCTGCGGGAACTGCCGATGGAATCCTAAATCGAAAAGATTTATAAAAAAGAGCGGAAATTGTGGTAAAATTGCGGCTTATATGGTATACTATCGTTAAGTTAAGTTTCTAATCTAAAGCAAAGGTTGGTGGACAGTATGAATAAGATTGATGAAGTATTAGAGCTTTTAAAACAGAGAGAACGTGAGAGCGAAAAACCGAAAAACGTGATTTTATGGGTCCTTGCCATTGTCGGAGCGGTAGCGGCAGTTGCAGGAATCGCATACGCAGTATACCGGTTTGTAACTCCGGATTATCTGGAAGACTTCGAAGATGATTTCGATGACGATTTCGACGATTACTTCGAGGATGAAGACGAAGATAAGTAGGATGAAAAAAAGAAACTCCGGTGCCGGAACGTGGTACCGGAGTTTTTCTGTCCGGAAATCAGTTTGACATAGAAGGAGAAGAGAATGAAAAAAGGAGAAATTTACGAGGGAGTCGTGGAAAGAATCGATTTCCCGAATAAAGGACGTGTACATGTGGAGGGCGAGACAGTTACCGTGAAAAATGCAATTCCGGGACAGAAGATCCGCTTTCAGATCAACAAAAAAAGAAAGAACCGCATGGAGGGGCGCCTGCTCGAAGTAACAGAAAAATCCCCGATGGAAAAGCGCGATCCGGTCTGCAGTATTTTCCCGTCCTGCGGCGGATGCATGTACCAGACGATGAGTTATGAGGATCAGCTTGCAATGAAGGCCGGTCAGGTGAAAAAACTGCTCGACGATGCCCTCGTGGAGGCCGGCCAGGTCAATGAGGCGGGGGAGGCCGATTATCCGTTCCTTGGAATCAAGGGAAGTCCGAAGGAGTTTGCATACCGCAATAAAATGGAGTTTTCCTTCGGTGATGAGTATAAAGACGGCCCGCTGTCCCTCGGACTGCACAAAAAGGGTAGCACCTACGATGTCCTGACCGCGTGCGACTGCAAAATCGTGCATGAGGATTTCACAAAGATTCTGAACTGTGTGCTGGCGTATTTTAAGGAGCGGAACGCAAGCTATTACCACAAAATAAGCCATGAGGGTTACCTGCGCCACCTGCTGGTACGAAGAGCCGAGAATACCGGAGAAATCCTCGTAAACCTCGTGACTACAAGCCAGGAGGAGTGGGATCTGACACCGCTCGTACAGGAAGTGCTCGCCCTGCCGTTGGAAGGAAAGATTGTGGGATTCCTTCATATTGTGAACGATTCCCTGGCAGACGTTGTAAAGAGCGATGAGACAAAAGTGCTCTACGGACAGGACTACTTCTATGAAGAACTCCTCGGACTGAAATTCAAGATCACTCCGTTCTCGTTCTTCCAGACTAATTCGCTCGGCGCGGAAGTTCTCTACAGCACCGCCCGTGAGTTCGTCGGCGAGACGAAAGACCGCACGATCTTCGACCTCTACAGCGGAACCGGAACCATCGCCCAGATCCTTGCACCGGTCGCAAAAGAAGTGATCGGCGTGGAAATCGTAGAAGAAGCTGTTACAGCTGCAAAAGAGAACGCAGAGGCAAACGGCCTTACCAACTGCAGTTTCCTCGCCGGAGACGTGCTGAAGGTGATCGATGAAATCGAAGAAAAACCGGACTTCATCGTTCTTGATCCACCGCGCGAAGGAATCCATCCGAAGGCCCTGCCGAAGCTTGCGGCATACGGCGTAGAACGAATGCTCTACATCTCCTGCAAGCCGACATCCCTGGCAAATGACCTGGTAGAATTTGCAAAATACGGATACCGCGTGGAAAAAGTCTGCTGCGTCGACATGTTCCCGTCGACTGTTCATGTGGAAACAGTTTGTTTATTATCACGTAAATAAGCGGTTTTACAGGCTTTTATGAGTGGAGTTCAGTCTATTTGCCACCCATTTGCCACCGTAATTTTTAAAATCATCACTGAACAAAGAAAGGGGAGTGAACACGCTGAACAATTAGCGGATTCACTCCCAATTTTTTTATTTATGACGTTTTTGCTTGTGTGATTTTTTCAAAGAGATCAACAGAACGTTCAGCCATTTTTTCAGTATCATGCACATAGGTCTGCAATGTGGTTTCTATGTTGGTGTGTCCTAATCGTGTCTGAACATTCTTAACATCAGCACCGGATTCAATCAACAGTGTTGCGTGGGTATGCCTTAAGCTGTGATAATCAAAGGCAAGATGCATTTCATGGTGTATAACCCTACTGCAATACTTAAATGAATCAGTGGAAGTATACTGACCGTTTTCATCAACACACACCAACCTGATACGCTGTAGTGGACTTTCAACACATTTTTGAATTGGTACAACCCTGATCATGTCATTACCCTTTTCATCAGTTTCAATCTTTTTAACATGAATCGTGTAATATTCACCATACTTCATTTCATTCCTAAGTTGTTCAGCTTTTTCCTGTTTCAATACCTGATATAGTGTTTCACCAAAAGGGACTTCACGAATGGAAGTAAAGGTTTTTGGTGTAGTAAAGTACCAAGATGAACGCTGTTCTTTCTTACCTTTCTTTTCAACAACCTTTCTTACATCTGCCCCAAAGTTACGTTTTACAATCTGCTTATTTACAGATATTTTTCTTTTATCAAAATCAATATCATCCCAAGTAAGACCAAATGTTTCTGATATTCGTAAGCCTGTATAAAATCCGATCATTAAAGGTATATAGTACCGGGTGTTTTGAAATCTGTCACGAATCTTACACCATTCATCTAAAGTCAGTACAATTCGTTCACGTGGTTTTTTCTCAACCTTTGGAAATTTCACATACTGCATGGGGTTAGACTGTAAATAGTGCATTGGTTCAACTGCATAATTCAATGCTGCACTGAATACAGATAAAATACCAACTAAATGACTTTTTGAATTACCGTTCATTTTTAATTCAACAGCGTACTCCTGTAATACTGCCGGGGTGATTGCTTTTAATCTATACATACCAAATTTTGGAATTAGATGCCCTTGAATGATTCTTAAATACCCTACTTGGGTGTTATATTTCAGATTGGTCTTACAGTACAGATCAAACCACTGATTCAGGTAATCAGCAACCGTTATTTCTGTCGGTTCAAATACAGTCCCGGCATTATTGTATTCATTCATAGCAGCAGTCAATGCCTGTTCAGCTTCCTTCTTGGTTTTGAATCCACCTTTTTCTTTTTTCTTTCTTTTACCGTCAATTTTTCCAAGGTCAAAATAATATGACCATGTTGTACCTCTTTTTCTTACTCCACCTTGCATAAATAGCACTTCCTTTCATTGAAACCATAAGGAATGAATGCTATAATGGTTTTGCATAGTCCAAATCATTTCATTCCTTTGGTTTGGTTTTGCTGACCCTGACCGCTGCAACGGTTAGGGTCGTTTTTTTAACTGGTTACACTTGGTTACGCTTTAGTTACGGTTGGTGTTACAGATAAAAATAGCTTAAAATCAATCTTGTTACAGATGTTACATTAACAGATAAATTCTTTATATAACGCTTATATGAGTAAAAAAAATAAAAAAAGTATAAGATATAAAATATATAGAATATAGATTTTAAGTGTAACTGTAACAAATTACCAACAGTTACCGCAAAACTACAATTAAACTGTTATCTTATATGATCTACCCGACTTTTCTTTTTTGATTTTCCCGGTTTCACCCCATTCGTACAATAATGACTGAATTTCAGATTTTACTACAGGTCTGAAATGTTTATATACATCTGATTGTAGAATACCGTTGTTATCATTAAGAAAATCCATCAAATCATCTGGAAGCGTAGAAAGTAACTTTTGTTTGAGCTCATATTCTTTTTGCATTTCAGCCCACTTTGTTGATAAATCTTCTAATTCTTCTTTACGTATGTTGAAATATTCATCCTTTATCAGTATCGTATTACACCAACATTCAAAATTTTTACCTTTAGATGAACACAGCCTTTTTACATCTTCCATATAACGAACAAATGACTTTAAAGCAGAGTACAATTCTTTTGGTGACTTATTTCTTGCATCAATCCAGTTGTTCATAAAGTACGAAAATTCTTTTTCTATCGGTTCGATAAATTCTTTATTGTGTGCGACCCAACCAAAAGGAAGATCAGCATCATCTTTATCAATTTCATTAGTGGCATCTAAATCATCCCATTCAATGTGAATTGATAAAGCGTCACTTGGTTGTTCAACTTTCTGTTTCTTTTTAAATAAATCTAAAAATCCCATGATCAACCATCCTTTCTAAAGTCTACAATTATAATATTTTCCTGATTTTCCCAAATTTGGTAAATTATGCCATTTTTTGAGCATCCCTTTTTACAGGTTCGGTGTATTTTGGTAATGCAGCAGTATCACGAAGTTCTTCCATGATTTTGTTTTTACCTACTTCATTCAACTTTGAAAAAAGTTCAATGAGTTCATATGTATCTGAACCGTACTTTTCCTTTATCAAATTTATAGGGTCTGTTTGTTCAGGTTCTTCATCCCATTTCATGAGATCACAAGGTGAAACACCAAATACATCTGATAATTTTTTAATAGTAGTACGTTTGATATTTTCAACACTCCCCTTTTCCCATTTTTGAACAGCAGCACGATTAACACCGACTTTTTTACCAAGTTCGTCTTGTGACCATTCATGCTCTGTTCTAAGTTGCTTTATGTACTCACCCATTGTCATTGATTCCTTCAACTCCTTTCTATAATTTGTATCTTGATAATAGCATATATTTGCGTAAACATCAAATATTTTTGAAAATGTATCTAAAAAAGTTTCAAAAAGGTGTTGACAACTAACAAGATACACGCTATACTATGCTTGTATCTGATAAAGATACAAAACAAAGCAAGCAGGAAGGATAGACGAAGTGAGAAGGCTGTACGCAAGTGACATGGTGGTCAGGCTGTGAGAACAGACAGAGCGTATGAATGATAAGCATGGTCTACCGAAGTAGTCAAAGAAAACAGGAATGGCAGGGCAAGAAAGCACAGTGTACCGCACTAATTTGGAGAAAGCGGACAGGCTGAACCAATCAGCACTTTACCCCTAAACCAAGAAGCCATTAAGTGGAAGAATTGACCGAGCGAGATGACACAGCACTTTGTTTCAGTTGAACAGATGCCAACGAGAGAACGGAAGTAATCATCTTTTCCAGTAGCCGAGGGTAAACAGGATCGGAAGATGCGGGATGACGAAAACAAAGGGTATCGTGAATCTGCACCGAGATAGTGAGGCGGTTCAACAACTGGAACTGAAACCAGTATAAAAATGAAACACCCATATAATTAACCGGGGTCAGATCAGGGTAGCCGGAAGGTGTGCAGGTTCCCCGACTTGCAGGGCGGTCATGTGAAGCACCTAACGAATGAAACCGCCTGTAATATAACAACCTGTTGCAGCAGGTAAAAACAAAGGAATGAAAGGACGGTTTTGGACTATGCACAATAAATTTTATTTTACTTTTGGAACTTGGAAACAATACCCATACACAAGAGGTCAGTACTTGGTTGTAATTGCATCAGATGAACATGATGCAGCTATGAAGTTTAAAAAGAAATACCCACACCCATATGATGAAATGGTTCTTAACTGTGCAGCTTACTATTCAGAAAAAGAATGGAATGAATCAGTTTCTAAATATTACACTGGTGAACCTGTAGAAGTAATCGGAATGAATGCAAAATTAAGAATTAAAGTTAATTATGACGGAACAAAATATTTTACCAATGTCAATGGTGGTTATTTTAAAGAGCATAAATCACTGGAAGATGCAAAGAATTGGTTAGATTGTAACGGATATAAAAATTTTGATACTGAAACCATAGTAAGTTTTTCATATTAATCCGAAACGGTCAGCAATGACCGTCTACCGGAAATGACCACCCGGTACTGATGATGGTAGGTCAAAAATAAGATAGCAGTTCTTTTATAAGTGTTGTCTGTTATGTGATGGTTGACAGGTTTTGTTCAGTTTTAATGTGAAACTGTTCAGCGGTTCATAGAAAAACACGCTATAAAAATTCTATAGTAGGACAGCAAGTTTACAGGTTTTAGTGTGAAATCTGATAAGGGTTTCTTGGTGTGTGATTCCCTGAAAAATAAAACCACCCCATAACAGGCAACACTTATAAAAGGGCTGCTAATCGGAAAGGAAGGTTGTGCAAATGAAGAAAGTAATTGCAGGTTGTATTGATCTGATGCTTGAATTTGATTCTGCATCTGAACTTGATCGTTACATTGCTGATATTGAAGCAAAGAAACAGGAATACAGCATTGTTGACCGCAAGGAATTACCGGGTGACAGAATCATGATTAGAATACACAGACAATACAATAAAAGCCCATTCCCAACAACAGAAGGTGGTGAGTAGAATGAACAAAAAGTTGCTTAGAAGTGAAATGGTTTTACACGATGATACAAACGGCACACTTGCAGAAGCACTTGGTATTTCACAGCAGTCTTTTTCTGCAAAACTGAATGAAACTAATGGTGCAGAATTTAATCAGGGTGAGATCAGTAAAATCAGATCAAGATACAATTTGTCTGATGAAAAAGTAGTATCAATTTTTTTTAACTAAATTGTATCTTTTTAAGATACAAACAAAGGAGTGAAGCAAAATGACATTCAGTGAAAAATTAAAACAGGCTATGCAAGAATTACACCTGAATCAACGTCAGGTGTGCGGTATGACTGGAAAAAGTAAAGGTTCTGTCAGTCAGTACCTTTCAGGTAAACAGATACCGTCAGAAGATGTTCTGATGTTGTCAAGATTGGTTGACACATTTTTCTCAAGGACATCATGGACTATGCTACCATACGTAGAGAATCATAGTATCTCTGTCGCTTGATCATGGGAGGAAGACCACCGTTGGTGGTACAAATCCTCCGATTGTTCC
>NZ_JBNMHD010000033.1:0-38029 GCF_050872605.1 Fusicatenibacter sp.
ATTTATCCCTTTTACTGTTTTAAAGGATCTTTCGATCGTTTTGAATTACTTATTCAGAACTTTCGAGGATGTGTTTCATTGTTTAATTATCAAGGATCTTTGCTGTTCTCTCGATCAGCAACTCGTTCATTTTATCAAACTCGTTTGCATTTGTCAAGAACTTTTTTCAACTTTTTTCAAAGTCGAGCGGAGAAGGAGGGATTTGAACCCTCGCGCCGCTATTAACGACCTACTCCCTTTCCAGGGGAGCCCCTTCAGCCAGCTTGGGTACTTCTCCATAGTTTGCCTGATTCATAATCAGATATTCAATTATCTGAGTTTTGAGCGGAGAGGGTGGGATTCGAACCCACGCGCCCTTTCGGACAAACGGTTTTCAAGACCGCCTCGTTATGACCGCTTCGATACCTCTCCGTGTGTGAATTCAAATCTCGGTAACTCCCGAAATCATCTCAGTTTTTGGCCTGTCAGCTTTGCGTTTTTATCTCTCTCGCTCAGCGACATTCGTTATTATATCAGCAGTGTTTCAGAATGTCAACCACTTTTTTGAATTTTTTTTACATTTTTTTCAATTTCTTTTTCGTTTTCGCTGTTTTTCCCTGTTTTGCAATTCACACATTTGTTTTTATCTATTTATAATTTGCTTTTTGTATTTTGTTTTTTTCTATTTTTCTGCCAGAAAGCTCTCTGCAACGAGCAGATCCTCCGGTGTTGTGATTTTTATATTTTCATAGCCACCTTTTACCATCACTGATGCGATTCCCATCTCCTGCTCCACAACCATGGCATCGTCGGTGATTCCTTCTGTGGAATGCTGCATCAGTTTTTCGAATGCAGAAAAGAGAAGCTCTGCTGCAAAGGTCTGCGGGGTCTGTGCCTGCCATACGAGATCTCTTCGCGGGCTTTCCCTGATTTTTCCGTTTTCATCGGTAAGTTTGATGGTATCCTTGACCGGCATGCCAAGGACACAGGCTTTTTCTTCTTTTACACATGCACAGAGACGTTCCAGCATCTCCTGGTTTAAAAACGGGCGGGCGCCATCGTGAATCAGAACGTAATCGGTCTTCTGCTCCTGTTCGCTTTCCAGGCTTTTCAGCGTCTGCAATGCTTTCCAGACAGATTCATACCGTTCCCTTCCGCCTGCGCATACGGAAACAGTTTTCTTAATTCCATATTTTTCGATAATCTCTTTCTGACAGTATTCTATTTTATCCGCACCTGTCACAAGAATGATCTGGTCAATCTCCGGCGAATGTTCAAAAACCTCCAGCGCGTAAACCACGACTGGTTTTCCTCCGATTTCCAGAAACTGTTTTGCTACGCTTCCGCCCATCCGGGTTCCCTTTCCGGCTGCCAGGACAACCGCTGTGTATTTTTCTTTCTTCTCGCTCATCTTTTCCTCCGTTTTCTACAGATACAAAACTTCCGCAGCAGATCTCTCTTCTCCGTTCTGCTGCGGAAGTTTCTTTTTCTTATCGTTCTCCAAGCTTCAGGTTCGGTACGGCATTCAGATCCCAGCCGTGGCGGGTTCCCTTCTGGTACTCGTAGTAAGCTGCCACACCGATCATGGCCGCATTGTCGGTACAGAAGATCGGGGACGGACGGTAAAAGCGGATGCCCTCTTTTTCGCATGCTGCTTCCATAGCCGCGCGGAGTGCCCCGTTGGATGCAACGCCGCCGGCGATCGCCAGACGGTCCATATGGTAATCTTTGGCCGCACGGATGGCATTATCCACCAGAACGTCCACAACGGCCTGCTGGAAGGACGCAGCGATGTCTGCTTCGACAATTGGTTCGCCTGTCATCCGGCATTTGTTCAGATGGTTTAAAACGGCGGATTTTACGCCGCTGAAGCTGAAGTCATACGGCGCATCCTCCATGTGGGCACGCGGGAAGTCGATGGCGTGCGGGTTTCCTTCTTTTGCCAGCTTGTCGATCTTTGGTCCGCCCGGATAGCCGAGTCCGATGGCACGGGCTACCTTATCGAAGGCTTCTCCTGCCGCGTCGTCTCTCGTTCTTCCAAGGATTTCAAAGGAGCCATAGTCTTTTACAATCACAAGATGGGTATGGCCTCCGGAGATGATTTCACACAGGAACGGCGGCTCCAGATCCGGATGCTCGATATAGTTCGCCGAGACGTGGCCTTCAATATGGTGAACGCCGACCAGCGGTTTCTTTTTCGCATAGGCGATCGCTTTTGCCTCTGCCACTCCGACGAGAAGTGCGCCGACAAGGCCAGGGCCGTACGTAACACCGATCGCATCGATATCATCCAGAGTGACATCGGCTTCTTTTAAGGCCGCTTCTACAACCTGGTTGATTTTTTCGATATGTTTTCTGGATGCAATTTCCGGCACAACACCGCCATACAGGGTATGGATGGCGATCTGGGATGAAATAATGTTAGACAGCACACATCTTCCGTTTTTCACGACGGAGGCTGCAGTTTCATCGCAGGAGCTCTCAATTGCAAGAATCAGGGTATCTTTTTCACTCATTTTTCGTTTCCTCTTCAAATAACAGTTCTACTGATCTTCCGTCTTTTCCAAGCTCTGCGGCCGGGAAAATTTTCTGTACATCATCCATGTAACGCTGCGGGCCGACGAGCGACGGGGAAAAGTGGGTCAGCCACATTTCGGCAACATCGGCATCTTTTGCCAGCTTTGCCGCCTCGTAGAAGGTCATATGCTTAAATTCTTTTGCTTTTGCCTGTTTTTCCGGTTCGCCGTACATTCCCTCGCAGATGAAAAGGTCGGAGCCTTTCGCATGTTCGGAGATCGACGGGATCGGGCGGGTATCGGTGCAGTAGGTCACCTTCAGTCCCTTTCTGGCAGGGCCGAGGACCATATCCGGTGTATACGTCTTTCCATCCAGGGTGACAGTCTCGCCTTTCTGCAGCGGATTCCAGCATTTAATCGGAATTTCCTGTGCTTTGGCGCGCTCCACATCGAATTTTCCCTTGCGGGATATCTCCAGCGAATAGCCGTAGCAGGTGATATTGTGCTGCACGCGGAAGGCTGTGATTTTGTAGCCGTTCATCTCGATCACTTCCTCCGGCGCTGTCACCTCGTGAAATACAATCGGGAACGGCAGCTCCGGGCAGATGACACGCAGCGAATTGACGACGCGCTCCAGGCCTTTCGGGCCGATCATGGTTAGCGGTTCTCTCCGGTCAGTGTTTCCCATCGTCAGGAGAAGTCCTGGAAGGCCGCTGATGTGGTCTGCGTGGTAATGGGTGAAGCAGATGGCATCAATCGGCTTAAAGGTCCAGCCTTTTTCCTTGATGGCAACCTGGGTTCCCTCGCCGCAGTCGATCAGAAGGCTGCTTCCGTTGTATCGGGTCATCAGGGCGGTCAGGCGTCTGCCTGGCAGAGGCATCATACCGCCTGTTCCCAGTAAACATACATCTAACACGTTTTTCCTCCATATTCTATCCGGCTTTTTTGAAAGCCGGTCAGGTATTTTACGTTGAAAAAGCGTGTCCAAAACGGTTTGTTTCAGACACGCTCTCATCTTAACACAGTTTTTTCAAACACGCAATGACGCGGGTTTTATTTATTTGCTGTCATGACAGCTTCCTTCATCATGCGGACATACGTATAGATGTGCTGCTCCGCATGAGTGCCGTACTTCGCGATCATTTTGACGATAGCGCTTCCGACGATGACACCGTCCGCAATTTTTGCAATGTTTGCAGCCTGATCGGTCGTGTTGATGCCGAAGCCTACGGCTACCGGAATATCGGTTACTTTGCGGATTGCGGCGATCATGGAATCGAGGTCTGTCTTGATCTCGCTTCTGACACCGGTAACGCCCAGAGACGATACGAGGTAGATAAAACCTTCGGCGTCTGCGGCAATTTTCTGGATGCGCTGCTCAGACGTCGGCGCAATCAGGGAAATGACATCTACCTGATGGCTGCGCGCAATATCGTTTAATTCGCCTTTTTCCTCATACGGCATATCCGGGATGATGATGCCGTTGATGCCGACTTCCTCGCATTTTGTAAAGAACGGCTCGTATCCGTAATGGAACACCGGGTTTAAGTAGGTCATAAACACCAGCGGAATGTCTGTTTTTCTGCGCACGGAGGCTACCATATCGAAAATTTTATCGGTGGTGGTTCCGGCTTTTAAAGAACGGAGGTCTGCCTCCTGGATGACAACACCCTCGGCGATCGGATCGGAAAACGGGATGCCGATCTCGATCAGGTCTGCGCCTGCTTTTTCGAGCTCCAGAATATAATTCTCTGTTTTTTCAATGTTCGGGTCTCCGGCTGTCAGAAACGGAATGAATGCTTTGCCTTTTGTAAATGCTTCAGTTACTTTACTCATGAAGGTCCCTCCCTCTGTATCTTGCAATGGCTGCTACGTCTTTGTCTCCGCGTCCGGACAGGCAGATGATGATGGAGTCTTCCGGATCAAATTCTTTTGCGATCTTCATCGCATGGGCTACTGCATGGGCGCTCTCGATTGCACAGATGATGCCCTCAGTTCTTGCGAGGTATTCAAAGGCTTCTACTGCCTCGTCGTCCGTTACCGGAACGTATTCGGCGCGGCCGATGTCATGCAGATATGCATGCTCCGGTCCGATGCCCGGGTAGTCAAGGCCTGCGGAAATCGAGTAAACCGGTGCGATCTGACCGTATTTATCCTGGCAGAAGTAGGATTTCATACCGTGGAAGACGCCGAGTGTTCCGGTTGCAATGGTTGCTGCAGTCTCTGCGGTGTTGACGCCGCGTCCTGCTGCCTCGCATCCGATCAGGCGGACATTTTTGTCATTGATGAAGTTATAGAACATACCCATCGCATTGCTTCCGCCGCCGACGCATGCCATGACGGCTTTCGGGAGTTTTCCTTCTTTTTCGAGGATCTGCTCTCTTGCCTCTTTGCTGATGACAGCCTGGAAATCGCGGACGATGGTCGGGAACGGGTGCGGGCCCATAACGGAACCGAGAACGTAGTGCGTGTCATCGACACGGGATACCCACTCGCGCATGGCCTCGTTGACAGCATCTTTTAAGGTCATGGTTCCGGTAGTAACGGCATTTACTTTTGCGCCGAGAAGTTCCATCCGGTATACATTGAGGGCCTGACGGTCGGTGTCTTCTTTTCCCATGAAGATCTCACACTCAAGTCCCATCAGCGCTGCTGCCGTTGCGGTTGCCACACCGTGCTGGCCGGCTCCGGTCTCTGCGATGACACGGGTTTTTCCCATTCTTTTTGCGAGAAGGCACTGTCCAAGCACGTTGTTGATTTTATGGGCACCGGTGTGGTTCAGATCCTCTCGTTTGAGATAAATTTTTGCTCCGCCGAGATCCTTTGTCATTTTCTCTGCGTAGTAGAGAAGGGACGGGCGGCCTGCGTAATTTTTCAGCAGATCATCGAGTTCCTGGCAGAACTCCGGATCGTTTTTATAATAATTGTACTGTTTTTCCAGATTGATAATTTCGTTCATCAGAGTTTCCGGTATGTACTGGCCTCCGTGAATACCAAATCTTCCGTCAGACATGTCTTATCCTCCTTATGCATTCTGTGATTTTTTTCGGATCCTTTACGCCGTCTGTCTCGACACCGCTGCTGATGTCGACGGCGAAGGGATGTGTCTGTAAAATCGCCTGTTCCACATTTTCGGCGTTCAGGCCTCCCGCAAGGAAATACGGGCGGTCCATGTTTCTGATCAGCGACCAGTCGAACGATTCGCCGGTACCGCCTTTTCCGTGGTCGAGAAGGATGTAATCGGCGCTGCTTTTTTTCGCCTTTTCGACGTCCTCCCTGGTTTTGATGGAAAATGCCTTGATCAGTTCCCCGCCGGTGCGGAACCGGAGCGAATGGATATATTCTTCACTCTCATTTCCGTGGAGCTGTGCCAGATCGATGACGCCCTCCTCGAGGTATCCTGCGACAATCGCGGGAAGCTCGTTCACAAAAACGCCGACTGCCTGGATTTCGGGATCCAGATAGCGCCGCAGCGTCACGGCATGTTCTTTTGTAATCTGTCTGCGGCTTTTTGCAAAGACAAAGCCGACATATTCGGGCTTCAGCTCATTCACCGCATCGATGTCTTCCAGCCGTGTGAGCCCGCAGATTTTGATTCTGGTCTGTTCTTCCATAACATTTGACTCCCCGTGCGCTCTGTTTTATTTTGCGCACTTACGTTACCACTTTAACACATTGAAGAGAGTTTTTCAAGCTCTGCTTTTTTGTTGCTGCTCCGCATCAGCGTTTCGCCGATCAGAACGGCATCGGTTTTATTCTGATACAGTCTTCCGACATCCTCCGGCGTTTTGATGCCGCTCTCGGATACGAAAACGATGTTTTCCGGGACAAGCTCCCGCAGCCGCTCACTGTTGTGGATATCGACCGTGAAATCTTTTAAGTTGCGGTTGTTGACACCGATGATCCTTGCTCCGGCGCGCATGGCCTGTGCGACCTCCGCCTCATCGTGGGCTTCCACAAGAGCGGAAAGGCCGAGGGAATGCGCGGTTTCCAGATATTCTTTTAAGGTTTCCTCCGGCAGCAGCGCACAGATCAGAAGGACAGCGGAGGCTCCAAGCACCTTTGCCTCGTAGATCATATAGGGATCCACGGTGAAATCCTTCCGCAGAACCGGGATGGATACGGTTTCTGCGATTTCTTTTAAGTAGCGCTTGTCGCCTTTGAAGTATTCCGGCTCGGTCAGGCAGGAAATGGCGGATGCGCCGGCCGCTTCATATTCCTTTGCGATCTCCAGATAGGGGAAATCTTCTGCGATGATGCCCTTCGACGGGGAGGCTTTTTTTACCTCGCAGATAAAGGACATGCCCGGCTTTTTCAGTGCCTGATCAAACGGGAATCCGGTATCCGGATTCATCGCCTCTGCTTTTTCTTTCATTTCTGCAAGAGAACACTTCTCTTTTTCTGCAACGACACGTTTTCTTGTGGCTTCTGCAATCGTTTCCAGTATCATATGTTTATTCCTCTTCTGCCAGTTTGTTGGTGAGTGACACAAACTCTTCGAGTTTTTTCTGTGCTTTTCCGCTGTCGATCAGCTCCTCTGCCAGTTTCACAGCGTCCTGCATCGGGATTTCTTTTGCTGCATGAAGGGCTGCGGCGGCATTCAGGACAACAGCGTCTCTTGCCGGGCTTTTCTTTCCTGCAAGAATTTCTTTCGTAATTTCAGCATTCTCCTGCGGAGTTCCGCCGACCAGCTCTTCTTTGGTGCAGCGGGTCATGCCGAACTCTTCCGGTGTGATGACGTATTCCTCAAATGTTCCGTCCTTGATCTCGCAGACGCTTGTCGGTGCGCTTAAGGAAATTTCATCGAGGCAGTCCTGGCCGTAGACAACCATGCCGCGTTTGACACCAAGATTGGAGAGAACTTCTGCCATCGGGCGGACAAGTGCTTCCTCGTAGACACCCATCACCTGCATCGTGGCTGCTGCCGGGTTGGTTAAGGGGCCGAGGATGTTGAAAATGGTCCGGATGCCGAGCATCTTGCGGACCGGTGCCACGTATTTCATGGACATGTGGTATTTCTGTGCGAACAGGAAGCAGATTCCTAAGTTTTCCAGAACTTCTTTGTTCTTCTCCGGCTCCAGGTCAATTTTGACGCCGAGCGCTTCGAGGCAGTCAGCTGCACCGGATTTGCTTGATGCAGCGCGGTTTCCGTGTTTTGCCACAGCCACACCGCCGGCTGAAATTACAAAGGATGCGGTTGTGGAGATATTGAACGAGTTGGATTTATCTCCGCCGGTTCCGACAATTTCCAGAACATCCTTGTCATGTTCCATGTGAACACCGTGCTTTCTCATGCCGTTGGCACATGCGGTGATCTCTTCGATTGTCTCGCCTTTCATCGTCATGGCAGTTAAAAATGCGCTGATCTGGATCGGATCGGCTTTTCCTCCCATGATTTCATCCATGGCGCCCTCTGCCATCTCGTACGTTAAGTTCTCTTTGTTTACCAGTTTTACAATCGCTTCCCGAATCATATTCTGTTCCTCTCTTTCTTTGCTGTCCTGTGATCTATCTTGTAATCATTAAGAAGTTTTCTACCATCTGTCTGCCCTGCGGGGTCAGAATGGATTCCGGATGGAACTGGACTCCGTAGATCTTTTTCTCACTGTCCTCGACTGCCATAACCTCTCCGTCTGCGGTTCTGGCTGTTACCTTTAAGGTTTCCGGCAGTGTCGCTTCATCGGCTGCGAGGGAATGGTATCTTGCAACCGGAACGGTTTCCGGCAGCCCCTGGAATAATTCCGAGGTAAGATCCAGTGCTGTCTCGGACTGTTTGCCGTGCATCAGCTGTTTCGCGTAGGTGACGGTCGCGCCGTACGCGGCACAGATCGCCTGATGGCCGAGGCAGACACCGAGGATCGGGATCTCGCCGCCTAATTTTTCTACGATCTCCATGCATCGGCCTGCCTGCTCCGGACGGCCCGGTCCGGGAGATAAAATGATGGACGCCGGTGCCAGCGCGCGGATCTCATCGATCGTCATCTCGTCGTTTCGGATGACCTTCATGTCCGGATTGATCGAACCGGCGAGCTGATACAGGTTATAGGAAAAACTGTCATAATTATCTACCAGCAGTATCATAAGTTGCTTCCTCCTTCTGCCTCTGCAAGTGCGACCATCACGGCCTTTGCTTTGTTGATGCATTCCTGATGCTCTTTTTCCGGTACGCTGTCGGCTACAATGCCGGCACCGGAGCGGACGAACACTTTTCCGTTTTTCTTAAATGCAAGCCGGATTGCGATGCAGGTGTCCATATTTCCGGTGAAATCCAGATAGCCGATCGCACCGCCGTAAATACCGCGCTTGTTGTTTTCCAGCTCGTTGATGATCTGGCAGGCACGGAGCTTTGGTGCACCGGAGAGGGTTCCCGCCGGAAGAACGGAATCGATGGCATCGACTGCGGTCTTGTCTTTCCGAAGCTCTCCTTTTACAGTGGAACCGATGTGCATGACGTGGGAGTAACGCTCGATTGACATGTATTTTTCTACTCCCACAGTTCCGAAATCACAGATCTTTCCGAGATCGTTTCTTCCCAGATCGACCAGCATATTGTGCTCGGCACGCTCTTTTTCATCGGCGAGGAGTTCTTTTTCCAGCCGCTGGTCTTCTTCATAGCTCTTTCCTCTCGGCCGCGTTCCGGCAAGCGGGAAGGTCCGGACCTCTCCGTCCTCGACTTTTACGAGAGTTTCCGGGGATGCACCGGCGATCTCGACATCATCACTCGAGAAGTAGAACATGTACGGCGACGGGTTCGTCGTGCGGAGAACGCGGTACGTATCGAGGAGGCTGCCTTCAAAATCGGCTTCCAGCCGGTTGGAGAGAACGAGCTGGAAGAGGTCTCCCTCGTGGATATAATGTTTGACCTGCTCAACTTTCTCACAGTACGCTTTCTCATCGAAGAGCGGGCGGAACTCGGATTTCAGGTGGCCGGCTTTCGTCTCGGCCGGTTTTCCGAATCGGATCAGTTCTTCCATTTTTTCGAGTTCCTGTACGGCTTTTTCGTAATTTTCTTCGAGATTTTCGGTTTCGATATTAATCATCAGTACGATTTTCTGACGGTAATTATCATAGGCGATGACCTTATCGAACAGCATCAGGTCGACATCTTTGAAATGTTCCTGATCTTCTGCATCCAGCTTTAAGCTCGGCTCGCTGTACTTGATGTAATCGTAAGAGAAGTATCCGACGAGGCCTCCGGTGAAGGTCGGCAGTGTCGCGATCTTCGGACTTTTATTTTTCTCAATCAGGGTTTTGATGACGGCTCCCGGATGGGCTGTCTTTGCGGTCAGCCGGATCTGTCCGGTCGGAAGCTGTTCTTTGTGGCTTTCCGGAATATCTTCTACTTTCTTCATCCCTGCCGCATCGGCGGTGATTGTCAGGTTTCCGTTGACACAGGTGAGTTCCAGTGACGGATCGTAGCCGAGGAAGGTGTATCTTCCCCACTGTTTTTTATCCTCCACGCTTTCAAGCATGTAGCAGTGGCTGCTGACGCCCTGCAGGACTTTCAGTGTTTCTACTGGTGTACGGATATCCGAATAAATTTCTCTGCTCACCGGGATCTTCCGAAAAGCTCCCGATGCGGCTGCTTTTGAAATTTCTTCTAACGTCATCTGTTTCATCTTGTTATCTCCTCTCCTTGTGTCTGCAAAGGCCGTCATCAACACTGGTCCTCAGAACCAATTTTTGATATACAAAAAACCGCCCCCGGCAAAGACTCACTTTGTTCTTTGCCAAGGGCGGGTATATTTTTATACTCGTGGTGCCACCTTGTTTTGCGATTGCTCACACGCTCTGCAGAATACGATCATATTCCTGGCAACTAACGTATGCCTGCACGTTACAGAATACTCAGACGGTTTCCCGCTTTTCCCTGTACCCTCCGTGGTCCATTTGCTGATCCGCTTTCTGTCCGGCTTCCACCTGCCCGGGCTCTCTGTGAGTGCGCTTCCAACGTTATCTCCACTTCATCGGTTTCGAAGTATTTATTTTTTTCTTATGGGCTGTATTATAGTCCCATTCTTTTTTGCTGTCAAGTAATTTTTTTGTTCTTTTTGTTCAAAGTCCGGTATTTTTATGATATTCCCGCGTCCACGCCGCAAGAACTTCGTCCAGATCGCGTGGGAGCTCGACCTGCATCGCCTCGGTGATCTGGCGGTCCATCTCACGTTTCGTCTCGGCGTCCACTTTCCGCTCGGTGCACATCTGCTCATAGGCGTCCTGCCCTTTGCTCATGTAGACCGCAAACAGCCAGCTCTTTAACGATGCTTTCGTGTGCAGCTCTTCATTTGCTTTCTGGAAGCACGTAAGTGCTTCATTCATCTGGAACAGACTTGCGTAGGCACAACCCATGTTGTTGTAAATACTTCCGGTGAACTGGCTTCCCATATTGGTTTCGTTTTCCGTGGTATCTTTCAGCGTTTCCTGGTATACCTGGATCGCATTGATATATTTTTCGTGGTCGACAAGGTAGTCTCCCTTGATTTTTTTCCGCACAATCTCCGGCTGCTCCTCGAACCGTTTCAGGCGCTCATTCATTTCACGGAACTGATCGTGGGAAAGATAATTGATCTCCTTGAAGATCGGCAGGATAAACTCACCGATGTTCTTTTTCTCCTCCAGAAGGACGTAGAGACGCTGGTACAGTCTTCTTAAGTGGAGTTCTTCTTTCATCCACACCAGCAGCTGCTCGTTAATGATGGTCTCATCCAGCAGATAAATGTTGTGGTACAGATAATAGCACAGTTCCTCGATGGAATAAATATTTGTGCTGATGTTGGAAATATAATACGGATTTTTCGCCCGTTTGACCTGACATAAAATATAACCGCTCATCGTTTACACCTCCCCCATCGTCTCGTGCCAGATTTTGTGGCTTGCCGGGAACATATCGCCAAAACCTAAATCCTCTGCGGTGATCTGACACGTAACCGGAGAATCATACTCCAGACGCAGACGAATCCGTGTTGTCTTCGGCGGCCGTTTGGGCAGCCCGTCCAGCTTCATGGTATAGCGGTTTCGTTTTCCGCTTTCCATGGAGCTTACAACAAATTCCAGCTCCTCCGTTCCGTCGAGGATCAGCTCACATTCTTTTTCTGCTTCATACCAGTTCACACCGGCTGCAATCAGCGCATAGTATGCCGGAGAACCACTGATCGTCATCTCCATGCCGATGTTGTAGCGCACGAGGTCATTTCCGAGGAAGAGATAGCCCTTCAAGCGGCGCTCCTCCACTTTTTCGCGCGCGGAAAAGCAGGCGCCCTGCGCAAACAGGTTCGTTCCGCCGAAGATTCTTCTCTGTTTTTTCTTTAACTGACGCAGAGAGTTGTCGGCCCAGGCAAGGTCGAACTCCTCGCTCACCAGAAATACGCTGGAATAAATTTCATTCCCCATCGCTTCTCCCATCAGATGGCAGAAATCGCGGTCGCGCTCCATCGGCTCGATCGAAAGTGCGGCTTTTGACCCCCGTTTTACGGTCACAGTTGCCGGCTTCGTTTTACGGCTGATGGAAAGTTCAGAAAACGATGCTTCCTCATCTTTCAGGAAAAACAGACCGACCTTACGGCTCCAGAGCTCCGGCTTCTGGTTCAGCACATGGCAGTAAAAGCTCTCGTCATGCTCCTGCAGATAGGCTCTGCCGCGCGGCAGTCCGATTATCTTGTATGCTTCACGCACATTTTCCACAAATGGACGGGTCAGATGGCCCGTGGTGATCATCATCGCCTGGATCTGCTGGTCCGGACGCTCGATGCCGATCATCTTCAGTGCTTCGCGAAGGAACGTGCCAAGGACTTCTCCCGGCGTGTAATCCCGGTTTTCGATCTGGCAGATGCGGGATCCCATGCAGATCTCGTACAGATTGTCCAGCCAGATGCCGTTTTCCGCGTGAGCAGATTTTTCTGCATCCGGTCCTGTTTTCCACGTTTCCTCATTCCGTTTTCTGGCAATGGCGGTCGGAAATTCCACCGCCTCTTGTCCTTCTTTTACCGGGATAGAGACGGCCGTATGGGTTCCCCTGTCATAGCAGCAGAACTGGGAATATTTCTCTCCAAAATCAAATCCTAAAATCAAATTTTTCTGTTCCATGTCGTATCCTCCTGCTGCTTCTTTTCATCCACAAGTGCAAAACAGTTCCGAACCAGAGCCTCCTGCTGCAGATACTTTCGGAATGCTTCTTCTGCTTTTTCCGAATCTCCTGCCGCGCGCGCTGCTTTCATCTGATTCAGAAGCTGGTACCGCGTCTTTCCTGCTTTTGGTTCGCCGGTCATGGAGACGGTTTTCACCTCTGTTTTTCCCTCACCCTGACGGTTCGTAAAGGTCAGGTAATACTCCATTTTCTCGCCGTAGAACAGCAGAAACTCTTTTACAAAGATACCCTGATACATATTGCGCATCGGTTCGCTCTTCCATGTTTCTTCGGCGTTTGTCCGGTAATGAATCGTCACCTTTGCCTCCGCTCTCTGACGCTCCTCGATGAACATGCGGTCGCCGATCTGGAAGCCTTCGGTCAGGTGCTCCGGCAGATCTTTGTAGAAGGCAAAGCGGAGTCCCTGTTTCGTAAACGCCAGAAGCAGGGTATGCGCCTCTTTTTCTTCCTCCTCCGAAAGCTGCGGCTTCGTGGAAAGATGTTTCAGCATCGCAAGACGGCAGATCTCGTCCAGCTCCCAGCCCTGTTTCCAGGCGCGGTCCAGATAGTCAAACATTTTATCCGAAAGCGGTTTTCCGTCCATAAAATAGCCGATCGCAAGATACGTCAGGTATGCCAGAATGACATGCTCTTTTCCGCTCTGGCGGATGTAGCTCTCCAGCATTTCCTGCTCCCACTTCGGGTGGCTGCGCACAAAGACGGACCAGGTCAGAATGCGCTCCTCCAGCTTGTCGCTCTCCATCTGGAAGCCGCGGATTTTATCCCATAAACTGCACATATCCTCAATAGAACCGGTGAAATAATCTCTCAGATAGCACAATACAATTTCATCGTAGATGCCCTGTTTTACCACGTAGGATGCCAGATAGAGAAGCTCCTCGTCCTCTGTAAACTCTTTTTCCAGAATCATCGCATGCGCCAGACGGAAGAGACACGATACCGGTATCTTCTCGTAGCCGTACCGATCCGTCAGGGCAAAGGCGCGGCTGTAACAGCCGTAGCGCACCAGAAGCTCGATCGTAGAAATACGGTCCACCTTTGCGTAAGCGCTGTCCTCCAGCTCTGCAACAGCCGCCTCGGTCTCACGCTCATCCGGATGGGCAAGATAGTATTCCAGCAGTTTCTGACGCACCGTTTTCCGGTAAGCACTGGAAAATGCGCTCGTGCGCGCTGCCTGCTGATACCAGGCAAGATTTTCTGCGGTAAGCTGCATTTCCTCTTCCTGCTCCCCGCACAGGTGCAGCAGCAGACCCGGATTTTCAATGGCAAAACCGCCGCAGGCACGGGCAAGCTCTTCATCCGTAAACAATGGCTCTACGCGGCAGGTTTCTGTCACCGCATATCTTCTGCGCTGCTCATCTTCAAGAAGAATCCGCGCTTTTTTGCCGTACAGACGAATGTAAGCGCCCCGCTCCGTCATCGGATAGGATGTTTCGCCCGCCATCGCCGGATGGCAGACGATCACACGCGTGATTTTCGGATTTTCACACGTTACATGATGGGTAAACAGCACATTTGCGATCGCTTTTGCGCTGTCGGGATCTTCCGGTTTTTTCAGAAAAGTCCGGTACAGTGCGGCGTATTCGCGGTTCATGCGGCCTTTCTGGATCTGTCTTGCCGTGAAAACCTCCATCGCCGGGCGGTAGCTCTGGAATGTATGGCGGTCTTTTTCGCGGTTTTTGATCACGTTGGCGTAGATCAGCGCTTTTTTCTGGCCTGCCAGTGTGTTGCTGTAGGAGAAATACATCCGGATGACCTGCGGAAGGACCTCGTCGAACGACGCATCCATCGTTTCGATATAGTACTCGTACAGGCGCGTGATGCGGATATTCCGCTCCACGGCTTTTGCATACCACGGGAAATATTCCTTCCGCACCGGGCGGCCCTTCATCACCAGTTTGCAGATGGCTTCGAGCACTTCATCGGATGGAAAACGCTCATAACCCGCAGTCAGAATCTGATAGACGTTCTCATCGAACGTTTTCATCGTCTCTGTAAGATAAGCGGCCCGTTTTAACAGTTCCCCGCTTAAAATGCCTTCTTTCTGTGCAAATTTCAGCACCTGAACGGTGAACGGCGAAATCCGGCGGAGCTGTCCCTCCTGGCGGAGATAGAGCTGTGCCGCATCCAGATACAGAAGCGGGCTCTTGCACCCGCACTCATAGCAGAGTTCCATCGCATAGAGCTGGCGGGTCAGCGACTGCTGCCAGGAATCGTCGGCATCAATGGCAAGCTTTAACAGAAAATAGCTTGCACTCTCCTGCCGCATCAGTGTTCCAAGGCGTGATACCAGCTCGGTATGGCCCACTTCCATTTTCAGCTTCCATGCCAGATACAGGTACGCTCCTTTTTTCTCCGCGGTGTCCAGCAGTTCCTGATGCTCTTTTACGTAAGAAAGCGTTTCTCTTGCTTTTCCGGTTTCCTCATGGCTCTCGTACAGCCATGCTTTTCCCAGCGTCACCCACGCCATGTCTCCGCCGGCTTTTTCAAACTGCTCGATGGCCTCCCAGGTGTCCTGATACCAGGTACGGTAATCGCGTTTATGGACTGCCAGATCGAGATAGCCGCGCGCGATGGCAGTTATCTGACGGTCGCGCTCCGTATTTTTCCTGCTGGTCACATGCTTTTCGCTGTTTGTTACTTCCAGTTCAAAGCGAAGCTCCTGTTTTCCCTGACGCACCGTAATTCTGCCGTAATGGCGGCCGTTTCCGATTTTCTCCTGATGGATAATGTATTCCACACCGTAGACGCTTCCGATGAAATCTTCTGAAGTGACGACTTTCTTTTCCACTTCCAGAAAGTCTCCCTGCGCCTCGATTTCCATGCGGACGTAGCCCCAGGTATTTTTATACAGATACAGTGTTTCCTTGCGCGGCTGGTCCACGGTAAGCACAGTTTTCTCCGGCTGTTCCGCCGAAAGCATCACCGGCTCTTTCTGACCGAGGGCAACCAGAAATTCCTCCAGATGCTGGAATGTCACCGGCTTGTGAGACAGTCCCTGATAAAGTGCCATCTGCTCCGGTGCCTCTTTCTGAAGCAGGCGTGCAAACTCTTTTTTTACAAAGAAGCGGTACGCTGCGCCGAAATCATGGCTCGCCAGATGCACAAAATCTGCCAGGGAATGAATCTCCTGTCCGGAAATGTTCATTGTCTTTCCCGCAATCGAAACGTGTACCCGCACGCAGCGCTCCTCCAGATTGCTGCTGACGGTGATGTTTCCACAGATTTCATCGCCTGCTTTTAATCCGCTGGTATCCACGCCGTACTCAATCGTACTCGCTGTTCCCTGGAACTGATTTTTCGCCAGAACGATTCTCTGATGATCTGTGGTCACAATTCCTTTTACTCTTCTCCCGTCTTCCGCTCCGATATTCAGCTCTCCGCGGAAATTCTGCCCCTCGTCCAGCGTCAGGGCCACCTCCGTCTCGGACAGCAGCAGATGGGGAACCTCATATTCAAATCTGCCGTTCAGCAGTTGTTCCAATCTTCTTCTCAATGTTTTTCACCTTATTTTATCTAAATCGTTTTCGTTCTTTTCCACAACGTCTGATTATACCCCAAGACGCACGCGATTGCAACGGAAAGGGGACGCTCCTTTTAATAGTCGAACAGCGAAAACTGGTTGCTTTCCGGCAGATCTCCGAAGACACCGAGGTCCGCCATAAAGTCGATAATCGTCTTGCTGACCTTGGTGCGGTCGCGGAAGTCATCTTTCGAGAGGAATTTTCCGTTTCGTGCCGCAAGGACAACGGCGTCGGCCGCCTTGTCGCCCAGACCCTCGATCGAGTCGAGTGCCGGCATCAGATGTTTGTCATCGTAGACCTGGAAGCGGTGCGCCTGTGCCTGATAGAGGTCCACCGGCACGAAATCGAAGCCGCGGGCGTACATTTCCTGGACAATCTTCATATCCTTGACGGTTGCCTGCTCCTTCTGAGTCAGCGTGTCTTTCCGTTTTTCGTAATCTTTCATATAATATTCCAGCCGGTCGCGTCCCATGCACATGAGCTCGTAAGAGAATGCGGATGCACGAATGGAGAAGTACGCCGCATAGTACGCCAGCGGATAGAAAATTTTATAGTAAGCGATGCGGTACGCCATCATGACGTACGCCGCCGCGTGGGCTTTCGGGAACATGTACTTGATCTTTTTACATGACCAGATGTACCAGTCCGGCACATCATGTGCCTTCATCTCCTCTTCCCACTCCGGTTTTAAGCCCTTTCCTTTTCGCACACTCTCCATGATCGTAAAGGAAAGCTCACTTTCGAGTCCCTTGTCGATCAGGTAGATCATGATATCGTCCCGGGTACAGATGGCGGTGGAAATCGTCGCCTTGCCCTCCTCGATCAGGCTCTGCGCATTGCCGAGCCATACGTCGGTTCCGTGCGACAGACCGGAGATACGGATCAGGTCAGAGAACGACTGCGGCTTCGTGTCCAGAAGCATCTGGATAACGAAATCGGTACCGAACTCCGGCACGCCAAGACATCCAAGCGGGCAGCCGCCGATGTCCTCCGGCTTGATGCCGAGCGCCTCGGTGCTCTTGAACAGCGACATGACCTCCGGGTTATCGAGCGGAATCGTCTGCGCATCAAGGTGCGTGATATCCTCGAGCATACGGATCATGGTCGGATCATCGTGTCCGAGAATGTCGAGCTTTAAGAGGTTGGCATCAATGGAGTGGTAATCGAAATGGGTCGTAATGATGTCGGTTGTCATATCGTTCGCCGGATGCTGCACAGGGGTGAAGGAGTTGATATCCTCACCGAACGGCAGAACGATGATACCGCCCGGGTGCTGGCCGGTGGTACGGCGGATGCCGGTGCATCCTTCCACGATACGGTCGATCTCGCAGTTCCGTTTGTGCTGGCCGCGCTCTTCGTAATAGTTCTTCACGTAACCGAACGCTGTTTTATCCGCCAGCGTACCGATGGTTCCCGCACGGAACGTCTGACCGGCGCCGAAAATAACCTCGGTGTATTTGTGCGCCTTACTCTGGTAATCACCGGAGAAGTTCAGGTCGATATCCGGCTCTTTGTTTCCCTTGAATCCAAGGAACGTCTCGAACGGGATATCAAATCCCGCTTTTTTCAGCGGCTTACCGCAGTTCGGGCAGACGGCGTCCGGCATATCGCATCCGGCGCGGCCGACGTACTCTTTGACGCGCGGCGAATCGAACTCACTGTAATGGCACGACTCGCAGTAGTAATGCGGGCTCAACGGGTTTACCTCCGTGATTCCCGCCATCGTCGCAACGAACGAGGAACCGACGGAACCACGCGATCCTACAAGGTATCCGTCCTCGTTCGACTTCCACACCAGTTTCTGTGCGATGATGTACATAACGGCGTATCCGTTGGAAATAATGGAGTTCAGCTCCCGTTCGAGGCGCGCCGAAACGATCTCTGGCAGTTCCTCGCCGTAGATTTCATGCGCGCGGTCGTAGCAGATTCTACGCAGTGTCTTGTCGGAATCTTCGATGACCGGCGGGAATTTTCCGGCACGAATCGGGGAGATTTTCTCGACAAGGTCGGAGATTTTGCGAGGATTGGTGATGACAACCTCCTCCGCTTTCTCACTTCCGAGATACGAAAACTCTTCAAGCATCTCCTCGGTGGTGCGCAGGAACAGCGGTGCCTGCTCATCCGCGTCATCGAAACCTTTTCCGGTCATGATGATGCGGCGGTAGATCTCGTCCTGCGGATCCATGAAGTGGACGTCGCACGTTGCCACAACAGGCTTATGGAACTGCTCGCCGAGTTTGACAATGCGCCTGTTGATCTCCTTTAAATCCTCCTCGCTCTCGACGGCAGAAACGTCCTCTTTTTTGATCATGAACGCGTTGTTGCCGATCGGCTGGATTTCCAGATAATCGTAGAAGTCCACGAGACGCGCAATCGCCGCATCCGGTTCCCCGCGCAGGATTGCCTGATAGAGTTCACCCGCCTCGCAGGCAGAGCCGATCATCAGACCGTCCTGGTATTTCAGATAGACGCTCTTTGGCAGTTTCGGCCGGCGGTTGTAGTATTTCAGGTGGGATTCCGACACGAGGCGGTACAGATTGACACGTCCCGTCTCGTTCTTTGCCAGAATGATCGCATGGTACGATGGAAGCTTGCGCACAGCCTCCTCCGATACTTTTCCCTGCGCATTCAGGTCATCCAGCGTCAGAATATTGCGCTCCTCCAGCATTTTTACGAATTTCACGAAAATTTCCGCCGTACAGCCGGCATCGTCCACCGCACGGTGATGGTTTTCCAACGATACGCCGACCGCCTTCGCAACGGTATCCAGCTTGAAACGGTTGAGGCCCGGCAGCAGGAAACGCGCCATGGCGACGGTGTCCGCTGTCGTAAATTCCCGCTCGATCCCCTGCAGGACGCAGTTGTGCTCGATAAAGCTCATATCGAACGAAGCATTGTGGGCAACCATAACGGCTCCCTCACTGAACTCCAGGAATTTCGGCAGCACCGTTTCGATGTCCGGCGCGTCAAGAACCATGTTGTCGTTGATGCCGGTCAGGTTCTCAATCCGGAACGGGATCGGGACTTTCGGGTTGACGAAGGTGGAAAACTTATCGACAATCGCTCCGTTTTCCACACGGACGGCACCGATCTCAATGATTTTGTTGACAACCGGGGAAAATCCCGTCGTCTCGATATCGAAAACAACGTAGCTTCCGTGGATGTCCTGTCCCCTGCTGTTGACAACGATATCTTTCAAGTCGTCGACGAGATAAGCCTCCATGCCGTAGATGACCTTGAACGGAGCCGAAACTTTTTTCAGCTCATCTTTTGTCGCATCCGGGTGCTCTGCCTGGTATTTTTTCCGGTAAGCGCCGTCGATCGCCTCGATCGCATGGTTTGCCTCCGGGAAGGACTGCACCACGCCGTGGTCGGTGATCGCGATCGCCGGATGACCCCACTCGCAGGCACGCTGTACCAGACGGGCAGCATCGGTGACACCGTCCATATCGCTCATCTTTGTATGGCAGTGCAGCTCCACACGCTTCACCGGACTCGTATCCTGACGGCCGGTACGGAAATCGGTGATCTTCTTGATGCCCCAGACAGACATAACCGTCAGATCGTGGTCGAACGCATCGACGGTCGTTTTTCCTTTTACTTTAATAAATGCGCCTTTTTTAATCGCATCCTTTAATTCCGGCACTTCCGCGTTCTGAACGAAAATCTTGACGCCGATGGTATCCGTAAAGTCGGTGATCGTGAACATGAAAATCGTACGCTCATTCCGGATCTCACGCATATCCACGCTCTGGACTCTTCCGCGAATGACAACATCGCCGATCTCATCGCCGATTTTCAGAATCTCCACGCTCTCCTCCTCGAAATCTCTTCCGTACAGCACATCCGGATTGGAGGATTTGCGCGGCTGATTGTCCGCATTCCGGCCGAAACTGCCCTTGCCTTTTTTGAAGGAACCGCGTCCGCCGCCGGAAAAACCTTTTCCCCTTCCGCCGTCTGCTGCTTTTTCTTTTTTCGCCTCGCCGCCCTTGGCTGCTGCGGCTGCTTTTGGCTGTTCGCCTGCTGCTTCCGCCTGCTCTTCCATCCGGTTCTGCTCCTTTTCGCCGAGCATCTCACCGTAATGGGTATGCGCCAGAACGTGGCGCACTTCCTCCCGGATGCGGAGCTCGGAATTTTTCATGGCGCGGCTCTCGCCCTCCGGCTTTCTCATCTCGGTTTCCACGATCAGGTCGAAGCCGCACCGCTCACAGAAGATTTTCTCGAGGATGTGGATCAGCTCCTCCTCGCGCTCCTTTGCCACAACGGAATCCACGAGCACCAGGTGCATTTTGTTCGTCTCCGGGAAGGTAATCTCGGCAGTCGAGAACAGATGATTCAGAAAAACACTGTGGTTTTTCAGCTCGAGCAGGATACTCGGACGGTACACCTCCAGAAAGTTTTCCGGCGTATACTGGCGCGACAGATAGAACCGCTCAATAATCTTCACGCGCAGCGGCACGTTGGAAAAGAGCTGCTCCTCGATCTGGCGCTCCAGCTGATAAATATATTTTTTGTGAATCCACTGATGGCTGACCACATAGATCCGCAGCAGATCTTTTTTCTTATTGATCGATACCCGCGAAACCTCCACGGTATCGAGAAGCTCTGCCATGCCCCCTTCGATTCTCAAATCCGGAAATACTTCCTGAAACTGTTTTTCCATTCCTATTCCTGCTTTCTTTTCTACTTGCCCCAGTGATCCAGCTCGTCCTTTAAGACGGACAGCAGCTCGCTCTCCGGTACTTTTTTCACGATTTCACCTTTTTTAATTAAAATGCCGACGCCTTTTCCGCCTGCAACACCAAGATCCGCCTCTTTTGCCTCGCCCGGTCCGTTGACCACGCAGCCCATGACGGCAACCTTGATATCAAGATCGTAGCCCTGCACCAGTGTTTCCACCTGGTTTGCCAGTCCGATCAGATCAATCTGGGTCCGTCCGCAGGTCGGACACGATACGACCTCAATGCCGCCTTTTCGAAGTCCCAGGGTCTTTAAGATCCGTTTTGCGGATTTGATTTCCTCGAGCGGATCGCCGGTCAGGGAAACACGGATCGTATCTCCGATGCCCTGATATAAAATAATACCGAGCCCCACTGCCGATTTGATGTTGCCGGAATACAGCGTTCCCGCCTCCGTAATGCCGACATGAAGCGGATGATCCGTCTGGTTCGTGATCAGCTCATGCGCTTTTGCACACATCATCACATCAGACGATTTGATGCTGATGACGAGATTGTCATAGCCCATCTCCTCGATGATCCGCACTTTGTCGAGCGCGCTCTCCACCAGGCCCTCTGCCGTTACGCCGTTGTATTTTTCCACCAGCTCTTTTTCGAGTGAACCGCTGTTGACGCCGACGCGGATCGGAATCTGGCGTTCTTTTGCTGCATCTACAACCGCCTGGATCCGGTCGCGGCTGCCGATGTTGCCCGGGTTGATGCGGATTTTATCGGCTCCGTTTTCGATCGCGGCGATCGCCAATCGATAGTCAAAATGAATATCTGCTACAAGCGGAATCGAGATCTGCTTTTTGATCTCGGACAGCGCCCTGGCTGCCTCCATGGTCGGGACGGCGCATCGGATAATGTCACATCCGGCTTCCGTGAGCGCCTGGATCTGCTTTACGGTTGCCTCCACATCTTCTGTTTTGGTATTCGTCATGGACTGGATCAGAATCGGATTTCCGCCTCCGATGACCCGGTCGCCGATTTTCACAACTCGTGTATTTGCTCTGCTCATTGTCTTTCCTCCATTTATTTTCTCCGTGATGGCATAAAAATCTTATTTTATTATAAGACAATTTTTTCTCCGGCACAACCGTCTTTTCTCTTGCAATTTTTTCCCAAATTTTCTATAATGCTAGGAGTGATTTTTTTTATTCAACTGGAAAGGAAGACATACAAACGATGAAAAAGATGATCCTCGTAACCTCGCCGCCGGCGTGCGGAAAGACATACATTTCAAAACAGCTCGCCAAGGAGCTGAAACACGTTGTTTATCTCGACAAGGATACGGTCATTCCGCTGTCGAACCGCGTTTTCAAAGCGGGCGGACAGGAAATCAACCGCAGTTCTGATTTCTTCGAGGAGAATATCCGCGATTATGAATATGAAGTAACGGTCAATTTCGGACTGGAAGCACTCGAGTATGACGATATTGTGCTGATCAACGCACCATTCACACGCGAAGTGCATGATGAGAAGTTCCTGAAAGACTTCTCCAAAAAGCTCGCTGACCATGGGGCAAAGCTTGTTGTGATCTGGGTTGTCACAAAACCGGAGATCTGCCACCAGCGCATGATCGACCGCAACTCCGTGCGCGATACGTGGAAGCTGGAGCACTGGGATGAATATGTGAAAACGATCGACTACTCCATCCCGGAAGCACTGAAGAAAATGAGCAGCTGCCTCGATCTGATGCTGTTCTACAATTCTTCGGATGAAGAATATCAGAAATCCATGGAGATGGTTATCTCCCGTCTCGAAGACGAATAACGACTAAACGAAAAAAGAGAATTTTGCCGGACCTCATTTTTACAGTCTGCAAAATTCTCTTTTTATTTATAGAAACTATTTTCACATCCGATACAAAAGATAATCCGCCGCTGCCGCCCACAGCACCCAGGAAACGCAGAGAACTGCGAACACACTCTTATATCCGAGCACGGCAAAGTGGACGCGCCATTTTTCCTTCTGCGTGAATTTCTCCGGGTTTTTGCCTTTTACCATCAGCATTCCGGCGATCACGAACATGCCGAGGGCCGCGATCAGCAGCAGGCCGTCTTTCGCCGCCTCAAGGGCAGCGCGGAACGTGAATCCCCCAAAGAGGAATCCTCCCAGCAGCAGCACAGCTGCCGCAGCGCCGCCGGAGAGCAGGCCGATTGTAAATGCTTTGCCGAGATCACGACAGATGTTCTTTATCTTTTCCATGTTTTATAATTCCTTATTTTCTTCTAACGCATCGCAGAAATGACATGCCACAAAGTGATTGTTGCCCACGTCTTTTAATTCCGGCATCTGCTGTCGGCAGATGTCTTTTGCGTACTTGCATCTTCCCTGGAATTTGCAGCCCGGCTTCGTGTTGATCGGGCTCGGCACCTCGCCTTCGAGGCGGATTTTTTTGCGGTCGCGCTCTGCCTCTACTTTCGGGTCCGGAATCGGAATCGCGGAGAGCAGTGCCTGTGTGTACGGGTGGCGCGGGTTGGCGTACAGCTCCTCGGATGTCGTCAGCTCGACGAGCGTTCCCAGATACAGAACCGCCACACGGTCGGAAATATGTTTGACCATCGACAGATCATGCGCAACGAAAAGATAGGTCAGACCCATCTTCTTCTGTAAGTCCACAAGCAGGTTGACGATCTGCGCCTGAATCGAAACGTCGAGTGCGGAGATCGGCTCATCGAGAACGATGAACTCCGGCTGCACGGCAAGCGCACGCGCGATACCGATTCGCTGGCGCTGTCCGCCGGAAAACTCGTGCACGAAACGGTTCGCATGCTCGCGGTTCAGTCCGACCAGCTCCAGATATTTGTAGATCATCTCCTGGCGCTCTTTTTTATTCTTTGCCAGATGGTGAATGTCGATGCCCTCGCCGATGATGTCGGCAACGGTCATACGCGGGTCAAGCGATCCATACGGATCCTGAAAGACCATCTGTACCTGTTTTTTGAATGCAAACCGCTCTTTTCCGTTTAAGGCGTGGACATCGGTTCCCTTGTAGAGCACCTGTCCGTCTGTCTTGTCATACAGGCCAATACACGTACGGCCGCACGTTGTCTTTCCGCATCCGGATTCGCCAACCATTCCAAGTGTCTCACCTTTGTAGATATCGAAGGAGACATCATCCACGGCCTTTAAGGTCGCATGGTTTCCGACCTGAAAATATTTTTTCAGATGGGAAACGGAAAAAAGCACTTCTTTTTCGTTATTTTCCATTACAGTTCTCCTCCTTCCAGATCCGGCATTTCTACTTTCGGAGCCATCGGGTGATGGAGCCAGCAGGCAGCCTTATGCTCGCCGCCGAATTCCGTTGCCTCCGGCATCTCTTCCTTACAGATCGGCATACAGTAGCTGCACCGCGTGCAGAACGGACATCCGACCGGCGGGTTTAAAAGATCCGGCGGAGTTCCCGGAATTGTTGCGAGTTCCTGCTTGTTCTTCAGATCCAGACGCGGTACGGAACGGATCAGCGCCCAGGTATACGGGTGACGCGGGCGATAGAAAATATCCTCACACGTTCCGCTCTCCACGATGATGCCGGAATACATGACAGCAATCTTCTGTGCGATATTTGCCACAACACCGAGATCATGTGTGATCATGATGACGGATGTCTGGTTTTTCTTCTGCAGATTCTTGATAATGTCGAGAATCTGTCCCTGAATCGTCACATCGAGTGCGGTCGTCGGCTCGTCACAGATCAGAATTTTCGGGTCGCAGGCAAACGCAATCGCGATCATAACACGCTGACGCATACCGCCGGAGAATTCGTGCGGATACTGGCTGACACGTTTTTCCGGCTCCGGGATGCCGACCATGCGCAGCATCTCGACAGCTTCCTTTGCCGCTTCCTGTTTTGTCATGTTTTTATGGCCCATCAGATTTTCCATAATCTGTTTTCCGACACGCATCGTCGGATTTAAGGAAGCCAGCGCATCCTGGAAAATGATTGCGCACTCGCCGCCTTTGTAATGCTGCCACTGTTTTTTGTTGTATTTCAGAATATTCTCTCCATGATAGAGAATTTCACTGTTCTCTTTGATCTCACCCTGCGGCGCCTTGATGAGGCCCATGATGGATTTCGCCGTTACAGATTTTCCACAGCCGGATTCGCCTACAATTGCAAGCGCCTGACCTTTCTCGAGAGAAAACTGTACACCGCGGACTGCCTTTACTTCACCGGCATAGGTGTGATAAGAGACTCTTAAGTTTTTTACTTCCAGAATCGGATTGTTTTGTTCGTTCATATCGTTATCTCCCACTTATTACTGGCGAAGTCTCGGATCAAGGGCATCGCGCAGGCCGTCTCCCAGAAGGTTAAATGCCATAACGATGATACAGAGCACGAGACATGGGAACAGAAGCTGTGACGGATAGAAATCCATGTTCTGCTGTCCCATCGAAATCAGGACACCAAGGCTGATCGACGGTGCTTTGAGGCCGATGCCGAGGAAGCTGAGACCTGCCTCTGTAAAAATAAACATCGGGATTGCCGTCGCCGTATCCAGAATCAGGATACCCAGCATATTCGGTACATAGTGTTTTAAGATGATGCGGAGCGGTTTTGCACCGAGTACCTCCGCCGCGTAAACGTATTCCGTCTCACGGAGCTGTTTGATCATACCGCGCACCTGACGTGCCGTGTTACACCATGCGGTGACACTAAGCGCGACCAGAAGTGCAAACAGGTTATTTCCAAGGATCATCATGATCAGAATCGTAAGAAGCAGAGACGGGATCGAGTTGATAACCTCGATGATCCGCATCAGAACCTCATCGACCCAGCCGCCGAAATGTGCCATCAGCGCGCCATATACCGTTCCGATGATGAGTTTGATTGCCGTTGCAACGATCGCGATGATCAGTGATGCCCGCGCGCCGACCCAGACTCTTGAGAAGAGGTCACGTCCCAGGTTGTCGGTTCCAAACCAGTATTTTGACGATACGCCCTGGTTTTTCTCGGCGATATTCATGGATACATAATCATATCCTTTGATATGCGGTCCGATGATGACCATGACAAGCAGAATGCCGAGCACAACAAGAGATCCCATTGCGATCGGGTTTTTGCGGAGCCGTCTCCAGGCGTCCTGCCAGTAGGAAATGGTCGGGCGGTCAATCCGGTTCGCATCTTCCTCGGTGTATCCTATTACTTTAAATTTTTCCGGTGTTAATGCTGCCATAATATCCTCCTTATCTGCTCTTTCCTGTCAGACTGATTCTCGGGTCAACGACCACGTACAGCAGGTCCGTGATAAAGAGAACGCCGATGTAAAGTGCTGCAATAATAACCGTCTCTCCCATGATAATGGAAAGATCCTGGTTATTGACCGCCGTCACATAATACTGTCCGATTCCCGGGATGGAAAAGATGCTCTCGATGAAGAAGGAGCCTGTGATACACATGGCAACCGACATCGGAAGCTGTGTGATGACCGGGATAAACGAGTTCCGAAGGATATGGCGGCGGATAATCTGTCCGCGGCTTAAGCCCTTCGATTCAGCGGTCAGCACGTAATCCTGATTAATCACATCGAGCATCGATGTTTTCAGAAGACGCGCATACGTCGCAATATAAGAAAAGCATCCTGTCAGGGTCGGAAGAATCGTGTATTCCCATCCGCCGAACCACAGATCCTTTCCCGCAGGCCAGCCGATCGTCGGCAGAACCTTCAGGTTACCTGCGAAAATTTTCTGAAGCATCAGACCAAAGATCAGGTTCGGAATGGAAATCAAAAGAACCGACAGGGCAATCACCATATAGTCCCAGAAGCTTCCCCTCCTCATTGCCGCAAGGATTCCAAGCAGCAGGCCGATCGTGATACCGACCAGCACCTGCTGGATACCAAGACGGGCGGATACCGGAAGGCGGTCATGAATCAGCTTCTGTACCGTCTGTCCCGCATAGACAACAGATTCTCCGAACTCTCCCTTGCAGATTCCCTTCATTGTGATCACATAGCGCTCCATCATCGGCTTGTCGAGGCCGTAGCGCTTATAGAGGTTTTCCTTTACGGTCGGCGAGAGCTTGCTCGCACGCTCCGTCAGCGGATCTCCCGGAACCGCTTCCAGAAGGAAAAACGTGGCCGTTGCAATCAGAAACAGTGTGATCAGCATTTCTGCAAAACGGCGCAGTAAATATTTTGGCATAAAAATCCTCTCCCTGTCCGGTCTTTCCCGACCGGAAATTTTTATTATGATAGCGAAAGAAGAGCCTATTGTTTCATAAGCCCTTCTTCCCTCATTTCTTCTGTTTTGCTGCTTTTTTATTTCTCTACAGTTGCTCTGTAAAGCTCCTGGCTTGCTCCGAAGGAGGATGTGTAGAAATCTTTTACCCAATTCTGATAATAGTAATGTTTATCAGAGTAGTAGAGAGGTGCAACACCGCAATCCTGTGCAACCAGCAGATCTTCCAGCTTCTGGTAAATCTCAAGACGTTTTGCGTTGTCATTCTCTCCGGTCAGAGAGTCGATCAGGCTGTCGTACTCGCTGTTGCTGTAGAGACCGTAGGAATCATAAACGCCTGTTTTCATGATGTTCAGGAAGTCCAGCGGATCGTTGTAATCGCTGAACCATCCGCCTACGAAGATATCGTAGTTCTTGTTATCACGCTCATTTGCAAGCATCTGGTAATCACCAACGGTGTTCAGCTCTACCTTTACGCCCAGATTCTGGGAAATGGACTGCTGCAGGTACTCTCTCTCGAGCTGATTCTCGGTAGCAGAACCCTGGGACAGCAGTGTAATGGTGATGTCTTCCGGTTTGTCGGTGATACCAAGCTCATCAAGGCCTTTCTGGAACAGTGCTTTTAACTTGTCTGCATCGCCTGCATACTGCTCATATTCCTCTTTCATGGTCTCCTGCGCCTGCTTGCGGTAGGAAGTTCCGTCGAGCGTGATCGCCGGGGAAACGAAGCCGTAAGCTGCAGTGTATCTTCCGTAAACAGCAGATACCATCTCCTCACGGTTGATGGAGTAGGAAATTGCTTTGCGGATGTTTACATTTTTCATCAGGCCGGATTTTCCGCCCTCAGACTGCTCGTAGCACAGAACCATAGTTCCTGGGTACTCGGTGGTCATGGTCTGCATATTGCCTGCTTCTACTTCTTTGTCGTATTTTGCAATGTAATCGCCGGCAGCATCGAAAACGTCCAGCTGTCCGTTATCGAACATGGTTGCCGCAGTTGCGTTCTCTGCTACACAGTACCAGTTCACCTGATTCAGTTTTACGTTGTCCTTATCCCAGTACTGGTCATTTTTTACCCATGTCATGGAGTTATCTTCTACCAGGTTGGTCATGGCAAACGGTCCGTTGTAGACACATTTTGTCCAGTCTTTTCCCCACTGGTCTCCGGCTGCCTCTGCGACATCCTGACGGGTCGGGTAGAGCGGAGTTGCTACCAGCTTGGACTGGAAGGTCGGATCTGCTACCTTTAAGGTAACCTCGAAGGTGTAATCATCCACTGCCCTGATTCCGATCTCATCGGCAGAGCCCTGTCCGTTATAATACTCTTCTGCTCCTACTACGTTGAACAGGAAGAAAGAATAGGAATAGCCGTATTCCGGATTTAACAGACGTTTCCAGCCGTACTCATAATCTGCTGCGGTAACCGGCTGTCCGTCGGACCATTTTGCATCCTTTCTCAGATGGAAGGTATAAACCAGTCCATCGTCGGATACGTCCATGGACTCTGCACCGGCGTACTCGAAACGGTCTCCGTTCTCATCTGCTACGTCACGCATCAGTCCTTCGTAGCACTCTGCCATCATCCAGCGCCATCCCATATCCTGTACATCGAAGTTGTTTCCGAAGGACGTTGCACGCAGATTGATCTGTCCATCCACTTCACCTGCCGTCTCCGGCGCTGCAGAATCCGATGCCGCTGTACTGGTCGATGTTGCTGTGGTATTGTCAGCAGTTGCTACCTGTGTCTCTCCGCTGCTTCCGCATCCGGCAAGAAGTCCGGCTGCCATGCATCCTGCTAAAAGCAGAGAAACGACTTTGTTTCTTTTTCTCATTGATGTTCCTCCTTCTGTTGTCGGCAGAACTGATCCCCGGTGTTCCGAAGCTTTCTGCACACGGGCGTTTTTATTTCTGAAAATTAACTTGATTTTTTTTGTTGTTCAGTCAATATCATAAAATAAACCTTTGTTTTTTCACATTTTTAACGTGAATTTTAGCCCAGACTTATAACAGAATATAAGGAAATCCCACTTTTGTCAATCCCCCTTTCATACAATGTCACTATGTTTTATTTTCTGTGTCTGTTTACGTACAAAAAAGAGACTGCCGTTTTATCAGCAGTCTCTCCGTAAAGTTTTCTTTTTACTCTTCTTTTGCATCCATCTGCCGCAGACTGTGGATCAGCTCCTCACAAATCTCCAGCTCACTCTTTCCGTCCGTCTCGATGATGATGTCGGCTGCGGCCTCGTATTTCTCACGGCGCTTGCTCATCAGATCTGCGATAAACGGAACGGTTTTGTTGTTCTCAATCAGCGGTCTGTCGTGGCTGTCTTTGACACGGTCTAAAATCGTCTCCGGCTTTGCAGTCAGAAGAACGACACGGCCATTCTTTTTCATCTCTACAACGTTGCACTCACGCATCGGAGTTCCGCCGCCGCATGAAATGACAACGTTTGTTCTCGACTGCATCTCGATCAGAAGATTTGTCTCGCAGTCACGGAAGTACTGCTCGCCATAAGTCTCAAAGATATCGGAGATGCTCATACCGGCACGCTCTGCGATGATCTGATCCATCTCGATGATGTCCATCGCAAACACGGTTTTGAGGTAATCGGAAATGGTACTCTTTCCGGCTCCCATAAAACCGATCAGTACGATATTATAATTGAACAGCTTTCTTGCCTGAATCTTTTTACTGTTTCTGGTGATGCTCTCGAAAACATCTGCCACTTCGTTTTTGTGGCGTTTTTCCTGCATCCGGCGGTTCAGCCATTCCTTCTGTTTTGCTTCCTGCTCCGGCTGGAGAATCGGCACGTTATTTGCTTCTTTATATACCATAATGTCCTCGACAATACGGTTTCTCATAAGCAGCGCATCCAGAATAATCTCATCGCACTGTCCAAGGCTTTCTCGTAATACTTCCAACTGATTCATGTTTTTATCCTTTCCAGACTTGTGTGTACTTGTTCGCACAGCCCTCTTCCGGTATTTTTGTCGTATTTTTTGACATTTTCTGTTATTATAGCAGTTGTCCTCCGGAATCACAACAAAAATTTGCACAAAGGTACGAAAAGCCCATGGAATCTTTTCAGAAATCCATGGGTTTTGGTATATTTTTATTTAAGATCGTCTTTCGAATCCGCATGATGCCTGTTCTCCCTGGCATCTTCTGTGGATAACTTTTCATCATAGCTCAGAAAACTCAGCTCTGCCCCCCCCCGACTTCAGATTCTTTTTCAGCTTTTCAATCTGAATCGAAGTCTGTTCTTCTTCGGATATGGTATTCAGCTCCTCGCAGATGGCATCTTTGATGTCGAGCAGACACTCGAGCATCAGCGGGCTGAAGGTACCGCATTCGCCGTTCAGGATCATCTCGATGGCTTTCTCGTGCGTGTATGCCGATTTGTAGACACGCTCGCTTGTCAGCGCATCGTAAACATCGGCAATCGATACAACCTGGGCTGCAATCGGGATCTCCTCACCTTTTAAGCCGTCCGGGTAACCCTTTCCGTCGTACCGCTCATGATGCCAGCGGCAGATCTGGTACGCAATCTGTACCAGCTTCTCGTCCTGATACAGTTCCAGGCTCTTCAGCATGGACGCTCCGATCAGGGTATGTTTCTTCATCTCCTCGAACTCTTCTTTCGTCAGCCTTCCCGGCTTATTTAAAATGTTCTCGTCAATACCCATCTTTCCGATATCGTGCAGCGCGGATGCCGTTGTGATCATCAGCTGATCGGACCAGCTTAAGTGGTAGCGGTCTGTCTTCTGTACCAGACGCTCGAGGAGCATACTGGTCAGAATGTTGATGTGGTGGACATGAAGTCCGCTCTCGCCATTCCGGAATTCCATGATATGGCTCAGGATACTGATCATCATCTGATTGTTTTTCTCTTTTTCGTAAATCTGCTCGGTGACGAGCGTCACGAGACGGCGCTGTTTTGCATATAATTTGATCGTATTGAATACACGCTGGTAAACAACTTTTGCATCAAACGGACGACTGATATAATCGGATACACCCTGCTCATACGCACGGCGCACAAATGCGGTGGAATCCTCGCTCGATATCATGATGACCGGAACCTCTTCAATCCAGTGGTTGCGGTTCATGTAGTCAAGCACTCCGAAACCGTCTATGCCCGGCATGACGATATCCAGAAGGATCAGCGCAAGGCCTGTTCCGTATTCTTCCAGCAGACGCAGACACTCTTCGCCGGTGGAGGCCTCGATGATATCGTATTCATCCTGCAGAATCTCCGAGAGGATGATACGGTTCATCTCGGAATCATCCACGATCAGGATGCGCTGTTTTTCTCTGCGGTTTTCCTGACGGACAACATCGTCCTGACAACCCTGGATCTGGTCTTTCTCGGTGACAACCATGTTTTTCCGTTGTTTTGCAAGATACATCAGCTGGTCGGCGCGCATCGCAGCTTCGCCGATCGTCTCATCTCTTGTCAGAACACCTCCTACGCTGACGGAAAGACGCATCTTCGAGTAGCCCGGCACCTGTGCCTCATGGATCTGTGACTGAATCTGTTTTAATTTCTGTACAAAGTTTTCCTCATCCAGCTCCGGCAGAAGCAGCAGAAATTCGTCTCCTCCGAAACGGATCAGACGGTCAGTACGTCGGATGCAGCGGTTGACAGTCTTTACAATGGTGTCAAGCGCCATATCTCCGGCATTGTGGCCGTATGTATCGTTGTATAATTTGAAATCATCGAGATCGATCATGGCTACGCCGCAGCAAAAACTGGCGTCCCGGATCTGGTCTTCGAAGTAGCGGCGGTTGAATACTCCGGTCAGCGCGTCACGGTACAGCTCTTCGCTGTAGCTGTTCAGCTTGCTTACCAGATTCTGGCGTCCTTCGGAGTCCATCAGTGTTTCATCGTCGAGACGGTTGATCATCTCGATCACGCATGGTTCTCCTTCGATCTCCACGTATCTTGCAATGACCTGATACACATTCGACGCAACGCATTCCAGTTTTGATTTCTGCGATTTCTCCCGCAGGGCTTTTTCGGAAATGCAGTTAAGGCACGGCATCGCTTTGTTCCATACTGCGTAGCATTCACACAGCTTGCCATTCTCTTCATCGATAACAAAATCTCCGATCTCATCCGGACAGAGAACCCGCACATACATGAAAATATTTTTCAGATGTTCCACCAGACGGTCTGCCTGTTCCTGTGTCATCTGAACATCTTTTCTGGATTCTTTCTTATTTATTTTTTCACATTCCGGCAATTCGGTCCGATTCATCTGTTTCCCTCTCTTCTCCCCAGTGCACACACAATTTTCCAGTTCTGTTTTTGTGTGTTTCTGCTGTTCTGCTACATTTCCCCATTTTAATTATAGTTACATGTATAGTGTAACGATTGTTTCGTGTTTCGTCAAGGAAAAACTATTCCGTAATGTAAGAAAGAATCCTGCCCCCCCCCAAAAAAAACGGACGGTTCGGATCACAGCCGGTTTTTCCTTTTTTGTCCATTTCTTGAAGTTTTTATCCGATTTCTGACGCTATTTTGATCTTTTTGCCAAAATCGCTGATTCCGCTCTATTTTCAACTGCACAAATTCCATTTCTTATGGTAGAATATTTACGAAAAAATAAAGTATCTGATTCACTATACTTTGATTCACAATAAAATGAGGGAGTAATCCATGATTCAAACGAAAGATTCGAACTTAACCTTCCGCCCGCTGACCATCGACGACGCAGAGCAGTACAATGCACTTCTGCGCTACGCCTTTCAGGTTACAGAGCAGGAGCTTTCCGAAAGCGGATGGAAAGACGATGAAATCAAGCAGTCCAAATTCCCGGTTCTCGTCCGTGCCGATGTGCTCGGCTGTTTCTGCGAGGAGGATCTGGTATCACAGTTCGCGGTTTATCCGCTGGACATGAATATCTACGGTGTCCGCTATCCCGTCGGTTTTGTCACCAGCGTCTGCACCTACCCGGAATACACCGGCCAGGGCATCATGAAAAAGCTGATGATCCGGAGTCTCACGCGCATGCGGGAAAACCACCGTTCCTTTGCGCTTCTCTATCCCTACTCCATTCCACTCTACCGGAATCTCGGATGGGAAATCATTTCCAATAAGATGACGTACACCATCAAGGACACGCAGGTGCCGCGGAAACTCAAAGCCCCTGGCTATGTGCGCCGCGTGGCATGGGATGACAAGGATTTCAAGGAACTACATACCAAATTTGCTTCGAAGACGCACGGCTGCCTCTACCGCAACAATCTGGCGTGGGAAGAATATTTCCGCTGGGATGAGGATGATACCGTCGTTGCGATCTACTATTCCGCTGATGATGTGCCGTACGGCTACATGGTCTATCTGATCAGCTCCGATATCATGCATATCAAAGAGATGATCTATCTGAACCGCGAGGCGCAGCTGGGACTCTGGGAGTATATTCATGCACACGATTCCATGATCGATGAGGTCAAGGGAAACAACTACTACAGCGAGCCGATCGCGTTCGAGCTCGAGGACAGCGACATCAAAGAGACGATCCGCCCGTACTCGATGGGACGCATCATCGATGTCGTGCAGTTTATGGAACATTACGCCTGCGACCCGGACGAGCCGGATGTGTGTATCCGTTTTGAGATCGAGGACGAACTGCTTCCGTGGAACAACGACAGCTTTACGTTCTTCTTCCAGAAGGGAAGCTGCATGCCGACCGACCGCGAGCCGGACCATGTGATGAAAATGACGATCGCATCACTCACGACGCTGCTGCTCGGCTACAAGACGGCTGCCAAACTGTATGAGATGGCGCGCATTGAGACGACACCGGAAGCCGTGGAATGCCTGGATGATCTGCTGTTCCACCATATTCCATACGTTTCAGATTATATTTAATGGTTTTTCTGTCTAACAAAAGAGGGACTCCCGTGAAAGGAATCCCTCTTTTTTATGCTATGTATTATTTTTTAGTTTTCTTCCAGTTTGATTTTCTCTTTCAGAACCACGCATCCTGCCAGGTCGCCGATGACATTGACACAGGTCGCGCCCATATCACACAGCGTGTTGATGCTGATGTAAACGCCCATGACTCCGGCCGGAAGACCTGCCATCGTAGCCAGTGCCGCAAACGAAGCGATCGCGCCTCCCGGGATACCCGGTGTTCCGACGGAAAGCAGGACGTTGGCAAGCAGAATGACCACCATCATGGAAACGCTGACGTTGATGCCACAGGCATTTGCGAAGAACATGATCATGAACGACATCAAGATCGATACCGCATCCATATTGACGGTAGCGCCGAGCGGAATTGCGATACTGCTGATCTGATTGGAAACGCCGAGTTCTTCCTCGACGCAGCGCTTGCTGATCGGAATCGTTGCGGAGCTCGAACACGTTCCGAATGCGTTCAGGGCTGCCGGCATAATCGCTTGAAAGAATTTCACCGGGCTCGTTTTCCCAAGAAATCTGACTGACCCGCCGTAAACAACGATCGCAAAGCCGTAAAATGTGACGTACAGAATGATCAGCTGTGTTGCCAGCGAAACGATGGTTTTTGTTCCGTTCGCCTCGACAACCGGCACGATCGTACAAAAGACTCCGATCGGCGTGAAGTACATCACCGTGCTGATGACCTTTAAGCAGACCTCATTCAACGAATCGATCACATTTAAGAGTGCCTTTCCCTTCTCTCCGACCGCAATCAGCGTAAAGCCGACCACAACAGCGAAGACGAGCACCTGAAGCATATTACCCTCCGCAAACGCCTTGACCGGGTTGGACGGGATCAGGTTTTTGATCGTGTCGAGGATGCTGGTCATCTCAGTCGCCTGGATATCGGAAGTTGCCATCTCAAAATGGACTCCCTTTCCGAGGCGGATCAGTCTTGGAATGATAATGCCGACTGCACTTGCAATCGCGGTGGTGCACAGGAAGAAAATCATCGAGTAGCCGGTGATCTTACCTGTCGTTTTTGCATTTCCGATGCTGCAGATGCCCATGACAATTGAGCAGAATACCATCGGGAAAATCATCATATTCAGGGCGTTCATGTAGATGCCGCCGATGACGCCGGTTACGGTCAGAATCGGCGTAAAGCGGTCCGCCAGAAGAAGTCCGGTTAAGATACCGAGAATCAGTCCGGTAAAGATCGCACCTGTAATATGCTTCTGATACCATGCATAAAACTTTTTCATATGTTCTCTCTTCTCTCCTTTTTCACAGAGTAAGAGGCAGGTGTCCCTGTATCTTCTACCTGCCTCTTCGCATACAGCCATCTTATCACACAACCGCGGATAATTCCACCTAAAAATGGATTTATCCGCGGTTTTTCTGGCTTTTTGTCTTTTTTCTCTTTTTTTATACGGCTGCTGCCCGGCTGTGGACTTTCTTCCGCACAATCAAATAGCAGATCACCTGCATGATAATCGTGATGATCCACGATCCCGGATACGAAATGAACAGCACATACAGCGAGCGGTGCTGCGGGAAAATGCCGAAGATCCACACGATTCGCGTTCCGACCGTTCCGATGACGGACAGAATCATCGGCACCGCCGAGCATCCCATACCGCGCAGGGCTCCCGGGAAAAGGTCCATGATACCGCAGAGGAAATACGGAACCGTCGTGATCGACAGAATCTCCATACCGCAGCGGATCACCTCCGGATCCTCGGTGTAAATCTGCAGGATTTCCGTACCGAACAGATACGCGCCGCCGCCCATCACCAGTGCAATGCCGCTGGAGAGAATCAGGCAGTCGATCAGCACCTTATCCATTCGTTTGTATTTTCCGACACCGTAGTTCTGGCTTGTGAAGCTCATGCACGCCTGGGTGACGGAGTTGACTGAGGTGTATAAAAATCCCAGCACATTGTTGGCCGCCGTGTAGCCTGCCATTGCAATCGAACCGAAGGAATTGACGGATGACTGCAGCAGCACGTTCGAGAAGTTGATGACGGTACTCTGAATACCCGCCGGGATGCCGACCTGGAAAATCGGGATGATGTAATCCTTTTTCAGGCACAGCTTCGAGAACCGGAGCTGATAGCTTCCCTCGCTCTTATAGAGGCACCGCAGAACCAGCACGCAGGAGATCGCCTGCGAAACCACCGTTGCAATCGCCACACCTGCCACGCCGAGACTGAACACGATCACGAGGAACATATTCAGACCAGCGTTGATCACACCCGATACAATCAGGAAATACAGCGGCCGCTTCGTGTCGCCGACGGCACGCAGAATCGCCGCACCGTAGTTGTACAGCATGAAAAACGGCATTCCCATAAAGTAAATTCTCATATACAATGCCGACTGATCAATGACATCCGCCGGTGTATCCATCAGCTCCAGCGCGCCTTTCGCAAAAAATACGCCCACAAACGCCATCACAACGCCGCTGATCAGCGCCAGCATGATCGATGTATGTACCGTTTCCGACATCTCCCGGTCGCGCCCCGCTGCATAATACCGCGCCGCAAGCACATTCGCGCCGAGCGAAATTCCCATAAACAGGTTGATGAACACGTTGATGAGCGCCGTTGTTGATCCGACTGCCGCAAGCGCCTGGCTTCCACTGAACCGTCCGACTACAATGATATCAACCGCATTGAACATCAGCTGTAAAATTCCAGACACCATCAGCGGCAGCGAAAAGGAAATCAGCTTATCCATAATCGTGCCGTTGCACATGTCGATTTCATATTTGTTCTTTTTCAAAAATACTCCTCCTTCTTTTGTAGCAGATATGCAGTCCTAAACCGCAGACATATACAGAAATGATACCACTTTTTTCCGGTTCTGCACAGAGGCTTTCCATAAGTTGTTGACTTCTGTAAAATCCACAGGTAAAATAAATACAATTACAGTTTTTCTGTATATAAATCAAGGACAGGAGAGAACCTATGAAAAAAATATGGATTACAGGTGCCGAAGGCCACATCGGTACTGCCCTTCTGGAACTGCTGGAGGGTGTGGAATATCAGCTTCTTCCGACGGATATTCACGAGGTTGATATTACCAAAATCGATGAAGTCACACAGTTTGTTTATGTCAACCGTCCCGACGTCATCATCAACTGCGCCGGTATGACCGACGTTGCCGAGTGTGAAAAAAACATCGACGAAGCCTATCGTGTCAATGCCATCGGTGTGCGTAACGTAGCGCTTGCTGCCAATGATATCGACGCAAAGGTCATTCAGATCTCAACGGATGATGTTTTCGACAAGGAATCCCGCATCCCGTACAACGAGTTTGATACCGTGCATCCACGTACCATTTACGGAAAATCAAAAGAGGCCGGAGAAAAAATCCTGACACAGCTTTTGAACCGCTTTGTCATCATCCGAAGCTCCTGGATTTACGGGATCGGCCGCGATTTTGTGGATGAGGTACTCCGCAATGCGGCAAAGGGCGGCACGATGGAGGTTCCAAACAACCAGTATGCGGCTCCGACCAGCGCTTTTGAGCTTGCACGCGTGATCTGCCACTTTATCGACAGTGAGGAGTATGGTCTGTACCACGTTGTCTGCCCAGGAAGCTGCAGCCGCTATGAGTTTGCAAGAACCATCCTCGAGTATACCGGAAAAACCGGCGACCTCGATCTTTACCCGGTTGTCGCACGCGATGATGTCCGCCCGACCTATTCTGTTCTGGACAACATGATGCTCCGCCTGACCGGTATTCCTGAGCCGCCCGACTGGAAAACGGCACTGAAAGAATATCTCGAAGAAACCGGAGGAATCGAATAATGGTTCGAAACAGAAAAGAAACAACGGAAAAGTCAAAAAAGAAGCTCGGGCTTTCCACCCAGATTTTCATTGCCCTGCTGGCCGGTGCGCTGCCACGACAAACGCATGAGTAAATAAATTGTGAACACGCCCCTTTTTTGATAAAATAAAAGAAAAAGGGGCGTTGTTTATGCAGGAATTATTAGAGTGGATGGAATACATTGAAGACACCCGTCAGCAGACAAAGGTTCGTC
>NZ_JBNMHD010000034.1:0-37933 GCF_050872605.1 Fusicatenibacter sp.
ATGATTTTCTTCCAGTACTCTGCACGAACTTCATGAGTGCATTGATCCATAGTCTTTAGTCCTCCTTGAAAAAATCTATTGTTTTTCTCAAGTATGCACTAAAAATGGACTTAGTGAAAGGCGAGTGGTTTGACCTTTACTGTTAAACAACAGACCACATATCATTTATGGCAAAAGTATTCAGATTTTCTGTCTAGGCAGTACTGGAAGAAGAAAATCTTTTGGTCTGACGGCTATTTTGCTTGTAGCATAGGCGAAGTATCGTCAGCAACTATACAAAAGTACATCGAAAACCAAGGTTAATGGTTGCAAATTCATAAGGCTCCTCCCACATCCCAAGGGAAGTGGGTTTCCGCCTATGACAAACGAAAGGATTTTAATCATGAAAATCATCCCGGTCATCCATATCTTTATTCTTTTCTTCTTGTTTTCAGTCTGACGCTGATCTGCGCTCTGCTTGCGGGATCTTCGTATCGATCGGAGCGTGAAAAACAGGAAGCTGCCGAACAGCGCAGAATCCAGGAGCTGCACAATGAATTTCTGGCTCAGAAAGATAAAGCTGCCGCAGATCACATGGTCTCGATAAAAAATGATATGCAGGATCGTCTTCGTCAGGCAACGTTTGAAGACCTGCTCGTTCTGTTTACCCCCTGCACAAGACTTTGACAGTTATGAGGATGCGGAGGATTATTATGATGAGGCGTGGGATGATTAATCCCATATAGTATCAATGGGCTGTCGCCCTAACGTGCGGCAGCCCATTTCCTATTGATTCTATATTCCTTTTAATCTACATTTTCAAAAATCTCCGCCAGTGTCATGCTGATATGTGGAAATTCTTTTAACACAATCTTGGTGTCTGCATTATAATGTGCCTCTTCTGCATCATCCTGCAGAATATAGCTATACTTTAAATCATATTTCCCATCTTCCAGATAATAAATTTCCACTGCCCGCTCTCTTGGCGATATAATCCAGTATTCTGCCACACCGGCATTCTGATAAATTTCTTTTTTTACCGTCTTATCTCGCAGCGCCGTGGCTGGACTGAGTGTTTCCACTATAAATTTAGGCACTCCCGAATAAGATCCGCCTTTTAAATATTTTCTGTCACATGCAACCATTACATCTGGAATAACATAATCATCATTCACATCCGCTTGGTATTTGTAATCCAGATTTTCCATAAAAGCAAGGCATATACTTCCTTTCAAACCCGCTGAAATAATCCGATAAATATTGCCATCTACAATTCCATGCTGATAATTTGGTGATGGAGACATATCATAGAAAACACCGTTTATTTTTTCTTCTTTTTTATATTCATCCTCTAGCATTGGCATATGATATTTTCCTTTCATACCTTATACTTTTTATAAATCCTCTGGTATACCATCATAAGCGCCGGTAATCCCACCACTATGGCAAGTACGATCAACGTCAGCGCAGCTGTTCCATTCCAGAAACCTGCAATAGAAGCAGCCCACAGAACCAGTGAATACACGATCCACATAACTCCATTCGCATGATTATAAGCCCGGACATCTGAAACTTCAATTTCTTTTTCACTTGATCCCGACCAGAACCACATTGGTTTCTTTCGGTTCCATGCGTAGATGCCGAATCCTGTCATCAAAGCGCTGCAGGGAATTGTCGTAATAAGCCAGATTATATGATCCATATTCTTTCCCTCCCATACACTTTCTTTCGAATTTTTCACAACACACTCAGCCATCGTAATGATTCCAGCCGCCGAAGATTCCTCTGCTGCTGTGACCTGTCTTGTGGCCTTTTTCGTCATAGTGATTGATTCCACCAAACATTCCCGGTCTAGATTCACCTGTTTTGTGGCCGGATGTGTCGTAATGGTTGATTCCTCCGAACATTCCCAGACGGCTTTCGCCTGTTTTATGCCCCTGGTTGTCGTACTCTGTGTATCCACCGAAAATTCCAGGGCGGCTTTCGCCTGTCTTACGGCCTTTTTCGTCATAATGATTGATATTTCCAAACAATCCCGGTCTGCTGTAACCTTCTTTTTTGCTCATAGATGATACCTCCATTCCAATGAGTTTTTACACTCTTTACTGATGCCAGTATATCACACAGACTCGCCCTACACGCAAAAATTAAGATTTTGTAAGTTTTTCCATCATCATTCCAACAGGCTGCACTAAATACTATTTCTCATACCGTTCCATCACACACGGATGCTCTTTACTATCCCTGTCATAATTGATCCCCACCAGCAGAATTTCACCGGTATATTGCAAAACGGAATCTGGATATTTCTTATCTTTGATCTGCTGCAGTGCAGTCTGTGCTTTCTTATTCCATTTCAGTTCGACAACCAGCGCAGGATAATCCCCCTTGTATTCCGGCTTTGGAAGGAACACAAAATCTGCAAATCCGCGCCCTGTTGGTAATTCACGGATCGGTTTAAAATAATACTGCATCGCAGAGAGATAGGCGATTGTCAGTACACTGCTCAAGGAATTCTCATCATGATACTGAATAACCGAAGTATATTCGTTGTGGATTTTTTCGATCTGCTCTGCAACAACATCGCTGTTCTGGTTCAGTGTTGCATTCAGCAGTTTTTCCGAATCCTGCTGAAAGGTAATCAGCTCATTCCAGTGCGTGCTCTCCACCGCTGTCGTCAGCTCCTGGCGGATTTCTTCGTTTGGGACAAAGGCAGTTTTTTTCTGCTGATCGTATCCAAGATATCCCAGATGGATCAGATAGGTAAGCACATCAAACCTGTTCCGGACCGCCTGCCGGGTCGATGCACCATTGAATGTCCCAGTGAATTACATCATACTGGTTCAGATGTTTTTTGAAATCTTCTGCTTTTGCGATTTCCAAATTGGAAAACATTTCTTCGGAATCACAGCCTTTGCTGTAGTATGCCGTCAGCATATTCGCCGTAATTGATTTTCCGAACCGGCGGGGACGGCTGTTGCAGATGAAAGCATCTGTGGATGCCAGCACACTGTTGGTATAATTAAGCAGACCGCTTTTATCGACGTAAATTCTGGCATTTAAGACTGCCTGAAACGCGCGGTTATCTGGATTGACGAACATTCCCATTTTTCACACCTCTTCCAAAATTTCTGTTCTCTGTACATCCGACATTTTGTTTTCTTTATTATAAAAAAGAAAAAAAGAAACGTCAATGACAGGTGTTAAACTGTTTTTATACTGTCGACTGTTCCGCCGTAAAATACTGGAACAGGCATTTTTCCGGTACGATGTTTTCCAGTACCATTTCGCAGTACACATTTTCTGGTGACAGACCGGCGGCTTTGGCGGCGGTGTAGACTTTTTCTACGGTTTCGTGCTGCGGAAAGCCCATTTCGTAGAGGCAGATTCCTCTGCCGGAGAGGATTTCCCGGCCGGCGGGGTCGGTCTGGTAGCGGCCTTTTACGGTTAAATCCGGGCCGCCAAAGCTCGTTCCGTTCCGCAGGCCGTCGGTCAGGTAATTGATGATGAAGGAATGATCCTGCATGAGGGCAACGGGTTCGAAGACGATGCGCTGAGATTCGTGGGTCTGCAGGAATGGCTCACCGAGGTGTTTCCGCGCTTCGGCGACCTGGGTGCAGGTGTAGCGGATGTTTTTTGCCTGCTGCTCGAGCTTTTTCTTCTGTTCTTTTATAATAGAAAGCATCATCCCCATCCGCTGCTCGATTCCCGCGAGGTCGTCCTGATCCATGAGGGTTTTGATCTCCTCGAGGGAGAAGCCGTAGTCGCGGAACAGCAGAATCGCGGAGACCTCGTCGATCTGGGAAATGCTGTAATACCGATATCCGTTTTCTCCAACCAGCGCCGGGCGGATGAGGCCTCTTGTTTCGTAATATTTCAGCGTCCGCGGCGTCACTCCGCACAGCTTTGCAAATTCATTTACTTTATAGTATTTCTCCGGTGTCATGGTTTCTCTCCTCCGCACAAATTTTGTTCTTGACCTGTACGTTACGTATAAGTTTATACTAGCAGAGTCAACAACAAAAAGGAAGGACAAATTTATGGATTTAACAAAAGGAAAAGTATCTACAGCACTCTTGAAATTCACCATGCCGATCACTCTGATGCAGATTCTGAACCAGGCATACATGGTCGCGGACAGCGTTATCGTCGCGCGGTTCGTCAATGAAACGGCGCTCTCGATCTGGTCATCGGCGAACAATATTCTCTTAATCGGTTACGCCATTTTAAGCGGTTTTTCCGGCGCAAGCCATATCGTTGTGGGACGTTTTTACGGCGAACAGCAGTATGACAAAATAAAACCGACCGTCTTTACTCTGGGAATGGCGGGCATGGCGCTCGGTCTTGTTCAGACAGTTATTTATCTTCTGTTCTCCACCACCGTTTTCCGCATCATGCAGCTTCCGCAAGAAATCCTTGCCTCCTGCACACGGCTTGCAGTTATCTATGCCTTAAGTTTCCCGCTCACTGGTCTGCAGGGCGCGGCGGGCGCTGTCATCAACGGAAGCGGCAACTCAAAAATGCAGACGACAATCTGCGTCAGCACACAGATTCTGAATATTGTACTTGATGTCATCATCATCCGCTTTTTCCACACCGGTGTGGAAGGTGCCGCATGGGCATCTGATTTTTCGATGCTGGTAAGCTGCATCTGGAATCTCGCATGCGCCTCCCGGCTCTTAAAACAGAAGACGCAGGCAAAAGCGTACTTTTCTCCTGCGTCTCTGAAAGAATATCTGACCCTCGCCATCCCAACGATTGTTCAGAGCTCCGTGCTCTCGTTCGGAACGATGGCGCTTCAGGTCATCGTAAACCGCGCCGGTGTTGAGTACATCAACGGATATACCGTGGCAACTACCATTTTCAACCTCCTGCTCCTCCCAATCGTGGCAACCAGTGTCGGATTTGAGACGTTTGCCTCGCAGAACATCGGCGCAAAGGAGATGGGCCGCGTAAAAGAAGGCTATTCTTTCCTGATCAAAGAGGGTCTCGGCGTGTGCATTGTCCTCACGGTCATCGACGTCTTTTTCTCCGGCGCCCTGATGGCGATGTACTCCATGGATCCTGCCAGCAGCGGCTATGTGTTTGCAAAGCTGTACCTGCTTTTTATGATCCCAAACTTCTTTTTACAGCTCTTCAAGTACAGCATCGAGGCACTGTTAAAAGCGCATCTGAAGATGAACCTCTTCGCCATCTCCTCGGTTCTGTCCCTTGGCTGCCGCCTCATCTTTGCTTTTGCCGCAGAACCGGTGATCGGGCTTTCGGCGATGGCATGGGCGCTGCTCTTTGGAACAGCGGTGTCCGTGGCGTACGATGTGTACTGGAAACGGAAACTTGCACTATAGCTTTCACGAAAAAATGCGGAGACCCTTCACACGAGTCTCCGCATTTTTTGATTGCTTATCCTTACAAGTGCCGGTGTGCGTAAGGTCTGAATCCAGTCGAGAATCTGAAATTCCCGGAAGGAACATGGCGGAAATAGCAATCATTCCGATCAGGAAAAGTTTGATGCCAAGGCCGATCGAAAACTGACCAAGATCCATCGATGTACTGCCGCCCTGTCCGTTCAGCCATGTAATTCCTGCGACGAGCGCGATGCCGAGTAAAAAAGCGGCTGACCCCGATCAGAATCAGAACACAGGCGATGCCGTCTGCTGCAGTCAGCATTAAAAATTTATTCTGGTATAAGATCCGCTGTCTTAACAGTTCTTCCAGCTCCTGCGCATTCACAATCTGCTCTGCGGAATCCAGAAATGCTTTCTCCTTTTCGTCTGTTTTTCTGTCTCTATCATACTTATAGCAATCCCCGAAAATAATGCAAAAAATTCAGCACCGCAGAGCGTGAATTACTGCGTCACAGATTCTCGTCGTACCCCGGTACGCCTTCAAATCTGTTCCTTGCAATTCGCGCTCTGCAGCACTGCCTTTTTTGCATTATTTTCGGGTCTTGCTATAGGAAAGATAAACAGAACATCATAGAAATGTTAAACATACGTGAAACGCCCTTTACCGGCTACGCCTTCAGCAGCACCTTCTGCCCGCAGACCGGGATTTCCTCGAGATACTTAAAATACCACTTCTTCCTCCGCGCCGAATACCGCACCACCACCGGAATCCAGCAATTTTCCACTTTCAGATACACATACTGCCCGGAAGCCACTTCCACCTCGCCGTTCTGCTGCTCTACAAATGCACGGTTTTTCTTTATTTTTACAATGCCTTTCGTCATAATGATCATCCTTTCTGAACGGGTTTGAAAAGATACTCTACCTGTATTGTATGCAGAGGGGATAGGAAATTTCCACTTTTCAGGGGCAAAAAAACAGGACACGGGATTCCCCCATTGTCCTGTTCTCCTTTTATCACACACCTGCTTACCCCTCAGCATCGTTCTGCTGCCAAACTTTATCGCTCGAATCAGAACAGCTGCCCCGGCAGTTTCAGCTTTTCCTTTTTGGGGAATGCGGCTTCAAATTTTTCAAAAGCTTCCGGGTTCTTCTCACAGATAAAATAGCCCTCCGGATCTTTATAATTGCCGGAAATACCGTCCAGAAAGCCTGGGATCAGCTCTTTGATAAGGAAATAATCCGCCTCCGGATCGTCTGCATAGCGGATGCCCTTTGTCTTTGCCGGGACAAAACCGGACTTTCCGTAAAACAGAATATTTCCGGTAATGGCAAGCGCACCTGCTCCCATCTCCTGGGCTTTTTCCATGGAATAGTCGAGCAGATACTTTCCATAGCCCTGACGTTTATATGCGGGCGCAATGCCGATGGGACCAAACGTCATAACCGGCAGTTTCCGACCGTCATCACAGGCAATTTCCGACCGCACATACATGACCTGCCCGATCAGCTCGCCGTTCCGCTCCATCACAAAGTCCAGTTCCGGCACGAATGCCGGATCATTTCGATAGCAGTGCAGTACATAGTGCTCCATGCAGCCAGGACAGTAGACATTCCAAAATGCCTCCCGGGTCAGGTTTTCCACAGCTCTGTAATCGTCTTTTGTTTCCAGACGGATTGTAATATTATCGTTCATCATCATCCATATTCCTCCAATTCTTATACCAATCCAACACTTGTTACCGGAAGGCCGGTTTCATGAGCCAGCAGCTTGGCATAGTGCTCTATACTGCCGGTGTTTGTGGTATAAACAATTGCATTCATAGAATCTTTCCTTTCATTTAAAATTGATCCATCCGATCAATGCTTTCTATGTTTGGTAAAAAAGCAGACGCAGTACACGATTGACTCTGCAATCAGTACTGCGTCTTCAGCGTCTGGCTTCTTTCGTTTCAATAATAAAGTTCTTTGCATTGATAATGCTTTCCCTTCTGCACTTTGGGCAATACAGGGGAAAGGCTTTCAGTTCTGTTTCCCGGAACAGCTGCAGACGTGTTTTGGCTCCGCACCACGGGCATAAAACCCATCGCTTTTCTTCTGCTTCCATCATGTTGCATTTCCATCCTTTCTGTAAACAGACTCTACCTTGGCAATAAACCGGTTGATATGTGTATCTAACAGAGGAGCAATGGACTCCTTATCTTCTGCACCATCATAAACACTGTAGAGCAGATACATTGGTCCATAAAACTCCAACGCCAGCTGCATGGCCGTTTCATCAGAATCCGCCAGCTTCCGAAAAATCGCCGCCATATATTCCAATGGTCCGCCCGCCAGATAATCATGATGAAGCTGCGCAAGTTTTGGATCGCGGTATTGTTCCAGCGTCAGCATTTTGCGAAAATTGGCAGAGAATGTTTCTTTCGTCCAATGATCAAACTGCGCCATGCTGTAATCATGAATCTGTGCAATCGGGGTCTGCAGATAAGCCTCGGCAAAACCATCGGGCTCTGTTTCCGGCATTTCATATTCTTCTGCGCGTTCGTAATCCATCTGATTCATCCGCTCCACAATGCAGTCCAGGATTTCCTGTTTGCTTTTATAGTGCTTATACAAAGCACCCTTCGTGATACCAAGCTGCTTTGCAATGTCACTCATAGAAGTTCCCAGATATCCACTCTGTGCGAACAGCTCAAGCGCTGTTTCGAGTATACGCTCCTTTGTATCTCCACTTATACTTTCACTCCTTAAATTCGTAACCGATCGGTTACCTTATATTATAGTGACCGATCGGTTACTTGTCAAGCGTTATTCTTCCGGACCGCAGGGCAGTAATGAAGTGTAATGGGGTCTGGTACCTAACTTCTTGGACGGCGTTGCTGCCGAAGAGTTTCACGGTTCTTTTTCTCGTAATTTCATACCGCGCCAGCAGTCTCCACAGGGTCTCCATATGCATACTTTCCGATCCGAAACTACGATTTTTTCAGTGTCCCGAAAATTTTTCCAAACGTCTGACCAACGGTAACCGTTCTCGTTTCCACGTAATTTTTCTGCCGGTAATTCTTCAGCAGCGGCAGTGTCACTACCAGCCACCAGAACGCCTTCACGCCAAAGCCGATCATCTTGGAGACAAAATCCGGCAGCACCCCGACCATATCCGGCCCTAACACATAAGCAATCAGTGCTGCAAGAAACGGAATGCAGGATCCCAGATATCCCCATGCATAGCCATAGGAGGATACCTCATCCATACGTTCCTCCGTCGTCATGTCATTCAGCACACATCCTGCGATGCCCAGGCCTGCCGTTGTGGTAAAAAAGATCTTTTTCTTATCCTTATGATCCGCCGGAAATTTCACAGCAGATCATTTCGGTTCTTCAGATTAATGCCGGTGTCTGCGCCAAAACGGAAAGAATCGCAATCACCGCAAAAATCACAGCAGCTGCCACTGCAGCTATCATAATTTTTCTTTTCATAGCACACCTCTGCTTTCTCCGCATCAAAGGCTTCACAAAACACATCTCGCTTATGCAGGACACGCTCCGGGAACCGCTTTACTGATTTTCTTTTTCCTTCTGATTCAGTGCATTCACCACCGCCTCATACATCGGTTTTGCCTGTGGTGCTGCCCCAAGCAGCTCTGCAAGTGTCATTCCGTATGCGAACTGGATCATCGGGCCATCCAGCATTCCCGGGGCCATCTGGTTGAACATCTCCACCGCAAGCGGTTCTGCAACGATTTCACCAAGTGTGCTGTCCATGCTGAATCTCTCCACTGCAAGGCATGTCTCTGTTGCATATTCATAATCATATACACCGGAACCAGCCTCATACACTTCCTCTTTCTCCGGAAGTACAATTACAGCTGTTGTGTTCGCCGGGACTTCTACATGTACATGGATCTTTCCGTTCTTACAGGATGTATTTGCCACGATTTTTCCATAAACAGATTCAAACTCTGTGCCCCACTCTTCCATGCCTTTTACAAACATTGGTTTTACCTGGAACTTCTTATATCCCGGCTCTACCTGAGATAATCCGGCAACTTTGCGGTACATCCAGTCACCTACAGAACCATACGCATAATGGTTCAGGGAGTTCATTCCCGATTCGTCAAAGGTTCCATCCGGTTTGATAGAATTCCAACGCTCCCAGATCGTTGTAGCTCCCATGTTTACTGCGTAGAGCCAGGACGGATAATCTTCTTTCATAAAGAGAGTAGCCGCCATCTCATGTGCTCCATTTTCAGAAAGTGTGTGGCAGATATACGGTGTTCCAACGAATCCTGTAGCCAAATGATTTTTGTGATTTGCAATATTGGTAAGTAATGTATTTAAAATGCGTTTTCTGTCTTTTTCTCTTGCAAGGTCAAAATACAGGGAAATAATTGCACCTGTCTGTGTCTCGCTTACAATACGGCCTGTCTCTGTATAATATTCTCTCCGGAACGCATCCAAAGTTGCTTTGTAAAGATCCGCATATTTTTTAGCTTCTTCGTCTTTTCCCAGCACCTCTGCTGTTTTCTTTACAAGCTCTGTCACATACAGATAGTACGCGTTCGCAATCATGTATTTATCTGTTGCTCCGGTTCTGTCCGCGCTCTCTTCTTTGTCCAGCGCAAGCCAGTCTCCGTACTGGAATCCACTCTGCCAGAGACCATTTTCACCACAGTTGTTTCGGATATAATCTACCCACTCATGCATACATTTCCAGTTTTCTTCCAGGATCCCTTTATCGCCATACGTCTGATAGACAACCCACGGAACAATAACCGCCACATCGCTCCATGCAGAAGAACTGTACTGTCCCAGAATATCCGGCACAACATGCGGTACACCCTTTTCCAAAGAAGACTCTGCTGCCACATCCCGCATCCACTTTGTATAGAACAGTGCTGTATTTCTGTTAAATGCTGCTGTCCAGGAGAATACCTGTGCATCCCCTGTCCATCCGAGACGCTCATCTCTCTGCGGGCAATCGGTCGGGATATCGAGAAAATTATCTCTCTGACTCCATGTAATATTGCTCTGTAACTGATTTACTTTTTTGTTAGAGCATTTGAAATCTCCTGTCTTTTCCATATCGGAATGTGTCACGCACGCAATAAACTGATCTGCTGTAAACTCTTCCATTCCTTCCACACAGATATAACGGAATCCGTGGAAGGTGAAACGCGGACGGAAGATCTGTTCTTCTCCGTTGCAGATAAAGGTATCAATTGATTTTGCCTGACGAAGTGTCTCCGGATAGAAGTTTCCGTCTTTGTCCAGAACCTCTGCGTGACGGATTACAATTTTCTGTCCCTTCTCACCTTTCACATGTGCTTCCACAACACCCGTAACGATCTGTCCAAAATCAACCAGTTTTTCACCCTTTGGTGTCACGATCAACTCTTTACCCGCAATTTTCTCTGTGATACGGACAGGCTCATTTTCCTGTGCAGTCAGAACTGCTTTGTCAAAATCTTTCACAACAACATTTCCTTCCGCAATTTCAGGTGCATCCGTGTCAATTGTCTCACCCATGTAAATTTCACTGTAACGGATTTCTCCTGTCTTTACAGACCATGTTTCGTCTGTAGCGATCACATCTTTGCTTCCATCTTCATATTCAACATGAAGCTCTGCAAATGCCCCTGCCTGTGTACCATAACGATTTGGCTCGCAAGTAAATCCCAAAATACCTTTGTACCAGCCGTTTCCTACTGTGATTATGATTTCATTTTCTGCTGCAAGCTGCTCTGTCACATCATAAATCTGATACTGCAGTCTGTTGTGATAGCTTGTCCATCCCGGTGCCATACGATAATCGTCGACTGTCTGTCCATTCAATATCACTTCATATACACCATGTGCCGTTGCATACAGACGGGCTTTCTTTACCTTTTTTTCAATTGCAAATGTTTTTCCAAATACCGGGCATGCCGTCTCTTCTGCCGGGAAATCACTTGTGATCATTTTTGCAATAAACTCTGTATTGTCAAAAATTCCTGTCTCAAATGTTCCTTCGATGGATTCGGTATTTCCATGGTTATCTGTCACAGATACCTCTACTTTATAAAGCATTTCATCTTTCAGTTTTTCACCTTCGTAAGAAATCAAAACGGACTGGTCTGATTCTTTTTTCCCACTGTTCCAGACAGCGTTACCATTTTCATCTGTTACATTAATTTCATATGCTGTCTGGATTGTATTCTGTTCTTCGGATTTTATTTTCCACGAAAATCTTGGTGCCCTGTCTGTAAGTCCGATGGGGTTTTCTCTGTATTCTGTTCTAAAATCATATAATTTCATCATTTTTATTCTCTTCCTTTCCGCCATATTACATTGATTGTTTTGTTTAGACGCAAGATTATTTAAGAAACCATCCTGTTGCTACACTTGTTTCATCTTCAAAAAATGCGTTTCTTTTACCATTATTTTTCCCTGTTCTTTCATTATAGTCAGCCTCCTCAAATTTTCTGACTGGCAAAAAGGGACAGAACCTTGGTGTCAGCTCCGTCCCTTCATATTACTATTTATTCTCTATTTTGCAGCTTCTCTCTTCTGTAATTCTGCCATAATCTCCGGATATCTCTTCTCAAGGTCATTTTTCAGAAGCAGAATGAACATGATTACGAAAAGTGCAAGCGGGATGTAGATACCAAAAGCAAAGATTGCTGTATCTACAGCTGCCGGCTGTGTTTCAAGTGCTGCTTTGTAACCGGCTGCTGCCAGAAGCCATCCAATCAAGGATGCTCCGATGCCGGATCCGATCTTCATTCCGAAAGAGTTGGCACTGTTTGTCATACCTACGATACGTTTGCCGAATTTGTAATCATTGTACTCAACACAGTTATTTACCATTGGTCCAAACAGACACATCAAAGGAATATTAGCAAAGGTTGTCACTGCTCCGCCTACAACGCATGTCATAAGGCTGTATGGGGTAAATACTCTCACCAGGCAGGCTGCTGCTCCCATTGCGCAGGAAATCATACATGTTTTTGTCATACCTAATTTAGATGCCATCGGTCCCGTCAGGATGAATCCAAGGAATGTCGGAATCAGTCCGACTGCTCCGAGAAGCGCAACAATGTTATCATTTCCAAGGATATATTTTGCATAATAGGTACCACCGGATGTACTTAAACTATACGAAATATTCATTAAGAACTGAAGCACAAGCATGATAACCCAATACTTATTCTTAAAAAGCATTTTGATTCCTTCTACAAACGGTACATTCTCGTCTTCACTTTTTTCTGCTATCTGCACATTTTCTTTTGATACCTTGTAAAGAATAAGCAGAGAAACCAGGGAAATCAGACCAAAGATTACTCCCACTTTAATCCAGGCGCTCTGTGTTCCGCCAAGCATATTTGTAATTGGAATCAGAAGGATTGCAATTACCATTCCTGCGATATATCCAAATGCTGCACGGAAGATTCCCATTTTTCCACGTTCTTCAGAGCTTTCCGTGCGGATTGCCATCAAAGCTCCGTAGGGAATTGCCGCTGCTGTATATACAATTGCCGTAAGCAATACATTCGTGATGAGTACATATGCTGCCTGTAAACCACTTCCCATGTTTTTAGGTACGGTAAACAGTAAAATGATAGATACAAATGCCGGAATTGCCATTCTCAAAAACCAGGGACGACATTTTCCCTTTGGCGATTTCCCTGCGTCCATGATTTTTCCCATTGCAAGATCTGAAAATGCATCGAAAATTTTTGCAATCAGAAGCATGGTAGCAACCATTCCTGCTGCAAGTCCAACCTTCTCTGTATAGAAGTAAGTCATCTGTCCGACCAGGCAGCTCATAATATTCAGTGGCAGCTGTCCGAGACCATCACCGAGATAGTCTGTCAGTCTCATTGATTTTGGGACTCCCATCGAGTCCAGACCAAGTTCTTTTTTTGTTTTAGCCATTTTGTATCCCCTCTTACATTTTCTTTATACCATTCTTTACCTCTTGTCGTAAAGAACAATTTCTAATGATTCAGCGCATCTACCATCTGCTCGAGCATCTCTCGCCTGATTCCCGGAACAAAGCTAAGAAGCTGACGAAGCGGCATGCCTTCCATCATGGCTGCCATCATTTCCTGATTCACAGCTCCCGACGTATCCTTTTCCTGTGCTTCTGCCATATCTTTTGCCGCATCATTCTGTGCCATTCCCTGCATGAAAGGTCCCATCACGGCCTGTGCTTTTGGATCACGCAGCAGTTCACCAAGGCAAGTGTTCAAGGAATATGTTTTCGGAAGTTCTTTTGCAGGATGCACTGTGATCTCTTCTCCCACACACATCTGGTCTGCATTTTCACCAATCATCACTTGATAAGAGCCTTCCTCTGCATACCAGTCATGAATGCATGTATTCCAGTAAGCAAACGCTCTCTTATCCAGTGTAAACGTAACGGTCTTCTCTTCTCCTGCTTCCAGGAAAATCTTTTCAAATCCTTTCAGTTCTCTGACCGGACGGACAACCTCTGTCTCCGGTGCCTCTACATAGAGCTGAACTACTGTCTTACCGGCGCGTTTCCCGGTATTCTTTACTTTAACACTTACCTGTACGCTCTCATTGTCAGACATTTCTTTCTTACTGACCTGAAGATCACTGTACGCAAATGTTGTATAAGACAGACCATGTCCGAACGGGAACGCTGTTTCCATCTTTCTGGATGTGTAATAACGATATCCTACAAACACACCTTCTCTGTAATCCGAATGGTCATAGCCTTTTCCATATGTCAGATAGCAGGGCGTATCTTCCAGACGAAGCGGAAATGTTTCTGCCAGACGTCCGCAAGGATTCTTGATTCCTGCAAGAACCTCTGCAACAGCTCTTCCAACTGCTTCTCCACCTAGATAAGCCTCAAGAATACCCTCTACCTGATCCTTCCATGGCATCAGTACGGCAGAGCCGTTATGAAGCACAATTACCACATGCTTCTGTACTTCAAGAACCTTCTGTACAAGCTCGTTCTGGCAGTTCGGAAGATTCATATGCTTTCTGTCGTATCCTTCTGATTCGAAGTTGTCCGGAAGCCCAAGAAACAGAACTGCAACCTCTGCATCAGACGCTGTTTTAACGGCTTCATCCTGAAGCTCTTTTACAACTTCATCCTTTTCATCCTGATATCCTTCTGCAAACGTTACATTGGCCAGTTCCGGAATTGTTTTTGCCGCTTCCAGCGCTGATTCTATCTTCCAGCTGTTAATATGAGAGCTTCCACCTCCCTGATATCTTGGTGTCCTGGCATATTTTCCGATAAATGCTATTTTCTTATATCCGGACAATGGAAGAATCTGGTTCTCGTTTTTCAGCAGAACTATACATTCACTCTCAATCTCTGCTGCTGTTTCATGATCCTTTTCATAGTCAAATACAGCTGTTTCATCACGGTTTTCTGTATATCTGAATATAATATCCAGAATTCTCTCACAGGTAAGATCCAGTATTTTTTCATCCAGCTCTCCGCTTTCAACAGCCTTTACGATCATTTCATCGTTCTCGTCACTTCCGTGAGGCATCTCAAGGTCAAGTCCGGCTTTTAAGGCTTTGATTCGATCGTTCACTGCTCCCCAGTCCGATACCACATACCCGTCAAATCCCCATTCGTCGCGCAGTATCTTTGTGAGAAACTCAGGACTGTCCCCTACAAACTCGCCATTGATCCGGTTATAAGAGCTCATAATCGTCCACGGCTTTGCTTTTTTTACCGCTCCCTCAAAAGATTCCAGATAAATTTCTCTAAGCGTTCTCTCATCTACATCGGAAGAATTTGTCATACGACGTTTTTCCTGATTATTTGCAAGAAAATGCTTCGCACTTGTTCCGACATTTTTGCTCTGCACACCTTCTATGAATGCAGCCGCCAGTTCAGATGATACATAGGGATCCTCTGAATAATATTCAAAGTTGCGTCCGCACAAAGGAGAACGTTTTATATTCATTGCCGGTCCAAGAATCGTGCTTACCTTCATTGCCTGACATTCCTGCCCGATTGTTTCTCCCTGTCTTTTGATCAATTCTCTGTCAAAGCTTGCTGCTGTGGCACAGCCTGCCGGAAAACAGACTGCTTTCTCGCTCTCATTAATTCCAAGATGATCTCCGCCTTCTGCCTGTTTTCTGATTCCGTGAGGGCCATCCGTGACCATAACAGATGGAATTCCCAGTCGTTCGATTCCCTTAAGATGCCAGAAATCCGCTCCGGAACACATGCCGGCTTTTTCTTCTAATGTCATCTGGGAAATCAGGTTACCTATTTCCTCTCTTGTCATGCTTTACCTCCATTCACATCTCACTCTCGTTTGATTTTACTGAAATTATAACTGTCCTTTTGATACAGGTATTTCATTTTTATACTATTTTTTATATATTTACACTGTTTTCAATTGACATTCTGCTCTGTTTTCATTACTATAACTATAAAGATTAAGGCTGCGTGAGCGCAAAGCACACAGTAATCGGATATCAAAGCTGTTTTGATTCCGATATCATGCAAAGAAAGGATCACCCTACCATGAAACAGAATTATAATATGGAAAACTTTTTAAGTATGTATTATTTCGATAACAATATTCCCATGTATATCTATGCAGACCATCATTTTGACTCCTGTGTTCCGCCACAGACTTCACTGACATTTCCGCCGCAGAAATATATTGATCTTCTGGTTTCCAAACCGGATCGGGTATCCTATTGTGCCACAGATTATGGCGTTTATTTTGCTTGTCTGAGACTGGATTTTGACATCACAAAGTATCTTATCATCGGTCCGGTTTCAAATGTTCCCTATTCCAAAGAAACCCTTCTTAAGATGTATTGTGATTATGTTATCTCAAATGAACAAAAAGAGGAATTTCATGATTTTTTGAAAAGAATTCCACATATTTCCAAATTATCCCTGATTTCAAAGCTGGTTTTCATCAATTACTGTATTTATGAAGAAATGAAGACACCCTCCGATTTTCTTCCGGGCAAAGCCTCACCGAAAGCTTTGTCTCCCGAAATTGTTCAGATGAGCTACGACAAAAAAGAGAACTATGTGTACAATAAATCCTATGTACTGGAAGAGGCTATTTTAAAGCTTGTCAGAACCGGAAATATGGAGGGGTTTCAATCCCTTCAGTTTAATGATGATAATTTTCACACAGGTGTTACCGGCGATAACGCTATCCGGCAATTGAAAAACAATATTATTATAAGTACAACGCTTTGTACCCGCGCCGCCATAGATGGTGGTCTCGAATATGATACTGCCTATGAACTTTCTGACCATTTCATTCTGCTTGCAGAACAGACGAACGATCCTGATATCCTGTACGAGCTTTTAGACAAAATGCCTTATACCTTTACAGAAAAAGTAGCCCAGGCACAGACTCCTACCTCTACCGATGAGCGCCTGCAAATGGCAATTCAGTACATCCAGCAAAACACCAATCAGCACATTACCGTCGGAGATGTTGCACAATATGCAGGCTTCAGTAAATCCTATTTTTCAACGTATTTCAGGGAAACGCTTGGATTTACCGTCAGCGATTTTATTCTCCGCTGTAAGCTCGAGGAGGGACGCCGTCTTCTTCAATTCACAAAGAAACCAATCAGTACAATCAGTACTTTTTTATGTTTTTCCAGTCAGAGCCACTTTCAGACAGCTTTTAAAAAACAGTTTGGAATGACTCCAAACGACTACAGGCGCAGGCGGTCCTAAAACCGTCCTGCGCCTGTAGCCGTTTCACTTTTTTGCAGATGTTTTACAAGAATCTGGTTACTATTTTTTCATTTCTCTGTTATACTGAGGAATAACAAGAAAACAGAGGAGCAAAGGAATAATGGGAATCTATCACAGACTTCACAAATATGTGCCATCTATGCTGCTGTTTCTGCTGTTTGAGGCAGTGGCAGTTACGCTTTGGCTCACAAAGGACAATTTTTTCTATCTGCTGAATTTCAGCTACATCGGAGCCTGTCTTGGGCTTGGAACGGCACTGTTTACCGCCGGAAAACGGTATGCCCGGCATTTTGTCCAGTTGGCTGTTGGCAGCTATATGCTGCTGTACCTTGGCGTGATTTCCCGTGAAAATATGCAGATGGAAGGCTTCTGGTACTACCTGTTTCTCGGCGTTTTTGAAGCAGCGACCATTCACTACGCGGTTGCAAAAATTTTCGGACCGCTGCTTTTTGGGCGTGGCTGGTGCGGTTACGCCTGCTGGACAGCTATGGTGCTGGACTTTCTGCCCTACAATCAGCCGCAGAAGCCACGAAAGGAAAAGCTTGGCATCCTTCGCTATGTGATGTTTCTTCTGTCTCTGGCGTTAGTGTCCGGTCTGTTTCTGATGCAGGTGGCACATCTGGAACAAATCATGTTCTGGCTTTTCCTGGCCGGAAATACGCTTTATTACCTTGTCGGTATTGTGTTTGCCTTCCTGTTTCAAGATAATCGGGCATTCTGCAAGTATCTGTGCCCCATTACGGTTTTTCTCAAACCCATGAGCTATTTTTCTCTTCTGCGCGTCCACTGTGATGAGGATAAGTGTGTCCATTGCGGGAAGTGTCTGCGGGTCTGCCCCATGAACGTGGAGGTTAATAAAGAAACCCGCAGGCGGAGAAACGGAACAGAGTGTATTCTCTGCTATGAATGTACGAAAGTTTGTCCCTCAAAAGCACTGCATTAACTGTTTTCCCTCATCCGTAAATTTATTTCTCGCCTCAGCCGTCAGATCATTCAGCTCAGAGAAAACAGCGTGGCAATTTTTCGGGAACTGATTCTCACCGAACGCTTCTATCTTGCTTCCGTCTGTAAATTCCACCTGAAACCCCATGGAATATCCATCTAAGACATTGGGATCCCTTCCACGGAAGCCAGCCCAGGACGCCACATCATAGGTCTCCAGAATCACACGGGCTTTCTCAAGAATCTCTGCCTCCGCCGGATAATCGTAGAATTCCTCCTCTTCTTCGTCCCATGGCTCCACCCGTACCAGTGCTTCCTCTCCCTGCCGGATCAGGCTTACGCTCCAGATCGGTTCCATCATCGTTCCGTGCATATAATACGTCAATTCCTGAATCTTGGGAAGCGGCGTTGTCGTCTCTTTCGGCTTTTTCTCCGGCTTATTTCCGGGCCATTTTCCGCAGCCTGCGATCAGCGCCGCCCACGTAGTAAATGCCAGAAGCAATATCCAGCCTCTTTTTTCTTTTTTCATAAACCACTTCTGTCTTTCTTTTGTTCCTGTTTCCGGAACAGCATTCCACCACCGGCTGCCAGAAATAAAATTGTTAACAGGAGCCGGAAAATACTGACTCCGCCGGAAGACATTCCGCTTTTTTTGAGTGCGGTTTTCTGATCCAGTTCTCCGCTCAACATATTGGGGGCAGCCCCTTTCACATAGGTCAGTGTGTCCTGCTCCTGAATGCCGATCACCGTCACCATATCTCCATCGCTCTGATAGGGGACAGAATACTGATAACGCAGATCGCCTTCCTTGAAGACTTCTCTGCCCATCCTCTGGGTTCCGATGAATTTCTCTCCGCGGTATTTCCGGTCTGTGAGAATGGTAAGTCCTGCCTCCGACAGCGTCTCCTCATCAAATTCGTATTCTTTTCCCAGCATAAGCTGTTCGATAAACTCCTCAGACAGATGATAAGCTCCCACATCTGCTTTTCCCTGGAAGATTCCCATCCCGCCCAGAGCAGATTTCCACTCCATATTTTCCTCTGTCATCGGAGCATTCCATTCTTTCAGTTCTAATTTTTTTGCGCTCCGCATGGTGCGTGGAGCGGCAATTGTAAGTCCCAGTTCATCGTCATAGGATGGTTCCAGAACCTTCAGCTCTCCGCAGACAATCACAATTTTTCCGTCATTTGCAGGATCATAACCGTTCTGCCCTACATACACCACCTCATCTGTCGCTTCCTGCTTTGCGCCGCACGATTTCACTGTAGATACCGCACAAATCAAACCGAGCACTATCAGAATCACTGCGCCTGTTTTCCGATTCTTCTTCATCTTTGCTCCCCCCTTCCTGTCTGTTTCTTTCCTTAGGGATAAGGATTCATGATCATATAGACTGTCATGGCATACAGCGGCAATACAATCAAAAACGGTAATGCCCAGTTTCCCATCGTATTGCGGACTGTCCTCCAACGCATGTGCAGCGTCTTTTTGTTCTCCTTTTTCACCCGGAGCCGTTTCCGTCCTCCATTTTCCAGAATTCGGAAGATCACCGGTGAATCGTAAATTTCAATTCGCCCGAATACAGCAAACCCGGCCACGGAAACCGGCAGGGACAGACACAGCCAGACCACATTGTAGCTATAATCCAGCTGCCAAAGCAAAGTCCAGTCTCCGGTTCCGATACACGAAACCGCCGTAAAGAGCCATGCCAGCATGCCCGGCGACAGATTGATCAGCAGCAGAATCAGCGCAATCCTCGCGATGCGCCCACCGGAATAAAAGCCCAGCTGTACCGGAATTTCCTGACCTTCGATCTGTTCAAAAAATACCGGTTTCATCGTCTCCTCCGGATTTTTCTTTTTCTCCTCGCTGATACTCTTATAAACCTTTCTCCGGACTCTGGCCTCTCTTCCCTTACTGAAAATCGTAAAAAGGAGCAGCGCTGCCACCAGACCGGCCATACCCACCAGCTCAAACAGCTCCTTCGGATCCATGGGCACTCCGCCATAATTGCGGAAAACAAAGAAGATAAAGAACATCACAGCCAGTGTCCCAAGAAGCGGTTCCATCACCCAGGGATACGTCCTGGTTTCCTTTGCAGCCAGCACAGATACCTTTCCTGTCTGCCCATTTACCGCTGCCTGGACATCTCCGCAATCCAGGAAATAAACCGGCAGGAATGCAGGCATCCGAAGAAGCGCATCTGCAGATGGAGATAAAGATAATCCGGTTGTCTGCATCGTGCGCTCCACGGTTGGGCGATACTCCTCCGCCACCTCTTCAAATACACGCCGCCTCAGCTCCTCGCCGTCCGCAGTCGGGACCTCCGCCGCATGACCGGCAATATATCCAAACTGAAACGGTTCCAGATCCTCCCACAAAAACGGCTCCATCCCATTCAGCAGCAGGTTATTGCAGCGTTCCGTTACGTTGACCGCCACATGCTCCAGAAATCCTCCACAGGTATACCGCCTGTCGGAATTATCCCTTGCCACATTGAAGCGGATCGGACCGCGTATAAGCTCATACGGCAGATAAATTCCCTTTAATTTTTTCCTGTTTTCCTTCAGAATCTGGGATTCCTTCTTATCGGAATGCTTCTCCACCCATTCGTCCAGCTGCTTTTCCGCCTGCTTCCGATTTAACCGAAAGGGAATCACCATTTCCGGAAAGCCTTCTCGCATCTGCACATTCGAGCGCAGAATCTTAGACTGACAGAAAATACAGGTTTCTGTTACCTCGTGTTCCTTCACAATCACCCGCGCCCCACAGTTTGGACACTCGCAGGCGATCGTCTGACTGTCCGGGAGCTCCTGCTTCAGCAATGTTTTCGTAAGACTCCGAAACTCCCGGAGCTTTTTTAACGGAATCTCTGTTCCTGTATCTTCTCCACAGTTCGGACAGTGGTAATTCTGTTTCACAATATCGTACTGAGCCGGCGCTCCGCAGCTGGCACAGTGAATTGTCATAATTTTTTCCTGCTCCATACCCCATCCTCCTATGTTACGGTTAAATCGGTTCCCATTCTCCTGTCAGATCATCCATTCGGTAAACGGCTCCGGAAGAGGATACCGCATAATAATATTCCGCTACAAACTGATCCGGATGCTCTGTCCCGAGTGCAAAAAGTACACAGGCCTCTCCCTGTATGATGTCCATACCGTCCACGTCCCGGATTGCCATACCCTGGTTCAATTTTTCCTGAACCTCCGCCTGCGCAAGCAGTAAATCCATCTCGTTACCGGAAAAATCACCATTCTCCCTGGGCTCTTCTACAGGACGCAGATAGAATGTTTCCACCGACCCGCCTGTAAATGGGAAAAAGGCATCTCCTTCTATTTCCTGAATACTCAGACAGTCTCCTTCCAGATTCAGCCAAATCGTACCGCTTCGGATTCCGTCCGGCGTATTCAGCCAGAATTCCAGCGAATCCCCCATCGAATCCCCATATGCATAAGAGCCATCCCAGAAAAAGCAGATTTCCTCCACCCCTTCATTCAAAAGACCTCCATAATACCACATATCCAACGGGAAGCCATCCTCACCTGTCAGGAAGGTAACGCTGTAAAAATAGGGTTCGCCTGCGTCTGTTTTAGCAGAATCACAATACCAGCTTCCTTCCATTCCATAGAGATATCCCTCCTCTGGCATGTAGGAGCCTGATACAAGCTGCATGACTTCCTCTGTCGGTTCGATTTCGCCCGCAAAAGTAAGGTAATAGGGATACCAGAAAACTTCCCGGCTTCCTTTTCTGGCTGTGATTCGTACATTGGAATGTAAATCGCTAATATTACACCGTAAAATTACAGGAAGTCCGTCTGTGCCTTCCCAAAGCAGCTCCCCTACGCTGATATCGGTGAAATCCTCATTCCAATTGCAGGCTTCCACAGAGATACTCCAGTCCGCAGCTTCCGGAAGAATCACATACCACTCGTCTCCCTCGTATTCTATAATCCGCTCTGCCGGAATTCCCTCCAGATACGGATACGTCTCTTCTCTCTGTTTCTGTTTTCCCGGAAAGCTGTAATCTGCCGTATAGCCCAGAAACGCGGCGCCTAAAACTGCCCCGTAATCTCTGAGACTTTCCTGCTCCTCTGCCAGTGCCTGTCCTCCAGACTCTGACAGCCAGGAAGCTGCCTGATCCTCTTCAGGCTGCGCCTCTTCATCCGGATTCTTTTCATGCTGATTCTTTTCAGACCGATACTTTTCATACTGCGCCTTTTCCGGATTTTCTTCATCGGTTTCGTCCTTCTCCGGCTCCACATAATCCGGATTGGTCATACCCAGCCCGCCGTCTTTGATATCCAGAAGACTGCAGCCGGTAAGGAATGCACAGAACAGCAGGAGTGCCATCAGAAGCATCCCTTTCATTTTTCCAAGGTTTCCTTTTTTTCCCATTTGTCATTCCTCCTTGACCTCCGGATTCTGAACTTAAAACTTTCCCCGGCCTCCGCCATGGGTAGTGCCGGAAGATGATTTGTGGGTCGTGCTGTCTCCGGAGCTGCTCTTTTCCTCTTTTTTCACCCGATCAATCTTGTTATATAAGAAGAGATCCTGCTGGGCTGTAAGCTGCATACTTCCTTTTTTCACATAGTCTGCCGCTGTCTTCTGACTGTGTACCGTTTTCAGCTTCGCCTTCATGGAATTTACGGTAATAAATCCTGCCACCAGACCGATTACAAGACAGATCGGCAGTACCAGCGGCGACAGGGGCTCATGGGGCAGATCCTTCTTGGAAAACGGATTGCCATCCCTGGCCCGTGTAATCATCTGATCACAGTCTGCCGCATAAATCCGAAACGCAGCAGCATAATTTCCGGCGGAAAGATCCTCCTTCATTTCATTACCCAGATAAGTAATGGCTGCATCTGTAAAGGCTGTGATTCCATAGCCCTGGGTGGAAATGTACCAGTCCCTGCCGTCCATATCCAGAAGCAGCATGATTCCGTCTCTCCCGTCCCCATATCCAAAATCACAGTATTCATACAGATCATCGGTATACTCCTGTCCATCGCTGTAGCCTTCCAGATTCTCCGCCGTAACCACTACAATCTCCAGATTCTGCCGTTCACTGATTTCATCCAGTGTGGCAATCAATTCCTCCTCTTCCTCTTCGGTCAACAGATCTGCCATATCCATCAATCGTTCATATTCCCTGGCAAATCCTCCGGCAGCCATTGCCTCAATGGGGAAAGACGATACAGCCAGAAGTACGGCAGCTATCATACCCGTAAGTTGTTTCAGCATCCTTTTCATCTGTCCTACTCCCCTTTCTATAAAATACCTGCCAGCCATAACAGCCAGCTTATGCCATAGGCTCCCGCTGCGACCGCCGCCGTCGTAAGAATCATCCAGCGTCTTGCCGCTCCCTGATCCACCGGAAGGTCTCCGACAAATTTTCCGTTTTGTCCGTTCATGGCAAACCGGTACTGCTTTCCATTCCATGTGGTATTTAAGAGCCATACCGGATACAGCACGTATTTGACGCTTCCGCCATGAAGCTGCACACTGCTCTGCCCCACACTTACACTGTCATATCCTTTTACCGTAGAGCGGAAATGATCCTCGGTTGATTTTTTTATACGGGTATTGGCGCGTTCGATGCTTTCCTCTGCGGACACATCGTATTTATCCGCCATATAGCCGGCAAGATATGCTGTCTGGAAGGGAACTGCCTCATGAAAATCAAAGGGTTCAATGGATTCCATCAGTTCATCCTCCATCTTAGTTGAGCCGTCCACCGGAACCCGCTCAAATCCAATGCTTCCACACCGGTTCAGCATGAAATACTGTGTCTCTGTATAATCATAACTGCTGTCACTCCAGGTTCGCTGTTTTGTTGCCTGATAGCTGATCGTGGCGTCCGCGCTTGCATCAAACAGCCAGAAGGGCACGTATACGCCTTTGATTTCGTCAATATGGTTCTGATCCTTAAAGATCTTCGGAAGCAGGCGTTTTCCGTTCAGATGCTTCATCAGCCCTGCCTTCGCCGCCTTTTTATCCAGCTTAAACGGAATCACATAATCCGGACGAAGCGCCCCGGCAAATTGTCCCATCAGTACAATCGGATTTCCGCAGTACGGACAGGAAGATGCCGCCATGTTTTCGTCTCCTACGATCTCTCCTCCACAGGATTTACACTGGTATGTACGCAGTCCGCCTGCCTCTTCGTCCTGCCATTCTCCTCCTGCCGTGGTATCCCACGTCATATCGTCACCCTGCTCCTGCTGCTTTAAGACTTCATCATACCCCTGCAGTGCTTCCATCTCAAATTCTGTGTCACAGTAAGGACACTTCATCTTCTGAATTGTACTGTCAAAAGCAATGGCTCCGCCGCAGCAGGGACATTTATATTCCTGAATATTAGCCATACTCCTGTTCTCCTTCCTTACCTGGCTTTCGTTAAATCAATGCTCAGTTTGCCCTTTTTCTTTCCCGGATTCTGGGAAAACTCCACTTCTACGGTTTCGGCATCACTGTCCGGCAGAACATAGGCCGATTTCACCTCAATCGTTTTTCCCGGCACGATTTCCGTCAGCTGTGCTTTTGTAACCGTATCATAGGAATCCGGATCAGAAAATACCGTTGCCACATCCAGGCCAATCCCATCCTGGAATGCTTTTTCTGATACTGCCCAGAGATAAGATGTTGCCTCTTTCCCATTATTTGTAAAATCCAGGTTTATGACCAGCGCCGGGTTCTCGTTGATATCCTGCATCACGGTAAAGCCCTTGTAACGGATTTCATAATCTTCCAGAATGATATGATCCGACGCAGAAGGAGTCACAGGCTCCTTCTGCGTACAGGCTGAAACTTCAAGGAGTATCCCTCCGGCCAGGAGCAGATATAACCAACGTTTGTACTGTTTCATGCTCCAATCCTCCTTCTTTTTGCCTAGATTTATTCAAACCACGATTCAACCGGCTCTCTGAATTCCGCCGCGGTCAGCATAGCTTCCAGCAACTCCAGCGATTTCTGGTAATAGGTATCCGGATCGTTCTTCATCTCCTCCACAGCCGCTGCCAGCGCCACAGGATCCGTCAGCTCATCATCGTTCACATACGTGATCGCATACACATCATAATTGGTACCCTCATTTATCTTAAGACGCAGAAAACTACTCACGTATCCATAGAACTCGGTCTGTTTCATGATTCCGGAATATCCGGCAATGGTGTATTCCTGATATCCTTCCATTTCCAGCGCGTCATTTTTGATCGTACCGCTGATCATTGCTGTCACTCTTGTCGGGATCGGATCCGAATCATATACCTCTGTCTTCAGACTGTATATATGATACTCATCGAGAACCTGCATAACTTCAATGTTCTCTCCATGATATTCCATAGTATCCGGAAGGGAACACAAACCAACGCCCTGATATTTGCGCCCGCTGCGATCCTCTTTGCCTTCGTAATCCGTGGTTACTGTGAGGGTTTCCAAAAACATATCCCGGACATCCGCCAGTTCCTTTATATTGGCAAACTCCTCATTTCCGCCTTCAAAGCTAGCGTATACATACAGATTCAGTCCCTCTGTAAACGGCCCCAGATCAATGGTGTATTGCCAGGAGGTATTCGTGGTTTTCAAAATTGCCGGGTAATTCTGAACCTGTATCTTCTCCGCCTCCTCATTCTCCAGCATCGCGGCCAGCGTCGCCGTCAATGTGGCTGTCAGCCGGATATCCGCCCGTAACGAAACGCCATCTGCATTTTCCGACTGATACACATATCTCTGAGGTACATTGACCGGATCCCTTTTGCTCAGACACTTTGTTTCCCATTCCTTCGCTTCCTTTGGGAAATAGAACTTTGCCTGCGCCTGAATTTTCGGATTTGTCAGCAAAATTTCTGTGGCATTCTCCGGAATCTTCGTTTCAGCCTCTGCAGACTCCGCTTCCGGCTGCTCCTTTTCTGTCTGCGAAGTATCGGTCTGTGAGCTGTCGGTCTGCGAGCTGTCGGCCTGTGAGCTGTCAGTCTGCGAAGTATCTGTCTGGGAGGCATCTGTGGTGTCGGTTGTGTCTGCAGGTTTCTTTTCTCCGCCGCAAGCCGCCAGGCTAAGCGCCAGCACTGCCGCAAGCATCGCTGTCATAAGTTTTCTTTTTCTCATTCTCCACGCCTCCTTTACTGATAAAATCTTTCCATTTCCGTAATCTGCAAGCCCCACTTTGCAATATATTTAACCCCATTTGGTTGCCGTAGCCTGCTTCAACCGCCTTATACGGACAAACTCTCCCACAAAATGGGACTCACAGCTTACGAAAAGCCTTTTTCAAACACGCTCTATCGAATTCTGTCTCTGCCGTCCCTTGGTGCTCCACAATTCTGGCAGAACTTTCCGGTGTTTGTCATGCCGCAGGAGCAAACCCAACTGCCATTCTGTGCCATGTTTCCGTTCTGCATCATGTTCCCGTTCTGCATCATGCCGGTTCCTGCCATGCCTGCGCCCAGACCGGATACCACTGCGCCTACCAATCCCTGACCATCTGCCATCTGGTTTATCACAGAAGCCGCCATTCCTCTCGCCGTCGGCTGCCCTGACAATACTGCCACGATTTCATCTGCCATCTGCTGATATTTGCGATATTCCATATTGTATTCCGGATGCACCATACTCTGGCGGCGGCTGCCCATCATCCTTCCCACTCCGGCACCGGTAAATTCATCCACAATCTCGATATCACTGGAATTCAGACGAAAACGAATCTGGCTAAACCAAGGATTTCTTACAGAAATCTCGATAAAGAAATTGTAGGAATAGCAGTATCTGGGAGGGTTGTAGCTGACCTCCTTACCCTGTGCATCTTTCTGCTTCAATTCCGTATCTTCCATCTTCAAATCCAGGTTACAGGAGATCACATCGGAAATAGAAATGATATCCGGATTCGCCTTCAGAATATCGTTCGAAGAAGTAACAATAAAGCGGTTTCTCAGTTCATCTACCATAACCTTCATCCGATCGCCGATTATGCGGGTCGCCCGAAAGCCCGCCAGCTGCTGCCGGTTTTCCTCCCGGTAGGTCAGCTGCTGCTTAATCTCCTCAACCGTCGAGGATTTTCTATCAGAGAAAAACGGGGAAAGCTTAGACGCGCATTCCTTACAGAGATTTCCGTCCTCCAGCTTACGGTTTCCAAGAAGCCCTATCTTTTCTCCACACACATCACAATACTTTTTATCAAAGAATCCCATATAGAAACCTCCCTTCCTGTTGTCCTTCCATTACATCGTTATTTTAAAAATGATGTAATGGTTTAGTTCGTAACATCTCCATCATCAAACGGGTCGCCGCACTCCGGACAGAATTTTGGCGGATGCGTCGGATCCTCCGGCTGCCAGCCACATTTGTCACATCGGTACAAGAGTGCTCCTGCCGGCTTCTTCGCGCCACAGTTCTGACAGAATTTTCCTTTATTCACAGTTCCACAGGAGCAGATCCAGCCATCGCTGTCTTCCGGCTTTTTCGCGCCGCACTCCGGACAGAACTTTCCGGTCGCAGTTGCTCCACAGGCGCACTTCCAGCTTCCCGCTGCCTCCATCTTCGGCTCCGGCTTTTTCGCGCCGCACTCCGGACAGAACTTTCCGGTCGCGGTTGCTCCACACTGACACTTCCAGCTGTTTGCCCCGGGCTGTGGAGCGCTTTGGGCTGCCTGTTGCTGCTGTGCTGCTGCCTGCTGTGCCGCTGCCTGCTGCTGTGCCGCCTGATTCTGCTGCTGACCCATTGCGAACAGATTCTGTGCGTTCATGCCGCCCATTCCACCTGCATTCATGGCCATTCCCATTCCCATAAATCCGGTCATGGCTCCGGCGTTGTTGTTTGCCGCCGCCTTCATAGCATCGATCTGTCCGCCTACCAGACGGGCTGCCGCCGTATTGGGATTGGTCGTCATAGCATTTTCTTCCCACTCCGTCAGCTTCAGTCGCTGATCCTCCGGAATACTTAAGGAATTAATGTTGAAAGAAAACACTTCGATACCGCGTTTTTCTTTCCATGTTTTAGAAAGAACATCATTCAGAGCGTCCGAGAGCTCCAGTGTATGAGCAGGAATCTCATAATACTGAATCTTCTGCGCCGAAAGGGTTGCCAGAGCCGGCTGCAGAGCCGTCATCAGTTCCCCTTTTAAGCGGGGCGCGATTTCTGCGCTTTCATAATCACTTTCCACGTTGCCGCAGACATTGGTATAAAACAGAAGCGGATCGCTGATACGGTACGTAAAGTTACCATTGCATCGGAGATCCACGGACAGTTTATACCCCAGTTCCTCATTTACAACTACGCGGAACGGAATCGGAGTTGCGGTTCCATAAAGAATTTCTCCCATCTCCTTGGTGTTAATATAGTAAACACGCTGATCCTTTCCTGTGTCACCGCCGTAGGTAAATCGTTTTCCAACTACCTTAAAGGTTTCACGGATGCTCTCTCCCAGATTTCCGGCAAAGATACTTGGCTCCGAAGAGGTATCATATGTAAACTCACCAGGCTCCGCACAGACCTCTACGACTTTTCCCTGTTCCACGATCAGCATACACTGTCCGTCTGCTACTGCGATACCGCTTCCATTGGAAATGATGTTGTCATTTCCCTTCGTATTGGAAGACCGGCCCGTGATACGCTTCTGGCCCTTTGTTACCAGAACGTCTTTTCCCAGTGCTTCACAATAGAAAAACTCTTTCCATTGATCTGCAAATGTTCCACCTAATGCACCCATACCAGCTTTAATCAGTCCCATAAACAAATCTCCTTTCCTTTCGCATCTGTATTTCTGGTTTTGCTGTTTCTTATCTGAAATCAGCATATCAGTTTTTACAGAAAAAATATATGGGAACGGTTGGAATATCAGACTATTTCGATAACTTTCCAATGATTAGAATACAATATATAGTGGTCTAAATATTTTTTATACTATATATAGATGTGATGTAGGTACCAAAAAGTCTTTTGACACCTATGATACCAGCTTGCTCCGCACTTCGTACTCCTGCTTTATAGCTATTTTGTTTCATAAAAAAGAGAACCCGGTAATCCGGATTCTCCTTTTTTCTTCTTATCTGTCTTTTAATTCCTCCAGCCGTCCGCACCGCCGGAAGAGATCAACATAAACCATCAGCTCTTCCCGGTTGGACACCTCCAGCTTCCGGTTGATACTGGTATTATGCTTTCGCACCGTTGCCACGCTGACAAAACTCCGTTCTGCTGCGGTCTGAACATCGCAGCCCTCGATAAACATCTGAAAAATATGTAATTCCGCAGGTGTCAGCCTTGTCACCCGATCCTTAAACTCCTGCAGCATGGTTTCAATCTCCGGCGGAAGATCACTGGTTTTCAGCTCCTGGCTTCTGGTTTGCAGGAAAGACACCAGTGCGTCAATTTCTGAAATTCCCGACCGGATACCGGTATTCTGCCCGTCCTCTCCTGTTGCCTCCAGCTGCATGGCTTTCAGACTTCGCACAATCGGAGCCGAAAAATGCCCGGACACCCCTCCGGCCAGAAGGAGAATCAGAATCAGGAACAGAACTGTTCCCGCATACCAGAGCTGACGGTTCCGAAGCGATGCCTGGTGATAGCTGTCCTCGGGCAGCAGGGTTAAAATCATAGGAGTCTGACCACTGGAAAAGCGAGCCTTAAGCGGAGTAGCTAATCCAAAATAGCGGGTAGAACCGGTCGAGGCTGTCTCATAGTATTTCCCGCTCCGGATTTCTATCAGCCCGGAGGATTTCAGATACGTTCCTGCCGCATTTCCAATCATAGCCTTGGACAAATCGTACTTTTTTCCCTCTCCGGAAACCAGAAGAGTAACCATATTTCCGAACCGGCTTTCTGCCGCCGGATAAGACAGGACAAAATAAAGCTGGCTGAGCTCCACGCCACAGATCCCACAGGGTTCTCCGTTCTGATCCAGAACCGGCACGCATAGAAGCGTCACATCCTCCCAGGTATCCCGCAGCCGGAACCGCTCTGTCCAGACGGCTCCCTCTGCCAGACGGCTGCGGTTAAAATGCAGAAGCGTATCATAACAGGGAATCAGCGATGTGTCAAACTCCAGATCCCAGCGATTATGCATCTGAATCTGTTTTTTTCTGGCCAGATCAGCCGCCCCGCGGAAATACACCATATGCTGGTTTGCCGTTCCGACGGCCTTCAGATCCGAAAAACGCAGATAGACTCCCATGCGAGACGTATTTGCACATTCTGCCTTTGTATTTACAGTGGCATCCAGCACAAAAAATGCGCCACTGCATGCATTGGAACGCAAAGCCGACTCCAGAGATCCATACAGAGAACTCTCCAGATCCAGAATCAGATCGGAATCGTCATCGAGATCGGAAAATGATTTTCCACTATCGATCAGCACCTGTTCCATGGTCCGCGTGATTTCTTCTGAAAGGCTGATACTTCTTGCCGTCAGAAGATCCATCTGCTTCGTCATTGCTGAAACAGTATTCTGATGCTGTACCGTCAGTGCTTCTCCCAGATTACGCTCCGATCCCGGCATAATCCCTGCTTTCTGAATCACAACTACGCCTGCCGCAAATACAAACAGTACCATACAGGCCACGTACAGAGTCAGCTTTCGCTGCATGGATACGCCAACCTCATTCCAGTGACGCAGCGAATAGCTGATCTTATGAAACAAGCGACTCATTGCGTCACCGCCTTTCTTACCTTCATTGCTGATAATCCTTCCTGAAGCTCTCCAGCGTTGTCTCTGCCAGCTCCTCCGGAGACTGCTCCGGACTTTCCAGGAAGGAACGGCGCGCAATCTGGAGCTTCTGACGGACCAGATCTTCAAATCTGGTTTCCAGATCCAGATAGCTATCATACTGTGGAGCCGTATAGAAAATATATTGCTCCTGCGTCTGTAAAAATGCCTGGTACAGAGACTGATACATGGGATCCTGAAGCCGGTCGATTGCTGCCGGGAGATATTTTTCAAAGGATTCCTGTTTTACCGGCATATATCCCAGCTGTGTCACAAATTCCACATTCCGCTCCGGATCTGTCAGCCACCTTAAAAATGTGATACAGGCTTTTTCCCGTTCCGGAGTAGATTTTACCGTACAGATGCCTGCGCCCCGCTGCATCACCAGCTTTTCCCCATTTTCAAAAACCGGACAGGGCATTGAGATCATATTCACCTTCTCTGTTGTATTGTCCGCATAGGTCACCGTATCGGAATAATACAGGACGCTGGCAGAAGAGGCCACGGACACGATGGAATCCCCGGTTCGCAGCGGTTCTGTGGCATAACCGCTCTGAAGCCAGATACCGCCTTCCACTGCCGCTTGGGCATAGGGTGCCCACACACGTTCAAAGGCCGGCCCAAAGACAAGCCCGGTTCCATCCTTTGTAAAGAAATGCTCACCCAGAGACTCTACGCCCACCTGGAAATAGTTAAAATGATAATCATGGACAAAAAACGGTTTCCCATCTTCCGGAATATCCGGTGTCTGCTCATCCGTCCACCTGGTATAATCCTCAGCCATACGGAAAACTCCCTCCCAGGTTTCCAGATCGGAGAGAGAAGCTCCACTGGCTTTCGCATATCGGTTAAATGCCGTTTCATTTACAAACATAATCTCCGTGGACTTCGCAACGGGAAGAATCAGCTGTCTGCCGTCGATTTGTCCTTCTGTAAGAAAAGCCGGAATAAAACCGCTTAATTCTTCCTCAGAAAAATAATCCTGATAATCCACCAGCGCCGTCTCATCAGGCAATGCCAGCACTGTCTTCGGATAGGAAACGAACATATCCGGCAGATCTTCTGCTCCCGGATCCCCAAATGCTGAGGATAGCACATTCTCATGGATTGTATTGGTATTGGTGACGCTTCCCACCTGTACCTGGATATTTTCTTCCTTTCCCACTGTCTCATTAAATTCCGCTATCATATCATTGAGCGGTGATTCTGCCTGCCCTCCATAGACATGCCAGATGGTAACGGTAACCGGTTCCCTGGCCGTTGCCTTCCCGCAGCCGGCTAAGCTTATAACAGCCATCAGGCCAAGCAGACCATACCCCAGACGCCCGATGATGTTCCTCCCTTTTTTCATAGAAATTCCCCCACATTTCACATTTTCTTTTTCCGCAAACAGAAAGTTTATCTTTATTATACCTCTTTTTCTCAAAAACGTATACCCTATCCGTGAAAAATTTGTCATTTTTCACAAAAAACCACTGCTGTACATTTATTTGCACAACAATGGTTTTCCTCCTGCAAAATCAACTGCTTCTTTCTTCTATAATTTCACTACCAGCCTGCCCTCCACCTCCCGGGAAAGGTGCGGATTCACCATCATATATTCTTCTACAATATCCCGGCAGGAGGTAGCCAGCACGCGGGGAAGCGCATTGGCCTTCACCTCCTCCAGAGACAGTGTCAGGAAATCCTGCATATTCATATAATGATATTTCGACAGGGCAATGGAATATAGCTTCTGCTCATTCAGTGCCTTTCCCTCCAGGGTCAGTACTTGAAACTCCTGCCGGCTGCGTGACCAGACGATATGCAGTCCATGGGAAAACTGATAAAACTCTGTATGCTCTCCCTCAAACGCTTCTTCCCGCAGAATGTAGCGCAGCATCCGTTCCAGCTGTACTCCGTTCACCTGAACCATATACATTGCTTCATCATAAGGAAGACATTCCACCAGATCCTGATAATGAACCACCGGCCCCAGTTCATAATTCCGGATTGCTCCGGACCCCATCAGCGCCAGATCAATCCCCAGACTGTCCCGCAGGATATCCGCAATCAGATTTCCCAGCGCCGTTTCCTGATTTCTTACCGGATGTGTCAGACATTTCGTAAATCTGGTCACAATACGGTCATACTTTTTGTCCGTCTCCCGTCGGTAATGATTGATGAACTTCTCCATTTCTTCATCTTTCTGACAGGTGATATTGTTGATCGGGACAAGCTGCCAGGTAAAGGTATCGATTGCATTGAGATCCGTATCCACCATAATATCAAAACGCCCGATCTGGTCTGTACCGGTTCCTGCCTGCACAATATAGATTCCATTTACCAGAGCAGGTTCTGTAAGAAGGGTGTGCGAATGACCGCCGATGATCACGTCCACACCCCAGGCCGGATCCAGCAGAGCCGCCAGTTTTTTGTCTTCCTCAAATCCGATATGCGTCAGAAGCACTGTAAAATCAATATCAATCGCATTGTACGCATTACAGATATTTCCGACCTCCTGGGCCGCCTCCCCGATGTCCACGAAGGAACCTATCAACTCTTCCGCCTTTGTCTGTGCCAACACGTCCTCTGTAATAATTCCTATGAAAAGGATTTTCATACCGTCCATTTCCGCAATGTAAAAGGGCTGGAACAGCCGCCTCCAGTTTGCCCGGATATGGAAATTCGCGTTAATAATAGGGAAATTTGCGCATTTTTCCAGAAACAGAAGATGAGACAGTCCATAATCCACCTCATGATTTCCGATTGTCGCCACATCCGGGCCCAGCAGGTTCATAATGCCGATGGTTGACACGCCTTTATACTCGGAGTCAATGACAGAACCGCGGAACATATCTCCCGCAATCGCATAGATCACATTTTTCTCCTGCTTCCGTACCTGATTCACATAGCCGGAGAGGAAGGACACCCCTCCCACCAGTTTTTCATCGATCTGCTCCGCTAAAAAATCCCCATGCATATCATTCGAATGAAGAATCGTCAGTTTTTTTAAATTTTTCATAGACTCCCGCCCCCTTCCCTGTCATACCGGATATCCAAGATTTTTATCCCGAGCCTCGAACATCAACAGACCTGCATAAAACCGATCCCTTAATTACCTATACATAATTTTACCTGATTTTTCATGAATCGTATATACTAATGGTTGGAAATCCCCCCTGTTATAACAAAATTCCAATCATTATCATACCATATATAGTACATTAATGATTGGAATTATCTATATCTTCTTTTAGCATTCTACTGCTACCTTAATTACACCATCTCTCTTAATTCGAATTTTCCTTTTGAAACGCAGGTATACGCCTGCATATTTCTATTTTCCTCCACGTTTTTTGTAATCCTCGTCTATACGCTTTTTCCAGTCTGCGTTCAACGGGGCACTGCACCGGACAGAGCTGATTGCTTCGCTGACCACCTCATAATTCAACGCGGTTCCTTCACTGTCGCACTGATAGTTGACTGCACGATCTGCACCGATTCCGAACTGGCTTGCGGTCTCTACCGCGTCAATATTGGCGCCAAGGAACAAAAACTCCCAACCGTATTTCGTTTTCTGCCGCTCGATCATCTGCTTCACTTTTTCGCTGTTGTACCGGCGGCTGGCATTTTCCATTCCGTCCGTAGTAATTACGAACATGGTATGTTCCGGCACATCCTCCGGTCTTGCGTACTTATGAACATTTCCGATGTGGTGAATCGCACCGCCGATAGCATCTAAGAGTGCCGTGCATCCGCGAACCGTGTAATCCCGGTCGGTCATTGGTCGGATGTCCTTTACATTTACACGATCGTACAGGACTTCGCTCACATTGTCAAACAGTACCGTTGAGATCAGTGCTTCGCCCTCTGTTTTTTTCTGCTGCTCAATCATAGAATTGAATCCGCCGATGGTCTCCCGTTCCAGTCCGTTCATAGAACCGCTGCGGTCTAAGATAAAAACGATCTCTGTTAAATTCTTTCTCATATGCTTATCCTCCTAAAAGATCTCGCCCTTACGGGCTCGCTGTCGCAGTATTCGCCAAGGTTTCGAGCAAGCGCGAGCTTTGGCTCATTCCGCACGTAAATGGTTGCTCGGTTTCGTACCTTACAGCCATAGTATAGCGATTTTCTTTTGCGGAGTGGTCGCATGGAAAGCGACATTTCTTTTTCCTTATGCTCCAATCAGACTCTGGTCAAAGGCAAACAGTGCCTCGTTGATTTCATACACATTATAGTTTCCCCTTTCAACAAAATATTCTACAATGATGTCGAATTTACTCGAATGGGACAATGTGAATCCTGCCTTGCCGAGCATCTCCTGCATCTGGGCAAGCGGCAGTTCCAAAGCGAGGGCAAATGCCAGCACCGTAGGTTTGGATGGCTTATAGAATCTATCCGAGCGAATTTTTGAGAAAAGCTTCCGGTCAATGTTTGCTTTCTTATAGCACTGCGCATCCGTCATACCGCTTTCCTCAATCTTTCGAAGCAGCATTTCTGAAAAGCTCTCATCTATCTGCCCCAGTGCCTCTTCCAGAGACTGACTGCTGCAGGATTTACAGATTGCTTCGGGCGGCAGCGGGACAGATGCAGCTTCAAAGCAGGATTCCTCTTGCCACGCTTCGGACCATCGTCTCTGTTCTGCCCTCCTGTCGGTATGTTCTTCCACATACCTGTCATCTATGTACACTGTGATGTCATCAAACAGCTTTCCGCTAATCTGATATGTTTTTCGGTCAAAGATAACGATATAGACCATCATCTCGTTTTCCAGCAGAAATTCGCTGATGGTATCGACTGCAACCTTCAGAGCCTGGTCTTTGGGATAGCCATAAACACCGGAGGAAATCAGCGGAAAGGCTACAGACTGACAGCTATTTTCTTTCGCCAGGTTCAACGATGTCCGATAACAGGATTCCAGAAGCTCCTGCTCCCGATGCCTGCCATCCCGCCAACGCGGACCGACTGCATGGATCACATATTTGCAGGGCAGACGGTATCCTTTTGTAATTTTTGCATTGCCGGTTTCGCAGCCGTGCAGCGTACGGCATTCCGCAAGCAGTTCCGGTCCGGCCGCACGATGAATGCAACCGTCCACACCACCGCCACCCAAAAGGGACGTGTTGGCTGCATTGACAATTGTGTCAACGCTCATTTTTGTAATATCGTTTCTGATCATTTGCAACGGCATGAAGCATACCTCCCATTCGTCCAACAGTTGCCAGATACTATCGACCTGATACAACATTGACCGGATTTTCTTCCATAAACTTCTTGATATTGTCTGCCAGAATAGAAACCAGCCGCTGTCTCGTTTCAAGTCCTTTCCATCCCATATGAGGGGTCAGAAGAACATTGTCCATCGTATAAAGAGGACTGTTCTCTTCCGGTGGTTCGGTTTCCTGAACATCAAGTCCGGCTCCTGCAATTGTACCATTTTCCAGTGCTTCTATAAGAGCAGGCTCATCAATAAGTGCACCTCTTGAAGTATTAATAATAAACGCAGATGGCTTCATAAGCGATAGAGTTTCTTTGTTGATCATATGTTTTGTACTTTCTGTCAATGGACAATGCATGGAAACATAATCACTATTCTTAAGTAATTCCTCAAGTGATACATAGCGGATACCGTTCTCATCTTCTTTTGGTGTCCGGGTATAAACAAGTATGTTCATATCTAACGCCTGTGCAATCTGCATGACTTTTCTGCCAATATGTCCTGCACCTATAACGCCAAGTGTTTTACCGTTTACCTCTACATGTGGAACCTGAAGATTTTCAGTAAAATTGTCATGATTTCCACTTGCCAGCATCTTCATCTGTACCTGCATTGCAGAACTCAGATTTAGTATCATCATAATTGCTGTATGTGCTACACGTTCTGTGCTGTATGCCGGAATATTACAGACTGTAATCCCCTTCTTTCGTGCTGCCTCAAGATCAATATTATTATATCCTGTACCTGCCTCACAGATCAATTTAACAGATTCCGGGAATCTCTGTATCATCTCTGCATTCACCGGCATCTCCTTTGTTACAATAATATCTGCTCCCTGAATACGCTCTGTCAGCTGCTGTTCTGTTGTGTCATCATATACGGTAACATCAGAAGATAAAATAGAAAAATCCAGCTTCCCATCAAAATTCATTTTCTTTGCGTTCAATACTACACATTTATCGTTCATCATATACATTCCTCTCTGTAAAAAAATCAACAAATATTCCAAGTAATCATAACTCCAAAAGTTTGCCCATCTATTTTTCTACTCCGTTCAGGGCTTGCTTCCATATCTATATTTCAGTAACCCACAAAAGTGCTCATTCAATAAATTGATTCCGCAGTACTCCTAACCGAATGAGGGCAAAATATACCACAAAGTGGGGCTTGCAGATTGCGGAAATGGTTTTTCAGACACGTTCCAAAACAGTATAACACAAAATAAAAGTGATATGGTGAACTGATTGACTCGGTTTTGATGAAATTTTCCAAAAAGCATCCGAATCAGAAGGTCATCACACAAATACCGGACGAGTTTGTGGACATTCCCATGGACTCGCCCATGCAATTGCCGCACTGCTCACAGGCTCGACTGCAAATTTCACAAACACCGCCGCACTGTTCCTCACAGCTCATATTCATGCTGTCTACATTCTGATTTGAAAAGTCCAGCAAATCGATGTTCTCCAGAATGGCTTCCGCCAGCAGCAAAGCATCTTCCTGAGAATCAGCACTCACTCGAAAGTTCTTCCTGGAAACGGCGTTCAGCGTGATTTCAAATTCTTTCATGTTGCTATCCTCCATATCATCGTTCTTCATTTCGTGTTTTCGGTTTCGCGGCTGAAATACCCAGGCCGGAACACAGATAGTCATCGTAATCTTTGCCCCTGGGCGGGAGCTTTACTGCGACAGTGTAATCCTTGGCAGAACAGCCATTAACGCCTTAGCCGCCATGCGTCCGGCATAGTCATTATCCAGCCGAAGCCACGACAAACGCATGCGTAAATAAATTGTGAACACGCCCCTTTTTTGATAAAATAAAAGAAAAAGGGGCGTTGTTTATGCAGGAATTATTAGAGTGGATGGAATACATTGAAGACACCCGTCAGCAGACAAAGGTTCGTCACACATTGAAAGATATTCTTGTCATTGTACTGTTTGCAACTCTGGCAAATGCAGATGACTGGGTGGAGATGGCATTGTTTGCAGAAAGCTATCAGGATTATCTTCGAAAGTATATTGAACTAAAAAATGGAATCCCTTCCCAT
>NZ_JBNMHD010000035.1:0-36853 GCF_050872605.1 Fusicatenibacter sp.
GAACATCCCCGGCGCGGCGGCGGGCACGGGATCGTCCATTTATCAAAAAGGAGAATTCATATGTTACCAAATTTAAAAATAGGAAATCTCACCGCCAAATACCCCATCATCCAAGGCGGAATGGGCGTCGGCATCAGCCTCTCATCCCTCGCCGGTGCCGTTGCCAAAACCGGCGGAATCGGCGTCATCTCCGCCGCCCAGCCCGGCTGGCGCGATCCGGAATTCGCGCGTGATCCCTTAAATGCCAATCTCCGCGCACTCGCCTTCCACATCCGCCGCGCCAAAGAAATTTCAAACGGCGGCATCATCGGCGTCAATATCATGTGCGCCCTGACCCACTACGAGGAATACGTCCGCTGCTGCATCGAAAACGGAGCCGATCTCATCATCTCCGGGGCCGGTCTCCCGACCGATCTGCCAAAATACACAAAGGGAAGCTCCATCAAGCTCGCCCCTATCGTTTCCCCGCCCCGGACTGCCAAAGTTCTTCTGAAGCTTTGGGACAATCACTATCACCGCGTTCCTGATCTCGTTGTCATCGAAGGTCCTGCAGCCGGAGGCCATCTCGGCTACTCCGCCGAAACCGTAGAAGAGACAGCCGCGCGCGGCTACGATGACGAAATCGGGGAAATTCTGCAGATCGTACATGGCTACGAAGAAAAATACGCCTGTACCATCCCCGTTGTCTTTGCCGGAGGCGTCTACACCCACGAGGATATCCTCCACTATCTGTCGCTTGGCTGCGCAGGTGTCCAGATGGCTACCCGTTTCGTTGTCACGGAAGAATGCGACGCCGATCCGCGCTACAAGCAGGCATACCTGAATGCCCAAAAAGAAGATATCACGATCATGCACAGTCCGGTCGGCATGCCGGGCCGCGCAATCCGCAATCCGTTTCTGAGGGAACGCGAACAGGAACGTGAAAAAATCTCACACTGCTATCAGTGCCTCAAAAAATGCGACAAAGCCTCCATTCCCTACTGTATTACCACCGCCCTGACCCGCGCTGCCGATGGAGATACCGACAACGCTCTTCTTTTCTGCGGGGAAAATGCATGGCGTCTCGACCACATGACCACTGTGCCGGAGCTGATGGCGGAACTGGCCGGGGAATCCCTGCCGGACAGCAAAAAATAAAAAATTTAGTAGTGACTTTCCTTCCCAATAATGTTACAATCTTCTTTATGATGTCAGCATAAAAAGTCTTCAAGAACTGACCATCAACCCAAAATTTTCGTAACACACAAAAACACAAAAGGAAGGAACTCTATGAGCAAACACAACAAATCCCGCAGCTCGTTTTCCGGCAAAATCGGTTACGTGCTGGCTGCAGCAGGCGCTTCCGTCGGACTTGGAAACATCTGGCGTTTTCCCTACCTCGCAGCAAAATACGGCGGAGGAATTTTCCTCCTCATTTATATCCTGCTGGCGCTCACCTTCGGCTACTCCATGATCGTTGCCGAGTCCGCCATCGGACGCATGACACGAAAAAGCCCGGTCGGCGCTTTCCAGTCGTTCGGCAAATCGAAATGGCTTTCCGCCGGAGGCTGGATCAACGCCATTATCCCGATTCTGATCGTTCCATACTACTCTGTCATCGGAGGATGGGTCATTAAATATCTGATCGAATACGTGAAGGGCAACAGCACCCTGCTCGCAGAGGACGGCTATTTTTCCGGCTTCATCTCAAACGGAGTTTCCACAGAGCTCTGTTTTGCCGTTTTCTGCCTCATTACGGTCGCTATCATCTACGCCGGTGTGCGAAACGGCATTGAACGCGTTTCCAAAGTGATGATGCCGATTCTGATCGTCCTTTCCGTTATCATTGCCGTTTATTCCGTGACAAGACCGGGCGCACTGGCAGGCGTGAAGTATTTCCTTGTTCCGAACATCAAAAACTTTTCATGGATGTCCGTTGTTGCCGCCATGGGACAGATGTTCTACTCCCTCTCAATTGCGATGGGTATTCTGATCACCTTTGGCTCCTACATGAAAAAAGACACCTCGATTGAGGATTCCACACGCAATGTTGAAATTTTCGACACCGCCATTGCGATCATGGCAGGCCTGATGATCATTCCTGCCGTCTTTGCCTTCTCCGGCGGAGATCCGGATACCCTGCAGGCAGGACCTTCCCTGATGTTTATCACCATTCCGAAGGTCTTCGCCAATATGGGCTTCGGCACTGTGATCGGTATTCTGTTTTTCCTTCTGGTGCTGTTTGCCGCACTGACCAGCTCCATTGCACTGACAGAAAGCGCCGTTTCCACCTTTGAGGATGAGCTCGGCTGGGGCCGTAAAAAATCGACCGTTCTGATCGGCGTTATCATGATTGCGCTCGGAACGCTCTCCTGCCTTGGCTACGGACCGCTTTCCTCCGTCACCATTCTTGGCATGCAGTTCCTGGATTTCTTCGACTTCCTGACGAACTCCGTGATGATGCCAGTTGCTGCCATTGCCACCTGTCTTCTCGTTTCGAGAGTCATCGGTGTGGCGAAAATCGAGGAAGAAATCATCCACGGCGAAAGCCGCTTCCGCAGAAAGAAAATCTTTCTTGTCATGATCCAGTATCTCTGCCCGGTGTTTGCGCTGATCATTCTGTTCAGCTCCGTGGCAAATGCATTCGGCTGGATCACCATGTAACGAATCTGTAAACGATGAAAAAAAGATTGTTTTCGAAACACGATCACGATTTCGAAAACAATCTTTTTTTATCCAAATCTGTCACACCATCATCAGGAATCCGTCAACAGCAGAATATCTTTCTCCTTCAGATACAGCTCCTTTGGAATCCCCATTTCCGGGCTCCAGTCTGTTTTTGCGATCTTCCACTGCAGCCAGCTGCATTCTGCATTCTTCCGGAACGAAATGTTCCATTCAAACGGATCTTCCCAGATTTCGGATTCGTTGACCGGAAATACATTTTCCTCACCCGGCCTTTCTACTGTGGCCAGAAAATGTGCCCGGATACCGACTGCGCGGATATCGTCTGCAATTTCCCGCTTCTTTACGTGCAGCGTCACGCCCCAGTCCACGGCCCGCAGCGTGTGCGCATCCACCCGCTCGGCCGCCGAAATGTTTTTGCAGCCCGACAAAATTGCCGCTGTGCGCGTCTTCGGATTCTGGAAAAATTCCTTCAGCGGTTCCATGACTTCCATCTTTCCCCGGTTCATACAGCTGACCGTATCGCAGAGACGGTACACCTCATCGCGGTTGTGCGATACGAAGATGACCGGTTTTCCGGCCTCCTTCAGATGTTTGTGCATCTCCTGCTCCAGCTGCCATTTCAGATAGGTATCAAGCGCTGAAAACGGCTCGTCGAGCAGAATCAGCTCCGGCTCTGCGGCGAGCATCCGTGCCATCGCAACGCGCTGTTTCTGTCCGCCGGAAAGCTGTCCCGGGATCTTTTTCTCCAGCCCTTCCAGCTGAAACTGGCGGATCAACGATTCCGTACGGCTCCGGTCCGGCCGTTTTCCCATGCCGGCCTCAATATTCTGCACAACATTCATATGCGGAAACAGGGCATAATCCTGGAACATATAGCCGACTTTCCGCTTCTGCGGCGGCAGATTGATTTTTTTCTCCGAATCAAACAGCACCTTGCCGTCAAGGACAATCCGCCCCTCATCCGGCTTTTCGATTCCGGCGATGCACTTTAAGGTCATGCTTTTTCCACAGCCCGACGCGCCGAGAATCGCAAAAATCTCCTGTTCCGCCCGGAACTGCATATGCATAAAAAAGCCGTCCAGTTTTTTTGTAATATCTACTTCAAGCGCCATGATTTATCCTCTCTACCACTGTTTCTGATTTTTCTTTCTCCGGTTGCCGAGAAGGTTCATCGCCGTCATCGTAAGGAATCCGACGAGCAGTACGACAACAGACCAGAACCCCGCCGTTTTATAATCCCCGTCCTGAATCACCATTGCGATTTTCTGGGAAACGGTACCCGTCCTTCCCGGAATATTTCCGGCCAGCATCGACGTCGCGCCGTACTCACCGAGCGCCCTTGCAAATGCCAGCACCGTACCGGAGAGCACACCGGGACCTGCCGATGGGATGACCACTTTCCAGAAAATCTTCCACTCCGACATACCAAGCGTCCGCGCCGCATAGATCAGGTTCGTATCCACCTGCTCAAATGCCGCTCTCGTATTGCGGTACATCAGCGGAAACGCGATGATCGTTGCCGCCAGAATACAGCCAAGCCATGTCTGCACTGCCTTGATACCGAAATTCTCATACAGTGCAGCACCAAACGGACGGCGGAGGCTGAAAATCAGAAGCAGGAAAAAGCCTGCAACGGTCGGCGGCAGAATCATCGGAAGAGTCAGAAAGCCGTCAATCACGGCACGCGCGCCGGGACGCAGCTTCATCACCGCACGCGCGGCAAACATACCAAAGAAAAAGGACAGAATCGTCGCCACAATACCGGTCTTGATCGAAATGACAAGCGGGCTCCAGTCCAGTGACTGTAAAAAATCCAGTATTTCCTGCATAACATTTCCTTTCTATCCACGGCAGCCCTGCATACCTGCATCACGCATCCTGCCCGGATTTTCTCTGATGCAAAACCACCGTCCGCAGAAACGAAATCTTTCTTTTTCGGACGGTGATTTCAAATCCCTGCTGTTTTTTGGGGGATCTTCTTTTTATTCTACCTCTGTATCAAAGTAATAATTCCGGAAGATGGCGGCTGCCTCGTCGGAAGTCAGAAACTCTACAAAATCCTTTGCTGCTGCCTGCTCGGTCTCATCTGCCTCTTTGTTGACAACCTGTGCTGCCGGGTAGATGACATTTCCGGTCAGATCGTACGGAACGACCTGCAGAACCTTCAGGCGGTCTTCCAGGCCGTAGGTATCAGAATAGTAAACCGTACCAACCTCATTGGATCCCTCTGCAACAGCGGAAGTAACGGCTCCTACATTTGCGCATTCATTGATTTCCACGCCGCCGAGCGCTTCGGAAACCTGCTGGGTTGTGATGGCCGATACGTCGTCTGCTTTCTCCAGAATGCCTGCATTGACCAGTGCTTCTCTTGTGTATTTTCCAACCGGAACGGAACCGTCTGCCAGTGCGATGCTGGATGCCTTGTTCAGATCCTCCAGACCCATAACTTCTGTATTGCTTCCCTCATAGGTTACAACGCAGACCTGATTGTTTACGATGTTGTGACGGGTTCCCTCAACCAGGAGATTCTCACCCTCAAGCTGATCCATCTGTTTTGCTGCTGCGGAGAAGAATACGTCGCAGGATGCACCCTCTTCGATCTGTGTCATCAGGGTTCCTGAGCTGTCATAGCTGCCGACCAGTTTGACATTCGGCTGAGTCTTATTGTACTCGCTGATCAGCGTCTCCATTACGGAGTTCAGGCTCTTTGCGGCAAATACCGTAACGGTGGTGTCGTCAAATACTTCGCCGTCTGCTGTACTCTCTGTGCCGGATGCGCTCTCGGCTTCCGAAGAAGCGCCAGATGCAGATGTGCTCCTGGCCTCCGGGCTGCTCTTGCCGGAAGAATCTGCGGAATTGGAAGATCCGCATGCACCAAGAGAAAGTGCGATAGCGGCCATCAGAAGAATGGATATCGTTTTCTTTTTCATGATACTTTACTCCTCATTTCTTTATCTTGCACCGGGCATCACATATGAAGCGCCGGATGTGCACCTTTTCGTTTTCCGGTTTTTGCAGACCGGATCTGAATGAGCTGTGCGGCGATGCTAATCGCAATCTCCGCCGGTGTCTCGCTTCCGATCTCAATTCCAATCGGGGCATGAACACTGTCAAGCTGTTCTTTGGTAAAGCCCTGTGCTTCCAGTTTGTCGCGCACATATTTTGTCTTTCTGCGGCTTCCCACCACACCGATATACGATGCGTCAGTACGAAGTGCAAACGCCTCGGCATCCGCATCACACCGGTGACCGCGCGTCACAATCACAAGATAATCATTTTTCTGGATGGAAAGGACCTCATCCAGTTTCGCAAAATCCACCAGCATCGTCTGCCCGGCATCCGGGAACAGTGCTTTATCCACATATTCCTCCCGATCATCGAGTACGATACAGCAGAAATCCAGATGATGCAGCACCGGAACGAGTTCCTGGGCCAGATGGCCGCCGCCGAACAGATAAACCTTTCCGTCGTAGCAGAATTCCTCGGCATAATACGTTTTTTTGTCCAGTTCCAGAATCCGGCAGTGTCCCGCTTTTTCCTGTGCCGCCGGAAGCAGTTCCCATGCTTCTTTTTCCAGCACGCAGATACCGGTTCCGTCCAGCGCAAAGAAGATCCAGTAGCTGTGGTACTGCTCCTGCGCCGCAAGTGCCTGCGACAGACTTTCTGCTTCGCCGTGCGCTCCATTCATAAAATAGAAGCACACTTTCACTCTGCCGCCGCAGACCATGCCAAGCCCCTTCCCCTCTCCGGTTCCGAGATCGTATTCTCTGTATTCACTTTTCTTCTCCTGCACCAGCTCCTGCGCATGCAGAACCGCCTGATATTCCAGGTTTCCGCCGCCGATAGTTCCGAAAATCCGTCCTTCCCGGCCGACCAGCATATAGGCGCCCGTCGTGCGCGGAATGGAGCCGTCCCCTTCGGTGATAAAGGCAAGAACCGTGTCCTGTCCCTCTTCCAGCTGTGCAAGCAGTTTCCGGTAAAGTTCGTCCATGTTTCCTCTCCTTGTGTCTGATCTCTGGTCTACTTTTCCGTCACCAGTTCGATGGTGTCACCCTTTTGAATCGTGCCGCCGCGCAGCACCACCGCGAAAACGCCCTCCCTCGGCATGATGCATTCACCCATGCGTTTGAAAATCTCGCAGTGGCTGTGGCACTCCTTTCCGATCTGCGTCATCTCAAGCAGCGCATCCCCGCAGGAAAACCGCGTGCCGACCGGCAGATTCCGGAAATCATATCCTTCCACGATCAGGTTTTCCCCGAAGGCGCCGAGCGGAATATCCGCCCCCTTTGCACGGAAGGCTTCTATTTTTTCATACGACAAAAGGCTCACCTGGCGGTGCCAGTGCCCGGCGTGTGCATCGCCCTCGATGCCCCAGTCTTCCACCAGCTTCGCCGTTTCCACCTCGTGCTTTGCCGTTCCCCGTTTTTCACTGATACAGATTCCTATGATTTTTCCCATTTCTTTTGTTTCCTCTTCTTTTCGAACCGCCGTCATTTCATCCGCCGATGCCGGACATCAGGTGGTGCTCCGTCATATCCTTCGGCCGCTCAAAGCAGTGTTCCATCGGTTTTTTTAAGATTGCCTGTGCCATCACATCCCGCAGATCCGCCGCTGTTCCGTTCTGCAGAACCTCCCGCAGATCCACGCCGTTCTCATAGCAGAGGCAGAGCTTTAAAAAGCCGCGGCTTGTCAGCCGTACGCGGTTGCAGCTTCCGCAGAACTTTCCGTGGATCGCGCTGATAAAGCCGACGGGCATCGACAGCTTTTCGTACCACACATAAGCCGCAGGACCGTTTCCTTCTTTTTCCTGGTCCGGCGTACATGCCCCATACCACTGTTCCAGCTCTGTTTTCAGCGCCTCATTCGACGGACCCACGTACGATTTTCCGGCGCCCACCGGCATCACCTCGATGAACCGCACCGGGACTTTTTCCTGCTCTGCAAATTCAATCAGTTCCTGCGCATGCAGTTCTTTTCGATGCACCGCATTCAGCTTCACTAAAAGACCCGCCTCTTTGGCCGCGCAGATGCCCTGCTTTACCTGCTCCAGCGCATCGCGTCCGGTAAGCGCCGCAAACTCTGCCGCATCCACTGTATCCAGGCTCACATTCACGCTGTCACAGCCGGCCGCCTTCAGATCCCTCGCACACGATGCCAGGCGCACGCCATTCGTCGTGATCCCAACGGATGCGGTGCCCGGCACTGCTTTTATTTTCTGCACCAGTTCCACGCACTCTTTTCTTACCAGCGGTTCCCCTCCGGTAATCCGGTAATGCGTGATGCCAAGCCCGGCCGCGGCGTGCACAATCTTCAGTATCTCTTCGACGGTAAGCGGCGGATTCTGTTCCGCCTGCTCCAGTGCACAGCCCGCCGCACTCTCCGGCATACAGTACCGGCATCTCAAATTGCACGCGTCCGTGATGGAAATCCGCAGGTAATCGATCGTTCTGCCATACTGATCCTTCATCGTTTATCTGCCTTTTCCAAAACCGCAGTTCGGGAAGGTGCAGACCTTGCAGTTCAGGCAGAGACCGCCCTCGCCAAGACCGGCCAGCTCCTCCGCTGTCACCTCATCATCTGCAATGAGGCGCGGCAGGACAAGATCGAAAATCGTCCGTTTCGAATACATCACGCATCCCGGCAGGCCGACGATCGGTGTTCCGTTTTCGGCATACGCCAGAAGGAACATGGCTCCCGGCAGCACCGGCGCGCCGTAGGAAACGATGCGTGCTCCGGTATTTTTGATCGCCAGCGGCGTCTTGTCGTCCGGATCCACACTCATTCCTCCGGTGCAGAAGACAAGATCGGCACCCGCTTCCATCGCGCGGCGGCATCCGTCTGTGATCTTCGATGCATCATCATCGTAAACCTCATGAAAGATCATCTCCGCGCCGAATTCTGCCAGCTTTTCCTGGATAACCGGTGTGAAGGTGTCCTCGATCCGATGGTAATACACTTCATTTCCCGTTGTCAGAACCGCAAATTTTTTCTTGTGGAACGGCTTTAAGGTCAGGATCGGCCCGTCGGAACAGACTGCCTGTGCCGTCTCCATCTTCTCTTTTTTGATGACGAGCGGAATAATTCTCGTTCCCGCCAGTTTGTCGCCTTTTTTCACGTATGTATCACCGTGGCGCGTCGCAATCATCATCTCGCCGAGGCTGTTTACTTTTTTCAGCTTCTCGCGGTCCACTTTCAAAAGACCGTCGCAGTCCGCGATCAGTTCAATTTTTCCTTCTTTGACATCGGACGGATGCATGTGATCGTTTTTACACATATCGTAAAGAATCTGTGCCGCCTCATTTTCATGCAGCATTGTATCGTCCTTTTCCCAGATGTAAATGTTGTCCTTTCCGACACTTAACAGCACCGGAATATCTTCTTCTGTAATGATGTGGCCTTTGCGGAATACCGCATCTTTTGTCACACCTTTGATAATCTGTGTAATATCGTGGCAGAGCACCTGGCCTACCGCGTCTTCTGTTTTCATCAGTTTCATCTGAAACGCCTCACTTTTTCTTTCTTTGAATCTATTCCAGTTCTCCGCAGATCACTTCCAGCACGCTTCCGGCTATGCACCGCGCCTTATCGGAAATCGTGAAGCAGTTCTGCAGTTCTTCTTTCCGCGGATCGATGTCCGCAATCTTAAATCCCTTCGTCACCGGATAGCCGTCGCGGATCAGCCCGCGCAGCAGACCGGAGAGAGATGCTTCCACAGGTACCATCCCGTTTTCTGTCTCAATTTCTGCAATCACAGCCCCGGCTTCCACGATGTCTCCGATCGAAGCCGCATTCCGCAGAATACCTTCCGCCTGTGCATGCATCACACGCTCTTTTCCGTACCCGCCGATGATGCCCGGGATGCCGGTGTTCGGAACCGCGCTTCCGCTTCGGATCACGCGTCCAAGATTATGACCGCGCTTCGTCTCAATTACAACATCCACATCTTCTCCTGCCGTAAAGCCCGGTCCGAGGGCAATCACAAGCGGCGCCATCTCTTTTGTCGTCCCGAGATTTTTCTTCGCCAGAATCGCATCGACCACGACGGCCGGGCGAAGTACTGCAATGCTTAGTCCCGCCGGATCCACGAGCACCGGAACACCATCTTTCTTCCAGATCCCTTCCATTTCCTGTTCCAGAAGTTCTTTCCGGTTCTTTTTCTCTGCGAGCTCCACGTCCATGCGCACGGCTTCCACGTCCTCTACCCTGGCACTGCCGGCATATACCGCTTCGCTCAAAGCCACCTGCCGCCGGATCGCCGCCGGGTGCTCTGCTTCCAGAACCAGCAGACGAAAGCCCGCTTTTTTCAGACGGTGGATCGTACCGGTTGCAAGATCTCCTGCTCCCCGTACCACGATCAGATCTTTCTTTTTCATCTTCGCTGTCTTCCTTCTTTCGTTTCAGCAGCCGCCGTTTTCTTCCGTCTTCCGCGGTCTGCTTCGTTATTTTCGCGTGAGAATAACGTTTTTTCCATTAATAAAAATACAGGAAAGGACACGTTTTGTCAACGTGTCCCCGTAAAAAATGTTATTTTTCTTCTGTTCCAAACCACTTCTGAAACGACGCATCGGCGCCTGCGCGGACTTCTTGTTCAAATTTCCGGTACCGCTTCAGGAATTCTTTTCCCTCCGGGGTCAGTACCGTCTGGCCGCCGTTGCTTCCGCCCCGGTTTCCCTGTACCAGCGGGATGCCGAGATCCTCCTCGGCGCGCTTTAAGATTTTCCAGCCTTTCGAGTATGCCATCTGCATACACCTGCAGCCCTTCGAAAGGGAACCGGTCGCCTCCACATGCTCCATCAGCTCCGCCACGCCGGGGCCGAAGGCGTGATCCGTCCGGCTGACGCGCAGCCGCATGTCATACCGCAGCTCCTGCCGTAATACTTCTTCTTTTTCTTCCATCTCCACCTCATACCTTTACAGCAGCACGCGGTATTCCGCCTCATAGGCAAGTCCCGCCGTCTGAAGTGCCGCAAGGATCTCTTTTCCCTCTTCCGGCGCTGCTTTCCACGAAAGGCCGCAACCCGCCGTAATTTCCCGCGGAATGGGGATCATCCTGCCCGGCAGGCCGTGCGCTCTCGCATACTGTTCCATCTGCATCGCCTGCGTTGTTCCCGCAAACGTCAGAATCCAGATTTCTCTTCGCTGTCTCATATCGTTTCTTCCTTTTTCCGGCTTCTTTTGTATCCCGGATGCCGGCTGCCGCCTCTCTCACTGCCGCATTTCTTCTTCGGCAAACTCCCGCAGAGCCTGCGCGGCAATCCGGACTTCTTCTTCCGTCAGTATATGGGAAAAGCTGAACCGCACGGCTCCCTGCTCCCGTGTCCCGAGTGCTTCGTGCATCAGCGGCGCGCAGTGTGCCCCGCTTCGGACTGCAATACCATAGTTCTCATACAGCCAGTCGCTGACATATCCCGAATCACAGGAGCCGATGTTTAATGCCGCCGTTGGTACCCGCTGCTGCAGATCGTCTGTTCCATATAAAGTAAGTCCCGGGATTCCCTGAATTTCCTCCAGAAAGAGGTGCATCAGCTCCTTCTCTCTTTTGTAAATCATTTCAATCCCCGTCTTCTCCAGATATTCCAGCGCTCCCAGAAGTCCCGCAATTCCGTGGACATTTAAAGTTCCAGCTTCCAGGTGCTCCGGCATCGCCGCAGGCTGTTCTTTTTCATAGCTTCGGATTCCGCTTCCGCCCATTTTGAGCGGCCGGATCGAAAGTTCCGGACGGACGTAGATTCCGCCGGTTCCCTGCGGCCCTAATAGTCCCTTGTGGCCGGAAAAACAGAGCACGTCGATCCCGCTTTTCTGTACATTGATCGGCAGAATCCCCGCTGTCTGCGCCGCATCGACGATCAGAAGCAGAGAATGGCGTTCTGCGATTCTGCGCACCCGCGCAAGATCCGTGATATTTCCGGTCAGGTTGGAGGCATGCGTAACGACAAACGCTTTCGTGTTTTTCCGCACTGCCGCTTCCATCTGATCGTAATCGATCCTTCCAGATACATCCGCCGGAACCACGGAAAGCTCCAGTCCCTGTTTTTCCAGTGCATACAGCGGACGCAGAACGGAATTGTGCTCGCAGACTGTCGTGATCACATGATCCCCCGGCCCGAAGAGTCCGAAAATTGCCGTGTTCAGTGCCTCCGTATCGTTGCACGTAAATGCAATCCGCTCCGGGCTCTCCGCGTGAAACAACTCTGCCAGCCGCATTCTCGTTTCAAAAATGATACGGCCCGCGTCCAGTGTCGCATCATGGGCACCGCGGCCTGCATTTCCACAGCCGTGCAGTGCCTGGATCATGCGCTCCTCTGCTTCTTTTGGATGCCACAGCGACGTTGCCGCCGAATCGAGGTAAATCATGGCTTAATCACGCGGTCTGCGCTGCTCATGCGCTCCACGATGTCATACATGTTGGTCACACTGCCGACCTGCAGCTTTTCGGAGATGCCGTAGAAGTTCAGGCATGTTCCACAGGTCAGAATTTCAACGCCGCGCGCTGCCAGATCTTTCAGATCCTCCAGGGACTCGGAACCCTCGCAGGTCAGCTTTGCGCCGCCGTTGTAGCACAGAATCGTATCCGGCAGCTCATCCTGCTGGGTCAGTGCGTAAAGGAAGCTCTTCATCAGAATTTTGCCCAGCTCCTCAGCCCCCTCTCCCATATGATCACTGGAAAGGACAACAAGTTTTGTTTTCTTTGCTGCCGGTACAAGGCATACGGTTTCCTCTTCTGTTTCATCCTGTTCCTTTTCCGATACAGTGAGCTCCACATGATACTCTTTTTCCTTCTCTTCTTTTACCAGAAAGCCATATCCTTTCTGCTGTGCCATTTTTTCCAGGTTCTGCACGGCGATTTCATTATCCACCAGAACCTCAACTTTTCCGCTTCCCGGAAGTTCTGCGATTGCATTTTTTGCCTTTACCAGCGGCACCGGGCATACATCTCCCATTGCATTTACGATTTTTTTCTCCATCTCGGCCATTTTTCTTTCCTCCATGTTCTGTTATCGTACTTTTTATCTTATTATTTCCGGCTCTGTGTCACATAAATTTCGGTTCCCGCCGGCTCTGTGATTCTTCCCACAATGGCCGCCGGAATGCCCTGCTCCCGCAGTTCTTTCTGCAGTTTTTCCGCCTCTTTCGCATCCACGGCCATCAGAAGCCCTCCCGATGTCTGCGGGTCAAACAGTACCTCCTGCATGCCGAACGGAATGTCCTTGAAAGTCACATGCTCTTCCAAATGATTCCGGTTCCGCTGGCCCGCCGCAGTGATCAGAAACTCCTCCGCCGCATCCACGGCTCCCGGAAAGACTGGAATCTGATCTGCCCAGATATGGCAGGAAACGCCGGACTCCATCATCTCATGCAGATGGCCGAGAAAACTGAACCCTGTCACATCGGTGCATGCATGAATCTCATACTTCCGCGCCGTCTCCGAGGCATATTTGTTCAGTGTCATCATCGACTCCACGGCCTGCCGAAATCCTTCCGGATTTTCTTCTCCCACGCGGTGTGCCGCACAGAGAATGCCGGTTCCAAGCGGCTTTGTCAGAATCAGCAAGTCACCCACGCGGCCTGTATTATTCTGCCAGATCCGGGCCGGGTGCACCGTTCCGGTGACAGAAAGACCATATTTGACACTGTCATCCGCAATCGAATGGCCGCCGGAGAGCATTCCCCCTGCCTCCTGTACTTTTTCCGCGCCGCCGCGCATGATCTCTCCTAAGATATTCAAATCCATCTGCTCCGGGAAGCATACAATATTGAGCGCCGTCCGCACCTCGCCGCCCATCGCATAGATATCACTCAAGGCATTCGTCGCCGCGATTTTTCCAAATGTGTACGGATCTTCCACGACCGGCGGAAAGAAATCCAGCGTCTGCACCATCGCCAGATCGTCCGCCAGCTTGTAAACGGATGCATCATCCTTGCTGTCGTATCCGACCAGCAGGTTCGGATCTTTTTCTCCCTTCGGCAGTTTCTCCAAAATATGTTCGAGCACACCGGCTCCCAGCTTTGCCGTGCAGCCGCCGCTCTTACAGAAAATAATTTTTTCTTCCATTTTCACATGTTCCCTCTTTTTTCAGCTTCTTCCGCACTCACCGTCCGTTCCACGCAGAAGGCCCAGCGCGTGCGGCAGGGTATCGAGTATAAATCCAAGGCTTTCCTCCACGGCTTTCGGGCTGCCCGGCAGATTGATAATCAGCGTCCGATGACGGATTGCACTGACCGCGCGGCTCAGCATCGCCCGTTTCGTGATCGCCATACTGCCCGCACGGATTACCTCCGCGATGCCCGGCGCCACGCGGTCGGATACCGCCAGAGTTGCCTCCGGTGTTACATCCCGCATGGAAAATCCCGTGCCGCCTGTCGTGAGGACAAGATCGCACTGCTCCAGATCGGCAAGGCGGATCAGTTCTTCTTCGATTATCTCCTGTTCATCCGGCAGCAGACGCATCGAAACCACTTCATACTGATCCACCGGAAGCAGTTCCTTAATTTTAGGACCGCTCTTGTCCTCCCGCTCGCCCTGATAACCTTTATCACTTAATGTCACAATTCCCACCCGGAAAACCGGGAAATCTTTTCTGTCTGCCATCTGCTACGGTTCCTGCCTTTTCTCTTTGTCGTAAATATAATGGCCGCTCTTTCCGCCGTCCTTTTCCAGAATGTGGATGTCGCCGATCTCCATGCCGCGGTCCATCGCCTTGCACATATCGTAGATCGTGAGCAGCGCGGTGGAAACACCGGTCAGCGCCTCCATCTCCACGCCAGTCTTTCCGACACACGATGTGGTGCACACGGCCGTAATAGAATTTGTATTCTCGTCCATGGTAAATGTCACTTCGCAGTTCGTCAGCGGCACAATGTGGCACAGCGGAATCAGCTCCGCATTCTTCTTCGCCCCCATAATGCCTGCCAGCCGTGCAACGCCGAGCACATCGCCTTTTTTCGCCGTATGGTCCCGCACGGCTGCAAATACCTCCGGGCTTACCTGTATGGTTCCCGTCGCTGATGCCACCCGGTACGTATCCGGTTTCTCATGGACATCGACCATGACGGCGCTGCCGTCTTTCTTAAAATGGGTAAATTCCGCCATCTGTCTCCTCCGTTCTATTTCCGTTTTATTCTCCGGGCTTTCACTCTGCTCCCTCTCCACGCACAGGAAATTCTGCTCTCCCATGCCAGGGATATGTGTCTGCACCGCTTTGTCTCCGGTTTCCTGCCGCGCATGTAACCAGAACATGCTCAATCCCCTGTCTGCGTAGCAGCTCCACAAGTTTCTCCGCGGCCTCCCGATATTTTTTTTCCTCATATTGGTGCAGCACGGCATAAAACGTTCTGCCCTTCAGATCCTTCTGCTGTCCCTGTTCCGATGCGATCAGCCGTGCCAGATCTTCTTCCGTGATATGGTGTTCCATCGTACAGCCAAGCAGTTCCGCCGCCCGTTCTGCCCGAAAGCAGCCCTTGCCAAGCGGCTGTCCCAGTGCCGAAAGACCTGTCACACCAATCACAAGAGCTGAACAGGAAAGCAGCGCCGGTTCGTGTTCCGCCGGTGCCTTGCACGGCAGGTGCTTCGCGCCGTCCGCCTCAATCAGCGTCAGATCAGCCTTTTCCCGTGCCGCTTCAAACAGTTCCGGTTCCGGCATGGAAAGTTTTTCCGGATTCCGGCAGGCGCTCCCGATGATCGCTGCGCGGCCTGTGCGAAATTTTCTTTCGACCGCTTCCAGACTCTGGTCATGCCATTCCTTCGGCGGACGGTAAATGTGCGTCGAAGTTGTCACCAGTACCTTCTGATCGTTTTTTACGCAAAAGCCTGCCATCTCGTACAGCAGCGTCGTTTTTCCGCCGCCGCCGATGATAGAAACTACATGGTTCTTTTCCTTTAAAAAGGAAAACGCCGTTCCCATCTCTACTGGCTCCAGCTCCTGTTTTTCTGTTTTCTGCCAGATTCGAAGCATCGCTTTCAGCTCCTTTCTGCCATCTTTCTTTCTCACTCTACCATACTCATTTGGGGCTGTCAAATCTTCGCGGCAGGCACCAGAGTCTCGTGCAGGCACGGACTTTGGCTCGTTGCCCGAAAAAAAACTGCCCCGACGGGTCGTACCCATCAGAGCAGTTCTTTTTTTACTGAACGTGTACGGTAAGCACCACTGCGTTTGATCTGTTTCCATCGCTGTCCGTCACATGATACGTCAGCGTGTAATCTCCCGGCACTGCGGTATCCACATCGCCGTCAATCTCAATCTCGTTAAAGAGTGTCTCCTGACTGTCCACATCATCGATCATCTCTTTGATGTAGCTGATTTTATCCATTTCGTTTCCGGCTTCCACCGTCACCTCATACGTGTTCAGATACAGTCTTGGGCTTTCTGCCGACAGTTCTTCGATTTCCGTCTGTGCGTCGGCCTCGTTTTTCGCACCTGCCGCATCATTCTGCTGCGGTTCCTCCGCTGCCGGTGTCGGCTCATCTGCTGCGTCACCGTTATCCGCTTCCGGGGCCGGTTCCTCCGACATCGCACTGTTATTCTCTTCCAGGACCGGTTCATTTTCCGCCAAAGTATCTTTCACTGTAGTTTTATAATCCACACGACGTGTTACTTTGGTTACATTGTTATGACTGTCCTTGGCCGCATAAATAACTGAAGCACTGGTATAATCATCATTTGGAAAAATATTCTCAATCACAAGTGAATCGGTCACATCTCCGTCTTTATCATCCGTTGCGGTGACGCCCTCCAGTAAAACAGCTGTATCGCCGCCTTCCTCATATATCACATCCGCACCAGACGGAATTTTAATTTCCGGACCTTTTCGGTCACTTGTTACCACAACAGCCACTGTACTGGCCCCAAGTGCCAGACACAGGACAACAAGGCCTGCAACAATCCCTTTTTTCATGGCTGTTACTCGTCCTCCTCTTCGCCGTACTCTCCATAGTATTTATACTTACCGTATTTGCCGTATTTGCCATATGCCTGTTTCTGCATATCAACCTTGTTCAAAACAACACCGAGCAACGGACAGTTACTTTTCTCGAGCTGGCTCTTTACTTCCTGTGCAAAACGGTAGCTGATGACACCGGACTCGATGACCATGATGGAACCATCACAGATTTCTGCAACGATTGCACTGTCGATAACACTTCCCAGCGGCGGAGTATCTACAATAACATAATCATATACTTTACGAAGTGCATTTAAAAGACTGCGGAAATTCTTTCCTCCCAAAAGTTCTGCCGGGTTCGGCGGGAACGGTCCGGAATAGATCATATAAAAGTTTTTGACATTGGTAGAGCAGATCACATCCTCCAGACTTGCCTGTCCGGTAAGGAAGTGTGCCAGTCCGCGAACAGATTTTTCTGTTTTTGTTCTTCCAAGAAGAACGGATTTACGAAGATCGGCATCGATCAGAATTACTCTTTTTCCAATCTCAGCCAGAGAAATGCCAAGCTGCATGGATACGCTGCTCTTTCCTTCGTTTGGAGTACAGCTTGTAATTGCAATTATTTTTTTATCCTCTCCGCAAAACTGAAGGTTGGTACGGAGAGACTTGTAGGCTTCCACAATCTGATAACCTGATTTTTCCTGTTTTACTACTACCTGATTCACGTTCCGTATCCTCCCTTATTTCTTTCTTCCACGGCCGTTTTTGTTTTTCTTCTTACTCTTTTTCTGTCCTTCTCTGATCGGGATCGTTCCAAGTGTGCTTACCCCCAGATAACGTTCTACATCTTCGGAGGTCTGGATTGTATCATTTGTCAGATAAACCACAATGATAATAACAATTGCGATAAATGCACCTGCTACTGCGCTAATCATTCCATTTTTCATGATATTCGGACTTACAGGCTCATCTGGGATATTTGCCTCATCTACCACATTTACAGCTTCTGTATTCATAACATTCTGGATATGATCTGCTGCTGCCACACGGATTGCATCTGCTATCTGGCTTGCCACATATGGATCCTCATCCTTTACCGTAATTGAAAGAATACGAGTATCATTCTGCGTGGTAACTGTAATTTTTTTCAGAAACTCTTCATAAGTAAGCTCCAGATTTAACTGTGCAATAACTGTTTCTGCAACCTGACGGCTCTGAATCAGCTCTGCATAGTCTTTTGTTAACAGAGAACTCGCCTGCAGATCTCCACTTGTTACGGTATTGCTGCTGTCCTGTCTTGACAACACATACATCTTCGTTGTCGATTCATACTGCGGCTTCATAAGTACCTTGCTGACAAGTACCATCAGAAGGCCAAGTGCCAATGCAGCTAAAATCACATAGCCGATCTTGCTCCAGAGCACACGGAGCAGTTCCAGTAAATCGATTTCAATTTCATCCTGATTCTGTTGATTCGTTTCCATCTTCTTCTCCTGACTGTTTTTTTAGATTTCTCCGGCATCCCTTAAGATTTCCATCGGATTGTCGTGGAAAATCCTTTCTGCATATGCCTCTCCCATTTTTTTTGAAACATAGGCAGCGCCTGCTCCTATGTTGGGAACACGTGTTTTTGTGTTGTGGGAATCACTGCCTACAAAGCTGAGCAGATCTTCCTTCATCAATTTTCTGCAGTAGCGTTTTGCCCCCCACGTATACTTTCCAAGTATACTTTCCACATTCACCTGCAGTCTTGCGCCCATATCCACCAGATCGCTGGAAAATCCGACGCTCTTTACCGTTGCCTGATAGCGCTCCACATGCGCGATAATCGGTTCATAGCCGCAGGACAGTACATTGTAGACCCTCTCACGGATGTGCTGCGCGGAATCTCCCTCGGAAAATTCCAGCAGAACATAGGACGAACCGGCCATGGTCACATATTTCCGTTTTTTCAGGATATCCTGAAGATCCATGTTCGAGTGAAGTTCACACCCGAGATAAAGCGACATATCCGGATATTCCTTTTTTGCCGCTTCCTGCAGTTTCAGAAACTGCTCATGTACCTTTTTTGCCGGTGTTTCAAACATCCGCCGCCGATAATGCGGTGTGATGATAATCTTCCTGACCCCGTCCTCGTGCTGCATTTTCAGCATCGCCAGCGACTCTTCCAGATCAGATGCACCGTCGTCTACCCCCGGGACCATATGGCAGTGTACATCAAATAATTCCTTCATACCTCATCCCTCTTTTGTGCTTCTTTCTTTAAGTCACGCATACTTAGACATTCTATTATAGTATATATCCTTTTGTGATAACTGGCAATATAAAAAACATACTCTGTATTTGTTTTTTAACATTTTTGTCAAACTTGCCGAAAATAAGTCAGAAAAAAGAGACCTCCATTTTCATGTCGGTCTCTCCTGTTACTTTCTGCAGATGAAAACCCCTGCCTCTTTTGTGATCTCGATTCCACCATGCTTCTGAATTTTCTTTTCCAGAAATTCTTTGAATTCCCGCTGTCTCGGATACAGATACTCATTCTGATTGCCATGGCAGGAAAGAATATAGTCAAGAAGCGGTTCCGGCCGGTCAACCCATAGACTGTCCTCGTAGATTCGTTTCTCCACGCTGCCAAAATAAGGCTTTAACTGCTTTTCTCCGTGATCCAGACCAAAAATAGTATACAGCGCCACCTCCGAAAGATTAATCTGCGGATCAAACTCCTGTACCAGATCGGTAATCTCTTTCATATGGCCTTTTCCATACGTACTGCAGTAGAACACGCCGTCATCTGAAAGCACACGGCTGATTTCCTGCAGACCGCGGGACAGATTCTGGACATAGAACAAAACATGATTTGCAATAATCCGGTCGTATTCCGCATCCGGAAACGGAAGCTTCTGGCAGTCCAGTGTCCGGAAATCAAAACAGGATGCTTTTTCTTCTCCCAGATTTTCCGCCGCATCCCGGATCATGCCGTCCGACAGGTCAGACAGACAGATATACTTTCCTTTCAGCACGGATAGATCCGCATTTTTCCAGAGCTGTCCGTTTCCGCAGCCGATCTCCAGAATCCGGCGCGCACCTTCGAAATCCATCTGTTCGAAAAGCCACGGGAACCATCCCTTTTTATTTTTCGAATACTGCTCATGAAGGGAAATACGGATATTCAGGTTTTCCCCGTTTTTGTACTGCTCCACCAGTGTCTTTTCCATATCGGTCAGATGAATCAGGTTCAGAATGCCGGTCCAATCGATCTGGTTCGTCTCCTCGAGGATCTGTGTGGTATTCTGCAGCGCTTTTTCCATCTGCTCCAGATTTTCCATCTTTTTGTGGACAAGACCGATCTGCATTTTCAGCGACTTCAGGATATCCGCACTCGTATCGTGGATCGTCATGTTTCCGATCTCGTTCAGCGAAAATCCAAGATATTTCAGCGATAAAATTTTCTGCAGCTTCAGAAAATCCTCATCCGAATACATCCGATAACCGGATTCGTTGATAAAGCTCGGCTTCAGCAGCCCTTTTTTGTCGTAATAGCGAATTGTCCGAATGGTCACATGGGCCATCCGGGCAAATTCACCAGTGGTATAATATTGATCCATATCCACCACTCCTTCGCAAAAGCCGCTTTTTTGCGGCCTCTGCATTTCACTTTTCTCTCTTACAGACGGTCTTTGTACATCTCAGCAAAGTAGTTCTGATACTCACCGCTGATGATGTGTTTCCACCAGTCTTCGTTATCCAGATACCACTGAATTGTCTGTGCAATTCCAGTATCGAAGTTGTATTTTGGTTTCCATCCAAGCTCAGTCTCGATCTTAGTCGGGTCGATTGCATATCTTCTGTCATGGCCCGGGCGGTCTTTTACATATTTGATCAGAGATTCCGGTTTATTCAGGGCTTTCAGAATCGTCTGTACAACCTGAAGGTTGGTTCTCTCGTTGTGTCCGCCGATGTTGTAGATCTCGCCTACTTTACCTTTGTGGATAATCAGGTCGATTGCTTCGCAATGGTCTGATACATGCAGCCAGTCTCTGACATTCTCACCGTTTCCGTATACCGGAAGCTCTTCGTCTGCCAGTGCGCGGCTGATCATAAGCGGAATCAGCTTCTCCGGGAAGTGGTACGGGCCGTAGTTGTTGGAGCATCTGGAAACGGTAACCGGAGTACCGAAGGTTCTGTGGTAAGCCAGTACAAACAGGTCTGCGCTTGCTTTGGATGCAGAGTACGGGCTGGAGGTGTGGATCGGGGTATTCTCTGTGAAGAACAGGTCCGGGCGATCCAGCGGAAGGTCTCCGTAAACCTCATCGGTAGATACCTGATGATATCTCTTTACGCCGAATTTTCTGGAAGCATCCAGCAGTACACGGGTTCCCATTACGTTGGTCTGAACAAAGATGCCCGGATCCTCGATGGAACGGTCTACATGGCTCTCTGCTGCGAAGTTGACAACAACGTCAAATTTCTCTTTTTCAAACAGATCCATGATGAAAGCTTCGTCTGCGATATCACCTTTTACAAATTTGTAGTTCGGTTTGTCCTCAACCGGTTTCAGAGTCTCCAGGTTTCCTGCATAGGTCAGCAGGTCCAGGTTTACGATCTGATAATCCGGGTATTTGTTTACCATGTGATGTACGAAGTTTCCACCGATAAATCCGGCTCCGCCTGTTACTAATACTTTCATGCTTTTTCTCCTTTTTGGTGTGTTTATCGTCTCAGTTTTATGTCAATTCAACTTGTTGTACCCTCACTATAATGGGTGACGTTGCGTCATGGTCAAGAGGAGAATGAAAAAAGTTTGTGAAAATTTTGTTTTTTCCCCTCCTCCCTGGCTATTTTAAAATCTTTACGGCGATTCTCGTAATATACTGTTCCATTTCCTGACTGGTCAGCGCATCCACCATATATTCCTCATAAAAACGGTCATCCAGCAAAAGCTCCTGTTCCGTGGCATACCAGAACAGCTTCCGGTACGCCGCTTCAATTCCCTGCCATGGCCCTTTATAGTAATAGCAAAGATACTCTCCCTCCGGCCGAACTGTGTATCGCACTTTCGCCGGCACACGATCAAAGATCAGATAGAAATCACGGTAATCCAGAAAATTCCCCGTTTCCAGTGTTTCCCGTTTCTGAACAAACCCAACATTATACGAACTTCGATTTCCGTATTGCCCGCAGTAAGCATAGAGCTCTCCGATTTTCTGATTGACTGCCAGATTATCCGCTGACTCGCTGTGATTTGTGACAAGATACTGCAATGGCAGGATATGGATCCCCACAGGACAGAAGGGATCTTTTTCAAATGCCTCACGGCATTCCGCCGATGCCTGTGCCAGAAACCGCTTCTTTTCCCCTATCCAGTGCTGCATCCTGCGGAGCCGCTGGATTTTTTCGCGCACCACCTTCTCCTCCTGTTCCAGCAGCACTCCGAATTTTTCAGGACTTCGCTGTTCCAGATAATTTCGAATTTCTGCCAGCGGCATGCCCAGTTCCCGCAGCATTCCGATCACATCAAACGTTTCAATCTGATCCATCGCATAATACCGGTATCCGTTTGCCCCTCTTCTTTTTGGTACAAACAGACCAATCTCATCATAATGGAAGAGCGTTTCTTTTGTTGTGCCTACCAGCGCTGCAAATCGCCCCGCGCTTAAATACTCCTGTTTTCCCATTTCTGACTCCTTTTCCTGAATATGTTCTCTCGGAATTTTTCCTGTTTTTCACCTTTTTGCACTTGACTATAGGGTTACCCTATCCTTTATAATAGCAAACGATTCAAATTTTCACAAGAAATCTTTCCCATCTAAAGCGTGTCTGAAAAAGGCTTTTCACACATAAAAAGGAGGTTTTTGATTATGAGTCAGTCACTCGCCAAGGATTTCAACTTCCGCTCCCTGCTGAAGTTTGCGTTTCCATCGATCATTATGATGATCTTTATGTCTCTCTACAGTATTGTGGATGGCTTTTTCATCGCGCAGTACGTGGACAGCATGGCGCTTTCCGCCGCCAATATCGTCTATCCTGCCGTCAGCATTCTTCTTGCCGTCGGCATCATGTTCGGTACCGGAGGCAGCGCCGTCGTCGCCGCAAAGATCGGACAGGGAAAACAGGAGGAAGCCAACCGTAACTTTTCTGCCCTTACCCTTACCACACTGATCATCGGTATTCTGGGCGCAGTGCTCGGCAACCTGTTTTGCCGCCAGATCTGCCGTCTGCTCGGTGCAACGCCGGTGCTGATGGATTACGGTACCGCCTATCTGCGGACGATCCTTTCCTTTGCCCCGGTCTGTCTTCTCCAGGCGCTGTTCCAGTCCTTCTTCGTAACGGCAGGACGCCCGGGACTCGGACTTTCCCTTACGGTGTCCGCCGGCATTACCAACATGCTTCTGGACTATCTGTTTGTCGTCCCGCTCCAGCTTGGTGTTGCGGGAGCTGCCCTTGCCACCGGTCTTGGCCAGTGCATCCCGGCTGTTGCCGGCATTTTATACTTTACCTTTGCCCGCAAAGGCCTTCGCTTCACCCGGCCGGAATTTTCCAAAGGCCTGCTCTCCACAAGCTGCTTCAACGGTTCCTCCGAGATGGTCAGCAATCTTTCTGCAGCCGTTGTCACTTACCTTTTCAATATGCTGATGCTGAAATTTGAGGGCGAAATCGGTGTTGCCGCCATCACGGCGATTCTGTACGGACAGTTTCTCTTTGTTGCGCTGTACCTCGGCTACAGCATCGGCGTTGCACCTGTGTTCAGCTTCAACTACGGCAGCCGGAACAAACAGCGGCTGATCCGGCTTTACCGCATCAGTATCCGCTTCGTTGTGGTAAGCTCTGTGATTATTGCACTTGTGGCCGCCTTCGGCTCTCCGGTCATTTCCGCCGTTTTCATGCAGAAAGGCACGTACGGCTTTGAACTGACCCGCCACGGCGGATATCTGTTCTCCATCGCTTACCTGTTCTGCGGTACGAATATCGTTGCCTCCGGCATTTTTACGGCACTGTCAGACGGAAAGACCTCTGCTTTGATTTCCTTTTTGCGCACCTTCGTCTTTATCGTTCTCTCCGCGTTGCTTCTGCCGCTCGCACTTGGCACCAACGGTGTGTGGCTGTCGATTCCGGTCGCTGAGTTTCTGACACTGTTCATCTCCGTGCCGAAGCTGTCCCGCTATTTCAGGGATCCAAAAGTCGCACCGGAGACACAAACGAGTCCCAACTGATCTTACCGACTTCGCTGATTCTCAAAACCCCGCACAGGGATCCGTTGTTTTCACCGGATCCGCTGTGCGGGGTTTCTCTTTTACTACCACTTTTTCCCCGGGCAGTCCCGCAGTGCAATCGCTGCCCGCATCTCCACGTAGCAGCCGCACATGCGGCACATGCCGGACAGCAGCTTTTCACACTCCTTACAGATCGAAAGCCGCCGCTCGTATTCCTCCTCCGGCGCTTTATCGTCCGCCGGAATTCTTGCAATATACTCGTACATATTCTGAAAAAAGCCTGCCTCGTCCATCTCACGAAGCAGGCATTTTTTACAGATTCTGGTATTTCCGTCCATCGAAATCCTCCAGAACTGAATTATTTCCATCCCAGATATCTTCTGGTTCTTATGATTTTATAATTTTTATGGTTCTTGCTATTTTGCATATTTTATGGTTTCCCTATTTTACGGCGATATGAAGCACACTGCATGCCGGAATGGTAAAGGAAATTCCCTCTTTGGTTGCCTGCACACCGTCAAAGGCCTGAACGCCAACCGTCTCCGGCTCTTCAAAGGTGTTTTTATCCTGCATATGGCCGGTTACGATCTCGGCTTTGATCTCGCCGGCCTTTTTTCCAAGAAGTACTGCTTCTACCGGATATGCTTTCTCCAGATCCACATTCGTCATTGTAATATGAAGTACACCGTCGGCATCTACCGAAACAGATTCCGTCAGATTCGGAACCATGTATTCGTCTTCCAGACCAACCTGCTCCGTTTCCAGAGAGCTTGCCACCAGATCATTTTCCTGATGTACCTGATACAGATCGAAAACATGATAGGTCGGAGTTTTGACCATTTTCTCACCCTCTGTCAGGATCATCGACTGCAGAACATTGACCATCTGTGCGATGTTTGCCATCTTGACGCGGTCACTGTGTTTGTTGAAGAGATTCAGGTTAATACCTGCGACCAGTGCATCACGCATGGTATTCTGCTGATACAGAAATCCCGGATTCGTTCCCGGCTCTACATCGTACCAGGTACCCCATTCATCCACGATCATGCCGACCTTTTTGTCCGGATCGTACTGATCCATAATGGCGCTGTGACGGCGGATCAGCTCTTCCATATACATCGTCTTTTTCATGGTCTTATACCAGTCTTTTTCCGCAAATTCCGTTGCACTGCCCTTGTGATCCCAGGTTTCCGGAACCGTGTAGTAATGAAGCGACAGGCCATCCATCATGCCATGCTGCTGTGGGGAGGTTCTGCGGAAGCATGCTTTCATCACTTCCTGCGTCCACTCATAATCATCCGTGTTGGCACCACAGGCAATTTTCCGGATTTTCCTGCTTCCATTGTAATCACGCACAAAGGTCTGATATCTGCGGTACATATTTCCGTAGAATTCCGGATTCATATTTCCGCCGCAGCCCCAGTTCTCATTGCCGACGCCGAAGAAATCAACGGTCCACGGCTTTTCGTGGCCATTTTCCGCACGAAGATCTGCCATTGGAGATACACCGTCAAATGTCATATATTCAACCCACTCCGACATCTCCTGTACGGTACCGCTTCCCATATTTCCGTTGATATAGGTCTCACATCCGATCTGACGGCAGAGTTCAAAAAATTCGTGGGTACCGAAGCTGTTGTCCTCGACAACGCCGCCCCAGTTGGTATTGATCATCTTCTTGCGGCTTTCCTTTGGACCGATACCGTCCTTCCAGTGATACTCATCCGCAAAGCATCCGCCCGGCCAGCGCAGTACCGGAACTTTGATATTTTTCAGTGCTTCAACAACATCGGTACGCATTCCATTCACGTTCGGAATATCGGAATTTTCTCCTACATAGAGTCCTTCATAAATACATCTTCCCAGATGCTCCGAAAACTGTCCCTGGATTTCCTTATTGATTTTTGAAAGCTTTCTGTTCGCATCAATTACTAACTTAGCCATAACTTGTCCCCTTTCGAGATCTTAAACTTGGCTTTATTATAGGAGATGTATCTCACTTGTGTCAATGAGCGTACAAGTTGTTTCCCCATGATTTTTTCAAAAAGTGCGGCCGTCTGGCTGCTGACCAAAAGGCCGCTTGTTTTATTTTTCATTCTGCATACGAAAAAACCGCCCTGGTTTTCACCAGGACGGTTACCGTCCGTGCGTTAGAGGATTCGAACCCCCGACCTTTTGGTCCGTAGCCAAACGCTCTATCCAGCTGAGCTAAACGCACATTTCTTTGTCGCTTTGGAACTCTTTGTTTATCACTCGTTCCCGCTGACATCATGTATATTACACTATCCTAAGAGAAAAGTCAACACCTTTTTGAAAAAAAATTAAAATTTTTTCGAATAACAGTTTTTCGTGAAAATAAGGGCTTTTTCCCCTATTTCACGGTCCGCACCAGATAGCCTTTCTTTCGCAGTTCCTCTTCAATCAGATCCAGTGTCTGCGCAGAGTCTGCCGATACGGTATGAAAATGTTCCCCGGATGTGATATTCTTCAGCGGCCGTGATTTTCCCTGCCGGATTTCTTCCATAAACAGTGCCACCTTATTTCGTGAACTGATATTCAGTTCCGCCCGCAGTTCTCCGTAAACCTCGTGACGCACAATCACATCCAGCACAACGCCGCCGAAATCCACAATTGTATTCAGCTCTTCCTGCATCTGCTCATCCGTGTGATTCACCTCAAAGACCCGCGTCTCTCTCACCGGGCTGCTGCAGATGTAGCCGCGGTTTGTCGCAATCACATCGTATCCGGCAGCGCGGATCAGGGCAATGTCCTGGACAATCACCTGGCGGCTGACTTCACAGCTCTTCGCCAGTGCCGCACCGGAGACCGGCGTCTTACTGTTTGTTATTCTTCGAAGAATCTCTTCTCTTCGTTCCTTTCCACTCATCATAAAACAAGACCTCGCATTTCGTACACTTCCCTTATCTTATCACACTTTCCGCCGTTTCTACAATAGCAGGAAATCATTTTCCAAAAGCTTTGTCAAGGACTAAAACTTTATGAAATTTTCCGGGCTCTCGTATATTCGCCCCGCCAACTGCCAATCATGAACGTATAACAGTAACGAACGGTAACCATACGTTCCATGTTTCAGGAGGATGCATACCATGGCGATCAATAAAGTTGAACTGTGCGGAGTCAATACATCACGCCTTCCCGTACTGAATGCCGAAGAAAAGGAGACTCTGCTGAAAAAAGCCCGCGAAGGAGATGCTGATGCCCGCGAACGCTACATTCAGGGCAATCTGCGCCTTGTCCTAAGCGTGATCAAGCGCTTCTCCAACAGCAGTGAAAACGCCGACGATCTCTTTCAGATCGGCTGTATCGGCCTGATTAAGGCGATCGACAACTTCGACACGACCTTAAATGTCCGCTTTTCCACCTACGCCGTGCCGATGATCATCGGTGAAATCCGGCGGTATCTGCGTGACAACAATGCCATCCGTGTCAGCCGTTCCCTCAGGGATACTGCCTACCGCGCCATCTGCGCCCGCGAACTCTATCTCAAACAGAACCAGAAGGAGCCTTCCATTGAGGAAATCGCTGCTGAAATCGGCATCGGAAAAGAGGATATCGTTTATGCCCTCGACGCAATCCAAAGCCCGATGAGCCTGTATGAGCCCGTCTACACGGAAGGCGGCGATACCCTGTATGTCATGGATCAGTTAAGTGATAAGAAAAATAAAGAAGAAAACTGGGTGCAGAACCTCGCCCTGCAAGACGCGGTCGCCCGTCTCAATGAGCGCGAACGCCAGATCATCCGCATGCGTTTCTATGAGGGGCAGACCCAGATGGAGGTTGCCCGGGAAATCGGCATCTCGCAGGCGCAGGTCAGCCGGCTGGAAAAGTCCGCCCTGCGCTCTATGCGGAATTATCTCTCCGACGAGCGGTAACGCCCGCTGTTCACTGAATTTCTGCAAACTGCAGCCGGTAATCCGACGGCGGCATTCCATAGTGTTTCCGGAACACACGGGAATAGTAAAAGGGATCTTCAAATCCGCACGACAGCGCCGTCTGTTTGACCGTCATCCCCATCTGCAGCAGCTTTTCTGACTGCTGCAGCCGATATTCCAGCAGATACTGTCCTGGTGACCGGCCGATTTTCTTCTGAAACAGACGGTTCAGCGTTGTGCGGCTGACCGCCATTTTCCGCGCAATTGTCTCCGCGCAGAACTCACTCCTGTGATACCCTGCGGCAATCAGAGCCATCACTTCCATGATCCGCGGATCTTCCTTCTTTCTCTCCTCCCGCTGCGGCTCCGCCAGATCCTGGTACACGCCCAGAAGCGCAAGCAGCACACCGACGGCCTCCTGGCTGTTCCGGCGATAGAGTTCCATCTGGCAGAGACGCTCAAAATACGGCAGAAGCCTTTCCTGACAGAGAGGCGGCGCCGCCGGCTGCTGTGGGTTCAGTACCGACCGTGCCAGAATCTGCCGGCATTGTTCCCCGACAAAATCAACCCACACATATTCCCACGGCTCGTTCTCATCCGGCGCGTACTGCACCACCTGCTCCGGACAGATCAAAAAGCTCTGTCCGGCGGTAAGTGTGTACGTCTTTTTCCCGCAGGTAAACGTTCCCTTTCCGCTTATAATATAATGTATAATATAGCACTGCCGTACACCCGGCCCCCAGGAATGCAGATCATGGCAGTCCTGCCGCCCGGCATCGACAGGCCGGATCCCGTTCATTTCTGATACAAGCATATTCTTTCCTTTTCCCGTATTTTATTCTTTATGAAACAAAAATCCATGTTTTTGTCTTAAAATTCCATGGTTTTGCTCTGGAAATCCATCTATACTCAAAGTACATCAAAACTTACGGGAGGTCAATACTATGATCAAACTTACACCGCCGATGGGCTGGAATTCCTGGAATACCTTCGGAGAAAATATCAATGAAAAAATGATTTTTGAAACTGCTGATGTCATGGCCGAGAGCGGCCTGCGCGATAAAGGATACGAATATCTTGTCATCGACGACTGCTGGTCTTTACGTGAACGCGATGAAAACGGCCGTCTTGTGCCGGATCCGGAAAAATTTCCGCATGGTATGAAAGCCGTTGCCGATTACGTTCATTCCAAAGGGCTGAAATTCGGTATGTATTCCTGCGCCGGAAACATGACGTGTGCCGGCTACCCTGGCAGCTATGAGCACGAATTTGTCGATGCGGAAACTTTCGCATCCTGGGATGTTGATTTCTTAAAATACGACTACTGCTACCACAGTCCGATCCTGCATGGAAAATATCTGTACCGCCGCATGGGACTGGCACTCGAGAACTGCGGCCGCGACATTCTCTTCTCTGCCTGCTCCTGGGGTGCCGATGAAACGCATGAGTGGATCAAAGAAACCGGCGCTTCCATGTGGCGTTCCACCGGCGACATCTTTGATACCTGGGATTCTGTCAAAGATCTCGTGGCACAGCAGGAAAAACTGCATCCGTACAACGGCGTCGGCTGCTTCAACGATATGGACATGCTGATCGTCGGCATGCACGGAAAAGGAAATGTTGGACTGGCCGGCTGCAGCGATGTCCAGTATCAGACACACTATGCACTGTGGGCATTCCTTGGCTCCCCGCTGATGATCGGCTGCGACATCCGCAAGATGAGCGACGAAACCCGCCGCATTCTCATGAATGACGAAATGATCCGCATCAACCAGGATCCGCTCTGCCGTCAGCCGTATAAAGTGAAAAACCATGCATGGAATGACAACGTTCTGATTTATGTAAAAGCGCTCGCAAACGGAGATCTTGCTATCGGCATGTTCAATCTCAGTGATGAAAAATCGCGTGCAGCCATGAATCTGGATGAGATCGGCCTTCCGTTCTCCACTGGCCGTACTCTGGAACTTACTGAGGTCTGGACCGGCGAGAACCTGTGTGCAAACAATGCATCCCTTGTCACAGAGCTCGAGCCGTTTGCATCAAAAGTATACCGTGCAAAGGTCGTAAAACTCTGATGGCACGCTGTATGCAGTGCGGCAAAGAACTCACGCATAACGAGATCGGCGCCCACCGCAAATTTATCAACCGCGGCGCGGAACAGTTTTTCTGCAAGCAGTGTCTTGCTAAGCATCTCGGTGTAACGCCGGAGCTCATTGACGAAAAAATCGAACAGTTCAAGCGGCAGGGGTGTACACTGTTTGTATAGACCTATACTGTCTGAAATGCACACAGCCGGATTTCCGCCAAATAGAAATCCGGCTCTATTTTCATGCTGCACAAGAAAGAATCCTGCTACGGCAGGATTCTCCGCCTGCGGCGGGTCGCTTCAGCGACATAATTCCCGTCCGCCGCAGTGCGATCCTGCCCGGAGGGCTTTTTTATTTCTTTCAGATATGCTCCGGCATCCTTTAGGAATCCCGCCACAATCAGAAGAATTACCATTCCGATCGGAAACGCTGCCACGATACTGACCGACTGCAGATTGCTCATAGAGCTTTCGGAAAAGACCAGTGCAATCGGAAGCAGAATCAGCAGAAGGCACCACATAAGCTGAATCGCTTTCGATGGCTGCTGTCCCTCTTCCAGACGGCGGTAGCTGTAGCAGGAAACCGTCAGCGCAATCGAATCAAACGAGGTCGCATAAAAGGCAATCATCGTGAGCAGCAGAACGACAAGAACCAGCGGTGTACACGGGATCTTCTGGATCATGGCGATAATCATTCCATAGAGATCACCGTCTTTGGCATACTGCGCGATAAAATCCGCTTTTCCCGCCATCTGCATCCCCATCGATTCATTTCCCAGGATGATAAAGCTTAAAATCGTGGAGCCAACGCCGAATCCATATCCGCCAAGGATTGTCTGCCGCACCGTTCTTCCCCGGGAAATACTTCCGATAAAAAATGGCGCCGCCACGCACCATACCATCCAGTATGCCCAGTAATAAATAGTCCAGTTCTGCGGAAAATGCGTCTCGCGCAGCGGATCGGTATCGGTCGCCAACGTCGGGAAATACTGAATCATCCGTCCCAGCGATGAAAATCCCGTCTCGATAATATACCGCGTCTGTCCGCCGAACAGCAGCACGTACGCCAGCAGCCCGAAAAACAGATAGATGCAGAGCTTTGCCAGAAAACCGATTCCGCGGAAGCCGTGAAGCAGCGAATACGTGTACACAAAACACGTAATCAGCAGAATCACAATTGTCACTGTGTTCCGATCCAGATTGATATGGAACAATGCATTGATTGCACTTGCCATCAGCGGCGTTGCCACGCTGAATGTCGTTGCCGTTCCTGCAAGGAGTGCAAATACCGCCAGCAGATCAATCAGCCGTCCGCCGATGCCGTCCGTCTGTTTTCCCATAATCGGACGGCAGGCTTCTGAATACCGCTGCCGGTTCCGTTTCCGCACGTGCAGCATAAACCCAAATGCGGCAGCGAGAACGAGATAAAAGCCCCACGGAATCAGACTCCAGTGAAACAGCGGGTACACGCCCGCCCACTCCTGGATTCCGCCCATCTTTTCAATCTGCGGATCAGCAGCATACATCACCCATTCTGCAAAAGAATAAAACAGAATGTCTGCCGCAAGGCCGCACGTAAACATCATGGATCCCCAGACAAAAAAAGAATATTTCGGTTTCTCGTCCTGCTCTCCTAACACAATATCGCCATATTTTGAAAATGCCAGATACAAAGAGAGCAGAAAAACGCCAAGGCCAATTGCAAGATAATAGACTCCAAAGGTATCTCCAAAGAAGAAGCGTACCTTCGCAAGAACTGTGTTGGACTGTTCCGGCAGGAGGAAAAACAAAATACTGAGCGCTGCTATCAGTCCCAACGGCAGCAGCGTGATCATCCAGTCAATCTGACCTTTTCCCCGTATTTTTTCGCTCTGTTTCTTTTTCGCCGCTTTGTTTTCATCAACTGTATTCATGTTTTCTGTTCCTTTCTGCTATACTGCCCGATCCAGCTTATTTTTTTTCTGATTTTTCCTGACCCTGTGCCTCATATCCGCAGTAAGACGGATCCAGATCGCAGAGTTCCGAGAAATCATCAATCTCAATCAGATCGCCTTCCTGCATAGGATAAATGCCAAGCTCATATTCTTCAAAATGACAGAACATCGCCACATCATCCCAGTAAATCTGGCGGTTCTGTTTTTTTTCAAATTCCAGTTCCAGGTGGCGTTTCAGCCGCTTTCCGTCCTCCCGGTTCCAACGTGATACACTGAAGAGCTGCCAGCCGCCCTTACCGCCGGTCCGGCTGCAGGAACACACGATTCCATCCTTCACCTGCATCAGCCATTCATCCGTCTTTTCGTCCGTCCAGACAGCATTGTAGCCAGAATGCGTAAATTCCGGTGCAAGAATTTCTTTTTTGTATATCATCTGATCCCCATCCAGAATCATTGCATTTTCCAGATGCTCCCGCGCCACATAGAGGGAGGCAATGTTGTTGCAGGAATCCCAGTACGGGTTTTCAATCAGCTGCACCCCTTCGTAATTCTCCGTCAGGCATGCGAACTGCTCCTTCTGATATCCCGTCACCACATAAATCTCAGAAATCCCGTTTTCCTGCAGTGCCCGGATCACCGTATCAATCATGCGGACACCGTTCACGCGGATCAGCGGTTTCGGCGTGTCGAGCGTTACCGGCCGCATTCGCGTTCCTGTTCCTGCCGCCATGATAATGGCACGTTCTACACGATGTTTCTTCCGTATTTCGCAATGCTGCATCTGCTCCACTTCCATCTTTTTTCACTCTCCCACTCTTATTCTTCCTGTCCTTCTGTTTTCGCAAGCCGTTGCATCACAAGCTGATAATAGTCTTTTGCATACCGGTACTGCCGCAGCGAATACTCACCAAACTCCACGCCTAACCGGCTCTTGTACTCACACCAGTTGCTCCATAAAAGCCCGCACACCGCAATGTATGCGTAAATTTTCGTGCGCACCTCCTTCGGACAGCCTTCCGTAAAATAACTGTCGATCAGCGCATCCACCTGCAGACGGTCATACATCGCATAAATACAGAACATCGCCAGATCCACATGCGCATCCTGCATGCCCGCATATTCCCAGTCAATCAAACGAATTTCCGTTCTGCCGTTTTTCTCTACAAACAGAAAATTGTCCGGCACCGCATCAATATGTGTCAGCGTCCACACCTTCGGCTGTGCTTCCAGATAAGCCGCAAGCTCCATCACATGCGCCTTCGTCGTACTGTAATCCCGATAAACAGACGGTTCCCCCTCCCACAGACTTTCATAGTATGCGATCTGGCCAAACAGAGAAAACGTATGCTCCACGCTCAGATGCTCCTCATGGAAGGAACGGAGCTTTTTCATACAGGCCTGCACATCCTCCGGCTTTTCCGGATCGCAGACACGCGCGCCCTCTAGGTATTTCGTAATCTTATAGCCGTTTTCCGGATTGATCGACACGATTTCATCGCAGATGCCCTTTCCGTCCAGCGTCCGATATACCGCCGCCTCCTGCCTGCGGTTGATCAGAAGACTCGTACCTTCCCCCGGAATCCTCATAATGTACCGCTCGCCGCGACAGCGGAATAAAAACGAACGGTTTGTCATTCCCTTTTTCAGGACCTCAATCCCCGTAATCTCCTCCCCGGAAACTGAAAGCACCCGTTCAATTTCTGCCATCGCATCCGACTTCAGCTGATCCGAATTTTCATCCAGCTCGCGCAGCTGCTCGTAGGTATTAATCTCCACCACAGCCCCTTCCGGGACAAGCTTTGCCTGCACCGGCATCCCGTTTTCCGCAAAAAGAGCATCTTCCCAGAAAACATGGTCATACCGGCGGTCCTGTACCATCGTTTCGATTCGCCGCGCCATCGACTGCGCCACAGGATCCGTCAGATAGCTGATGCCGATCATATGATTTCCTTCTTTTTCCCCGCCCGAGGGCACAAGCTCCCATTTCCGGCTCACACGAACTGTACTGTCGGGATCTTTTGCATCACTCACCAGATACCAGGAATACCACTCATACTCCGAAAACGGATTTTCCCGGCACCAGAGGTCGCACGGCATAAGATACGTTTCGCCAAGCTGCGGCAAAACCTTTGCCAGGGAATGCAGATTGTTTTTCTCTGCATACTCCATATTGACAACCAGCTTCACGCCATACTGGTCAACCAGATAGTCGTACTGTTCCTTTTTGAAACCGACGACAACATAAATTTCCTTCACATTTACCACATGAAGCTGACGGATCAGCCGCTCAATCAGCGGTTCCCCCTCTACTTCCAAAAGCCCTTTCGGCGTTTCCATATTGATCGGCACCATCCGCATTCCATATCCGGCAGCCAGAATCACCGCATTTTTCGGGCGATGCTTTGCCATCTCAAGCCTGGCTTTTTCCGTCAGCTCCATATCTGTTGTTAAAAAACCCTGCCCCTGCAGCGCTTTCACCGAACGGTTTACCATTCCCAGCGAAAACCCACACCGCTCCGCCAGCGCACGCTGGTTCCGGCAGTGGTATTGCAGGATCACGTTCAAAATATCTGATTCCTGTTTGTTCATGTACATCTATCCTTTCGTTTTCGTGAACATTGTTATTATAATACAGGACCGGCGGCATGTCAAGCTGCCAGCCGATCCCCCTGAAAATATATTTCATAAACGCTCTAATCCATGTGCAAGTTTTTTTCACCATCCTCCTTCCGGTACAAGATCCACGCAGACAATCTCGGGAATATTGTTGAACCGTGGAATCACCTCCGTATTTCCAAGCCCCGCAGACAGAACCAGATGCCGTTTTCCATCCTCTGAATCAAAAACGCCCTTCAGCCGTCCCGGAAAACAACCCATATCCGGCGCATATACACCGCCGATCCCAGGCAAAATAACCTGCCCTCCGTGAAGATGACCGGAAAACACGCAGTCCATGTTCCATTCCTCCAGGGCATCATTTTTCAGCCAGGCAATCGGAAGATGACTGAGCAGGATCTTGTAACGGTCGGTATTCTCAAAATCCCATAAAAACATGCATTCGCTAAGATCAGCTTCTTCCGTTTCCAGGTATTTGTCCGGCAGACAGTAACCGTAAATGCCGCCGATGCGAAGAGACTGCCCTTTTACGGTAATATCCCGGTATTGGTGCTCCAGAACGATTGCACCGGCGTCCTGATACAATTGCGTGATATCTGTGCCAAAATTGTCCTGGTATTCTATCTCATGATTTCCCAGGGACAGATAGACGGGAGCAATCTCACAGAGAGAAGAAATTAAATTGGTAGCAATCTCTGTGACGGGTTCTCCGGAATTTAGCAGATCCCCTGTAAGCAGAATCAGATCGGGCGACTGACTTGCTATCCGGTCAATCAGCTCCTTATTGTCTTCTCCAAACTCGCTGTTGTGCAGATCCGTCAGCTGCACAATCCGGATTGAGGTGTCGATTTTGTCGAAGGGGATCTGATAGGAAGAGTAGCTTAGGGAGTGTTTCGATTGGTCGAGGTTTTGGCAGGTTGAGATTCCGAGGAATAGAAGTATAATAATAACGAACACCCATTTATGCTGCCTTGATGTTTGCATTAATTTATCCATATATTGATATACTCCTTGTCTGCCACTTTCAATGGAAAAATCTTTGATTTTGTTATACTCCAAGTATCTAGTCTTATCATTTTTTCATATGATTTTTAAAAAATTCAACACAATATTTAAATGATTCTCTATCCACCACTGATGCTACGATAAAAAATGCAGGAATAACTAAGAGACATACCACTGTTGCGTGAAGAATAAGCGAAAAATACGTTTAGTGTAACTTTCTTGCAAAGTTCAGATATACATCAATCAAATCCCATACAGGCATTAATCTTGATTATTCGGGATGAATATTCCGGATGAGTTTCCATCAACTGTCCGGTGATATGAAAATCACTTTTTAGATTTACTTTTGTGCATGCCGAATCATAATTTCTATGAGAAATATTGGTAAAGGCTGCTACGCACCGCAGATACGGCAAGGTCTTGACTAATATTCCCATAAAAATGGACAAATAATCAAGCACAAAACAGGCGATTTCCGAGTACCGGAACTCCGATTTCCAAATTTCCGGATTTGCGATTTCGAGTCGCAAGAATATTCACGTAATAAACGGGAGAACCCTCACTTATCGGAATATACATAAACCAACGCACCAACAAATAACAACATAATGGGAACTATACTTTTTTATGTTGCCATAATCATCTCAATTTTTCAATCTTCCATAAAAGACAATCTCATATCAAAATTCTGTAATCTCACTAATAATCATTTGATACTGAGCAGCCATTTTAAGGGCCAATTCTGGGATTTTTCAGCTATATAATATACTACAAGACTAAGCAACACAGCAACACCAAATTTTAGCAAAATCATTGAATCACCCCCCCATATAACATCAATCACACCATAAATAAAAACTGTATGTAAAAAATAAATAGACGAACTCATATTTCTACAAATACGTGAAATCGACTTACTTAATCTAAAATCTTTAGATTGATAAGTGATGATAAACAGGCAAACTGCTTGAATCGGATATAAGCAAAGCCACCGACTCCATCCACATACATGAATAATAATCATCCCAATACTAGCCAACACATAAATGAACGCAGTTTTCCAGGCATTAAAACAGCATCGGTTAATGTTCCTTCTAAGAAAATATCCAATTGCCACATAAGGGATTCCTTTCATGAATAGATTATTACTCCAACTGAAAACTGCATAGACCGCCTGATGCATCCACCTCATTCCCAGTGCGGTTACATTTGCGTCATATAAGATTCCCAAAATAAGACCAATAATACTAATACAATACAAAGCCTTATCCAGTTTTTGGCGCACGAAAAAAGCTATTACAAAGTAAACGGTAAAACCTAAGTACCTTGAAAAATATCAGGCTGCTTCTGTAGTCATGCTATTTTTCATCCGGTTTCTGTGGTTTTCGTATATTTTCTGGAAGTGTTTCTGACCAAGGCAGAACTGATGGTGTATAAATAAAGTTGACAGCCTATTCTCAAGGATTTCATAGTATAATCAAGAGAATAAGGAGGTGCCCAACTATGGCACGAAGTCAACGTAAATACGATCACGAGTACAAAGTACAGGCGGTTAAGCTTGCA
>NZ_JBNMHD010000036.1:0-34872 GCF_050872605.1 Fusicatenibacter sp.
AGAAGATCGATACGGGATATCAGTGGCTCGACAAAGACACGATCGATCTGGAGACAAATCAGAAGTATCTTTATAACTGAAAATTATTTTCGGGTCTTGCTATAAGATAAAAAATGAACCCGGCAGACAAGGGAATGTTCCAAGACCCGAAAATAATTTTCAGTTATAAAGATACTTCTGATTTGTCTCCAGATCGATCGTGTCTTTGTCGAGCCACTGATATCCCGTATCGATCTTCTGATCTACCGGAAGTCCCTGAATCGCGCGGACGGCCGCCACGATTGCCGCATAGCCAAGACCGTACGGATTCTGCGTTACGGTACCGTACTCGCGTCCCTCCTGAATCGCTTTCTGCTGTTTTTCACCGGAATCAAAACCGACAATCTGAATCTGCTCAGTATTTTCCATATCCGCCAGCGCATCCAGCGTCTGGTCTGCCATGTCTTCGTTCGTACAGAAGATGCCCTTCAAAGCCGGGTAGGTTTCGAGTGTATTTTTCAGCATGTCTGCGATGGATTCCTCTCCATCTCCGTAGTTTACCTGAACCACTTTCACGTCGGTATATTTTTCTTCGATCTCTTTTTTGAATGCTTCCACGCGCTCTACGCTGCTCTCGGTGTTGTACTGATGTGCAACAATCGCAACCTCTCCGCTGTTGCCGATCGCCTCACAGAGATGGTCTGCGGCAAGCTTTGCTGCCGCTGCGTGATCGGTCGCACATGTCGAGGTGATCAGATCACTCTCGATACCGGAATCCGCGATGATGACTGGAATCTGGCTGTCGGAAGCCTCTTCCATCTGTGCCTGTCCCGACTGCTGGTCAATGATGCTGAGGATCAGCGCGTCCGGATTTTCCGAAATGACAGAGTCGATGATATTGATCTGAGAGTTGGTGTCGCTCTCACTTTCCGGGCCTTCAAATGTCATATAAACTTTGTCGTTTCCGGTATAGCCAAGCGAGGTGTTCAGATCGTCAAGTGCCTGCTGCGCACCAGCTTTTACGGCTTTCCAGAAACCGGCACTTAAGTCTTTTGCAACCACGGCGATGTAAGAGCCTTTTTCAACGGTAAGTCCATCCACGGTGTCGTACAATGCTTCCATGCCGTCTTTGTGCGGAACGGTGATTTCTATTCGTTTTTTGTCTGCTTCTTTTCCTTCATCTCCAGAGCTTTCAGAAGATGTGGATGCACTGGCTGACTCTGCTGTAGAATCTGCGCTGGACGATGAGGCCTCCGGGCTTTCTTCTGCCGCCGGAGTTTCTGTCACTTCCTGAGACGACGATGCTGCGGTGCTCTTGTCTGTCACTGCTTCTTTTCCGCATCCAGCTGCCGAGCACAGCAGGATTCCGGAAAGCAGTACTGCAATCATTCTGCGTTTCATAATTCTCCCTTTCTGCTTTGCCTGATGAATCATTTTCCATTACTTTTTACAGTTTTGTTACATAACCTTTCTCTATTATACACAAACCGTAAAAATAGTCCAGTCCTGTTTTCTTATGATTTTCTGAACTTTTTTGCAATTTCACATAGCTCTGAATAGTTACACAAAGCTGTGGAAGATTTCACCTTCTGGTTTTACGGTAAACGAAAGCCGTTTGCCTGTCCGCGGATGCTTCAGCTCGAGATGATGCGCGCACAGCGCCAGAGATCCTTTCTCTTTCGCCCCATATTTTGCATCCCCCGCCAGTGGATATCCCGCATGGGAGAACTGGACGCGGATCTGGTGATGGCGGCCCGTTCCGAGGTGGATCTGCACCAGGGTTCGATTCTCCTGTGTCCTTATCGTTTCATATTCCAGCACCGCTTTTTTCGCTCCGGCGGTGCCTGGCTGTACGACGCGGGATGTGTTGCTCCGTCCGTCTTTTACAAGGAAATCCTCAAACTTCTGCACGCCCTGTTTTTCGATTTTTCCCTCACAGACGGCGAGATACTCTTTCTTCATCGTCCCGTCCTGCACCTGCCGTCCCAGTTTTCCGGCGGCGTCTTTGTTTTTCGCAAACACCAGCACGCCCTCAACCGGCTGATCAAGCCGGTGCACGACCGCCAGATATGGAATCTGAGTCCGCGCCTGACCCGGTGTTTTCGCCCTTGCCTGCTTCGCCAGATAATTCAGCAGCGCATGCTCCAGATCCATCTGTCCCATCCGCGCATTCTGCACTGCCATGCCCGCGTGCTTGTGAACAACAAGAATATCGTTATCTTCCATTAAAATATCTTCTCTGCAAAATCCAGCCACTTTCTTCTCCTGTCCTGACTTCTCATTTTCGATACACGGATTTCTCCGCTGTTATGCTTTAAGAAGTATGCACCATTTCCGCCGCATCTGTCAAGGAAAACATGCCCGGCGGACGAATTACACAGCACAGAAAGCGATCGCCATACCAATCATTTTTTCCTGATACAGCGACCGCTTTTTCTTTATTTTCCATATTCAGTTTTTTCTCTACTTTCAAGGATTTTCACTGGTTTTCTTTCTTTACCGATCTGTGATCTTTGTTTTCGCTTTCGTTTGATATTTCAAAAATCGTTTCTCTTCCATTTCCCTGTTGTAGATTTTCTTTTTTTCGGGAAGATGTTCTTTTTCAGAGGCTTTTCCTTTGCGGTTAAGATTTCCACTCCGAAAATCTTTTCCTTAGGATTTCCTGAGATCTGCTCTGATCTCATGTTTATCAAAAGGTTTTCTTTCGAACTTCTTTTGTATGGATCTTTATCTCAGGTTTTCTTTCCTTTCGGAAGTCTCTCATCTTAAGAACATCTTCCTTTTCCCTTTTTTCCATTCTTCTATAGAAGATTTCTCGTCTCTTTCTATGAAAATGGTTTGTTCTCTTGAAAAGGGGGTCCCAAGTCTTTCTCTTTGTACCTCTTGGTTAGGTTTTTGTTTTCTTGTTTCTTTGTGATTTTAATATAACAGATCCGCCATTATTTGTCAATACATTTTTAAAATATTTTTACTGTTTTTTTATATCACTTTTTCTTTTCTTAATTATTGTGTCTATTTTCTGAATTTTATATTGTTTTCTGATATTTCATTTCAAATAAGTGCGCAGAAAAAGAGCTATGAAACAGACTTTTCTCCTGCCACACAGCTCTTTCTCAAATACTTATCCTCTATAATAGTTGATCAGGCATCCCTTGCGGATGATTTCTCTCTCATCGTCGGTCAGTGCGCCTAAGGTCATCTCGAATGGAACGAGTGCGCCGTCTTTCACAACGTACGCTTTGATCACATCAGCCTTCTCTTCCACTGCCTTGCGGATCTCCGGTACAAAGATGTAATCTCCGTTTGTAAACGGCAGATCTCCCGCCGGGATCAGGAATGGAAGCATGCCCCAGTTGATCAGGTTGGAGCGGTAGCGCTTCGTTGCATACTCGTTGGCGATGTTTGCCCAGCCTCCTAATACCTTCTGGCAGGAAGCTGCCTGCTCACGCGCAGAGCCGTCGCCCGGTTTTACAGCGAAGATGGTGGATCCGACACCGACGTTTGTCTTGTCGATATCCGGGTACTGGGTATGGATCGCAGCAAAGACCGGTTTCAGTTCCGGAAGTGCCTCTGCCGGGCAGTTTCCTTCCTGGATAGCTTTCTCTGCGACCTGTACTTCTTTTGCACGTCCCACGTAAGCCGGATCTTTTCTTGACAGGGTGAACTCTGCCAGTCCGAGCGGGTTGGAACGGAAGGAAGAAGTCTCGCCGGACGGAATCAGCTCATCGGTTGTCGTAACCGGATCGTGGATCTCAGAAACAACCTTCAGAATCAGGTTCTCGGCAAGCTGCGGCATAGCCGGCCAGTCTTTGATGTTCGGTCCGAACTGGATTTCTACAGACGGATCTGCCACACCCTTGCTGTCGAAGACACGGTTCTCGTAAATCTTCTTGTCGAAGTGGTATGCCGGTTTCGTGTATGTTCCGGTGAACTCATCTGCTGCGGTCAGGAATCCCTTGTTTGCTGCGGTTGCTGCGATCGAACGCGCATCCATCAGGGCAACGGAAGAAATCTGGCCGTTCTGGATCTTGGAGCCCTCGCGGTTCGGGAAGTTTCTGGTGGAGTGACGGATTGAGAACGCATTGTTTGCCGGAGTATCGCCTGCGCCGAAGCACGGTCCGCAGAATGCGGTTTTTACGATGGCACCGGTTTCCAACAGGTCTGCCAGTTTTCCGTTTCTTGCCAGCTCCATATAGATCGGGGTACTTGCCGGGTAAACACTTAAGGTGAACGCATCGTCGCCAATGCTGTGGCCTTTCAGGATATCGGCTGCGTCGCAGATGTTCTCAAATCCGCCGCCGGCGCATCCTGCGATGATTCCCTGGTCTACCAGGAGTTTTCCGTCGTGTACTTTATTTTTCAGAGTGAACGGAACTTTTCCGTCGAGGCTGATGGCTGCTTTCTTCTCTACATCGTTCAGGATGTCATCGAGGTTTGCTTTCAGCTCTTCAATGGTATAAACATTGCTCGGATGGAACGGCATCGCGATCATCGGTTTGATCTTGTCGAGTTCTACTTTTACAACGCCGTCATAGTAAGCAACAGCGCCAGGATTCAGCTCTTTGTAGTCTGCGCTTCTGCCGTGGATCTGATAGAACTCACTGATCTTCTCATCGGTTCTCCAGATGGAGGACAGACATGTCGTCTCAGTCGTCATAACATCCACGCCGATCCGGTAATCTGCGCTTAAGGAAGATACGCCAGGTCCTACGAACTCCATGACTTTGTTCTTTACATAACCATTTGCAAAAACAGCGCCGATGATGGCAAGCGCAATATCCTGCGGTCCTACGCCCGGCTGCGGTGCGCCTGTCATGTAAATGGCGATCACGCCCGGCATAGCGATATCATATGTTTTGGAGAGAAGCTGTTTTACCAGCTCCGGTCCGCCCTCGCCCATGGCCATGGTTCCGAGTGCACCGTAACGGGTGTGGGAATCGGATCCGAGGATCATTTTTCCGCCGCCGGCAAGCATCTCGCGGGCAAACTGATGAATTACTGCCTGATGAGGCGGTACATAGACGCCGCCGTACTTCTTCGCACAGGTAAGGCCAAACATGTGGTCATCTTCGTTGATGGTTCCTCCGACTGCACAAAGGGAGTTATGGCAGTTGGTCAGCACGTACGGTACCGGGAATTTTTCCAGCCCTGACGCGCGCGCAGTCTGAATGATTCCAACAAAAGTAATGTCATGCGATGTAAGTTTGTCAAATTTGATCTGCAGATTTTCCATGTTGCCGGAAACATTGTGGTCTTTTAAGATTCCATAGGCAATGGTTTCTTTTGCAGCATCCGCCGGACACGGCACAGCGCCGGTACGCGCTTTGAGTTCCGCGCGGCCTTCTTCCGTATCCGGGATGATGTCGGTTCCGTTGACAAGGTATGCACCTGTGTTCAGTAATTCAATCATGTCGTTCCTCTCCTCTTGTTGTTGATAAAATGTTGGGGGCAAAAAGTCTTTTGACCCTGGTATCTGCATATAACAATTCAGAGCCACACAGCAATTCTGTACGGCTCTGAACGGTTTTACAGATTTTCGCTGTTGTTCATATACGTCATGTAGCTTACGACCATCATGGCAATTTTAAAGGTCAGCGCATCGTCAAATTTACGAATGTCGAGACCGGTGCTCTTCTCGAGCTTCTCCAGACGGTACACCAGAGTATTTCTGTGTACATAGAGCTGACGGGATGTCTCGGACACATTCAGGTTATTTTCAAAAAATTTATTGATTGTGGTCAGTGTTTCCTCATCGAACGTATCCGGCAGATTTTCGCCGAAGACTTCGGTCATAAACATTTCGCACAGCGGGATCGGGAGCTGATAGATCAGACGGCCGATGCCGAGGTTGTTGTACGGTACCACGTTTTTGTCTGCGTAGAAAATTTTTCCTACTTCGAGTGCCATCTTCGCCTCTTTGTAAGAACGCGATACACTCTTGATCTCGTTGACCGGATTTCCGTAGGAAACGCGCACCTGGGACATAGCCTCCGCATTCAGCATATCCACCAGCATTCTTGCGGTCTGGTTCATATCCTCGAAGGTGTCGGTGTCTTTCAGTTCTTTTACAATAATAATGCTCTTCTCATCGACCGCGGTGATAAAATCCTTCGGTCTCGATGCGAACAGGCTCTTTACGGTTTCCTGCGCGCTGATGTCTTTTTCCATCTTCGTTTCTACCATGAAAACAACGCGGCGCACGTCGGTGTCGATGCGCAGCTTTTTCGCACGGTTATAGACATCCACCAGAAGGAGGTTGTCAAGAAGAAGATTCTGGATAAAGTTGTTTTTGTCCAGACGCTCTTTGTATGCAATGATGAGGTTCTGAATCTCGCATACTGCAACTTTTCCGATCATGTAAGCGTCATCGCTGCTGCCTTTGGAGATCAGAATGTACTCTACGTTCTGGTTGTCATATACTTTAAAATAATGATATTCCTGTACAATCTGGCTGTCCGCAGCGGATAATACAAAAGAACGGATGCTTTCTGCATCAATCGCGGTTTCCGGGAATGTGGTCACCAGCAGAACACCATCCGTATTCGTCACACATAAATCAATTCTTGTAATATTTCTTAATTCATCAAGGGTTTTCTGTAATACCTGACTTGATACCAAATCTGCCACTTCCTTTCTCCTGGCGTATTTTACTCCAGGGTGCATCTTATCTATAACTATAGCTTATTTTTTTCTCATTGGCAACTATTTTTTGCTTTGCAAAAGGAGGGCCTTGCATATGCAAAAAGGACCGGCATCCAAATAGATGTCGATCCTTTTTCTCTATGTTTGCGCATACGCGCTGATGTTCATATGGATTAGTTGGTAATGGTGATCTCTGTCTCTTTGTCGAACAGATGAACTTTTTCCATATCCAGAGCAAATTTAACGGTATCACCGCTTCTTGCAGTTGTACGAGGATCTACGCGGGCTGTCATTGGGAAGCCTTCGCAATCAAAGTACAGGTAAACTTCTGCACCTAACAGCTCGTATACGTTGATCTTGCACTCAACTACGCTGTCTTTGGAAGTTTCGATGAACATCTGAGAATCATGTACGTTCTCAGGACGGATACCCATAACAACGGTCTTTCCGTCATATCCGCCGTCGATAACAGCTTTTGCTTTGGAAGCCGGCAGTTTCATGTTGTATTTACCAACAGTAAGAGTAACGTCGTTTCCGTTAACTTTTACTTTTGCATCCAGGAAGTTCATCTGCGGAGATCCGATGAATCCTGCAACGAACAGGTTGCCCGGTGCGTTGTACAGGTTCTGCGGGGTATCTACCTGCTGAACAACTCCGTCTTTCATAACAACGATTCTGGTACCAAGTGTCATAGCCTCGGTCTGGTCATGTGTTACGTAGATGATGGTAGCGCCCAGTCTCTCATGCAGTTTGGAAATCTCGGTACGCATCTGTACACGAAGTTTTGCATCCAGGTTTGACAGAGGCTCGTCCATAAGGAATACTTTAGGATCACGTACGATTGCACGTCCCATAGCAACACGCTGTCTCTGACCACCGGAAAGAGCTTTCGGTTTACGGTCAAGCAGTTTCTCCAGGTCAAGGATTTTAGCTGCTTCTTTAACCTGTTTGTCGATCTGATCTTTCGGAACTTTTCTCAGTTTCAGACCGAATGCCATGTTATCGTATACGGTCATGTGCGGATACAGAGCGTAGTTCTGGAATACCATTGCGATATCACGGTCTTTCGGCTCTACATCGTTTACTACTTTATCGTCAATTTTCAGAGTACCATCGGAGATCTCCTCAAGACCTGCGATCATACGAAGTGTTGTAGATTTACCACATCCAGATGGTCCTACGAAGATGATAAACTCTTTGTCAGCGATTTCCAGGTTGAAGTCTTTTACTGCTTCAAAACCGTTCGGATATCTTTTTGTAATGTGCTGTAAAGATAAACTTGCCATTTTTGAATCCTCCCTAAATGAACATCATGCGTTTTTTATTATGAGTTTTGCGTTTTTGCATCTCTCTTGCTTATGGGACTAGTATACCTTTTCTCACCCGATTCGACCATGCCATAATTACACAAAGTTTCCATCGGCAGATTGGCAATTCTGCTTTCGGATTTTTTTAAACAGTTTTCTTCTGTCCACTTTGCACAAACAAAATGTTCACTATTATACAAAATGACGAAACGAAAAGTTTATATTCTCTTCATTGCTTTTTTCTGAAAAATTCGCTATACTTTTAGGTAATGTCTGCCAGCCGGAACGCAGATCGGCGGCAGATTTAATTCAACAGAAAAGAGGAACAAACTATGAGTTTTTTCAGCCTGGACAGTAAGTTCTCGCAGATCATGAGCCGTGTTTTCGACCTGATGATGCTGAACATTATTTTCCTTATTATGTGTATCCCGATTGTGACGATCGGCGCAAACTTCACAGCAATGTACTACGTCACCCTGAAGATGATTAAAAACGAGGAGACCTACATCTTCCGTACCTACTGGAAATCGTTCCGTGAAAACTTCAAACAGGCAACCGCTATCTGGCTCATTATGCTGGCAATCCTGATCGTTCTGATTCTCGATCTTCTGCTGGTTATGAATATGTCTGGCGCGATCACTTACCTGCGCTTTGTTTTCCTGGTGCTGATCTTTTTTGAGGCTATGGTCCTCTCCTATATTTTCCCGGTACTGAGCCGTTTTGACAATACCGTGAAAAACACGATCAAAAACTCCATGCTGATGGCGATCCGCCACCTGCCGTGGACCATCATGATCCTGCTTGTCAACATCAGCCCGATGCTGATCTATGTATTCTCCACAACAAAGATTGTGAGCTACCTGATCCTGCTGATGTTCCTGCTCGGATTTTCTTCTGTGGCACTTGGATGCTCCTGGTTCTTCGTGAACAAGATCTTTCCATATTATATGCCGGAGGAAGAGAACGAGGTTCTGACTCCGGAAGAAGAGTCCTTACGCGCACTCGAAGCGATGGACAGACCAAGCCCGCTGACTGATCGTTCCGATGATGCTGCTGCGGCTGAACAGCCAGAAACAGACGAAACAAACGAATAAATAAACTGCATTTCATAAACAACGCCCCACCGGGAACCGCATCTGCTGCGTGTTTCCCGGCGGGGCGTTTTCGTTTTCTATTCTCTTTTATTTTTCAACACTTCTCAGACATCCTGCTGTGCTTCCTCCTGTACCGGTTCCGGTACGATCATCGGAGGCATCGGTTTTTTCTCCTTTACAGCTTCATCAAACGTAATCGTAACCTTGAACAGGTCGCCGTCCAGATAAATATTGAAGGTTCCATGCTGCAATACCGTCAGGTTCTTTGCGATTGAGAGACCCAGGCCGCTGCCCTCGGTGCTCCGGCTGACATCGCCGCGGATAAAACGCTCCGTCAGTTCATCCGCCTGGAAGTTCAGCGGGTTCTCGGAAATGTTCTTGATCGAGAACTGAATCTTTCCGTCTTTTTTGATGGCATCCACATAAACCCGCGTTCCCGGCATGGCATATTTGCAGACATTTACGTACAGGTTCTCAAGCACGCGCCAGATGCGGCGGCTGTCCGCACGGATCAGAAGCGGTTCCGGCTGGAGAATACAGATCAGGTCGAGATTGCGGCCCTCGAACCGCTCCGCAAATTCTCCGTTTACCTGCTGCACCAGTTCATTCAGGTTCAGGTTCATGAATTCCAGCTTGATGTTTCCGGAGCTGATCTTCGATGCCTCGACAAGGTCCTCCGTCAGCTGTTTCAGGCGCTGTGATTTTTCGTCGAGTACGCGGATATAATCTTTCGCTTTCTCGTTTTCAATATTTTCCCGTTTCAGCAGATCGACATAATTAATAATAGAAGTAAGCGGTGTCTTGATATCGTGGGATACGTTAGTGATCAGATCCGCTTTTAAGCGCTCGCTCTTCATCTGCTCCTGCACCGCTGCTTTCATTCCCTCGCCGAGCGAATTCACAATTCCGGCAAGCTGAAGGTTGTCTTCCCCCTGCAGCTCCGTCAGGTCAATCTTGTAATCCAGATCGCCCGCAGCAATCTCTTTTAAGCCATGTTCAATCTGTTTTCTTCCGGATGCCCCGCGCAGCAGAAGAAGCAGCACTGCGGCATCCATCACCAGGGTAAGGAATACGCCGAACATTCCGAATCCGCAGCAGAGAATGATCTGCACACCACAGAAAACGCAGAACATAAGGATTGTTCGCTCCGACTCCTGTCTGCCTTCATAGAAGGTTCTTCCGGCAGACACGATCCGGTGGCCGACGCAGTACACAAACGACTGTTTCCAGACGTTGCGTGCTTTGATCCGGCGCACCAGCGAGCAGTACGGAATCAGTGTAATCAGAAATCCGGCGAGGATGCCCGATGCGGCCACCAGGCTGCGCCATGTATCTGCTTCATTTCCATAGGATCCGCTGTAGATGTAGTTTCCGTCGAAATTCTGGATATAATGAACGCCGCCGTAGGAAAGTTCGATGCAGACAGCAACGATTCCAACTGCTCCCATCACTATCAGGATTGCGGCTGCAGCTGCAATTTCCGTGTACCATTGATCGAAAAAGTAAAGGCGGATTTCTTTGTTTTTTCCATTTCTTCCCGCCTGCAGTGTGAACAGAACCAGGCAGACCAGCGTTCCGATTCCACCAACTGCAATCATAAGAAGAAGGAGCTGCATTTTCGGATGCCACTGGCTGTAGATCTCACTGTACTGGGAAAAATAGTCGCTCGCCGCCAGATCCGGGTCAAGTGCAACGAAGATCTTCTGATAATTATCTGCGATCTGATTGTTCAGCAGATAGCTTCTCGCTGCTTCCACGGCCGGGCTGTTTTTTCTGGCTGCGTAAGAACGGACTTTGTCGGCACCGCCGGTCCGGTCAACGGCAAAAGCGAACGGGTAGGACGATTTCTGTGCAATGGCTGTTGTGTAACCATTTTTCCAGGAGTCCACATTCGTATAGATATTTCCCTCTTTATCTTCCAGACAGTACCAGAGGTTGGCATCGTCCGCATTGACGTTGATGCCGCTCTCCTGGTTTTTAAAAGCTGCAACTTCTTCCGTGACCTCGTAAAGTGTCGTATACAGATCGCGGATGGATACCTTTTTCAGATTTGCCGCCGCGTACTCATAGAGGTACGTTCCCGCTTTCGTCTTCTGCGTTTCCAGGCTCATTCCCTGATCGTAGAGATACAGGAACTGGGAGGAAACATCAGCAGGATCAATTTTTTTCTCTTTCAGGCTTTTGACTGCATTCTCGGAAGGAAAATAAACCTCACCGTCCGGGGAAAAGCTGTCAAACGTCTCTGCATCTGCCGCGCTCAATGCGGCTACATCCGTCTCTTCTGTTTCCTGGCTCACATCAGTTCCATCTTCATATGCAAGATAGGCTTCTTTGTCAATTCCGGCATCGTTCGTCGCATAATTGTCTGCGGTATACGCTGCCACCTCATTGAGGTCTGCGCTGCTGCCGTCATCGTACATCTTGCCAAGCTGGTCAATGGTGTACGTTGTACTGGCACCGCCGCTTTCCTTTCCATCGGTTGCAAAGGCACGGTAATCAATCTCTTTTGTTCCGTCGTATCGGCCGTTTGTGCCGAATTTACTCATATCATTATAGTAGCTCATGACATTATGAAGCTGCCGCTGCACCAGTGTGCCGCATGCGGTGGTTTCTTCAAACGCATACTTTTTTGCTGCCGCATTCGGCGTCAGGCCGACACTGGAAAGCATCAGTGTCTGAATGCCCCCGAACAGCATGCTTGCAGCAAAAACGATCAGCAGAAGAAAAACGATCAGCTTCCCCGTCAGGCTGTAGAGTTTTCGTTCTTTCACAATTATTCACTCCTTATTATTGTTTCTCAATCTTATACCCAATTCCCCATACAACTTTCAGATAGCGCGGCTCCTTCGGGTTGATTTCGATTTTTTCGCGGATGTGGCGGATGTGAACCGCAACAGTGTTGTCCGCACCGATCGCCTCCTCGTTCCAGATACTCTCGTAGATCTGTTCAATCGAAAATACCTTGCCTGGATTTTTTACCAGCAGCAGGAGAATGTTGTATTCGATCGGGGTCAGTTTGACTGGTTCGCCCTCGACGCTGACTTCTTTTAAGTCATCGTTGACGAGAAGCCCGCCGACCTGATATACATTTTCTCCGTCGTCCGCCGGAAGATTTCCAAGTTTCGTGTAGCGCCGCAGCTGAGATTTCACCCTCGCCACCAGCTCGAGCGGGTTGAACGGCTTCGTCACGTAATCATCCGCGCCGATGTTCAGTCCCAGAATTTTGTCTACGTCCTCTGATTTCGCAGACAAAATAATGATCGGAATGCTGCTCTTTTCTCTGATTTTCAGCGTCGCACGGATGCCGTCCAGTTTCGGCATCATGACGTCGATAATCAGCAGCTGAATCTCCTCCCTCTCGAGCATCTGGATGGCCTGCATGCCATCATATGCCTTCAGCACATGATAGCCCTCCTGGGTCAGATAAATCTCAATGGCGTCTACAATCTCTCTATCATCATCACATACTAAAATGTTGTACATTTCTTCTTTCTCCACCTTTCGTTTTTCTTTTTCCGGCACTTTTTTTCCGCGCCGGACCTCCCACATGATTCAAGGATGATTGTACCGCAAATTCCCTCAAGTTGCCAGATGTCTTTTGTTTTCATCCTTACTGTACCAAAGGAATCTTTAGGTCCGCAAAGGAAAATCTTAAGTTTCTATAAAGTTTTGTCTGTAAATTCAGAGCTCAAACATTTTTTAGACAATTGCAATTATTTTCTTAGCACATTCTGCGTTTTTTGTCAAAATCATAGACAACAGGTTTTATTTCTTCTATAAAAAGTATTGGCCGTCTTCTTTCCAAATATCAGAAACTGCCCTGCGTGCTGGTTGCGTCCAAGCACGAGCCGTATCCGAGTGTCAATTACGACAACAGCCTCGGCATCCGCGAGGCAATGGAATATCTGATCCACACCCTGGGCTGCCGCTGTTTTCGAACGAATTTGTGTACGTCCTTGTGCTCTGTGATCTGACAGAAAATCTGTTCAGCAACGCAGAGTTCCTGCTGAACCAGATGAGCTCCGCGGCAAAGAATTCGCATGGCTTCCGAAAGACATGGATTCCACACTTCCGGAGATGCTCGCGCATGCGGATGCAATGCTTTACGAGGAGAAACAGAAACGAGATAAGAATGTTGCAAAAATTTTACCAAAATAGGAATTGATTTTTTTCCGGAAAGCAGTTAGAATACTTGAGGGATGATTTTTGAATCCCGTATTTCAAGCGAAACAGACCGGCAAAAACGGCTGTTTGATCAAAAAATTTCTAAAAAAAGGCAGGTGAACAGAATGGATAGTTGTGATTCTCATGGGCGAAGTACCAGCATAGGACGGGAACCGGAAAATATGCAGGATGACGGCCATCCTTCTGTCCTGCTTTAATCTTAAATATTTTCCCTTCTTATCCTATGAAAACCCGAAGTAAGACACATGATCCAAACCAGTTTTGAAACGTAATTCTCTGGTTCTTTTTTCGTGTGCTTTTACTGCCCTGTGAGGGTTCCAACATGCTTTTTCGCACCGACAGCACGCATGTCTGTTACAGTTCACAGGTTTCCTGCGAACTGTAACATTCGCAGTCCTCATTTAAAGTTTTGCTTCGCAAAAGGAGGACTGCTCACACCTGAATCACTTTCTTACGCAGCGAAACAGCAAGTGTTTCACTGCTGATTGAACAATAGTGTTTATCGGGAGTTGTCAAAAAAAGAATGGAGGATAACGAAAAAATGGAAAAACGAGTACAGGATTATACCCAGGAGATCCTGGATACAATCCGCAGCAACTCTTCTCCGGCTGTCATGGGCAGCCGCCTGGAAGATTACCACGAAAATGACCTGGCAGATGTTCTGCCGCTTTTAACGGTTCCGGAGCGATGCAAACTGTACCGCATTCTGGACACGGACATGCTGTCCGATATTTTTGAGTATGCTGAATCCGACAACGTAGCCGAGTACCTCGAAGAGATGGATGTCAAAAAAGCCGCTTCCATCCTCTCCAAAATGGAGACCGATGCCCTCGCTGAGGTTCTGCAGAAGCTTGACAAGACAAAGAAAAGACTTCTGATTGATCTTCTCGATCCGGATGTAAGGCACGATATCGAAATGATTGCATCCTTTGACGAGGATGAAATCGGAAGCCGTATGACCACCAACTGTATCATTATCCGCGAGGATCTGAATGTCAAACAGGCAATGAGCTGCCTGATTGACCAGGCAGCCAAAAACGACAACATTTCTACTATCTTTGTTGTCAACGCACAGCAGAAATTCTACGGCGCAATCGATCTGAAAAACCTGATTATCGCAAGGCGCGACGAAACTCTCGAGGATCTGACCGTAACCTCTTACCCATACGTATACGCAGAGGAGCCGATCGACGAGTGTATTGAAGAACTGAAGGATTATTCCGAGGATTCCATTCCTGTCCTCGACAACGACAACCGCCTGCTCGGTGTCATCACCTCATCCAGCATCATCGACCTGGTTGATGATGAGATGGGCGAGGACTACGCGATGTTCGCAGGTCTGACCGCAGAGGAGGATTTAAAAGAGCCCTTAAAAGAAAGCATGAAAAAACGTCTTCCGTGGCTGATCGTCCTTCTGGGTCTCGGCATGCTGGTTTCTTCCGTTGTCGGTATTTTTGAACAGGTTGTCACAACGCTTCCTATTATCATGACCTTCCAGTCCCTGATTCTTGATATGGCCGGAAACGTTGGTACCCAGTCCCTGGCTGTTACCATCCGTGTCCTGATGGATGAGTCCCTGACCGGAAAACAGAAATTACAGCTTGTTTTCAAGGAAATGCGCATCGGTTTCTGCAATGGTCTTCTGCTTGGTGTTCTGTCCTTTGCTGTCATCGGACTTTTCATCTTCTTATTCAAGGGAAAGACCATGATGTTCGCATTTTCCGTTTCCGCCTGCATCGGCATCGCACTGCTGCTGGCAATGCTGATTTCCAGTGCCGTCGGCACCTGCATTCCGCTGTTCTTTAAAAAGATCCACATCGATCCGGCGGTTGCTTCCGGCCCGCTGATCACAACGGTCAACGACCTTGTCGCTGTCATTACGTTCTATGGCCTTAGCTGGCTGTTCCTGATCGAGATGCTGCATCTGGCAGGCTGACCGCGTAATCTGTACCGTAAAACAAAAGATGCCCTTTTAAGAGGCAGATATCAACTTTTTCTGGTTTCGGAAAAAGCTGATATTTGCCTCTTATCTTTTCTCTTCCCTTCTTTACATTCCGAACAGAAACCGATATAATAGCAGGTAACGGTGCTTTTATGCTTTGACGTTTCACAGTGCCGCAAATATTTTGAAATGAGGGTTTTTGAAAACATGATTGTCAATCTCATCACCACAGTCTACAACTTTCTCTGGGGCGATCTTTTTACGATTCCGCTCCCGGGCGGCGGCAGTCTCGGAATCTCCCTTCTGATTCTTCTGCTGATCCCAACCGGCATCTATTTTACGATCCGGACACGTTTTCTTCCTATCCGTCTGTTCCCGGACATGATCCGTGCCCTGTCGGAAAAGAAAAATGAAAAAAGCAGCCTTTCTTCTTTTCAGACACTGATCGTTTCCACCGCAACGCGTGTCGGTATGGGAAATCTGGTCGGCGTTGTCGCTGCAGTCTCCGCCGGAGGCGCAGGTGCTGTGTTCTGGATGTGGGTGACGGCTATCATCGGCTCGTCTACCGCGTTTATCGAAGCTACGCTCGCACAGCTTCACAAAGAAGAAGATCCTCTGTACGGCGGCTACCGCGGCGGTCCTGCCTACTACATTCACGATCTGGTTGAAGACCACCTCAAGAAGAAAAAACGATACGTTCTGCCGGCTGTTCTGTTTGCCATTGCCGGTCTGATCTGCTGGTGCGGTATCAGTCAGGTAATCAGCAACTCCGTGGCTTCTTCTTTTAAAAATGCATTTTCCATTCCGCCGCTTTATACCAGTATCATGCTGGTGATTCTTTCTGCGATCATCGTACTGCGGAAAAATGCAACCGTAAAGGTACTGGATTTTGTAGTTCCTGTCATGGCAGTCTGCTATTTCTTTATCACACTGTTTATCATCGCAGTCAACCTCCGTCAGATTCCTTCTGTGTTTGCACGCATTTTTGAGGAAGCCTTCGGACTTCGTCAGATGGCAGCCGGCGGTTTTGGTGCTGTTCTGATGAACGGTGTAAAGCGTGGTCTGTTTTCGAATGAGGCCGGTTCCGGCTCCGCTCCATGCGCCGCTGCCGCCGCGGAATGTGACCGCCCGGCCAAAGCAGGTCTTGTACAGGCACTCGGCGTTTTTGTTGACACAATCGTCATCTGCAGCTGCACCGCAATGATTATGCTGCTTGCACCAAAGGATCTGATTAATGGCCTTTCCGGCATGGATCTTTTGCAGACCGCCATGCAGTATCATCTGGGAAAATTCGGTGTGATTTTCATTGCATTTACGCTGTTTTTGTTCAGCTTTTCCACGTTCCTCGGCATTTTGTTCTATGCAAGAAGCAACGTTGCCTACCTGTTCGGTGACAAGTGGTGTTTCCAGACCGCTTACAAGGTTCTGGCACTTGTGATGCTGTTTATCGGAGGAATTGCCGCTTACACATTTGTGTGGGATCTCGGTGATGTCGGTATCGGGCTGATGACAATCTTCAACATCATTGCGCTGTATCCGCTTGCCGGGGAGGCACTTTCCGAGTTAAAATCATATGAGGAGTCGAAGAAATCGTAAATCCTGTGGATTGCTGTTTCGGACCGAAAAATGGGTTTTTGAAAAAGGAGGTTTTTACACATGATCATTGAACCATCAAACTACACGTATGAGACAATGCCGGACTACACAGACGCGGTAGACGGCGCCGTGGAAATTCCGGTGACCGGAGAGGAAATTGAGATCCGCTATGCGCATGAAGTTGTCTACGACGAGGCGCACAATCTTCATCTGGAAATTTTCACACCATTCCAGATGGCGCACCCGGAGCGCACCTGGCCGTGCATCACATTTATTCAGGGATCCGCCTGGATGAAACAGTATGTCTACCAGAAGGTCGGCATGATCGCCCGTCTGGCGCAGCGCGGCTACGTTGTTGCAATCGTCGAATACCGTCACAGCGGAATCGCACATTTCCCAGCGCAGATCATCGACGCAAAAAATGCGGTACGTTTTCTGCGTGCGCATGCGGAGGAATACAAGCTGAATCCATCGCAGATGTTCCTGATGGGAGATTCTTCCGGCGGACAGGTTTCTTCCGTTGCCGGCATGACCGCAAAGAGCAGAAAACTTGACGAGCCGATCAATGAGGAAAGCTGCGAGGTATGCGGTATTATCGATCTGTACGGAGCTGTTGATGTGACACTGCCGTACGGCTATCCGATAACGCTGAACCATCAGAAACCGGACAGCCCGGAGGGCATGCTGATGGGCTATGACATCACCGAGCATCTTGAGGAGGCTAAGGCAGCCTGCTCCAAAACATACGTGAACGAGGATTTCCCGCCGATGCTGATCGCACACGGCACCAAGGACACGATGGTGTTCTGCCAGCAGAGTGTCGATCTCTACCACGCATTAAAGGATGCCGGAAAAGATGTACAGCTGTATCTTCTTCGCGGCGCAGACCACGGCGGTGCAGCATTCTGGACCGAGGAAATGATTACCGTTTACGATAACTTCTTCAAAAAATGTTTGGGTGAATAACATGAGAATTGCTTACTGCGAAGATGAACCGGCGCAGCGTTCCCGGATGGAAATGCTGCTCCGCACCTTTGCGGAGCGAAAAAATATTGAATACCGGAACCAGCTTCTCGCCCGCCAGGTCGAGGAGGTGCAGAACATCTATCTGACGATGCGCGGCTGGCGCCATGATTATCCAATCATCTGCAGTCGATGAAGGCGTATGTCGAGATGGGGCAGTATGATAAACTGCAGGAGTATCTGGGGCTGCTCGAAAATGATCTCGATCAGGTCAACCAGCTCTGCGACTCGGGGAATGTGAATCTCGATGCGATTTTAAATTCCAAAATTTCACTCGCCGAAAAGAACGGCATCCGCGTGGATTACAAGGCGACCTGCCCGGCCAATCTTACGGTGAGTGATATTGATCTCTGCGCGCTGATCGGAAATCTGATTGACAATGCGGTGGAAGCATGCGAGGGCCTTGCGGATCCCTATATCCGGCTTTATATTGGTGTGCTGAAAAACCAGCTGTATATTTCCATTACGAATGCAACAAAGGATACTGTGCGGAAGCTGGACAGCGAGTATATCACCACGAAGCGCGGAAATCACGGGCATGGGCTGAAACGGATCAATCTTGTTGTGGAAAAGTACGAAGGATATATCAACCGGCAGAACGAGCCCGGCGTTTTCGTGACGGAGATTATGCTGCCGCTGTAAAAAGCTCTTTCCAGGATTTTTTGATTTTGTCCGATGATTCTACAGAGAAATTTTGCAGAACGTGAACACTTTTTTGCTGTTCGCGTTCTTTTTTGTTCCATTTACGTACTTTTCCCCCGTGTTTTGCATGAATATGGTAGGATAACTACAGTTCACGAAAGACATGTGACAGAGGAGGTCTTTATGTATTCTTTATTATCTAACTACGTTTATATTCATCGTGAGCTGTGGCATCACAGCAAAAAGCCGTTTCTCTTTCAGGCACTTGAAATCGTCTCACAGGTGCTCACCGGCTTTTTCGGGATTCTGCTTCCTTCCGGAATTCTCTTTTTTCTGGAACAGAGCCGCGGCTTTGCCGGGTTTGCGCTTGGAACGCTGGTTCTCTTTCTCCTTTATGCCGTCGTTTTCGTCAGCCATGCATTTCTGCAGTCACGGAACGCCTGGCAGTATACCGAATTCCGGACCGGCTTTTTTATGCGCCGTCTGCTCCGCCATTTCATGCGGATGGACTACGCCGTTCTGACCGAGCAGTCGACGCTGCAGCTCGTTGAAAAAGCCACCGATGCCGTTTCCAGCAACTGGGTCGGAGTGGAAGGAATGTTCCGCTATGATGTCACAATTTTTTCTTCCTTTCTCGGTCTGCTCCTCTACGCAGGGCTGATTGGAAGTGTCCATCCAGCCATCATTCTTCTGCTGCTGGTGCTCTCGGTTCTTCAGTTTCTCAGCTACCGCCGCGCGGCTTCCTACGAAGTCCGCCGCCGGGATGATCTGTCCGCGATTAAATTATCGCAGCGCTATTTTCAGAAACAGTCGTATGACACTGCGGCCGGAAAAGATGTCCGTCTCTACCAGCTGGGCGGATGGATTGATGGTGTCTACCGACAGATCAACAAACGATACCAGAAAATCCTGTTTCACATCCGCAGTGCCTACTTCGCGAACGATCTGCTGACCCTCACGCTGCAGCTTCTGCGCGACGGCATCTGCTATGGCTTTCTGATTTACCGCCTCGCACACGGAACCATGACTGTCTCCGGCTTTGTGCTGGTGCTCGGCGCGGTTTCTGGTTTTTCTTCGTATTTTAACGAGATTACTTCCAGTCTTTCGAAATCGGTACTCTGTCTCGAACAGATCCGGTGGATGCGGGAATTTCTTGATCTGCCGCTCCCGGCCGGCCACACGCTGCCGTTCCGGCCGGAATTTACCGAAGAAAAACCGCTCGAAATCTGCTTTTCCCACGTCTCCTTCTCTTACCCGGAAAGCGAGAAAAAGATCCTCGACGATGTCAGTTTCACACTCCATGCTGGCGAACACACCGCACTCGTCGGCATCAACGGCGCCGGAAAATCCACGATTGTTAAGCTGATCTGCGGACTGTATCAGCCGACAGAAGGACAGATTACCGTCAACTGTCTCTCTCTTACGGACCTGAATCCGGCGCAGTATTACGAATCGATTGCGGCGGTCTTTCAGGAACCATTTGCTCTCTCGTTCTTCATTGCAGAGAACGTGAGCTGTTCCACACTGGAAGAGACGGACCGCACCCGCTGCCGCGAAGCACTCACCCGCGCCGGCCTCTGGGAGAAAATTGCAGGTCTGCCGCAGAAAGAGGAAACGTATCTCGGCAAGGATATGACTGACGACGGCGTCACTCTCTCCGGCGGTGAGATGCAGAAACTCATGATGGCGCGGGCACTCTACAAGAACTGCCGCCTGCTCCTGCTCGATGAGCCGACCGCGGCACTCGATGCCATTTCCGAAAATGAAATGTACGAAACCTACAGCACGCTGCTGAAAAATAAGACTGCGCTTTTCATCTCACACCGTCTCGCATCAACACGGTTCTGCGATACGATTCTGTTTCTCGAAAACGGAAAAATCAAAGAGCGCGGAACCCACGACGAGCTGCTCGCCCTCGACGGATCGTATGCGCATATGTTTGAAGTTCAGAGCCAGTATTATCAGGAAACGGAGGAACACATCTGATGAAAATGAAAGAACGTTTTCATGCCGTCTGCCGCTTTTTAAATATGATCAGCCAGGGCAATCACCGCGTGCTGTTCTGGCTGTTCGGAAGCGCTTTTGCCGCTGCCACACTGCCGTATCTCTCCTTGTTTTTCTCAGCGCGGATTCTGAATCTGCTGCTTGCAGAATCGTACCGCGCCTGTCTGTATACCGTTGTCATCTTTCTGCTCGTGCAGTATGGGCTGGGGCTGTTTGAAAAGATCTGCCGCCAGTATCTCAACGGCCAGAAGGAGCTCTGCCTTGCACTCACGGAACAGAAAATCACCGCAAAAGCACTGGAGCTGGAATTTGAAAAATTTGAAAAAACCGAGACTATGGATGCCATCCGGCGCACCAATGTCTCTTCCATGGGGTCAGGAAATGTGGGTGACCAGCTGATCGTGATCCATACGATGATGACTTCCCTGCTCTCCCTCCTCTATGCGCTGTTCTTCCTGCTCCGCCTGTTCCTTCTGCCGGGCAGCAGCATGAAAAACTTCTTTACCTCGCCGTTTTCGACACTCGCGCTGCTCCTGCTCTGCGGACTGCAGCTGGCTCTTTCCTCCCGCATTAACCGCGAGAGTACGCAGAAAAAAATTGAGCTGAACCAGGGCAACGACCATTCCAACTCCGTCGCCAATTATCTCGTCAATGTGATGCTCGAAGAACGGCGTGCGGACGATATCCGTATCGGTCATCTCGATGGTTTTCTCGACGCACAGTTTGGAAAGGCCATGGCACACTTTCTGCCGATGTACCTCGACTTCGCCCGTTTTTCCGCCGTCACAGACGGCAAAAATGCGCTGCTCTCACTCCTTTCTAATTTCACCGCATACCTTCTGATCGGCGCCAAAGCGCTGTACGGTGTGCTCCCCATCGGAGATGTCCTTCTGTATGCCGGTTCCGTCACCCGCGCCATGGGGGATCTGCAGACGTTTTTCACAACCGGCTCACAGTTTGACTATATCAATTCGTATCTTGCGACGTATGAGGATTTCATCGCACAGCCATCCATGTCGTACGACGGCACACTCCCGATCGAAAAACGTGACGACGGTCAGTACGCCTTTGCCTTCCACGACGTTTCCTTCTCCTATCCCGGCACAGACATTCCGGTGCTCGAGCATGTGACACTGTCCTTTGCCGTCGGCGACAAAACCGCCCTCGTTGGCCGCAACGGAGCCGGAAAGACAACACTCATCAAACTGCTCTGCCGCCTGTATGAGCCAATTTCAGGTTACATCACCCTGAATGGCATTGACATCCGCAAATATAACTACAAAGAGTACACGCAGGCATTCTCCGTCGTCTTCCAGGATTTCCACCTGTTCTCCCTCCCGCTCGACGAAAACATCGCCGCCGGAACCGAGATTGATGAAGCTGCTTTACAGTCCGCTCTTGCAAAGGTCGGACTCACAGAACGCGTACAACATCTCCCCCAGGGAGCACACACACGCCTCTACAACAACAATGGCGCCGGTGTCGACCTTTCCGGCGGCGAAGCCCAACGCGCCGCCATCGCCCGCGCCCTCTACAAAGACGCCCCGTTTGTCATCCTCGACGAGCCAACCGCTGCTCTCGACCCGATCGCCGAAGCTGAAATTTACGAACAGTTCAGCCAGATGATCGCCGGCAAAACCGCCGTCTACATCTCCCACCGCATGAGCAGCTGCAAATTCTGTGACCGCATTGTGGTCCTCGACCACGGCCGCATCGCAGAGGACGGCACCCACGACACGCTTCTTGCAAAACATGGCATTTACGCCTCCCTCTACGAAACGCAGGCCCAATACTACACCACTCCCGCAAACGCCTGAGCCTTCCTTCTCCCGTCCCTCACACCGTAAATGGGAGCCATCAAAAAAGACACCCCTCGCAGTTCGTCCCAGAACTTCCGAGGGGTATTTTTTTGATGGCTCCCGCCATTATGCTACTGTAAAAACGCAAACGGCTCTTCATCATGAATAAAATGCATCAAATGATACGAGCACATAATCGCCACGTTTTCTTCTTTTAAAATCCGTTTCGCCTCCTCACGGTCAGCAAGGACAACTTCAATCACTTCGCCCTCTTCGAGGTAATTACGGCTGATCTCTCCTTCACACCATCCATAAACCGCCGAGCAAGCCTCATCCGTCAGCCCAATCGTGGTAAAAAACGGTTTTTCATAGCATGAATCCACTTTTAATGGATGAAACGTAAGCCCCGTCTCCTCATGCATCTCACGCACCGCTGCCTCATGGAACTCCTCCCCCGGCTCCACAAGCCCCGCCGGAAACTCATAAATATAATCGTCAATCGAAACCCGATACTGCCGCACCAGAACGATTTTATCGCGCTTCTCCCCATACAGACTGTACATCAGCACCCCATCCGGCGCATTCTTTCTCGTCTTAATCTTCATCTGCTCAATCGTTTTCGCCCTTGACGCCACATAATAGCGGAAGTGATGATTCACCTTATTCATCCCCTCAACCAGATAAAGATTCACAAACGGATTCTCCGTCTGCTTCGTAATCTTCTCAATCTTCGGCATTGTATTTCTCCCCCTTCTTTACGCATCAAAATCAGTCTCAAACACGCCCTCCGGGGTGCGCATCGTCAGCACACCGAGGTTGAATTCATCATCCATCACCGTGATGTGGTACTCGAAAATCACATCGTCATCAAATTTCGACAGCACCACGTAGGAACCGTTCTCTTTTCCCTCGATCTGGTCGCAGATGTCATCGTAAACATCGCTTCCCGAAATCGGCCGCGGATAGCCGGATTCTTTGATTTTCTTTTCAATCATTTCATATAATTCGTTCATGTTCTGCCCTCGTTTTTCTTTTTATCGCTTATGTTTCATTGTACCACGAAAAGACCCGCGGGGACAATCCATTGCGGCAATTCACCGTGAACTTTTTTTATTTTCATGCATCTTCTGATCCGCCTCTTTGAGCAGACTGACCGCCAGTTCAATCCTGTTTTTCGCCGGGTTGTCCATGCCGATATAGCCGGTCACGACACCGCCGGAGACCAGCGAAAAGACGGACAGAAAAGTGAGATTTTTCTCTCCATTTTCTGTCCGTCTTTCTTTGTTTTTCTTTTTTAGTTTTTTAGTGCATTGCCTCGCCCTTCAGCAGTCTGCTGATGTGCTTGTACAGAAGCATGGTTACCAGTGATACCACAACACCTTTGATGATATTAAACGGTACAACGGCAAACAGAACAAAGGTCGGAAGGCTTGTAATTGCTTTGTTGACTGCAGATCCCATTCCTACAAGGGCATCCATCGGCATTCCAAAGGCTGCTGCATAAGCCGGAAGCAGTACAAAAGCGTTCAGAAGACCGCCGGCTGCTGCCAGAAATACGGTTCCGACTGCCATACCGATCATGGCATTTTTCTTTGTTTTCTGTGTTTTGTAGATCCATGCGGCCGGCATAACATACGCACAGCCGATCAGGAAGTTTGCTACCTCGCCAACACCTGCAGTGGTACTTCCTTTCAAGACAAGGTTCAGCAGAATCTTAATCAGCTCAATCGCAGCTCCGGCAAGAGGTCCCATTGCAAAGGCTCCGATCAGCACCGGAACTTCGCTTAAATCAATCTTGTAGAAACTCGGGGCAAACGGAAGCGGGATGTCAAAAAACATCAATACGACTGCGGCTGCGCCGAGCATTGCCACCTGTACCATGTAACGGGTTTTTCCGATTTGCGACATCTTTGATGTCTGTTTTGCTGTTGTCTGTGCATTCATAACTGCATTTCTCCTTTTTTCTGGAGATCTTGACCGGTTCTGCCGGAAATAACGAGTCCAAATACGCTCCACGAATTTGAACTCGTTTTCGCGGCAGTCGCCAAGGTCTCGTGCAAGCACGGACTTTGGCTCGTTGCCCGCGAAAAAAAGTGCCCTGAATTCCTTTTCTTGAATTCAGGGCACCAAAAATATTTCCATGCAAATAAACTTTATTTCATCTTCTTTCATCCAGACTTTAACTGTTGGTCCCGGAGTTGCACCGAGTCAGCCGCTGTTTGATATCGCAGCGGGTCGCGGACTATACCGCCAGTAGGGAATCACACCCTGCCCTGAAGATCTCCGTATTTTGTTTTACAGGAACATTTTATTCATATTCACACAATTTGTCAATACTTTTTTCAGACAATACGTTATCTGGTTAGTTTGCTACGCCCATCTGAATTTTTCCTGTGCTCTTATTTTTCAGCACACGCAGATAGCAGATCCGCATATCCCCCTTCAGGACGAGACGGATCTCAGATGCGCCGTCCGTCTGCGGTCTGTCTGCGAGGGAAATTTCAACATCCTCATAAACCGGCTCGCGGTACCGGTTGCGCTCTTTTACTTCTTTCTCCGCATAGCGGTCCAGTTTCGGAGCGCTGCGGAACTCGCAGGTTCTTGTGTCACCGGTAAAGCTTCCCATTGAAACACCGTCCACAAAGGCTTCCACACTGCCGCCGCGTTCACTCTTCACATGAAGTGCCAGAACAGCAGCATCGGAAAGATCACAGTCACGGTAAACGAGAACACCTTCTTTCGTCTCATCCTGCACGCGGACTGCCTTGAAGTTGAAATGGCCTTCCGTCAGATACATGTTTTCGTAATCATCATAGTGGTCTGCCGCGGTAAATACACTCAGATCGCGCACTCCCCTCTTTCCGCCCGGAATAAAGACTTCTGTGGAAACGGCTTTATCCTTGCAGAATGCGCCCGCATAGATTTCATACGTTCCTTCTTCTACCATCAGTCTGCGGCTGATGACATCGTAGAAGCGAAGCTCCTCCACCGGAATTTCCAGTGCCACGTGTCTCGTCTCGCCCGGGGCAATGTTTTTCACACGGACAAAATCAAGCAGCTGGCAGATTGGTTTCTTCACGCAGGATTCCAGAGCGGAACCGTAGATCTGGACAACCTCGTCGCTTGCGGTATCACCCGTATTTCTCACATCGAGGGAGATCTGCAGCCAACGGTCGTCTTTTAAGGAAACCTTATAGTTTTCATACGCAAATGTGGTATACGTCAGGCCATAGCCGAATGGATACAATACATTCCCATCGAAATAGCGGTACGTTCTTTTTCCTTTGATGATGTCGTAATCGTCAATGTCCGGCAGCTGATCGATACTCTCATACCAGGTCATATTCAGACGGCCGGCCGGTGCATAGGTTCCAAGCACAGCCTCTGCCATTGCGCTTCCCATATCCTGGCTTCCCGTTGCAGACATGATGATCGCCGGCAGTTTTTCCATCGCTTTCTGAAGTGTGTACGGATAATTCGTAAACAGCACCAGAACGGTATTCGGATTGACCTCTGCGATCCGGTCAAGCAGCATCTCCTGCTCCTCTGGCAGCTCCAGTGTGTTGCGGTCGATCTCCTCTTTCGCATTGATCACGGAGTTACAGCCGAGCGCAAGTAAAACCTGCTTTTTGCCCCGGACTGCAGCAACTGCTTTTTCAATTCCGTTTTCGACAACCTCCATGGTAATCGGAGTTCCCTCCGTCTGCTCGAAGGAGAAAAATCCCTCCGCATCTCTATAAACCGGGTAATGGAAACGGTTGGTCAGCACAACGCGGCCATCCTCCTGCGGCTCCACGTGGAAAATCTCCATCACAAACCAGTCGAAGGCTTCCTCCCGGTCTGCCGCAATCTGTCCCATTTTCGGCTTTTCTCCCTGCGACTCTGAGAGTCTTGCGCCGAGGTATTTTCCGGTACGGACACTCTTAAACGTATAGCTTCCCTCACCCCAGTATTCCTTGATAAACACATCCGGTTCATCTGCCACCTGAAGTGTTCCGTCTTCTGCCACGGCAAGACCTTTTCCATCACAGTGGAAAACAACGCGATCCAGACCATCCGCAAACGTAATGCTCTCCTTTTTCAGCGCTTCCATTCCCTGCAGGAAGGTTGTGCGGTATGGCGCCGTTCCGCCGTACCAGTCCTGATACCATGCATCACCAAGCGGTCCGACAATGGCAATATCTTCTGCTTTCAGAGCTTTGTCAAGCGGCAGCGCTCCATTCTCATTTTTCAGAAGCACGATCGATTCGCGGCTCAGCTCTTTACAGATTTCACGTGCCTTCGGGGAATCGATATCGTCCTCGGTCACACGGTCATACGGATTCAGATTTTCCCGATCATAAACCCCGAGACGAAGCTTCGTCTCCATCATACAGCGAATGGAGCGGTCCATATCCTCTTCTTTCAGAATACCAAGCTCATATGCCTCGCGTGCTGCCTGCTCTACCATACGCGGATCGTCAGACATGGCATCCACACCGGCTTTCAGTGCCGTTGCGATCGTCTCCGCATGCTGTCCGAAATAGTGATGCAGCGTCACGACAAGTCCCATCGCACCGCCGTCACTGACAACGTGACGGAGGCCGTACTGTTTTTTCAGAATATCGGTTACTTCCGGATTCAGGATACCGATCGTTCCGTTGATTTTGTTATATGCCGTCATAATGCCCTCTGCGCCGCCGTCCTCAATACATCTGCGGAATGGCTCCAGATACAGCTCATATTTGTTCCGCGGGTCAATGGAAGAATTTTTCCATCCGCGGCCGACCTCCGTATTGTTTCCATAGAAATGCTTTAAGGTCGCTGCGCAGCGCAGATACTTCGGATCATCGCCCTGCATTCCCCGGATATAAGCGCCGGCCATTTTTCCGGTCAGCACAGGATCCTCTCCGTAGCCTTCCTCGTTTCTTCCCCATCTCGGATCGCGCTCAAGATCAACGGTCGGAGCCCATCTGCTGAGTCCATGTCCCTGGTGGCGGTGCCATACAACGCGCGCCTCGGTTCCCGTTACTTCACCGGCCTGTCGGATCAGCTCCGGGTCCCAGGATGCACTCATACCGATCGGCTGCGGGAAGGATGTTGTCACATCCGGTTTTCCAAGACCGTTCTGATCGTTTCTGCCCTCAACGCCGTGTGCCGCCTCACCGCCCACAGAGACTCCCGGGATGCCAAGGCGCGGCAGATCCGGGGAAGAGCTGGCGAGGTATCCCAGTTTTTCTTCGACCGTCATTTCTTTTAACAGCCAGTCGATTCTTTCCTGATCCGTCAGTGATGCATCCCAGAACGGTGTGTTTTTGTTTACCTGAAACTCCTTCTTTTCTGTCATTTTTCAAAAACCTCCCTATGATTTTGTCTCATGAAATTGTTTGCAGATTTTCCATATACTGTTATCTTTTTACAATGTTTCACATTTCCCATTACTGTCGCTGTATTTTAAAACATGGCCTGATATTTAATAATATCAGACCATGTTTTTGTGCCGCCTTCCGTTCAACGGCAAAACCTTATGTTTTTGCTTTACTTACTCCACATCAACAAGTTTGGTAGCAAGGAACTCTGTCATAGCTTCTTCTGCATCTGCCAGACCATTGTTGGTCAGATCGTTTACCATGGTCTCCCAGTTTCCATCAAACTCATCTTCGGTACCAGTTACGCATTTAACAAGTCCCGGCCAAGCAATTTCGTCCAGAATTGTCTGTTTCTCAGCAAGTTCCTGTGGCTGCTGATATGCCCACAGTGCAGAGTATGGAAGAAGATCGAACTCTTCCGGCTGTGCAAACATGTCGGTCAGCATCTCAAATCCCATCGCTTCGCATCCTTCTTTTTCTGCTGTATTGTAGTTTGCAATAACAGACTCTTTGGTAGTTGGAGTGTATGGGAATCCGTCTTCAGAGTAGGAACCTGTTCCGTAGATCGGGAATCCAGTGTAGTTGTCAATACCGGTATTCTTTGCATAATCCGGATCAGACTGAGCTTTTGCAACTTCTTCATCGGTACGATATGGCTGTCCGTTATCATCGAGGAAGTAGTTCTCGCCTTCAATACCCCAGTGATACAGGATCTGTCCTTCATCGGAGCACAGATAGTCAAGGAATTTGATGGCACGAACCGGATCTTCACAGCTCTTGGTAATTCCAATACCCCAGCCAACAGTAGTTCCCTGATACAGAAGAGCTTTTTCTACCTGATCTTCTCTTAAGGTTACAGGAAGTCCAACATAAGTCTGATCTACTTTTCCGTCTGCTACCAGAGTAGCTTCGCACTGGCTGTAATGCCACTCAGCATCGGTGATGGCAACAACACGGCCGCTGGCAACTTTTGCAATATAGTCATCATCTGTCTGCGTTGCAAAGTTCGGATCCAGGATACCTTCGTTGTACATACGGCACAGCCATTTGAAGTATTCTTTCTCTTCATCTGTTACATGTTTGTAATGTACGTTGTACTCGTCGTCAATGATCCACTGTCCATTATCCGGGGATGCATCAGCGATCAGTCCTGCCGGGTTTCCAAGGGTAATCATCCAGTGCCAGTCAGAAGCACTCATGGTGATACCGATCATATCCAGACCATCTTCTGTTTTTGGATGTGCTGCAAGATAGCTCTTGATCATTTTTTCATACTCATCCAGTGTCTTCGGATATTTATAATCGTTCTCTTTTAATGCAGCCCACTGAATCTGACAGCTTCCGCCTGTTGTCAGGGTTTTCTGGTTTACACCTGCGTAGGAAAGCTGATAGATTCCAGGATCATCCTGGCTCCATTTCAGTTTTTCCAGTTCTGCTCCGTACATTTTTTTGATGTTTGGACCATATTTTTCAATCAGGTCTGTCATATCAATCAGCGCGCCTGCCTGATACAAATCCGTTGCTGAGCCTTTTGCATAAATCATGTCCGGATACTCATCATTTGCGATCATCAGCGCAACATCTTCTTTTGCATCACCCTGGGATGCTACCGGATAGGAAACATCAAGTGTAACGCCTGTTGCCTCTGTGATTGCTTTTGCTACCGGGTTATCCCAGTTGCCGTTTTTACCATCAGCGTTAAAATACTCAAAGGTAATCGGAGATTTGTCATCTGCATCATCTGCTGTCTCGCCTGAAGAACTTGCCTCTGCCGCTGATCCAGTCTCTGTGCTGGACCCTCCCTTGCTGCTGCCACTGTCGGAACCGCATCCTGCGAGCATTCCGGCCACCATAGCAGATACTAACATGAGTGATACTACTTTTCTTTTCATAAAAGCCCTCCTTAAAATGGTTTATGTCATCCTGCACTCTTTCTTTCGCCTGGCAGGAATAAACATCATCTTTTTCTAAAAATTTTTTTAATACTGTTTTTTATCAGTCTTTAACAGAACCAAGTGTCATACCGCCGATAAAGTATTTCTGAAGGAACGGATATACAATAACGATCGGCACAGTTGCTACAATCGTTACGGCCATACGTACGGACATTGGTGTTACGGCCGTCTGTACATTGGTTCCTGCGTGAACGTCCATTTTCATGGTCGCCTGATTCATGATCTCGTACAGTTTGTACTGCAGAGTCGGAAGTTTTTTCGCATACAGGTAGGTATCCATGAAGGAGTTCCACTGTCCTACTGCGTAGTACAGACCTACGGTTGCGATAACCGGTTTACAAAGCGGCATAACGACTTTATACCAGATCTGGAAATCGTTGGCTCCGTCGAGTTTTGCTGCCTCCTGCAGAGCCATCGGCAGTCCATCGATATAGGAGCGGACCAGAATCATGTTGTAAACCCACATCAGTCCCGGAAGAATGTATACCAGGAAGCTGTTGCCGAGTTTTAAAGTACGGATGATCAGAAGGTATTCCGGAATCATACCGCCGCTGACATACATCGTAATAACGAACAGCAGCTGGAATGGTTTGCGGAGTACGAAATCTCTCCGGCTTAAGGTGTAAGCTACCATCGAGGTACAAACGATACCAATGATCGTTCCGATTACGGTTCGAAGAACGGAGATGATTGCCGGGGTGACAATACCGCCGTCTTTAAATACGTATTTGTAGTTGGTTAAAGTAAACTTTCTCGGGATGATGAAGTTTACGTTTTTGATCGTATCCGTGGAATCGTTGAACGAAATCGCCAGCACGTTCAGGAACGGATAAATGGTGATGATGACGAGGAATACGAAGATTACCGCCAGTACGTAGTCAAATATTTTTGCTCTCTTTTTCATATTCGCGTCCTCCTACAGAAGTTTGTCTTCGCCAACCAGACCGGCAATCTTATTTGCGATCAGCAGCAGGGTAACACTGACAGCGGACTGGAATACACCGATTGCGGTACCAAGACCGTAGTTGCTGTTTCCGATACCTCTCTTATAAGAGAACCAGGAAAGTACCATCGTGTGGTCCTCAACCAGCGGGTTACTAAGAAGCATCTGACGCTCCATACCTACGTTTAATGCACCGCCAATGCTCATGATCAGCAGTACGATGATGGTCGGGCGGATACCCGGAAGGGTGATATGCCAGATCTTCTGGAGACGGCTTGCACCGTCCATATCAGCGGCCTCATAAAGACCAGGGTCAATACCTGCCATAGCAGACAGATAAATGATTGCGTTCCAGCCAACCTCTTTCCAGCAGTTGATCAGGATGATGGTTACCCAGATGAGCGGTGTGTTGGAGCTCATCAGATGCAGGTTTCTGCCGAAGATACTGTCAACAACACCACCGTCGTTGAAGATGTTCTTTGCAATACTTGCGATGATAACCCAGGATACGAAGTGCGGCAGATAGGAAATGGTCTGCGTTACTTTTTTGAACTTCGTGAAGAACATCTCGTTCAGAAGAACCGCAAATGCGATTGCTGCGATCGTTCCGACCGCGATGTCGAGGAAGCTTACTCCCAATGTGTTGATTAATGTCTGTGTGAACAGACGGTCTTTAAATGCATCTGTAAAGTTTTTGAATCCAACCCAGGTTCTCTCCCAGATCGGAAGTGCGAACGTCGCAGGCTTTACCTCCTGAAACGCCATTGTCCATCCCCACAGTGGAATGTACTTGAAGATGATCAGCCAGATTACAAATGGTACTGACATCAACAGCAGCCAACGCTGTTTCCATAAAATTGTGGGGGTAATTTTCTGCCCTTTTTTCTTTTTTGCCTTTTCCTTCGCCATGCTCCCCATTCCTTTCCGTTGTTTTGCACGTTTTTCGCACGTTTTTTCCGCGCTTCTTTGTGATGTTTGCATTATACCAGATGAAGAGCCCATTTTATATTGCGTTTTTTGTCCACTTTCATTGACTTTTTTTATCTTTTTTTGTCACGCATGGATCTTTGCGTAAGCATTTTTACTAATTTATATCTATTTTTTTATGCTTTTTGGTGAGATTCGCAATCATTTGGTAGTTTTTCAATCGTTTTCGCGTTAGAATTACTGTAGTTTTTGACATTGGACCGACAGACAGAGATGCCGAAAGATCCCTTTTTCCGGCATCGCGGCGTATGAGGAGGAAACGTTCATGCAAAACATCACAAAGAATATTGACTTTTTTCGTCTTTTTGACGTACTGTCTGAGGAAGAAGTCTACTATAAAGAAAATCCGGCACCTTCCGCCCTGGCGACTGGAAATTCATCGCTGACCTGGAACGATCTGCTGCTCTGCGCAGAACAGGAACACGGCTGCCCGCTGCATCACAACCGCTCGCTCCTTGCGCTGCGCCATCCGCGGTATGCGCCGACGCCGGCATACTCTCATGCATTTTTTGAGATGCTTTACGTTATGGAAGGAGAATGTGTCTGTACTTTTGCACATAAAAAAGAGACGTTAAAAAGCGGTGATCTCTGTTTTCTTCCGCCGCTGCAGAAACACCATGTGCACCCGGTCGGCGACGCCGTTGCGCTCAGCATTTTTGTGCATCATTCCCTGCTGACGGATTCGTTTCTGACGACACTTCATCTGCCGGATACGCTGTTTCATTTCTTTACCGCCTCATCCGTAGAATCGGCCAGACGGTATTTTGTCTTCCGCAGCGGTGCAAAGGATCTGCTTCAGATCCAGTTGCTCGGTCTCTACCACGAGCTCCGGCGGTCCGATACGTTTTCCGACACAATGCTCTCATCGATGTTCACCTCGCTTCTTATCACCTTGGTGCGCTCCGATGAGCTTTTGATGCATTCTCTCCAGGAAAATGACAGCACCGACAAAATTCTTTCACTGTTCCGGAACAACTACGACACGATCACGCTCTCGGAGCTTGCGGCAAAACTGCACTACACGGTGCCGTACTGCTCCCGCTATTTAAAGAAAAATCTCGGCTGTACTTTCTCCGAGCTTCTGCGCCACACACGGTTCCAGCGCGCGGAGGAACTTCTGACCGGCTCGAGCATGACGGTCGGACAGATCAGCGATGAGCTCGGATATGAAAATCCTGAGAGCTTCATTCGTATTTTCAAAAAGGAGTACCAGATGACGCCGGCACAGTACCGGATACAATCCCTGGAAAAGAAGGCTGCTGTTCTTTCATGAGTAAAACCATTTATCTGTTCCGTCACTCGGAACCCGCCGACGTCTATTCTTCTCCGTATCTGCGTGCGGTGCAGACCGCCGAGGCATTCGGCATGAAGGTTTCTGTGGACGATCGTCTGCATGAGCGCACGATCGGGCGGCCGGAGGCGTTCACGAAAGACCTCTGGGAACTGCAGTATCATGACCGCGCATTAAAGCTTGCCGGAGGTGAATCAAATGCACAGGACAGATGTTTCAGGCTTTTCGGCCATCTGCATCTGTTCTGTGCATTTTACTGTTCTGCGTATTTTCTTTTGTGCTTTTCTTACGCGCGGCTCTCTTTTACAATTTCTACTGCTTCTTTTACCAGCTCTTCAATGCGGTCGAATTCATTGTTTTCAATCATTGTATTTTTTACCATCCAGCTGCCGGCTCTGCTTTTGCTGCATCCTGTAATACGACAACCGGCACAATGCCGTATGTTCCAAGCTGTTCGAGAATCTGATTCATGATAGCTGTTCCTCCGTTTTGATCTTTATCTGAAATTTGTTCTGCATTTTGTTTTTATTTTATTCCTTTGTATCATAACCGGACAAGTTGTTTTTTTCTATTGTGCGGATTGCCGAATACATTGTAAAACTTGCTGTTTTGTGATATGCTGGGAATTGTTGTTATGGTTCAAAAATATCATTTTTTTGCAAGGATGCTTTAATTATGAAAGAAAAACTGCAGACGAAATTTGCCATCCGGCAGTACATGATTTCGGATACGTTTGAGTTATACTATTACAGCACCAACGATGTGCCCGGCGTAAAAGAACATACGCATACGCATTATGAGTTTTATCTCTTTCTCGAAGGGGCGATCTCACTGGAAATCGATGGGGTTCTCTACACACCAACGCCCGGCGATCTTCTTCTGATTCCGCCCGGCGTGCCGCATCATCTGGTGATGCACGACCTGTCTGTGCCGTACCGCCGCTTTGTGTTCTGGGTCAGCGCCGCTTTTGCAGAGCAGCTCTGCACCCGCTCCGCCGACTACGTTTACCTGATGGAATACGCTGCCGAAAATCAGAAATATCTGTTCCCGCTCGATTCCGTCGAGTTCAACACGATCCAGTACCGCACGATCCGCCTGATCGAAGAAATGCGGTCCGATCATTTTGGAAAAGAGACGCAGATTTTTCTCTACGTCAGCGACCTGCTGATGCAGATCAACCGCACGGTGTATGAGCAGCATCACCCGCTCACCCGGAAGGCACAGCTCTCGCTGTATGAACAGCTCTGCTTCTATATTGATGAACACCTGTCCGAGGATCTCTCACTCGAACGGCTGGCAGCGGAACTTTTTGTGAACAAATATCACATTGCACACGTTTTCAAGGATGAAATCGGCATGTCGATCCACCAGTACATTTCCAAAAAGCGGCTGGCAAGGTGCCGTGAAGCGCTGCTCGGCGATGTACCGGTCACAAAGGTGTATCTGCTGTTCGGATTTCACGACTATTCGAGTTTTTACCGTGCGTTTAAAAAAGAATACGGTATCTCGCCGAAGGATTTCAAGGAACTGCATACCGTCACCAGCGATTAATACGATCGTTCCAAATGCACTGTTTACTTTGTACTTTTCAGGAGGTTTTTAATATGTTTCAGATGTGGGGAAAATTAGTGGAAAACAATCATATTCTTCAGGATCTTACCGTCTGCATCGACGATGAAGATACCAGAACGCACAAGGTCTTCCGTGCGCTCGATGAAATCTGCGATGCCTGGAATCTGGCGAAGCCGATCTGGCTCGATACGAATATTTCGGAGTTTAAACGGAGATCGAAAACGCGGTTCACACAGGATAATTTTATTGAATCGCTGGAGTTTGATTATCTGGAAATTCAGATTACAGAGGAATAATGTTCTCTCGTTTTTGCAACGAATAAAGCAAATGCAAAAGCCGGGCATCCGGCGGAACCTGGGAGCGGCTGTTCTTACAGTCCCCTCTGCGGTTCCGTCGGATGTCCGGCTCTTTTTATGTATTGTTCTCTTTTTTTATACCACGCGGTTTTCCATGCCGCCTTCCAGGTACGAAGCAATATTTTTCTGCACCAGTCCGATCAGGCGCGTGCGGGCTTCCTTCGATGCCCAGGCGATGTGCGGCGTGATGTACAGGCGGTCGTCGTC
>NZ_JBNMHD010000037.1:0-34583 GCF_050872605.1 Fusicatenibacter sp.
GATTCCCATCCGTTTTGCCTGCAGGACTTCCTGTGCATTCGGATCTACGGTCTTTAATTTTCCGGCGCACTCGCCCAGCGGAATTTTCTTTACTTTTCCGTTGACCATTCCGACCATGTAGCCGTACTGTTTGTCCAGAATAAGCTGTGCTGCCTCGGATCCGAGTCTTGTGGAAAGGACACGGTCATACGGACACGGGCTGCCGCCTCGCTGCATGTGGCCCGGTACGGTGACGCGGATTTCCATGCCTGTCTTTGCCTCGATCTCTTCTGCGATCTTGTAGGATACGGACGGGTATTTCTTTGCAATTTCTTCCTGACGTTTTTTCAGCTCTTTCTTCGGAAGTGCTGCGTCTTCTTTTGCAATTGCACCCTCGGCAACGGCAAGAATGGTGAATCCGCTTCCGCGCTCTTTTCGTTTGTTGATGGCCTCGCATACTTTTTCAATATCGTATGGAATTTCCGGAATCAGGATAACGTCTGCGCCGCTTGCGATTCCGGCGTACAGCGTCAGCCAGCCTACTTTATGACCCATAACCTCTACGATAAAAACTCTCTGGTGAGAGGAGGCTGTTGTATGGATGCAGTCAATCGCATCGGATGCAATATTGACGGCACTGTAGAAACCGAAGGTCATATCCGTTCCGTAGATATCATTATCGATGGTTTTCGGAAGATGGATAATATTCAGTCCTTCCTCTCTCAAGAGGTTTGCTGTTTTCTGGGTTCCGTTTCCGCCAAGAATGACAAGGCAGTCCAGAAGGAGCTTGTGGTAGGTATGCTTCATTGCTTCCACTTTGTCCAGACCGTTTGCATCCGGGGTACGCATCAGCTTGAACGGCTGACGTGAGGTTCCGAGAATAGTTCCTCCCTGTGTTAATATACCGGAAAAATCTTTTGTACTGAGCATGCGGTAATCGCTGTAGATGAGGCCTTTATAGCCGTTCATGAATCCGTATACTTCGAGATCTTTTACATTGTTTGCAAGGCCTTTTACGACTCCGCGCATGGTCGCATTTAATGCCTGGCAGTCTCCGCCGCTTGTTAACAGACCAATTCTTAACATATGACTTTTCCCATCCTGTTCTTTATTAGATTTTCACGACTGCTTCTTGTTTCTTGGCAGTATTATGGAATGTTTACATTATACCCTATTTTTTTCGTTCTCACAATAGTTCGGGGGAAGAAAGCGCGGGAGTTTCTATTTTTTGTACGAAAAAAGGAAGTCTGGGGTTCAGGCTTCCTTGGATTTTCTTTTTTATGCGCGCCGCACTTCGAACTCTCACCACAAACGTTACTCCTACAGCCTACTCGGCCCAGGCACCCTCACGGCACACAGGAGGTTCCACTTAGTGCTGCTGCATTCCTGCCCTGACACGGTTCATGGAGTCCTGTTGCGTAAGACCCAGACGTCAACGTCACTTATAGAAGGCAGCTTCGCAATGAAAGAGCCCTCGGATTGGCATCACCCCCGCTGTAGCGGATTGCGGGTACAGGGCACCGCTATCTCCCCGGCTGCGCATTGTTTAGTATACGGGATTTCGGAGGGGATGTCAAGGAATTTGTGAATTGAAATATTGATATAGCACGAGTATAATTTATAGTAAGGCCAGAAAATAACGCAAAAATTCAGTACCGCCGAGTGTGAACGACTGCTTCACAGATTTTCGTCGTACCCTGGTACGCCTTTCCATCTGTTTTTTACAATCCTCACTCTGCAACACTGCTTTTTTCATTATTTTCAAGATTTGCTATCGATAATTTTTTGAAAATGATACATTTTTTCTTATAGAAGGAGGATGGACGAATGATACGAGTTACGGTCTGGAATGAGTTTCAGCATGAGCGAACGCAGGAGAAAGTGAAAGAGATTTATCCGGACGGGATTCACACCTGTATTGCAAAGTTTCTGAGACAAGAGGAGGAGCTTTCGGTTCGGACGGCTGTGTTTGACGAGAAGGAGCATGGGCTGACGGAAGAAGTGCTGGCAAATACCGATGTGCTGGTGTTCTGGAATCATATGCTGCAGGAGGAGTTCTCGGACGATGTGGCCGAGCGGGTTCGGCGTCATGTGCTGGCCGGAATGGGGCTGGTAGTTCTGCATTCAGGGCATTATTCCAAGATTATGCGGAAGCTTCTCGGAACAAGTATGACGCTTCGGTGGCGGCATGGGGATCGTGAGAGACTGTTCTGTACGTGTCCGACCCATCCGATCGCGCAGGGAATTCCGGCATGGGTGGATATTCCGGAGGAAGAGATGTATGGGGAGTTTTTTGATATTCCCAAACCGGATGATGTGGTATTTACGGGATGGTTTGCAGGCGGTGAGGTGTTCCGCAGCGGATGCACCTTTACACGTGGGCTGGGCAAAATTTTCTATTTTCAGCCGGGACACGAGGAATACCCCATTTACCATATGCCGGTGATTCAGAAGATTATCAAAAATGGGGTGCGCTGGTGCGTTCCTGTAGTACGAAGACCGGCACCACTGGATAATGCATGGGTAAATCCATCTACGGAGGAAGTGTATCTTTCTTCACACCAAAAATAGCAGCTGCCGTTTACCGATATCTGTATCCCGTTTGATTTTTTCAAAACAGGGGTCTGATTTCACGATTAAAAATGTTCTGCAATACACGGATGGAATCTGCGTACACATTGCATAAATCAGGAGGAAATATTATATGAGAAAGCTTTCCGTTTTTTACGAACACATTCTACAGGCGTGTGAGCAGTCCGGTAAGACGATTCCGGAAGTGCTCGCGTTCTGCAGGGAGCAGGGAATTTCGGCTGTTGAGATGAACTACAGTCTGTTTGCATCAGAAAAAGAGGTCATTGCCCCGATGCTTTCCGATGCGGGGCTGGTGATCAGCTGTATGCATGAAACCTTTGATTTTTCCCATGATACGGATCTTGGCAGAGCACAGCAGATGCTCGATACTGCGGCATCGCAGCAGGTTTCGCGTGTCCTGTTTGTTGCAGGCGCGCTTGAAACTGCCGAAGCGGCAGAGCTTGCAGCCTGCAGCAGCACCTATGAGGCAACGAGTACTTTTATGGCCGAAAACAAATCGATTCAAAATATGGTACATGCGCTTTCCTCACTCGCCGAATATGCGGCTTTACGTGGCGTTTCGATTACCTTAGAGGACTTTGACGGTTTTTTACAGCCGTTTGCACGCACATATCCGCTGCTCTGGTTTATGGAGCACGTGCCGGGGCTGCGGTATACGCTTGATATCGGAAATTTTGCTTTCAGTGATGAGGATGTTTCGTATGCTGCCTGGCTTCTGAAGGATTATATTGTCCATGTTCACTGTAAGGATCGTGCCGAAAGTCCGCTCGTTCACGGACGTTTCTGCCGCGGCCTTGGCCAGACACCGGCCGGAACGGGATATCTGCCGATGGCAAAGCTTCTTACAGATTTAGAAGCGTGCGATTACGACGGTTATCTCGCCATCGAGCATTTCGATGCACCGGATCAGTTATCGTTCATCGAACAGTCCGCAGCGTTTCTGCGCCAGTGGGTTTCCAAATAATTCCGCCTCTTTCATAAGCGCTCTGATTTTCGGAAAATTTCGTATTTCCGGGGAGAAATTCAGCAAGGAAAATATGTCGAAAAAATTCTTTACTATCTTTGGTTTTTTCGTATCTTTTCCTTGCTTTCCAGGGAAAACATGGTAAACTAAATTTGAAGCTTTTTGAGAAGGCATGATTCGAAAAGCAAATCTAAAACAAGAGGGTTTTAAAGTAATGGGAGAAATTATTATTCCGCAGGGTTACAAATCTGCATTAAACCTCCACGATACACAGGTGGCAATTAAAACAGTAAAGGATTATTTCCAGCATGAGCTGACACATCGTCTACATCTACTCCGTGTAACAGCTCCACTTTTTGTACAGCCGGAAACCGGCTTGAATGACAATCTGAATGGCGTAGAACACCCGGTTTCTTTTGAGTTAAAGGATCAGGGTACCAAGAAAACCGCTGAAATTGTTCAGTCTCTGGCAAAATGGAAACGGTATGCACTTCACAAATACGGCTTCTCTGAGGGAGAAGGCATCTACACCGATATGAACGCCATCCGCCAGGACGAGGTGACCGACAACATTCACTCCGTTTACGTGGATCAGTGGGACTGGGAAAAAATCATGTCCCCGGAAGAACGCAATCTTGATTTCTTAAAGAGTACCGTAAAAGATATCTATGAGGCACTGAAAAACACGGAAAAACATATGGCAGACCAGTACGACTACATCGAAACCATTCTGCCGGATGAAATTTTCTTTATCACTTCCCAGGAACTTGAGGATCGCTATCCGGATCTGACTCCAAAGGAAAGAGAGTATACAATCACCAAAGAAAAAGGTGCTGTCTTTATTATGCAGATCGGCGGCGTGCTTGCTTCCGGAGAGCGTCAGGACGGACGTTCCCCGGACTACGACGACTGGTCCTTAAACGGCGACCTGATCGTTTATTATCCAGTGCTTGACATCGCTCTTGAGCTCTCCTCCATGGGTATCCGCGTCAACGCAGATGCTCTCCGCGCCCAGTTAAAGGAATGCGGATGCCAGTCCCGCGCGAAGCTTCCCTTCCAGAAATCCATTCTGAACGGCACTCTCCCGCAGACAATCGGCGGTGGTATCGGACAGTCCCGTATCTGTATGTTTTTCCTGCGCAAAGCGCACATCGGAGAGGTACAGTGCTCGGTATGGCCGATGGAGACACGAGAGGTGATGGATGTGATGAATATTCAGCTTCTGTAAGATTGGTTTCGAATAGACTATTACTGTAAAAGGGATACGTTTCCTGTCCGCCCGTTTTCAGGGTATGACAGAAACGTATCCCTTTTATATTTTCCTGCATTGCTGCTGCATTTCGTCCTTACATCAAATCTTTTTCTGTTTTTCGCGGTTTCAGAACCGTTCTTCCAAAAGCTCAAGCAGTTCCTCTCTCTGAAAGGATGCTGTCTTAATTTCATCACCGGAAAGGATCTCTTCCGCCAGCTCTTTTTTCATCTGCTGAAGCTTGATGATTTTTTCCTCGATGGTTCCTTTTGCAATCAATTTGTATACCGTCACAACATTTTTCTGCCCAATACGATGTGCACGGTCTGTCGCCTGATTTTCAACAGCAACATTCCACCATGGATCGTAATGGATGACGATATCCGCGCCGGTCAGGTTCAGGCCGGTTCCACCTGCTTTCAGGGAAATACAGAATACAGACGTGTCATCCCGGTTGAACTGTTCCACCATTTGTGCACGCTGCTCTTTTTTCGTGCTTCCCTGCAGGACAAAGTAGCTGATGCTTTCTTCCTGCAGACGCGCGGTCAGGATCTCGATCATCGAAGTGAACTGGGAGAACAGCAGGATTTTGTGGCCGGATTCCACGGCACTCTGAATCAACTCGATGCAGAGATCGAGTTTTGCCGAACCGCCTTCGTAATTTTCGTAAACAAGCGCAGGATCACAGCAGAGCTGACGCAGCCGCGTCAGTTCAGAGAGCACCTGGAACCTGGAATCGGCAAATTCTTCCTCTGTCTGGTTCTGCAGCATAAGCGCCAGCCGCTGGGCATGTGCATGATACAGCTCCTTCTGCTTCTGTTCCATGCGGGCAGCCATATTTTTCTCAATTTTGTCCGGCAGATCCTTCAGCACTTCCTTCTTCAGACGGCGCAGAATAAACGGACGGATCATCTTTTGCAGACGTTCTAATCTTTCTTCGTCGCCGTTCCGCACAATCGGAAGTTCAAACTGCTCGCGGAATTTCTGATATCCATAGAGGAATCCCGGCATCAGATAATCAAAGATGCTCCATAGTTCACTTAACTGGTTTTCTACCGGTGTTCCGGTTAATGCCAGGCGGAACGATGCATGGATCGTTTTCACGGCTTTTGCTCCCTGCGTTGCGTGATTTTTGATGAACTGCGCCTCATCAATGATCTCGCAGAAGAACGGGAGGTCCTGATACAGTTCGATATCGCGGCGGAGCAAATCGTACGAGGTAATCAAAATATCCTGCATACCGGCATTTTGGATCATCTCTTTCCTCTGTTCCTGTGTGCCGGCGACGAGTCTCGTCTGCAGCTCCGGAGCAAAGCGGGCACATTCGCTCTCCCAGTTATAGACGAGAGATGCCGGTGCAACGATCAAAGAACGACGATTTGCATCTTCGGGTGCTTCCTGCATTTCAGATAAGAGAAAGGCGATGGTCTGCAGCGTCTTTCCAAGTCCCATATCATCCGCCAGAATACCGCCAAAGCCGTTCTGGCATAAGGTTTTCAGCCACCAGAATCCTGTTTTCTGATATTCACGGAGCTGGGCCTGCAGATTGTCCGGAAGTTCAAAATCGTTCTCCTCTGCAGTTTTCATATTTCGGATCAGCATACGGAACTCGCGGTTTTTCTCAACCTGAAGATCATCCTGCTCTTTTAAACGGGTATCGAGGTAGAGTGCTCGGTATTTCGGAATTGTGATCTCGCCGCTCTTCAGCTTTGCCTCGGAGATCTGCAGATTTTCCCGCAGTTCCGAGAGAACGCGGATACCGTCCTCGTCCATATCCATAAATTCACCGGTCCTCAGGCGGTAAAATTTCTTTTTCCGGTCATATTTTGAAAGAATCTCTGCCAGTTCCTCCATGCCAAAATTGCCCGGATTCAAATGAAGTTCCAGTACATTTTCTGCGAGGGATACACCGACAGAAACTTTCGGGGACGGGATGACACGGATCGCTTTTAACCGGTCAGAAACAAAAATTTCGCCCAGTTTCTGCAGATCTTCCATACCGCTGCTTAAAAACTCATACATCTCATCGGCTCCCTGGAGAAGCATCTGATGTTTCCGCGCATCATAGGCGCTGAAACAGGATCGAACGAGCTGGTTTGCCGCTGCTTCTTTCCGTACATCACGGCCATGGGAAAGCTGATGGATATCGTTTGCATCTGCAAAAACATTGTATTTTTTCTCGCCATAGACAGCCAGAAGTTCGCAGATAATCATATCATGCTGCGGCGCATCCAGATAAATCTGAAATTCCACCTGCGGCGGAAGATACTGCTGTAATTCCAGTTTTTCTTCTTTTTTTACCTTAAAATGTTCCTCCAACACCGGGAGAAGTCCCTGGCAGAAGGTCGGGATATCTTCTTTTGCAATTTCACAGACTCCGTCCGGACATCGCTCCATATATTCCAGGAAGTCGCAGACTTCTGCTATCTCTTCCCTTGGGATTCGGTAAATTGCATTTTTTTCTGAAAGAAAATACAAATATTTTCTGCCATAAAAAATGGGATCCGCATACATCTGTACCTTTAGGCCATCTGCTTTCCGTAAAAGCTTCATTTCATACTGCGGCATCCCCTCCTGGCAGTGCCACAGTTTTTCTTCTCTCCAGTTCGTACGACAAAAGAACTCCTGGCTGCCAACAGCCTCAAAAAATTCATCCATATTCTGCACAGAAATCATCACATAACGGTCATCAAAACAGGACGCATAGCTGCCGGTACCTATCTGATAGCATGAGCCGCATTCCATGGTATATGCACTCAGAAATTTTACCATCGGACGGCTTTCTTCTTCAAAAGCATCCATACAGTGCAAAAAAGAAAGCTGCGCACCGTAGCTGACCGTTTCCATATTTTTTACAGCTGCTGTCATTTTGGAAACACTTTTTAATACATACATCCTTTTGCTTCCGATTTTAAATTCTGCCCGAAAGGAATCGTCAAACTGGCTCTCCAGATGAATTTCCAGTTTAACCTGACCTGCTTTTGCTTTCGGCAGAAAAGCAACCTGATCCCGCATCACATAATGTGAAAGCAGTTCAGAAAAACCGGGGCTTGTCTCTGCTTTTGGTGTTGGTTTTACTACTTTTCTGACAATTTTATGTTTTCCCTGGAATTCTTCCATTCCTTTTTTCACGCCGACAGCACGAAGAAGCTGCTCCAGTTCCTGATGTTCTTCGTCATTTCTCACTTTTTCTTCCAGTTTTTTTCTCTCTTTTTTCCGCCATTCAAGATAGTACAGCAAAACAGCAACACAATGTTTGCACAATCCCCAGTACTGCTCATGTGCCGGACAATCACAATCATCTTCCATAATTTCAGACATTTCTTCATCTACAGAAACGCTGACACAATACATATTTTTTCCGCTTCCGTCTACGACAGCTGTAATTTTATGCAGTTGATATCCGAAAATATCCTCCATTTCCTGTACCTGAAAAGCATGCACTTTCTGTTCTTCATAGATCTTTTTTCCACGGTTATATGATACGGAATTCGTCTCCTGTTTGATGTCCGCCTTTGTAATCATGCTGGTAAAATCCTTTCTGTTCTATCTTTTCCCATCATTCACAATTCGTATTTTACAGATTCTGGTTTTGATCACATCCGGGTCAAGATCTCCACTGTAGTAAATGGGAATCCCACTCTGTACGATCAACGAAATCAGTTTTAATGCTGCATACCGCGGCTGTCCCGACGTACACAGCAGCGACACATTCTTTCCCTGCACCTGTTCCATAAGATAGCTGAATACCATTTCGTTTTCCACAATGTATACACACGTTCCGACAGGCTGTACTTCTGTAATACCCTTCAGATTTTCCATGGTAAGCACATACGGTTCCCCGCATCGGCAAAAGGCTTCATATGCCGGATGCCATATCTCCTGTTTTTTCAAACGAATTCCAAACGCATGTACCAGGGAAGAAATGTTATCCGGCACAATTCCCACGCACTGCAGCAGTTCTCTCCATTGCATTCGGTACTGATAAATAAGAGGTTTCATCAATTGCCTCCAAGTAGTCCATCCTTTTTTCCTTTCTTATTCTCTTTTATTTCAACTAATAAAAATTATATCATATCCTGCTATATATGATAAGTTTCTTTTGGTTAAAAACAGAAAAACCCCGGCCGCCTTACGGCGCCGGGGTCTCTTACGTTTGAGCACAAGTATCTTTCGATACAATTATATTTTATTTAGAATAGTCTACCGATAATTAGTCGATCAGAGTAGCAACACGGCCTGATCCAACGGTACGGCCACCCTCACGGATAGCGAAGGTAAGACCCTGATCCATAGCGATCGGGTGGATCAGTTCGATGGTCATCTCAACGTTATCGCCAGGCATGCACATCTCAGTTCCTTCCGGAAGAGTGATAACACCTGTTACGTCAGTTGTACGGAAGTAGAACTGCGGACGATAGTTGTTGAAGAATGGAGTATGACGGCCACCCTCGTCTTTTGTCAGAACGTATACCTGAGCGGTAAATTTGGTATGGCAGTGAACGGTACCTGGTTTAGCCAGAACCTGTCCTCTTTCGATCTCTGTTCTCTGAACACCACGAAGCAGAGCACCGATGTTATCACCAGCCTGAGCCTCATCGAGGAGTTTACGGAACATCTCGATACCAGTTACAACAGTTTTTTTGGTCTCTTCTTTCAGACCTGCGATTTCAACTTCCTCATTCAGATGAAGAACACCAGCCTCAACACGGCCAGTAGCAACAGTACCACGACCAGTGATGGTGAATACGTCCTCTACAGGCATGATGAAATCTTTATCAGTGTCACGCTGCGGATCCGGGATCCAGCTATCTACTGCATCCATAAGCTCCATGATTTTATCTCCCCATGGGCCAGCCGGATCTTCCAGAGCTTTCAGAGCAGAACCCTGGATGATCGGAGTGTCATCTCCCGGGAAGTCATACTCGTTCAGCAGCTCACGGATCTCCATGTCTACCAGCTCAAGCAGCTCTTCGTCGTCTACCATATCGCATTTGTTCATGAATACAACGATGTAAGGTACACCTACCTGACGGGACAGAAGGATGTGCTCTTTTGTCTGAGCCATAACACCGTCTGTAGCAGCTACTACAAGGATAGCTCCGTCCATCTGTGCAGCACCAGTGATCATGTTCTTTACATAGTCAGCATGGCCTGGGCAGTCAACGTGTGCATAGTGTCTTTTCTCTGTCTGATACTCAACGTGTGCAGTAGAGATTGTGATACCACGCTCTCTCTCTTCCGGAGCTTTATCGATATCTTCGAAGTTCTCAGCAGTGTTTCCTTCTACTCTGGTAGAAAGTACTTTTGTGATAGCTGCGGTCAGAGTTGTTTTACCATGGTCAACGTGGCCGATGGTACCAATGTTACAATGCGGTTTTGTTCTTTCAAATTTAGCTTTAGCCATTTTAAAATGTCCTCCTTAAAATTGCGCCCAGTGGGCTTTTTTGAGACTAAATTGGTGGCAGGAACCCACCTGAATCGTAAACCTGCTAAGTCTGATTATATTGCATTTCCGTCTTATTTGCAAGGAAAATCTCAGAAAAATAATACTTTTAGGCTGTGCAGCCTTTGACAGCTGCACACCCGATTATTTTTCTTACATTATTTTGCTTTTGCAGACAGAACTTTTTCCTGTACGTTTTTCGGAACCTGCTCGTATTTATCAAAGAACATGGAGTAGTTACCACGTCCCTGAGTTTTAGAACGAAGGTCTGTTGCGTAACCGAACATTTCAGCCAGCGGTACGAATCCACGGATCATCTTTCCGCCGCCGATGTCATCCATACCCTCGATACGACCACGACGGGAGTTGATATCACCGATAACATCACCCATGTAATCTTCCGGAGTGGAAACTTCGACTTTCATGATAGGCTCAAGAAGAACCGGAGCACCCTTCTGCATAGCTTCCTTGAATGCCAGAGAACCAGCAATGTGGAATGCCATCTCAGAAGAATCGACCTCATGATAAGATCCGTCGTATACATTTGCATGAACACCGACTACCGGGAAGCCTCCCAGGATACCGGCTTTCATAGCCTCTTCGATACCTTCGCCTACAGCCGGGATATACTCTTTCGGAATAGCTCCACCGACAACGGTAGACTCGAATTTGTAAATCTCTTCGCCGTTTGCATCCATAGGCTCGAATTTAACTTTACAGTGACCATACTGTCCACGTCCACCAGACTGTTTTGCATATTTGCCGTCGATGTCTGCCGGTTTGGTAATGGTCTCTTTGTAAGCAACCTGCGGAGCACCTACGTTAGCCTCTACTTTGAACTCACGAAGCAGACGGTCAACGATGATTTCCAGATGCAGCTCACCCATACCAGCGATGATGGTCTGACCAGTTTCCTGATTGGTGTGTGCACGGAAGGTCGGATCCTCCTCAGCCAGTTTTGCAAGGGACTCGCCCAGTTTGCCCTGGCCTGCTTTTGTCTTAGGCTCGATAGCCAGCTCGATAACCGGCTCCGGGAACTCCATAGACTCAAGGATTACCGGATGCTGCTCGTCGCAGATGGTATCACCTGTGGTGGTGAACTTGAATCCGATTGCAGCTGCGATGTCACCGGAGTAAACTTTGTCCAGCTCCATACGTTTGTTTGCATGCATCTGAAGGATACGTCCAACACGCTCTTTTTTATCTTTTGTTGCATTCAGTACGTAAGAACCGGAGTTCATGGTTCCTGAATACACACGGAAGTATGCCAGCTTACCAACGAATGGGTCTGTCATAATCTTGAATGCCAGTGCGGAGAACGGCTCCTCATCGGAAGAATGTCTTACGATCGGGTTTCCGTCCAGATCGGTACCCTCGATTGGCGGGATATCGGTCGGAGCCGGCATGTACTCAAGGATCGCATCCAGGAGTTTCTGAACACCTTTGTTTCTGTATGCAGAACCGCAGCATACCGGTACAGCTGTACACTCGCAGGTAGCTTTACGCAGAACTGCTTTCATCTCGTCTACAGACGGGATATCATCATCCAGATAACGCATCATCAGCTCATCATCCAGCTCGCAGATTTTCTCTACCAGCTCGGTGTGATACAGCTCAGCGTCTTCTTTCATATCTTCCGGGATATCAACGATGGAGATATCATCGCCCTTATCGTCGTTGTAGATGTAAGCTTTCATCTCGAACAGATCGATAATTCCCTTGAATTCATCTTCCTTACCAATTGGAAGCTGAAGGCAGATAGCATTTTTACCAAGTCTGGTCTTGATCTGATCTACAGCGTTGTAGAAGTCAGCACCAAGGATGTCCATCTTGTTGATGAATGCCATACGCGGTACGTTGTAGGTATCAGCCTGACGCCATACGTTCTCAGACTGAGGCTCCACACCACCTTTTGCACAGAACACGCCGACAGCGCCGTCCAGTACACGAAGAGAACGCTCTACCTCTACGGTAAAGTCAACGTGGCCTGGGGTATCAATGATGTTGATACGGTGCTCAAGAGCGCCCGGTTTCGGCTTGCAGTTCTCTTCCAGAGTCCAGTGGCAGGTTGTAGCAGCTGAAGTAATTGTGATACCACGCTCCTGCTCCTGTTCCATCCAGTCCATGGTAGCAGTTCCTTCGTGAGTATCACCAATCTTGTAGTTAACACCGGTATAGTACAGGATACGCTCGGTCAGGGTTGTTTTACCTGCATCGATGTGAGCCATAATACCAATGTTTCTGGTTCTCTCTAATGGATATTCTCTTCCAGCCAACGGATTTTCCTCCTCTTAGAATCTGTAGTGAGCAAATGCCTTGTTAGCCTCTGCCATCTTATGAACTTCTTCTTTCTTCTTCACAGAAGCACCTGTGTTGTTAGATGCATCCAGAATCTCGTTTGCCAGTCTGTCTTCCATGGTACGCTCGCCTCTCTTGCGAGAATAAGCGGTCAGCCAACGAAGGCCAAGAGCCTGACGTCTGTCCGGTCTTACCTCGATCGGTACCTGATAAGTAGCACCACCGATACGTCTTGCTTTTACTTCAAGAACCGGCATAATATTGTTCATTGCTTCTTCAAATACTTCGATTGCTGGTTTTCCAGCTTTTTCTTCTACTTTAGCAAATGCGCCGTATACGATTTTCTGGGCAACGCCTCTCTTACCATCCAGCATGATGTTGTTGATCAGCTTGGTTACCACTTTGTTATTGTATAACGGATCTGCTAAAACATCTCTTTTCTGAGTATGTCCTTTACGTGGCACGTTACTTCCCTCCTTAACCATCATTCGATTAAATCATCGGTACTCACACTTATTTGCAGTATGTCCGCGCGTGTAAATTCTCTATAAATCCGCAGCCGTGGGGATTTATGGAATAACGCACAACATTTCGCTTTTTTTGTGATACTAGATATATCTCGAACTCGTTTTACTTAATTATTTCTTTTTCGGTCTCTTAGCACCGTATTTAGAACGGGCCTGTTTTCTGTTAGCAACACCTGCAGTATCAAGTGTACCACGGATGATGTGGTATCTGGTACCTGGCAGGTCCTTAACTCTTCCTCCACGGATCAGAACAACGCTGTGCTCCTGAAGGTTGTGACCTTCTCCTGGGATGTAACTTGTTACTTCGATTCCGTTGGAAAGACGAACTCTGGCGATTTTACGAAGAGCTGAGTTAGGTTTTTTCGGTGTAGCAGTTTTAACAGCTGTGCACACACCTCTCTTCTGAGGAGAAGACATATCTGTGGATTTCTTTCTCAGAGAATTGTAGCTTTTCTGCAGTGCCGGCGCGGTAGATTTCTTTACGGAAGTCTCACGGCCTTTTCTTACTAACTGGTTGAATGTTGGCATTCCATTTCACCTCCTGATAGATTTCTCCGTGTGTCCCACGGGGTTTCATACGGCTGCTTTAGTTCAACATAATTGCTTTGCAGCTTTTGCGCGCACAAAAAACAGTCTTTTACGCACGCTCGTTTATTATAGCGTCTGTCTTTTCAAAAGTCAAGGGGGAAATTCGCAAAAAATCGCGTATTTACGCGGCTTCTGCGGATTTCCCCCATTGATGCATTACTGTGCAAAAGTATTTTTTTCCTATTATAATCTCACCAGATTATTTTCTGACATTTTCTGTTTTTTTAAAGCGGACGGTTCCTGAAGGCCGGACACGCATCACACCGCTTCGGCTTCTCCTCGCTCTGTGCATTGCCCCAGAGGTCACGCGCTTTCTCTTCGGCACACCCTTTGCACCAGGGAAACATGCGGACATTGCTGATGTAAAAGTTCTCAAAGGTTGTCTCGTCGTTGTTGATGTCAAACTGCTGCTTTCTCGACAGCTCTTCCGTATGTTCTGCAATCCAGGCCTTCTGCCCTTCGGTCGCCGGATACCCCGGTCCGCCGAGGACGTAATCCATATCGGCATGGAGATTTTCCGGTTCGCCTGGTTTGTGGAATCCTACAAATAAAATATAGCCGCGGCGCAAAAGCTCCTGGATCGGCTCGTCCGTCTGGCCGTCCGGACCTAAAATCACCCGCGCGGTCTGCGCATGAAAATTTTCTGTTTTGGGATAGAATTTCCCAGTTGGTGCTAAAAATCCATCTGCCATTTTCTTTTCTCCCATGTTCTCATTTGCTGTATGCTTTTCTATACCATAACCGATTTTTTCAAAACAGGCAAGGTTTGTTTTACTAGATTTTTTTTTTTATCTGTGCTATACTCTTTCCCGTGCATTTATGCAATCGGATTTTCCCGTCTTTTTGCGGGTGTCCGGACTGGTTCGTGAACTTCCCAGTATAAAAAACCAAGTATCTCAAAATTTTCATCAAAGGAGATTGGAAAATGAATGCAAGAAAACTGATTATCGACTGTGATCCGGGCATCGACGATTCTCTCGCCCTGATGCTTGCCGCGGCTTCGAAAGAGCTGGATCTTGTCGGCATCACCACAGTCAGCGGAAATGTACCCGCTTCTATGGGCGCTAAAAATGCCCTCAAAATTCTTTCTATGATTGGAAAACCAGATGTCCCGGTTTATGTCGGCGAGGAGACGCCTCTGGTCCGCGACTACGTGGACGCGATGGACACCCACGGCATGGACGGTCTCGGCGAATCGGGCTGGCCGGATGCCGAAGGCCTTACGCCAAACAAGGACGCTGTTTCTTTCCTGATCGAAACCTTAAAAGCAACCCCTGATGTTACCATTCTTGCACTCGGACCGATGACGAACCTTGCAAAAGTCATCTCCCGCGCACCGGAGTGCCTGACAAACCTGACGTCTCTTGTCTCCATGGGCGGAAGCTATAAAAGCCATGGAAACTGCTCCCCGGTTGCCGAGTACAATTACTGGTGCGACCCGGATGCCGCAGCCGAAGTATTCCGCGCGTTTTCCGAGCTGCCGCAGCTTACAGGCAAAAAGCTTCATATGATCGGGCTGGATGTCACACGAAAAATTGTCCTGACGCCGAATCTTGTGGAATATATGAAATGCGTAAATCCAGGAGTCGGAACCCGCATTGAGGAGCTGACGCGCTTCTACTTTGATTTCCACTGGAAACAGGAAAAGGTCATCGGATGCGTGATCAACGATCCGCTCGCGGCCGCTTATCTTGTGGATCCGTCGCTCTGCAGCGGTTTTAATGCGTATACGCAGGTAGAAACCGGAGGCCTCTGCATCGGACAGACGGTTGTGGATGCCATGAATTTTTATCAGAAAGCACCGAACAGCCACATTCTGACGCAGGTCGATGTGCGCCGTTTCTTCCTGATGTTCTTTGAGCGCGTTCTCGGCGTACCGCAGGAGGAATCCGCACCGGTTCTCGACCAGATTCTCACCGCACCGCCGGTCTTCCCACATGAGACGATGTTTCAGAAGGGAGGCGAGGCATGATGAATACTAACCGTACGTTAAAGCTCACGACACTCGCGCTCTGCGGTGTCATCAATATTCTCGGCGGTACCATTGCTCTGTTGCTGCGTCTTCCGGTTTATCTGGACTCCATCGGAACAGTTCTGGCAGCCGCTCTGTTCGGACCTGCTGCTGGCCTCGTTCCGGGACTGATCTCCGGACTCATTTCCGGCATGACGAGTGATGTCTATGCGTTTTACTATATTCCGGTGCAGCTTGTCATCGGTCTCGTTGCCGGCCTTGTATTCCGCAGACTCCGCCCGTCCCATACGGCAGGATCCCGCAGCGAGAGTCTTTCCCTCCGCTCCATGGGCTGGAAGCTGTTTCCGGCAGCGCTTGTGATCTCACTTCCGGGTACTGTGGTAAGTTCCACAATCACCGCGGTTGTTTTCGGTGGAATTACTTCCTCCGGCTCCACTGTGCTGGTGCAGCTGCTTCACAGCCTCGGTATGAATCTGACTCTCTCTGTCTGCGTTGTACAGGCCATGACAGACTTTGTGGATCGAATGATTGTCCTTGCGGTCGTCCTCGTGATTCTGCCCGCCGTTTCTTCTGCTTTCGGCAGTCTTTCTATGAGAAGCAGAAAATAATCTGTACCAATAGCACAAAGAATCCTGCAAAAAATTCACTTTCTTTTTTGCAGGATTCTCATATTTTGGCATAACAAGAACTCCGGAAAAAAGGGGAGGCTGCATCAGGAGCCATCCCTTTTCCGGAGTTTTTTATTTCTTCTTTAATAAAATCATTCACATGCGCGGATCCATACCTGCATTTCGCCCTCACCTCGGTTGTTCCACATATAATATGGAATCAGCTTCAGTTTCGTCTTTTCCTCTTCCTCTTTCTGATACAGATGATACAACGGCTGTTTTTCCGCATCGCCCAGCTTCATGCGACGTCCCTCGGCCGTTACGCGCACAAAGTGCTCGCCCAGCTCATCGGCTGCTTCTGCGGTTTTTTCACCATTCACACAGAGTTTTGTCAAATGCAGATTCTTTCCGTTGTCTGCTTCTTCCATACAGTAAACAACCGGTCCTCGTTTTACGGCAACACGGCCGGCGTCCTCGCGTACAAGCGGATTGGATGCCAAAAACTGGATTTCCATCGGGAAGTTCAGGCGGATCGTCTCACCCTTCGCCCATACTTTTGTCACATACAGATACCCGTCTTTTTCTTCCACTTCTGCGCCTTTTGGAATCTCTTTTTCATAAGAAGCACACCATCCCGGGATGCGGAATGCAAAGGTGTACGGCTCTTTGGTATCGCTCTCGCAGGTCACGGAAACATGGCCGTCCCACGGGAATTCGGAAGTGATGGATGCTTTTACTTTTTCTCCTTCCACTGTTCCACCCATGTACAAGTGGACAAACAGGGTTGTGTCGTTTTCCGTGTATGCGTAAGATGCAACTGAGCTTACCGTTCTTGCCAGGTTCGGAGGGCAGCAGGCACAGCCGAACCATTTCTGGCGGATCGGTTTTACATGGAATTTCCGCTCATCCTTGTGACATGCCTCCGGCAGTACCTCCAGCGGATTGACATAGAAGAAGCTCTTTCCGTCGAGCGCCATTCCGGAGAGAACGCCATTGTAGAGGGCTAATTCCATCACATCCGCGTACTCTGCTTTTGCCTGAATCTCCAGCATGCGGCGAGCAAAGAACACAAGACCGATGGATGCACAGGTCTCTGCGTAAGCGGTATCGTTTGGCAGGTCATAGTTGAAAGAGAATGCCTCTCCTATATGAGTGGCACCGATTCCGCCGGTGACGTACATTTTCTGATGCACCATGTTGTTCCAGAGAGTTTCGCAGGCTTTCAGCAGGCTCTCATCCTGCGTTGCCCTTGCCACATCCGCCATGCCGGAATAGAGATATACGGCGCGCACGGAGTGCCCCTGCACCTCATCCTGCTGACGCACCGGGCGGTTTGCCTGATTGTAGCTATATCGTTCCTCGCCCTCCGGGCAGGTCAGACCGCGCTCGATATCGTAATAGTATGGTTTTGTTCCGCGTTCATCGATGAAGTATTTTGCAAGATCGAGATACTTCTGCTCGCCGGTCAGATCATAGAGACGCATCAGAGCCATCTCTGCAATTTCGTGACCAGGATAACCTGCTTTTTTACCCTCGCCGTGACCGAGTTTGCTGGCAATAAAGTCCGCGAAACGCTCTGCTGCTTTTAAGAGACGGTCTTTTCCGGTCGCCTGATAATAGGCTACGGCGCCTTCCGTCAGATGACCGAAGCAGTACAGCTCATGGTTGTCCTTAAGGTTTGTAAAAATCATATCCTGATCGTTGATCAGATAGTAGGTATCGAGGTATCCGTCTTCTCTCTGTGCTGCGCAGACAACTTCAATTGCTTCATCTGCCGTTTTTTCCAGCTCCGGATCGGGATGCTGTGTCAGGGAGTACGCAACTGCCTCCACCCATTTGGTAAAATCGGTATCCTGGAACAGGAAGCCATAAAATCTTCCGTCCATTTTGCCATCCTTCTGCAGTGTCTCAAAAGTATCCAGCGGATATTTGATCTGAACAAATTTGTCTCCTTTTGCTTTCCGCTCTTTTTCAACTTCACCGGCGCGGCGGTAGTTCCGCATACAGAAGCTCGGTGCTGCTCCCGGAACATTGTCATTTAAGGCATTCCACTGATACGGAATTACTTCGGTGCGGACAAGCTCCATCTCTTTTTTCCAGAATGCATCAGTAACCTGGACTTTTGCCAGGGATAATGGTTTGCCGAAGTTTTTCTGATCCATTTTTTCGGTCTCCTTTTTCGTTGTCTTCCGCCGCCTCCTGGTTTGAAAAAGATATTTTCCTTGCTTTCAGGGATGGGAAGCGTTACACTTCTTTTGACGGCTGTTTTCCTGTTTTTCTATAGTTTTATTTTAGCAAAACGGACCGCCGTTTAAAATACAAGAATGTTTGAAAAGGTTTGAAAAAGTCATATGATCTCTGTTTTATTTCCAGATGCCGCCTGTTTTACCTACGACCTCTGCGGCAAATTCCAGTCCCCATCCCCGGAGTGGATGCACCTGACACGGAATCTCGTCAATTTTGAACTGATGGTTGTGACGGAAGGAACTCTTTTTATCGCGGACGAACGCCGCTCTTACGAGGTTCACCCCGGCGAATATCTTCTTTTGCCGCCGACCGTCCATCAGCATGGCTCGAAAAAGGGAAGCTGCTCTTTCTACTGGCTCCATTTTATCCCGGGTATCCCCTCCGCACCGATCGTCGCTCCTTCTGACCCGACCGCCGGATCGGTTCTGGATGAGTTTCATGCTGCACCGCCATCCTCCTACCGCCTTGAGGACCTCGCTCCCGCCCAGCTTCCATCCAACTACCCCGAAACGTTATGCATCCCGCGCCAGGGAACGCTTTCGTCCCCGAACCGCGTCATCATCCTCATGAAGCAGCTCCAGGACACTTCCCTGCGTTTCCACAACACGTTCCTCAACAACAGCCTGACTGCCGCTGTTCTCGGCGAAATCAACTGCCAGAGTCCCTTCTACCGCACCTACACTTCCGAAACGCAGCGGACGCAGATCCTGCAGGACATCATCAGCTACATTCAGTACCACAGCAGCGAGTCCCTCAAGGTCACCGAACTCGCCCGCTATTTCGGCTACAACGACAAGTACCTCTCCTCCCTCTTCCACGAGGGCACCGGGATGACGTTAAAACAATTCATCCTGAAATCCAAAATGGACAGCGCAATGGCTGAGCTGACGGATACGAATCACACTGTTTCTCAGATTGCTTACAACGTCGGGTTTCAGGATGCACATAATTTTTCCACTGCTTTTCGTAAACTCACCGGGATGACGCCGGGGCAGTACCGGAAAAGCTACGCTGCCCGGAAAATTTCTTTTGAATAGGACGGAGGGGTACGACCCCCAGACACAGCGGAGCGTCCGCCCCCACGGTGCTGTTTCGGAGGGGAAGAGGCTGTAAGAGGCCGAAAATTTGCTAAAACCGGAACCGGGCTCCGCAAACTCCCTTCGGTCAGACAGTGCTGCGCCCGGCTCCAACGCAAATTTCCGCCCTCTAACATCCTTACCCCTCCTGCAAATGCACCGCGGGGGCGGACGCTCCGCTGCGCCTGGGGGCCCATATACGTTGTGGGGGACGGAAGTGATTTACACAATGAGTGGATTCACTTATTCTTTAGAAATTTACTGTTTCTTTTAGAAAATAGACATACTTTGCTCACATTTCTTCTCTATACTATATCTCAGATAGTTGATGAACCACTCAAAACTATCTCCCCCCTCATTATGAAAGAGCAGCCCGCACACCCGCGGGCTGTTCTTATTTTTTGCTCTTTTTTTCTCCACCACCTCCCACTCCCATTCTGCTCCGTCTGCGCGCTGCTTCACCTCCCTCTCGTCCTATTCCACCCAATATAAGCAGCCGCGCCTTTTCGTAACGTAGATGCCGGCGGCGTCCGGGATGCTTTCCCTGGGGGCGGGGCATTGGGATGGGCGGTGTGGAGATCCGGAAAAAACAGATGCGGTTCGGCAGGATGCCGCCTGGTGCTCAACACCAGGGGGCAAGGCGCACTGAGACGGGAAATTATCGAATTTCCTGTCGAATTGCGCCGGTTCCTGTCGAACCGCATCTGTTTTTTCCGGCGGATCTCCCCGCCCATCCCACGCCCCGCGGCCCGGGAAAGCATCCCGGACGCAAGCGGCCTCACAGCCTTCCGTAGAATCGCATTACTGCATTATTCTTCCGCAGCCTCAATCGCCGCAGTCTCAATAATAAACTTCACGCTTCCATCCATTCCATTTGTCTTACCACTGTAAGAAGTATAAGCGCACTTATCCGAATTCAACGCCTGAATCCGATCCAGTACATCTCCCAGATCATCCTCAAAGGTACTCTTCAGCTTGCTGGTACCCTCTTCTTCAAACTTCTTCGTACCGTCAGCCAGTTCTTTCGCACCATCAGACAGCTCGTCAATACCATCAACAACCTTGCTGCTTCCCGACTGCAGATCCGAAGCTCCGCTTGCCAGAGTAGAAGTTCCATTTGCCAGTGTAGAAGCTCCACTCGCCAGCGTAGATGCTCCGCTTGCCAGCGTAGATGCTCCGCTGTTCAGTTCGGAAGCTCCGCTTGCCAGTGAAGAAGTTCCGTTTGCCAGCGCGGAAGCTCCGCTTGCCAGCTGGGATGCTCCGCTTGCTACCTGAGAAGCACCGCTTCTTAAGCTTCCGCTGTTTGCAGAAAGTTTTGCAGATCCATCGCTTAACTGGCTTCCCAGCTGTCCAAGACCTGCGGTCAGCTGTGTCGTGCCGCCCTGCAGAGTCGTAACACCCTCAACCAGAGCCGGTGCATTTGCTTTCAGCTGGCTTGCGCCGGAAAGCAGCGTATCATTGTAAGCACCCAGCTGGGTGAATCCTGCGTTCAGTGCATTAATGCCTGCTGTTGCTTTTGCAAAGCTCTCATTTGTGCTGCTGTACAGCTGGCTCACACCTGCGGACAGAGTACCGATGCCCTTGTACAGAGCACTTCCGCCTGCATCAAGCTGTGCCACACCTGCGGTCAGCTTCTGCATCGCGCCGAGATTCTGCTCAACAACAGCTTTATTGTCTGTAATGGTCTTCATCTGTTTCTGCATCGTCTCAAGCTGCGGCATCAGCGCTGCAACCGTCTTCTGCAGATCGCTGTACTGGCTCTTGATATCGCTCATCTTCTGCTGCATTGCTGCAAGACCGGAGAGATCCGGGCGCTCGATTTCGAAGTTCAGTTCCGGAAGGGTAATCTGCGGAGCTGTAACCGGAGTAACCGAAACGGTTCCGGCGGAAGCGGAAACGCTGACACTTCCGATCTGGTTTCTTGCTTTACTTAAGGAATCGGCAAGCTCTGTATTTCCGGCGCTCTTAGCTGCGGAAATCTGTGCATCCAGTGTAGCCGCTGCTGCAGAGAGCTGATCATTTGCCTGTTTTGCTGCATCGGCGGATGCCTGGCTTGCTGCTGCATCAGCTGCGCTCTGTGCTGTTGCTGTTGCTTCCTGATTCAGCTGTGCTGCTGCTCCGTCTGCCCATGCCTGAACCTGTGCCGCCATCTGGGTTCCCATCTGCGTTGCCTGATTCGTGATCTGTGCCTCCAGACCGCTTAAGTAGCTCTCAAGTCCTTTGGACAGCGTATCCATCTGGCTCATCAGCTCGTTGCCGTTTGTCATCATGCTGTTGACAGATCCTGCGATTGTGGTGTTCAGAACCTCGGAGAGTGCCTCGGTCTCGGAGATCAGGGTAGAACCGGTGCTGGTCATACCGTCTACCATCGTCAGAAGGCTCTGTACATCGGTGCTCTGCAGCTGCTCGTTCAGACTGGTCAGTCCTTCGGAGAGCTGTTTTGCTCCTGCTAAAATATCATTCTCATCTTTTCCATCGAGTGCTGCATTCAGTGTTGCGATTGCACTGTTTACCTCAGTCAGGCCGTCTGCCAGAGGTTGAAGCTGCTCAGCGCCTGCTGCAAGCTGTTTCTCGCCTGCTACATAGGAAGCAACGCCGTCGGACAGCTGTGTTGTTCCGTCGGTGTACTGTTTTACGCCTGCAACGACTTTATTCACACCGTTTACATACTCGGTTACGCTTCCAGTCAGCGCACCGTTCTTTCCAAGATACGTCTGGATTGCTTTATTCAGGGTATCAGCGCCCTCGGTGTAGGAGTTTACGCCGCTTGCCAGAGAAGAAGCTCCGCTGCTCAAGGTGGATGCTCCGTTTGACAGGGTAGCTGCTCCGCTGTTTAAGGTAGAAGCTCCGCTGTTTAGAGCAGAAGTTCCGTTTGCCAGAGTCGATGCTCCGCCTGCCAGAGTCGATGCTCCGCTTGCCAGGGTGCCGGCCCCGCTGTTCAGCTCGTCAGCGCCGTCTTTTAACGTTCCGATACCATCATCCAGCTTTTTGTAGCTGTCTTTTAAAGTATCCACACCATCGGAGAGTGCCTTGGAACCGTCAACCAGTTCCATTGCAGCATCCTCAAGATCATTCAGTGCATCCTTCAGGTCATCGTATCCGGTGATGTTGTCGGTATCGATGGTGTCGAGAACATCGTCAAGTGCAACGGTGAAGGTAGAATCCAGAGAGAAGTTCTCCACATCTGCAGTGATCTCCAGGCTTTCCGGCAGTTCGAAATCGCTGTCACCAGATACCAGATCTTCAAGGGAATCGGAATTTAATCCCAGGCTTTCCTGCAGGCCCGGCATACCAAATCCGATTACGATGTTTCTGCTTCCATCGGAAATGACTTTACCATTGTCAATCTTGACATTGGAGAAAGTATCCTGCGGAAGAATCATTCCGGTCATCAGGACGAATGGGGTGTACATCGTCTCTTTCTTGCCGTTGATGTCAACCGTTGTCTTTGTATTGTTTGTATAGTCCACTTTGATTTTCAGTTTTCCGCTCTTTCCGGCCAGGTCATCCGGTTTGATTTCCTTGCCGTCCAGATAATAGGTGAACTTCACGGAAACCGGAAGCTCTTTTGTGGTTGTTCCCTGATAATAGATATCCTCGCCGTCTGTCTGCCAGGTCAGCTTGTTTCCGCTCTGGGTGAACTCCTCGTCGCCCTTTACGTTTTTGATGTCCTTCAGTTCACTCTCATCTTTCAGGTTCTTTTCCGTTCCTGCATTCTTCAGCCAGTTGGATACGGTGATCTGATCTTCCGATCCGTCTGCATTTGCATTTACATATACGGTTTCTTCTTTGGAAACCGCTGCGTCCTCTCCTGTCGCTGCATAAACCGGAGCAGCTCCCATAACAGCAGCCATACCAACAGCAAGACCAGACATCATCTGTTTTCTCAGTTTTCTGTTTCTATTCATTGTGATAAACTTCCTTTCTGTGGTTTTTATAATGGTTTTTTATGATGAAATCCAGGATCATAAGAGAAGTAAAACCCGCTCGGAGTAAGATACTGCGGGATACCGTTTCCCTCAGATCGAGGATGTTTTTCCTATGCCTTTCAATCATCTAATGTTATAACGCAAAAATGACTCTTAGTCAACATTAAATACTGCACAAAATTGACGATCGGTCATTTTTTTCTTCGTGCATAGTCACAAAAATGAGAAAATTAGTCATTTTCCCTTTGACAGTTTCCATGTATGATACCTATAATTATAGACAAGATAATGACACACGCTTTTGATATCTTTCAGGAAAGGAGACTCTCTGTGGGAAAAATTGATAATAACAAACAAATAAAACGCGAGTCCCTTCTGGACTCTGCTTTCTCGCTCTTTATCGACAACGGCTTTAGTAAAACCTCCATTTCGGACATCGTGAACAACGCCGGCGTTGCAAAGGGCACCTTCTATCTTTATTTCAAAGATAAGTACGATATTCGAAATCATCTGATTGCGCACAAGGCAAGCCAGATATTCCAGGCTGCCTATACGGATCTGCTGCGTCATCCGGATATCCAGGATTTTGAAGAACAGGTTCTTTTCATCACCGACAATATCCTCGACCAGTTTGCTGCCAACCACAGCCTTGTGACGCTGATCTCCAAGCACTTAAGCTGGGGGTTCTTCAAAAATTCACTTACGTTTTCCCCGTTCAGCGACACACCTGCCATCTACACGATTTACGAATCGCTGCTCTCCCATGCGGCATATACGTACCGCTCACCGGAGCTGATGTTCTATATGATTCTGGAACTCGTAAGCGGTACAAGCTACAACGCCATTCTGTACCAGCAGCCGATCCCGCTTGAGGAATTAAAGCCGGAGCTCTATGACGCCATCCGCGGCATTTTCAAACAGTTCCGGATCCGCAAAAAACGCAAAGTAACAGAAAGTACGGAAAAGACAGTTTCGTCAGCACAGCAGCCCGATCATCCGGTTCCATTAAGGGCAGAGCAATAAAAAAATACTTTCGCGGAATCTTCCAGCCCAAGAAACCACGAAAGTATTTTTTTGTTCCTTTTTGATTACACCTGCGTTTCCAGATATTCGGCAATCCGCTGCTCCATCACCGGGACGAGCCACTCAGCGTAGCCGGCCTTCATCGGATGGATCGGATCCTGGAGATACAGTTTCCGTTTTTCCGGCGAAACGCTGTTGATCCGTTCATCATTCCAGAAATCAATCACGCCGATCTGCCATTTTTCCTGGATTTTCAGAAGTGCTTCCACCATCTTTGCGTACGTATCGGAATCATACTGTGGGTTAGTGTAGAACATAACCGGGCAGTGCCACGTTTCTTTTGCATACGCAATGATGTACTCGATCGCACCGCAGACGGTTTTGACATCGAAGCTGTCCAGATCACGGGATTCCGAAATTTCGCCGAGCGGACTGTTGCGCGTTGCGTCATTCGTAGAAAGCTGGCAGATAAACAGATCCACCTTGCGCTCCTGGTCGAGATTGTCGCGCATGCGCTCGATGTAGGAATCCTCGCCGTTATCGATCAGCGTCGTTCCATTGACTGCCTCCTTAATACAGGTACAGCTGTCTTTTTTTGCTATGTATTCTGCAAACGAATTATTGTGGGCCGCAAAGCCTTTCGTCACGGAAGATCCCAGGAAGACAACCGTCTTTCCTTTTAACGGACTCGTCTTTTTAAACGGAATCCGGGAAACATCGTACCGGACGGAATTTCCTTTTTTGAAGTAACCAGTTTTCTTATTCATTCTATATACGCCGCCGACGGCTAAGGCTGCGCCTCCTGCTGCCAGGATTCCGGCTATGATTTTTGCATCCATGGGTAAACCTCCATTATCTGAGTCAGTACAGATTTACAGATCCTTTCGGATCTTTTTTCGAATACCCCTATCTTACATCATTTTTTCGAAAATGCAAGTAAACTTTGTTGTCGATTTTGTTCCGATTTTGTTAACAAAGTTCGGCTTTTCTGTGTTTCGGTCGAATCCGCAGCGGTTCTGGCGAAAGCTTTCACCGCTTTTTCCCAAAAAAGATTGACTCTCAAGTGTACTTGAGTGGTATAGTGAGAGTAAGATTTTATTTTATCACAAAGGAGAATTCTGTCATGAAAGAAACGGTTTTAGGCAGTCATCTTAGAAAAGTTCCTTCGATTGCAGTCGGATGCATGCGGCTTTCCGAAAAATCGAAAGACGAGATGAATCATTTTATCCATTCCGCGCTGGAACAGGGCGCATATTTCTTTGATCATGCTGATATTTACGGCGGCGGCATGAGCGAAACAGTTTTCGGTGATGCATTTGCCTCCGATCCTTCCCTGCACCGCGAGGATGTTCTGATCCAGTCCAAATGCGGCATCCGCCAGGGCTGCTATGATCTGTCAAAAGAGCACATTCTGGAATCTGTGGACGGTATTTTAAAACGGCTGCAGACGGATTACCTCGATCTTCTGCTGCTCCACCGCCCGGACGCGCTCGTGGACCCGGAAGAAGTTGCCGCGGCGTTTGATGTTCTCTTTGAGAGCGGAAAGGTCCACTATTTCGGCGTTTCCAACCACAAGCCGATGCAGATCGCGCTCCTGCAGAAATATGTCCGCCAGCCGCTCGTTGTCAATCAGGTACAGTTCAGCATTCCGGTTTCCAATCTTGTTGCCAACGGCATGGAAGTTAATATGGAGACACCGGGCTCGGTTGACCACGACGGAAGTCTGCTCGACTACTGCCGGCTCCATGATATTACGCTTCAGGCGTGGTCGCCGTTCCAGATGCCGTCATGGAAGGGATGCTTCCTTGGAAGCGACGAGTACCCGGACCTGAATCAGAAAATCCGCGTGCTGGCCGAAAAATACGGTGTCAGTGATACCACGATTGCAGCGGCGTGGATTCTGCGCCATCCGGCGAATATGCAGCTCGTCACCGGTACGGCAAGTGAAAAACGTCTGAAAGAGATTATTGCAGCGTGTGATATTACCCTGACACGCGAAGAGTGGTACGAACTGTATCTGGCAGCAGGCCATCCGCTTCCGTAAGGATCTCCGGGGCTGTACAGACTTATTGACCATATTCCATTCCTGATTCGCGCAAAAAGCATTCCTGCTTCGTTTTATCCCGGCAGGAATGCTTTTTCGTTTTCTATTCTTTTTCTATCATCAGATCTCGCCTACCAGATATCCCTGTTTTCCATCGCGCAGGAAGATCGGCAGTGTCTCGATCGGGGCGTCGATTTCGTAGGATTTTCCGCCCTCGTAAACCTCTCCGGTATTTGCCAGTGTCCAGGATGCGCCGGACGGCAGATAGACGGTGCGGCTCGTTGCTTTCGGCTGAACGATCGGGGCTACAAGAATGTCGGAACCGAACATGTAAGCATCGGAGATATCCCAGCACGCTGCATCCTCCGGGAACTCATAGAACATCGTTCTCATGACCGGTGTTCCTTTTTCGTGTGCTTCTGCCATCAGGCTTCTCGTGTAATCGCGCATTTTTTCACGGACACCAATGAATTTTGTCAGGATTTCATAGTTTTTCTCTCCGAAGCTCCATACCTCGTTGTCAGCTCCGGTTCCCTCACGCACTTCGCCTGCCTTGTTGATGATCTCTTCTCTCGGTCCGCGGTTTCCGTGAATACGCATAACCGGGCAGAAAGCGCCGAACTGGAACCAGCGCACCAGCAGCTCCTGGAAGTCCGGATCGTCGGTCACACCGCCGTGGAATCCGCCGATATCGGTTGTCCACCACGGAATGCCGCACAGTCCCATATGAAGACCTGCGCAGATCTGTTTACGGAAGTCCTCGTAGGTTGAGAAAATATCCCCGGACCACACGAGCGCACCGTATTTCTGGCTTCCGAGCCATGCACAGCGCACAAGGTTGACAATGTCTTCCTGCCCGTTCTCTTTTTGTCCTTCGTAGAACATGCGGGAATACTCTCTCGGGTAAATATTTCCGATCTCTTCCACCGGGCCTGCGGCGTAGCGGTAGCACTCATACTCGTACGTCGAAAACTCCGGCTCTGCTTCATCCAGCCAGAACGTGCGGATGCCGAGATCTGCATAGTTTTTCTTTACTTTCTCCCAGACATACTTTCTCGTTCTCGGATTCGTTGCATCCAAAAAGACATTATTTCCATGGAACAGCATCTGAACATCAACACCTGCATTACTCTTCACAAGAAGTCCCTGCTGTTTCATTTCTTCGTAATTTTCACTTCTCCAGTCGATCTGCGGCCAGATGGAAACCATCGTCTCAATGCCCATCTCGTGCGGCTCGTCGATCATTGCCTTCGGATCCGGGAAGTATTCCTCGTCAAAACGGTAATCACCGCATCTTGGCCAGTGATAGTAGTCGATCACGAAAACATCCAGCGGAATGCCGCGTTTTTTGTACTCGCGCGCCACATTCAGTACCTGCTCCTGATTGTAGTAGCGCAGTTTGCACTGCCAGAAGCCAAGACCGTACTCCGGCATCATCGGAACTTTACCAATGGCATCTGCAAAGTGCTCTTCAATTTCCGCCGGGGTATCGCCTGCGGTTACCCAGTAGTCGAGCTGCTTTGTGGTGCGTGCCAGCCATTCCGTCGTGTTCGTTCCGAAATGTACTTCGCCGACCGCTGCATTGTGCCACAGGAAACCGTAGCCAAGGCTCGATACATAAAACGGAATGCTCGCCTGCGAATTGCGGTGCGCCAGTTCCAGGTTGCATCCCTTCAGGTTCATTCGCTCCTGCTGATACTGTCCCATACCGTAAATCTTCTCATCCGGGTTGGAATCGAAGGATACTTTCAGCTGATAAGCGCCGCCCTTTAATGCACGGTAATCGTGCGCCCGCAGGCAGAGCGCTCCGCCGTTTGCGATCTCGGAGAGCAGCACCTCACCCTTCTGATTCAAGAACGTAATCCGAAGCTTCTGTCCCCACGGCTGAAGCTTGAGAACCGCCTGGATTTTACCGTTTTTGATCGTCGCTTTCAGCTCATCCACCAGCTCAATCTCCGCTTCCACCGGCTCCGGATCAAGCAGTGCAATGCTTCCCTCTTCAATCTCCGAAAGAAGCGTACCTCTCACCCGAAGGCTGTCCTTCTGCCACGGCTCCACCCGAACCGTCTCCCCATCCTGCCGGAAAATCAGCGCATTTCCCTGTTTCTCAAAATACTGCATAAAAACCTCCCTTTCCAGAGCCCGCCGCCCATAAGCGCACGTGGGCTCTATTGTTTTCGTTTACTTTCTACTTAGCATTATACTAACATTTCGAGCAGAATACTTGACCTTAATTTTCATGTTCTAACACTATTTTGATCTTTTTTCAGCAAATCAAAATCCCCGCCATAATCAGCAGGGATTTTAATTGATACTGTAAACACTAGATATTTACCCGAACATAATTATTCATATTGCCTATTGAAGTGACATCCCTTTCTTAAGGAATCGGAATTCGCCTTTGCGTAAGCTCTCCTGTTTTCAATTTTTCCTGTTTTTCTTCCTTAAGCTTTAAAATGCATGGACGAACATATGGGTCATAAATTTTTGACGTTTGGAAAACATGTCCATTATACACCAGGGTATTATCCGAATATTGAAACACAAGCGCCATTTGTTCCATTTCATCTCCATAAAGTAAAAAATACCAATTGTAATCAAAAACTATTCTTTCTGTGATTTTTAAAGAATTTGGAGTCTTCTGATATTTCATTTTCCCATCATAAATAGACGAAAGAATTTCCTGCATTTCTTTTGGGTGATCCTCTCGCGTAATACTCAGGGACATACCATAACCCGTATCTTCCGGAATATAAATATAAATCTGTGACACTCGTTCTACATCAAATGTTTCGATATCCCTTAGTATCGTATCATTCGATTTCTTTGAGATAAAATCTGTGCACATCAAAAAAGTATCCGTTGATCCATGCTCTGGTCCAACAATCTCTTTCTTATTTTCTTCAAACCCAGCAATACAAGCGCATACAATAACAAAAGCGCAAAAAATAATAATAAATTTACTTATTTGTTTCATTTTCATATCTCTTAGTCTTGTTACCGCTTTGATAAATATCCCGATAAAGATAATCCTGTCCCATTTGAACTTACGTAGAAATAATTTGTTCCTTTTTGTGCTGATGAAAATCCTACTTCTGGATCCATAATATAGACCGTTGGATAGCTGTCTGTATTTATACCATGAATAACCATTGCGTGGCTGAAGGAAGCACTGGTCCACTTTGTAATCATTGGATATCCTGCATTAATATTATTATAAATAGTTGTATTAGATGGTGCTGAATTACTTACAACTGGATATTGATAATTGTAAAGCAAATTCATTAGGTATTGACACTGTTCCAAAGAGGCCTTGTTGTTAAAATTATTGCCATATTGCGCTTTTGCTATAGTTTCTACTGATTTAGTTGTTCCCGTCACTTTTTTCATAGTGGACGATATGCATGCAGCCCAACAGGTATTCGAATAAATCTGATTTACATAACTAACAGTTATCTTGGCATACGAACATACACTCGGCATATTATAATATTTTAATTCTTGTGTATCAAACTGTACTTCTCTAGAAATATTGTTTGATAAATATGCTTTAAAAACATCACTGCATGACTTAAAACTATCTCTTCTTGGAACTTCTGTAGAAAATTTTGATATTTCCCAAGCGTCATTATCGCTTATCGCATAACACTTCTCCGCATCAAAAATCAATGCTAAAACTTCACTCGAAGACGCCTCCAGTTCCTTTGTATACATTTGGCTTAACTGTATAACAGATTTTTCTGAATTTTCCGAATAATTTTCAATTGCATTTAGAAAAATACTATCATCCGAATAAATAGGAATTATTCTAAAAGGTTCCAAAACCAGTTTATCTGCTATATATTCATAACATGGAATTGCACTTCTAACAGTCAAGACTCCAAAATCCGAATTTTCATATCCAAACAATATAGGGTTTTGCCTTAATTCATTAATCGAATTTTCAATTTTAGAAGTAGGTAACGGGGAAAATTCCATCTCATTTGCACTGACATCTTGAACACTACATCTTAAAGCAATAAATAGAACTACTCATCCCAAAAACAAATTTTCTTTATCTTAGCTCGAAACATATTCTTCTCCTTTCTTCGTTCTCCCTTCGCATTATAAGTTCATCTAAAAATCTATTGGTTTCCCCCTCTTTCTCTGTATTTTCCGACATTTTATACGTTTTTATTATACTTTTTCTCTTTATATGCTGTCAATCTATTTTTTTAGATTTTTTTCAGATTTTAACTAACATTTTTGTCATTAAGCAAACAAAAGCGACTGTTTTCAATACAATCGCTTTTATAACTATTCTTACCTTCTATATGATATTTATAACCTACTCCGCCACATATCAACACCGTCTTTTCTCTTCGCAGGCAAATATCCATCATCCTGCAATCCACACTCCCACGAGCCTAAATATTCTCCCTGTCAGGAAACAGCGCCCTTTCGGGCACGTCTTCCCGTCCGTCCCCACCCTCAGCAGGGGAAAGGCGGGCTGTGGGCAGGGCGCCTTTCCCCTGCGTCCGTTTTTCAACGCAAAGAACCCCCGGAGCCATACAGCCCCGGGGGTTCTCATTCTTTCATTTATTATGCAAGCTTCAAAGTATTAACCTTAACTCCAGGTCCCATAGTAGGAGCCAGAGTAACGCTCTTCAGGTACTGTCCCTTCAGAGTAGCCGGTTTTGCTTTGTTGATTGCACCGATCAGCGTCTGGAAGTTGTCGCTTAACTGCTCCTCAGTAAAAGAAGCTTTTCCGATTGGCACGTGGATAATGTTTGTTTTGTCAAGACGATACTCAATCTTACCTGCTTTGATCTCTTTAACGGCTTTGGTAACATCCATAGTTACGGTACCAGCCTTCGGGTTTGGCATTAAACCTTTCGGTCCAAGTACACGGCCCAGACGACCAACAACACCCATCATATCCGGTGTAGCAACAACAACGTCGTAATCAAACCAGCCATCGTTCTGGATTCTCGGGATCAGCTCCTCAGCTCCAACGAACTCTGCACCTGCTGCAACAGCCTCATCAGCTTTTGCGCCTTTAGCGAAAACAAGTACACGAACCTGTTTTCCGGTACCGTGCGGCAGAACAACTGCTCCACGGATCTGCTGGTCTGCGTGACGTCCGTCACAACCAGTTTTGATGTGAACTTCGATTGTCTCGTCAAATTTAGCAGTAGCTAATTTCTTAACTGTGGAAATAGCATCTGCCGGATCGTACTGAATGCTACGATCAACTGCTTTTGCAGCCTCTAAATATTTCTTACCATGTTTCATTGTCTAATAACCTCCTGGTGGTAGTTGCGGGAATCTCCCTCCCACGTCAATACGAGAAGATGTAAACTCTTCTTCTAAATTAGTCCTCTACAACGATACCCATACTTCTTGCGGTACCTGCGATCATGCTCATAGCTGCCTCAACAGTTGCTGCATTCAGGTCTGGCATCTTCATCTCTGCGATCTCACGAACTTTGTCCTTAGAGATAGTAGCAACTTTCGTTTTGTTCGGAACGCCGGAACCAGATTTCAGGTTGCAGGCTTTCTTAAGCAGAACTGCTGCCGGAGGAGTTTTGGTTATGAAGCTGAAACTTCTGTCTGCATATACAGTGATAACTACAGGGATGATCAGGTCTCCCTTATCTGCTGTTCTTGCGTTGAACTCTTTGGTAAACTGTACGATGTTTACTCCGTGCTGTCCAAGTGCAGGTCCAACCGGTGGTGCTGGTGTTGCTTTACCAGCAGGAATCTGTAATTTGATATATCCTGTAACTTTCTTTGCCATTTTACGGCACCTCCTAAATAAATGTGGTAATTGCGGGAATTTCCCTCCCACGAAACGCCACTGGGGCATTTCTTACATCTTCTTGACTTCTGCGAAACTTATTTCTACCGGCGTTTCGCGGCCGAACAGCTCAACATTGATGGTAACCATCTGTTTTGTATCGTTGATACTCTGAATCAGTCCGGTTGTATCCTTCCATGCGCCGCCTGTTACAACGACTGCATCGCCAACCTCAAGGTCAAGCTCAACCTTTTCCTCACCACCGGTGATTCCAAGGTTCACCATTTCCTCATCCGTAAGCGGTACCGGCTTGGATCCCGGTCCTACGAAGCCCGTAACACCTCTGGTATTGCGGACAACATACCAGGTATCGTCGTTCATGATCATGTTGATCAGAACGTAGCCCGGAAACAATTTCCGGAGTACCTGTTTCTTGGTTCCGTTCTTGACTTCAACAACTTCTTCCATAGGAACACGTACTTCCAAAATCTGATCCTCAAGATGACGGTTCTCAATTGTTTTCTCAATATTGGCTTTTACTTTGTTTTCATAGCCCGAATAGGTGTGGACTACATACCAGTTTACTTCTGACATTCTGACACCTTTATCCTTATTTGATCAATAAATTGACGAACTCGATTACAGCGCTGTCAACCAGGGTGATTAACCCGCAGGTTACTGCAGAGATCGCTACGACTGCAACGGTCTGCTTGCCCAGCGTTTTGTTGTCAACCCAGATGATTTTTCTGAACTCTGCTTTCAAGCCCTTGAACCAGCTCTTTTTGGATGCTTTTTTTTCAGTTTCTGCCATTGGATCACCTCTTACCAAAGATTATTTGGTTTCTTTGTGCATTGTGTGCTTTTTGCAGAATCTGCAGTACTTCTTTGTCTCCATTCTCTCAGGATGGTTCTTTTTCTCTTTTGTCATGTTGTAATTACGCTGTTTGCATTCAGTACATGCCAATGTGATTTTTACGCGCACGACTTCCACCTCCACTGTGTATTTGCGTTATCGCTTGTGATCCTTGCGGATCAGCGGCGGTCTCTTCGTTTTTGCCCTGCTTTTGCTGCTCGTACTTCAGCAATTTCAGGCATAAAAAAAAGACCTTCTTCCATGTCGCTGGTTTATTGTAGCATACGAACCGCCTCTTGTCAACAAAATTCCCCAAAGTACGCTGAAAATTTTTATCAGTGCGATTCCGCCCGCAAGTCGGTCTGCAGGCGGAATCACATTTGGGTTACGCATCCGATCTGGAATATGCGTTTTTCATCTGGTTGCTGAGTTCAAAGAGTACCTTGTGCAGTGTTGCACCCGTCTCTTTTTTCAGCATTTCAGCGATTTTGTTGTTTGCTTCTTCTCTCAATTGTGTCTGTTTTGTTTCGTCTGTCTCCCCCGCAAGCAGCGCATCGTACTGATGGATCAGTGCATGGCCTTTTGCCATCACCTTTTCCTGATACCGCTCAATGTGGAAGATAGAAGACTTATAGGATGCATCTGCCATTGCTGCCACCATGCGGCTTGCCCAGTAGAAGTTATCTGTGGAAACCTCTCCCGTTGTGTTGGAAAGATAATCCGGTGTTGTCGTCACATCGGTGTAGAACGGAACCAGCACATTGAATGCATTTGACGCAAATGCAATCCACTGCAGAATGCCGTTGTCTCCTTTGTGATCCGGACGCATCTGGATGACAGAAAGGAAATCGGTCCGATTGACACCGATGGAGCGGTATGCCCCTTTCCACGATTTATCGCCGTATGCGGCATACGGGTCGTACGGTGTTCCCTGATAGTGGGAGGACAGTACGTATTTCACATCCTCTACGGTGATCTTCTTCTCCGGAACCATCATCCACGGAATATCGTCAGATACCGGTGTGTAATCGGCATCCGGTCCGTCCCATTTTTTCGTGTGCGGGTTCAGATAGCGCTCCATGAACCAGGCACGCGGTGTATTGTAAACGTGATCGGAATCATCGTGGCTTCCGAAAGCATCGCGCGGATTAAAATTTCCATCCATAGAAAGATCCAGATGATATGTTTCAATAAATTCTTTCAAATCCGCTGAGCACATATATTCCTTCTGCCCGCCGAGTGCATCCTCCAGATCAAAATGGTCGATACCAAGCTGGTTCGGCATGGCCACATAATGGTCATCCGGCACTTTCACTGCCATCCAGTGATGGCCGCCGATCGTCTCCAGCCACCAGATCTCATCGTGGTCCTGAAATGCAATGCCGTTCATCTCGTATGTACCATACTGC